>NZ_BCUG01000034.1 GCF_001591165.1 Thauera butanivorans NBRC 103042
GATGCTCATGAAAAGCGATACTCCTCTTTCAAGACGGCGGCCGGCTCAGGCGAGCCCGGCAGCCGGTTCGCGCCAGTCGGGCACGATGCCGTGCTCGAGGGCGAAGGGCTGGGCCTGGATGCTGCGGCGCTGGAAACCGGCCGCCTCCGGCGCGGTGGCCAGCCAGCACAGCACGGCAGCCGGCACCTCCGGCGGCGCCACCCCGTTGCGCAAGGCGACGATGCCCTTGTCGCCGATGGTCGCGTGCAGCGCTTCGGTCGCCACCACCCCCGGATTCACCGTATAGGCGCGGATGCCCTGTTCGCCGAACTCCGCCGCCAGCACCCCGGACAGGCGCGACACCGCCGCCTTGCCGGCGCCGTAGGCATAGCCCCAGCCGCCCTTGCCTGCGGCCACCGGCGGATCGCTCTCGCCGGCCCCGGAAGTGACGTTGATGATCGTGCCGCCCCCCTGGGCCAGCATCGCCGGCAGCAGGCATTGCGTCAGTACCACCGGTGCCACGACGTAACCCTGGAACACGCGCTGCAGACCATCGACGTCCAGCGCCAGGAAGGGCGCATTGAGGTCCGCGCCCTGGTAGATCGCATTATTGACCAGCACGTCGATGCGGCCGAAGCGCTCCAGCACCGCAGCGGCCGCATCGCGCACCGAACGCTCGTCGAGCAGGTCCATGCGCACCGTGCATGCCTCGCCCCCCAGGGCACGCACCGCCTCCGCGGTGGCGGCGAGACTGCCCGCGAGCGGACGGCCATCGGCATGGGTCAGCGCGTGGGCATGCGTCTCGCCTTCCTCCAGCGTCCGCGCGCTGATCGCCACGTCGAAGCCTGCACGGGCGAAAGCCAGCGCCGTCTCGCGGCCGATGCCGCGGCTGGCGCCGGTAATGAAAGCCACTTTGTTCATCGTGCCACTCCAGGACGGTAATCGCGCCAGTCTAGCTGCCGGCCCCGCGCCGTCATCGTCGGTTCGGACCATGCGGCGGCCGCCCGGCGACACGGATCCAGTCAACACAAAGCCGGCCGCGACGGGCCGGTTCGGGTACAGCCAGCGGAAATGCCGGAGTGCTCAGAAGCGATCGGCGCGCGTCATCGCGTCCATGCCGCCATCGACGAAGACGACGGTGCCATGCACGAAACTGGCCCGCTCCGACTGCAGAAACTCGACGACGCCGGCGATTTCGTCCGGCCTGCCGGGGCGCCCGAGCGGGGCCACGAACTTGCGCGTCGCCTCACCATAGCGCGCATCGGCCAGCGAGGCGGCGAACAGCGGCGTCTCGACCGCGCCGGGTGCAAGCACGTTGATGCGGATGCCTTGCGGCCCCAGCTCGACCGCCTTCCTGCGGGCGAATACCGTGACCGCGTACTTGGAACCGGCATAAGCGGCCTGCGGAACGGCCATCCCGTCGGCCTGGGCGATGGCGCCCGCCTCGTCGCCGGCCAGCATGGCCGCCACCATCGGCAGCTTGTCGACGCCATGGACGGACGCCACCGAACCGATCAGCAGGATCGCCGGCTTGCTGCCGCGCGACAGCGCCCCTTCCAGGCCTTCGACCAGTTCGGTCATGCCGAAGTAGTTCACACCCACGATCATGCCGCTGGACGGCGCGGTCGGCCCCAGCCCGGCGCAGCACACCAGGCCGTCGAGCACGCCGCCGCAGGCCGCCAGCGCGGCGTCGACCGCGGCCTTGCGCCCCGCTGCAGTCGACAGGTCGGCGACGATGTCGGCGTTCTGGCGGTCGATGCCGACGACGCGGTGCCCCGCGCGCTCGAGTTGCTTGCTGACGGCTGCGCCAATGCCAGAGGCCGAGCCGGTGACGACGGTAATGGTCACGAATCACTCCCGAAGATGCCCGCGAGGGGTGCAAAAGACGAGGGCAGTATCGGCGCCGCCCTCCCGCGCCGGCATCGTCCAGGCGGACTAAGACCGGGCCGATGCCTTGAACCTACAATCGCAGGACGCCAAGTCCATACCGAGGATTCGTTCCATGACACCGTTCAAGACCCTCGCCGCCGCCGTGAGCCTGGGCTGCGCCCTGCTGGCAGGCCCGCTGCACGCCGCGGACGCCACCGCCCCGGCTACCCAGGCGGCCAGCAGCGATGCGGCCAAGGCGCAGGCACTGCTCGACCAGGCCGAAGCCTATCTGCGCGCGCATGGCGACCAGGCCATGGCCGGCTTCAGCCGCGCGGGCGAATTCGTCGATGGCGAGCTGTACGTGTATGTGCTCGACACCCGGGGCAACTTCCTCGCCAGCGGCGGCAGCTCGACCACGCTGATCGGCCGCAACGTGGCCGGCGTTGCCGACTCGGACGGCCGCCTCTTCTTCCGCGACATGATCGAAAGCGCCAAGGCCCGGCCTGCCGGCCAGATCGAATACCGCTGGAGCAACCCCGTCCGCGGCATCAACGAAACCAAGATCGCCTCCTGGCGCCGGGTCGGCGACCACATCCTGGTGATCGGCTACTACGCGCCGCACCCCAGCTTCGAACTGGCGAAATCGCTTGCCTGGCGCGCGGTGCACACCCTCAAGGTCAGCGGCGAGGACGCCTTCGCCCGCTTCAACAGCCTGAACGGCGGCTTCGTCCAGGACGACCTCTACGTCTTCGTGATCGGCCTCGACGACGGGATCATGCACGCACACGGCGGCCAGCCGCGGCTGATCGGGCGCAAGGCCACCGAACTGGTCGATCCGGTGAGCGGCCGCCGCTTCGTCAAGGACATGATCGACATCGCCCGCGACAAGGGCGAAGGCGAAATCCGCTACACCTTCCGCAACCCGCTGACCCTCAAGAACGAAGGCAAGCGCACTTACGTCGTGCGCGTCGGGCAGTATCTGGTCGGCGTCGGCACCTACGCCGAACCGGCGCCACGGCAGAACGGCGAGTAAGCACCGGCGGGCCGCCGCAAGACGGCTGCCGGCAAGCCGGCGGCTTTTCGTCCCTTTGCGCCTTGCTACTGCTTGTGGCTGAGCGCGGCGACGCTGTTGAGCATGATGCGGACCAGTTCGGTCTGGCGGCGCACGCCGGTCTTGGAGAAGATCGAGCGCAGATGCGCGCGTGCGGTATTGCGCCGGATGTTCAGCTCCTCGGCCGCCTCTTCGAGCGACAGGCCGTTGGCCAGTTCCATCGCCAGCGCGGTTTCGGCCGGCGTCAGGTTGAAGAGCTGCTTCGCCGCCGCCGTGCTCGCCAGCAACTTGCCGGTGGCATCGCGGATATAGACCAGCACCGACGGCTGGCCCTTGCCTTCGGCCCATTCCTGGGACGGCACCGGCTCGACCACCACGCCCAGGCTGACCTGCCCCGACGGCCGCGACACCGACATCGCCGACGCCGCCGCCATCAGCGCATCGCTGCCGCCGGGGCGCTGGCGCACGAAGGCATTGCGGATCAAGGTCTGGAGTTCGCGGTTGTCGCTCGGGTAGGAGGCTTCGAGCTTGCCGCCGACCAGCTTCAGGCCGTCGCTGGCTTCCAGCAGTTCGCGCGCGATCAGGTTCTGCTCCAGTACCCGGCCGCTGTCGTCGAGCACGATGGTGCCCACCGACAGGCGCCCGATGGCCTGCGAATAGAGCGAGCCGAGCGATTCGCTGCGGTCGAGCAGGTTGTGGATGTGCAGCGCCCGCCGCAGGTGCGGCAGCAGCGCCTCGCAGCGCTTGCGGTCAAGATCGCTGAAACGGGGCGCGGACTCCGGGCGCGTGAGGCGGAAGCGCAGCTTGCCCGCGTCCGGCGTCGAGATGTCGACGCCCATGACGTGGAACACATCGACCGGCTCGCACCAGTGCTGGTAGTAGGCCGTCCGCCGCCACTCCGCCTCGGTCATCAGGTCCTGCATCAGGAAGACCTTGTCGGCGGGCTGGTTGGCGAAAGGCGTCATCGAATGGCCATAAGGCAGGTAGGTGACCTTGTCGCCCCCTTCCACGCCCACGGCGATCATCATCCCGAGGTTGCCCTCTTCCGGGCTGCGCAGGATCAGGGTCGCGTAGTTGGCCTGGAACAGCACGCGGAACAGCTCCAGCGCCTCGCCCCAGCGCCGGCTGTCGAGCGACGCATCGTAAAGTGCCGAAACGATCGCATCGTATTCCGGCAGTCCCAGTTCAATGTCGCTCAAAACCCTTCCCCTTCAGTTTCACACCGGCAGCCGGAAGGCCTGCCGCCTCAGGTCGCCGCCACGCTCGACGTCAACGCGGGCACGGCCTCGAACAGGTCGGCAACCAGTCCGTAATCCGCAATCTGGAAGATCGGCGCATCCGGATCCTTGTTGATCGCGACGATCACCTTCGAATCCTTCATGCCGGCCAGGTGTTGGATGGCGCCCGAGATGCCCACGGCGACGTACAGACCGGGGGCGACGATCTTGCCCGTCTGGCCCACCTGGTAGTCGTTGGGCACGAAACCCGCGTCGACCGCCGCCCGCGATGCGCCCAGCGCGGCACCGAGCGTGTCGGCCAGCGGATCGAGGACGCGATGGTAGTTTTCGCCGCTGCCGAGCCCGCGTCCACCCGATACGACGACCGCCGCGGTGCCGAGTTCCGGCCGCTCGGACTTGCTCAGCTCGCGCCCGACGACGCGGGACAGCGCCAGATCGGGGCCAGCGGCGATCTCCTCCACCGCCGCGCTGCCGCCGCTGCCGGCCGCATCGAAGGCGGTGCTGCGTACCGTCAGCACGTCGAGCACCTGGTCCGACTCGACCGTCACCATCACATTGCCGGCGTAGATCGGCCGCTCGTAGCGGCCGGGCGCCGAAATCCCGACCACGTCCGAAACCGCCGCCACATCGAGCAGGGCCGCCACCCGGGGGGCGAGATTCTTGCCGAAACTGGACGCTCCCGCAAGCACCGCGCGGTAGCCGCCTTCGGTCGCCACGCGCTGCACCAGCACCGCCAGGTTCTCGGCCAGCGGTTCGGCATAGTGCGCCGCATCCACCTTGAGCACCCGCGCCACCCCCGCCACCGCCCGGGCCTGCGCCACGGCCGCATCGCAGGCGTGGCCGGCGACCAGCACGTCGACCGTGCCGCCGAAGCGCACCGCCGCCGTCACCGCATTGAGGCTCGCCGTCGCCAGACGGCCGTTGTCATGTTCCGCAATGACCAGTGTCTTCATCATCCGCCTCAGATCACCTTCGCTTCGTTGCGAAGCTTGTTCACCAGTTCGGCCACGTCGGCCACCTTCACTCCGCCCTTGCGCGCCGCCGGTTCGGCATGGCGCACATGACGCAGGCGTGGCGCGACATCGACCCCGAGCTCGGCCGCCGGCAGCACGTCGAGTGGCTTCTTCTTCGCCTTCATGATGTTGGGCAGCGTGGCGTAGCGCGGCTCGTTCAGGCGCAGGTCGGCGGTAACCAGCGCCGGCAGCTTCAACTCGACGGTTTCCAGGCCACCATCGACCTCGCGCGTGACGCTCGCCGTTCCGGTGCCGATCACCAGCTTCGAGGCGAACGTGGCCTGCGGCCAGCCCATCAGCGCCGCCAGCATCTGGCCGGTCTGGTTGGCATCGTCGTCGATCGCCTGCTTGCCGCAGATCACCAGTTGCGGCTGCTCGCGTCCGGCCACCGCCTGCAGCAGCCTGGCCACCGCCAGCGGCTGCAACTCGACATCGGTCTCGACCAGGATGGCACGATCCGCGCCCATCGCCAGCGCAGCGCGCAGGGTTTCCTGCGACGCCGCCGTACCGCAGCTCACCGCCACCACTTCGGTCGCGGTACCCGCTTCACGCAGGCGCACGGCTTCCTCGACGGCGATCTCGTCGAAGGGGTTGATCGACATCTTCACGCCTGCCAGTTCGACCCCACTGTGGTCGGACTTGACCCGCACCTTCACGTTGTAATCGACGACCCGCTTCACCGGGACAAGAATCTTCAAAGCGTTCTCCTTGCAAACGAATGTTCGGGCAGCGGGCCGTCAGGCGGCCACTGCATCGCGGCGCAGCATCACCACGTTGTTGTCGAAGCTCACGAGCGTCTCTCCCCGCTGGTTGAAAAGCTCGAAGCGGGATACCAGCAAGCCGCGTTCGGGCCGGCTGCCGGGCTGGCGGTCGATATGGGTCACGCGCACCCGCAATTCGTCGCCCGCCACGCCGGGCCGGTGAAAGCGCAGCCGATCCCAGCCGCGTCCGGCGATCGAGGCCGTTTCCTCATGCACGATCGTATGGCTGAGCCGGATCGCGATCGACAGCAGATGCACGCCCGCGGCAAACAGCTGCCCGATCGGGGATTTCGCCGCAGCCGCCTCGTCCACATGAGGCGGAAACGGATCCCACTCGGCAGCAAAGCCCTTGATGTTCTCAGCCGTCAGCAGATAGCTCACCGTCGACTCGCTCGGCGAGTCCAGGGTCACGTCTTCCCAGTAGATCACGCGCTCACCCCTTCGGCGGCAGGATAGTCGGTATAGCCTTGCGCGCCGGGCGTATACAGCGTCCTGCGGTCGAAGCCGGCCAGCGCCAGGCCGTGTTTCAGGCGGCCGACCAGATCCGGGTTGCCGATGTAATGGCGCGCGAAGGACACTGCCTCGCCCGCGCCGCCGGCGAGCGCCGCTTCGGCGGACGCGCCGTCGAAGCCGTCGTTGAGGATCAGGCCGCGGCCGAAGGCGGCGCGCGCCAGGGCGAAGGCGTCGATCCCCGGCACCGGCGCCCGCATCACATGCGCGTAGGCGAGTCCGAGACAGGCTGCGCGCCGCGCCAGTTCAGCGTGCGTTTCCGCCGGATCGCCGTCGCGGGTGTCGTTGTAGGTGTTGCCCGGATTGAAGCGCAGGCCCACCCGGCCCGCACCGATCGCGTCCGCCATCGCCTGCAGGCATTCCACCGCGAAACGCACCCGGTTGGCGGCACTGCCGCCGTATTCGTCCGTACGCAGATTGGTGCCGCTGCACATGAACTGCATCGGCAGGTAGCCGCTGGTGCAGTGCAGTTCGACGCCGTCGAAGCCGGCCTCGCGGGCATTGATCGCCGCCTGGCGGTGCTCGCCCACCACCGCGCGCACCTCGTCGGTGCCCAGCGCGCGCGGCATGTCGTAGGGCTGCATGCCGGCGCTGTCGGTGAACACCTCGCCCGCGGCGCGGATCGCCGACGGCGCCACGGTATCGACGCCGTCGCCCTTGACGTGGCGGCTGCCGATGCGGCCGGCATGCATGATCTGCAGCACGATGCGGCCGCCGCGCGCATGCACCGCATCGGTGAGCTTGCGCCAGCCGGCGACCTGCGCCGGCGTCGCGATGCCCGGCTGGCGGCAATAGGCCTGGCCGGTGGCGCTGGGCCAGGCGCCCTCGGCCACGATCAGGCCGGCATCGGCGCGCTGGGCATAGTGCGCCACCATCAGTTCGGTCGGCACGCCGGCGGCATCGGCCCGGTTGCGCGTCATCGGCGCCATCACGATGCGATTGGCGAGTTCGAGCTCGCCCAGCCTCAGCGGACTGAACAAATGCGGGAAAGCGGCCATGGCAGCACTCACAGCGCGGTCACCAGCACCGACGAGCGCCCGCCGTCGACCGGCAGGCTGGCGCCGGTGATGTAGGACGCCTCGTCGCTGGCGAGGAACAGGATGGCGTTGGCCAGCTCTTCGGGCTGGCCAACGCGCCCCATCGGGATCAGCTTCTCGGTGTTCCGGCGCGAAGCCTCGTCGGCCAGCATGCCGGCGGTGGCCGGCGTCTCGACGACGGCGGGGATCACCACATTGACGCGGATGCCGTGCGCCGCGCCTTCGGCCGCGGCCGCGCGCGAGAAATTGTCGACCGCCGCCTTGGCCGCGGAATAACCCGCCATCCACGGCGTGCCGAGCTGGCCGCAGATCGACGACACGTTGACGATCGCGCCGCCCTTGCCCTTCATCAGCCGCATCGCGGCACGCGTGCCCCAGAAGGTGCCGTCGACCGAGGTGCTGAAATTGGCGTGCCAGTCGGCGGTCGACATCTCCTCGATGCTGCCCCAGGTGTAGGCCATCGCGTTGTTGACCAGAATGTCGAAGCGCCCGTGGCGTGCGGCCACGGCTTCCAGCGCGGCGGTGAAGCCGGTCTCGTCGCTGACGTCGGCCACCACCGCCTCGGCCTCGCCGCCCGCCGCGCCGATGCGCGCGACGACTTCATCCAGCGGCTCGCGGCGCCGGCCGCAAACGACCACCATCGCCCCTTCCTGCGCGAAGCGCTCCGCGGTGGCGGCGCCGATGCCGCTGCCGCCGCCCGTCACGAAAGCCACCTTGCCCTGCAAACGACCGGTCATGAATATCTCCTCTTGCCTGTATCCGGAAAGTCGGACTTGCGCCTTCCGGACAAGGGTAGGAAATCCGCCCCCGGCCGCCATCGTCCGTTGAGACTAAGAAACGGGCGGCGAGCGGACGGCGGCGGCCGTAGACGGAAAAAGCGGCCACGCGGCCGCCTCTTCGCTTCGCCGCACACACCCTCTCAGCCGGGGAAACGCACCCTGACACGCCCGCTGACAGGCAGCGCCTGGCAGCACAAGGTCCAGCGCTTGGCCAGGTCCTTGGCATCGAGGACTTCGTTGTGGCGCAGGTGGACTTCGCCTTCGATCACCTGGCACATGCACGATGCGCACATCCCCGCCTGGCACGAATAGGGGGCGGCGACGCCGGCCTTGAGCGCCGCTTCGAGCAGGGTTTCGGTACCGGCGACTTCGAGGACATGCACTTCGCCATCGAGCTCGATCTCCACCGTGGCAGACTCGATCGCCGCCGCCGGCGCAGGCGCCGCGGCCTTGATCGCGGCGACGTCCTCCTCGTCGGGCAGCGATACGAAACGCTCGACATGCACCCGCTCGCCATCCACGCCGGCCAACTCCAGCGCGGAAACCATCGCGTCCATGAAGGCCGCCGGCCCGCAGATGAAGGCCTGCGCCGCAGCAAAAGGTCGCGCAAGCTCGGTCAGTTGCGCGACCGAGGGCACGCCCTGCACCGAATCGAGCCAGTGGATCACCTGCAGGCGGGCAGGATGCTGGGCCGCGAGGGCATTGAGTTCGTCGCGGAAGATCACCGAACGCTCGTCACGGTTGGCGTACAGCAGCCGGATCCGCCCCTGCCCGTGCGCCAGCGCCGAACGCAGGATCGAGAACACCGGCGTGATGCCGCTGCCGCCGGCGCACAGCAGGAAATCTTCCTGCAGCGAAACCGGGGTGAATACTCCGGCCGGGGCCAGCACCTCGAGTACATCGCCGGGACGGATCTTGTCGCACACCCAGTTCGAGCCCCGCCCTCCGCTGACGCGCTTGACCGTCACGCGCAGGCTGGCATCGAGCGTGGGCGCACTCGACATCGAGTAGCAGCGCGGCAGGTGGCGGCCCAGCACCGGAAGCCGCAGGGTCAGGAACTGCCCGGGGCGGTACTTGAAGGCGTCGGCCAGTTCGGCCGGCACCTCGAATACGAGCGACCTGGCGTCGTGCGTTTCGTCGATGACCGCACTGACCTTCAGGCGATGATAGTGCTGGGCTGTCATGTCCTCACCTGCTCCTTTCGCAGCCGGCGCTCAGATGTACGGATCGGCGTTGGGCAGGCCGAGCATCACCGCGCCATGCGCGCGCGCATAGGCATCGCTGTTGTTGGCGATATGGCCGCGCGCCTGGTGGATGTCGCGGAACACACGCTCGATCGGGTTGCCCTTGTACATCCCCGACGCGGCCCCGGCGCGCATCAGCTCGCTGGCCGCCGCGGCGCACAGCTTGGGCACCTGGGAGGCCTGGGCGCGCTGCATCAGGCGCTCCTCGACCGTCATCTGCGCGCCCGTCCTGGCGCACTCGACG
This sequence comes from Thauera butanivorans NBRC 103042, assembly GCF_001591165.1. Lineage (GTDB taxonomy): Bacteria > Pseudomonadota > Gammaproteobacteria > Burkholderiales > Rhodocyclaceae > Thauera > Thauera butanivorans. The sequence goes on from NZ_BCUG01000034.1 coordinate 9,726, forward strand.
ATGCGGGCGTAGTTGCGGAACAGCACCAGCTTGAGCTGGTCGGAGGCCATCATCGCCTCGGACACCGCCAGTTGCGCATTGACGTCCTCCGCCGTCTTCGCGCCGTGCTTGCCGACGTGGGCAGCGGCGCGCTCGCGGAAGCTGGCGATCGCGCCGTCGAGGGCGCCGATGCAGGCCGACGACACCGCGCGCTGGAAGACCTGGGTGAAGGGAATCCTGTACACCCAGCCCGGATTCGTCTGGCGGCCGGGGCAGCCGGCATCGCTGTGGTCGTTGGTGTGATGGGTGCGATGCGCCGGGACGAAGGCGCCATCGACCACGATGTCGTGGCTGCCGGTGGCGCGCAGGCCGAGCACGTCCCAGTTGCGCTCGATGCGGAAGTCCGACTTCGGCAGCAGGAAGGTGGCGTGCTCCAGCGCGCCGGAGCCGTCCTTCTTCGGCAGCAGGCCGCCGAGGAAGATCCAGTCGCAATGATCGACACCGCTCGAGAAGCCCCAGCGCCCGGAGAAGCGGTAGCCGCCCTCGACCGGCTCGGCCTTGCCGGTCGGCATGTAGGTCGAGGCGATCAGCACCGAGGTGCCCTCCGCCCACACGTCCTGCTGGGCCTGCTCCGGGAACAGCGGCAGCTGCCAGTTGTGCACGCCGATCACGCCGTAGATCCAGGCGGTGGACATGCAGCCCTCGGCGAGCGTCATCTGGATGCGGTAGAACACGCGCGGATCGAGTTCGTAGCCGCCGAAGCGCCTGGGCTGGAGCACGCGGAACAGGCCCGCCTCGTTCATCTCCCGCACCGTGTCGGCCGGCACCATGCCGGCGCGCTCGGCTTCGAGCGCACGTTCGGCGAGCGTCGGCACCATCGCCCTGGCCCGCGCCAGCAGCTCGACCGCCTCCAGCGTCATGTAGTCCTCGGCCGCATTGCCAAGAACGTGATCTTCTCCAACTACGCCCATTTTCGTGTCCTCCGTGATCGCCGGGAAAGGCATTTTTCCGCTGCATGGTTCTACCGCGACGGAGGCAATTTCCCACACGCCGGAAAGGCGCTCATCGTCTGAACGGACGACCAGGCCAAGCGGCGGGGGACGAAGGGTTCTTTCACGCCGCCGGCAAGCGCTCAGCGCCCGGCCGCCGGCAATATCCTCTCCGCCACCAGTTCGGCGACATCGAACACCTTGCGCTCCGGCCCCTCGCGCGACGCGCTCGAACCGAGCATCAGCAGGCAGAACGAGCACGAGGTGGCGATCTTGCCCGCACCGGTGTCGAGCGCCTCGCGGGTGCGCACGTCGTTGATGCGCGCGCTGCCGCTGTTGCCCGCGCTCCAGTAGTTGCAGCCGCCGGCGCCGCAGCACATGCTGTCCTTCCTGCTGCGCGGCATCTCGATCAGCGTGCCGAGCGCGGACAGGACCTTGCGCGGCTCCTCGACGATGTCGTTGTGGCGCGCGAGGTAGCACGGGTCGTGGAAGGTGATCAGTTCGGCATCGTCACGCGCCACCTGCAGGCGGCCCTGCGCGATCAGTTCCTCGATCAGCACGGAGTGCGGAATCGTCACCCAGTCCGCTCCCAGTTCCGGGTAGTAGCGGTCGAAGCTGTTGAAGCAGTGCGCGCACATCGTGATCACCTTGCGGATGCCGCGCTCGCCGAAGGCTTCGATGTTGTCCTGCGCCATGTCCACGAACTGGATCTCGTTGCCCGCCATCTTCGCCGGATCGCCGGTGCAGCGCGCCTCGCCCAGCACGCCGTAGGACACGCCCGCGGCCTCGAGGATGCGCACCATGGCGCGGGCGACCTCCTGCGCGCGCTCCTCGTAGGTCACCGCGCAGCCCAGCCACAGCAGGTATTCGGTCTTGCCCGCCTCGAACAAGGGGATGTCCAGCCCCTTGCACCAGTCGTCCGGGTTGGCCGAAGTGCCGGCAAAGGGATGGCCGCGCGCCTCCAGGTTGCGGTTCGCCAGCGCCAGCGTGTCCGGCATCTCGGAACGGTCCATCACCAGGTTGCGGCGGAATTCCAGGATGATCTCCGCCGGGCTGTTGCTCACCGGGCATTCCTCCACGCAGGCGGCGCAGGTCGTGCAGTCGAAGATGGCTTCGCTGCCGACCTCGTCGATCAGCTGCGCGTCGTCGGCCCGGCCCTGCTCGAGATACTCGGCACAGGTCAGCATGACTTTCTTGGGCGACAGCGCCTTGCCCGTCTGCGCCGCCGGGCAGACTTCCTGGCAGCGGCCGCAGCCGAGACAGGCCGACAGGTCGAGCAGGCTCTTGCGCGGCAGCTCGCTCAGGCGGGTGGCGCCCAGGCGCAGCGAATCCTCGTCGGCGTCGAAATCGATCGGCGCGAGCTGGATGCCCGGGCGCGGCCGCGCCAGCGCCGAGTTGGCGGGGCCGAGCAGCATGTGCGACAGCGGCGTATAGGCGATCAGCGCGATGAAGCTCACGCCCAGCAGACCATGCCCCCACCACATCAGCGTTTCTCCCCAAGCCAGGCTTGCGGCGTCCAGCCCGGCCAGCCCTGCCGCCAGCGCGCTGCCGACGAACTCTCCGGCCGGCGCCGCCGGCAGCGTCGCCAGCCTGAAGGCCTCGGCGACGAAACCGGCGACGACCGTCAGCAGCAGCAGCACCTCCATGGCGACGAAACCCTTGCGCTCTCCGCCCTCGACCAGGCGCGGCAAGCGGCCGAGGCGGCGCAGGAGGAAGAACGCGGCACCCGACAGCATCGCCAGGCCGGCCAGCTCGCGCGCCCAGCGCATGACCACGGTGCCGAACCAGCCCGCATAGACATCCACGCCGACGAAGCTCAGCGCGAAGCTCGCATGGCCGACGATCGCCACCACCGCCCCGCCCAGCAGCAGCGCATGGGCCAGGCCGGCCACCGGGCGCTTCCACAGGCGCTCGGCCAGCAGCGCGCGCCGCACGAAGCTGTGCGCATTGAACGCCCGCCCGGCAAAGCTCCGCCCCGCAGCGGGAGGCGGCCCGGCGCGGCCCTGCCCGATGCGCCGGCCGTAGCGGCGCAAGCCGAGGACGAGGGCAGCGAGGGCCGCGCTCAGCAGCAGCGCGAGGATGAAATATTCGATCACCGATGGAGAAGACATCTGCGACATCCCTGTTCAGTCTCTGCCCGGCTGCCGGCCTCGCACGGCCGGCTCAGCGCTTGAGAATGGCGGCCGTGGCATTGCCGCCGAGGCCGTTCGTCTGCGCCAGGCCGACGCGCGCATCCGGCACCTGCCGCGCCCCGGCTTCGCCGCGCAGCTGCCAGGTCAGCTCGGCAATCTGGAACACGCCCATTGCCGTCGTGGCCTCGCCGAAGGAGACGAAGCCGCCCGAAGGATTGATCGGCATGCGGCCGCCGGGCGCGGTCTCGCCGGCCTCGACGAGGCGCTCCGCCTCGCCCGCTTCGCACAGCCCCCACTCCTCGGGGAAAGCCAGCTCGTAATAGCAGGTGTTGTCCTGCAGCTCGGTGAAGCCGATCTCGCGCGGACCGATGCCGGCGCGCTCGAAAGCGCGCAGCACCGCCGCCCTGGCCTCGGTATGCAGGCTCGGACCCGCCGGCACCGGCCCCGCCAGGCTGCGCGGCAGCGCGTCGTCGAAGGCGATCGTGGCCACGGTGCTGGTCGCCACCGTGATCGGCCTGCGCGTGAAGCGGCGCGCCATCGCCGCCGAACAGATGACCGCGGCAGCGGCGCCATTGGACACCGGGCAGATCTCGAACAGGCGCAGCGGATCGCTGACGTAGGGCGAGGCCAGCACCTCCTCCACCGTCACCGCCTTGCGGAAGCGCGCGTAGGGATTGCCCACCGCGCACTGGCGGGCCTTGACCGTGACCCTGGCCATCTGTTCTTCGGTGGTGCCATGGTCGTGCATGCGGCGGCGCGCGAGCGTGGCCCAGAACGACGGCCCCGGCATGCCGACGCAGCGCTGGCGCAGGAATTCGGGATCGGCGGCATCCTCGACGCCGGAAGTCTGGATCATGCCCCTGGGCATCACCTCGCCGCCGACCACCAGCATCATGTCGTAGATGCCGCCCGCCACCAGCGAGTAGCCCACGTTGAAGGCGTTGCCGCCCGCCGCGCAGCCGGCCGAAAGGTTGTAGACCGGAACGCCGGTGCCGCCGAGATCCTCGACCACGTCGTTGCCGTTCAGGCCCCAGCCCTTGCCCCCGGAGAAGCGGGAGCTGGCGGCCGACACCGCCTCGATCTGCCGCCACGACACGCCCGCGTCCTTGAGCGCCATGTCCACCGCCGCCCGGCACAGTTCGGTGACCGACTTGTTGCCCACGGCCTCGTCCCCGGTCTTGCCGAAGCGGTGCATGCCCACTCCCAGCACCACGACTTCACGCATGTTCCCTGCTCCCCCGGCTCAGCTCGAATTTCCAGGAAGTGAAAGCCTTCCCGTCCTCGTGATAGATCGGTGCCACCACCAGATCGACGCGGGCGCCGACACGCATGTCGGCCGCCTCGCCCACCATCTGCCCCACCACCCGCAGCCCCTGGTCCAGATCGACCACCCCGATCACATAGGGCCGGAACGGCTCATCGAACCTGTGCGGCGCAGGCGGGGCGAAGTTCGCCACCGAATAGCTCCACAGCGTTCCGCCGCCACCGAAGGCCTGCGGCTCCAGCGCCGATTCCGCGCACGACGGATTGCGGCAATGGGAAGGCGCCGGAAAGTACGGCGTCCCGCAGCTTCGGCAGCGGGCACCCAGCAGGCTTGCCCCCCCTTCCTCGGTGAACAGGCCGGGCACGCAAGGTTCGCGCAATTCGCTCATCGTTCCCTCCTCAGGCCCGGGCCGCGCGGATCAGCTCGGGCAGCAGCTCGACGCAGTCGCCGACCACGCCGTAACGCGCGTAACGGAAGATCGCGGCATCGGGGTCCTTGTTGATGGCGACGATGGTCTTCGCCGCCGAGCACCCCGCCATGTGCTGACTGGCGCCGGAGATGCCGACCGCGATGTAGAGGCCGGGGCGGGTGATCTTGCCGGTCAGGCCGACCTGGTGCGACGAATCGATCCAGCCGTCGTCGACGATCGCGCGCGAGCCGCCCCACATGCCGCCCAGGGCATCGGCCATCTGCTTGACCAGCTCGAAGTTCTCGCGCTTGCCCAGGCCGCGGCCGCCGGAGACGATGATCTCCGCATCCTCCAGCCGCTGTTCCGGCACCTGCGGCGCCGATACGAGCTCGAAGCCGGGCGTGGCGGCGCCGGCATCCACCGCGACGCGGCTGATCTCCACCTCGCAGGCCGTCGCCGCCTTGCGCGCCGCCAGCGCAGTGGTGACCACCGACAGCACGTTGCGCGGCGCCGTCAGCAGGTATTCGGCACGGGTGTCGCCGCCATAGGCGCTGACCTCCGCCTTCAGGCCTCCCTCGGCGCCGGCCAGCGCCACCACGTTGGCCAGCACCGGCAGGCCGAGGCGGCCGGCCACGCGCGCAGCGACGACGCGGCCCTCGACCGTCTGGTTGAACAGCACCAGTTCGGGCATCTGCGCCCGGCAATAGCCGGCAAGGACCGCGACGCGGGCATCCACGCCCTGCGGCGAGACGTCGATCACGTCAACGTGGCGCACGCCATGCAGCGCCGCAAGGGCGGCGGCCTCCCGCTCCAGCTCCGCAGTCACCGCCCAGCGCAGCTCGAGGCCACGCCCAGCAGCCAGGTCGGCAGCCAGGGTCAGGGCCTCCGCAGCCCCTCCCTCGATTTTTTCACCCCAGGAAAACAGCACGACAGCCATGGCATTCGCTCCTTGATTCATGTTGATCCGATTCGGCATCGGCCGCCGGGCCACTGGCGCGATTCCGCACGATCTGCCACGCAGTCTAATCGGGCGCATTCATCCGGGGCGGCGGCCATCGAATCAGTTGGGGCCTTAGCCATTTCATTTCCGGACAGCGTGCCGCCGCGCGAATTTCTGCATCGCCATTGCCGCAATTCGCCTTCATTGCAAAGACTCCATTCCTCCCATCCGGCTGCACACAGGAGATGTCCGCATCTGCCATTACTCCGGCCACTTCCGAAACCCGGCGGCGAAACCGGCTTTTCTTGCGCTGGCTAGAATGGAATCCGGTATCGGGGGCATGCGACGCGATTCATGCGAACCGTTTTTTCAGGAATCATTCAGAGGGCAATCATGGATTTCGAGTTTTCGGAACAGGAATGCGAGTTTCTGCGCGAGGTCGATCGCTTTCTCGCCGAGAATCATGATCCGCAGGTGATGGACGTGACGCGCGAAAACATGGCTCAAGTATGCGACACGCCCGAGCGCCGCGCCTTCATGAAGAAGCTCGCCGCCCGCGGCTGGCTGGGCATCACCTGGCCGAAGAAGTACGGCGGCCAGGACGGCGCGGGATTCTACGAATACCTGCTCAATGAAAAACTGTCCTCCGTCGGCGCACCGCAGATCGGCAAGGGCATCGGCATCATCGGCAAGACGCTGATCAAGGTCGGCTCGGAAAAACTGAAGGCCGAATTCCTGCCGAAGATTCTCGACGCATCGATCGAATTCGCCGTCGGCTATTCCGAACCGAACGCCGGCTCCGATTCGGCCGCGATGCGCCTGAAGGCGGAGCGCCACGGCGAGGGCTGGATGCTCAACGGCCAGAAAGTGTTCACCACTTCCGCGCATTTCGCCGACTGGTACTGGGTCGGCGCGCGCACCGATCCCGACGCGCCCAAGCACCACGGCATTTCGCTGTTCCTGGTGCCGATGAACCACCCCGGGCTCACCCTCCATCCGATGTACACGATGGGCAACGAACGCACCAACGCGGTGTTCTTCGACAACGTCTTCGTCCATGACGACTACCGCGTCGGCGAGCTCAACAAGGGCTTCCAGTACATCGCCGAGGCGCTGGACATCGAGCGCTTCACGATGTTCACGCTGTCGCCGATCCGCGGCCGCATGGAACTGCTGTGCGACCACGTGCGCACGGCGAGCCGCGACGGCAGGCCGCTGCGCGAAGACCCCGTCATCCGCCAGCGCATCGCCCAGCTCGCCACCGAATGCGAAGTGGCGCGCGTGCTCAGCATCAGGTTCGTCGATGCCGCGCTCAACAGCGACAAGACGCCGACCAACGAAGCTTCCCAGTACAAGCTCTATGCCACCGAGCTGTCGCGCCGCATCGCCGACGCCACCATGGACATCGTCGGCCCCGGCGCACAGCTGGCGCTGGGCACCGAGGACGCCCCGCTGCGCGGCCGCGCCGAGAGCTGCTACACCTACACGGTGATCGACACCATCGGCGGCGGCGCCTCGGAAGTGCAGAAGAACATCATCGCCAAGCGCAAGCTCGGCCTGCCGAAGAACTTCTGAGTAAGCGGGACGAAACGCATGACCTCGATGAAGGACCTCATCGTTCTCGATCTCGCCAGCGTCGGCCCCGCCGCGCGCGCGTCGCGCCTGCTGGCCGACTTCGGCATGCAGGTGATCAAGGTCGCCCCGGTGCAGGCCAGGGGCGCCAAGCAGGTCGACCCGGTGTTCCATGCCTACGGCGCGGGGCGCGGCATGCGCCGCATGCGTGTCGACCTGAAGGCGGAAAAGGGCCGCAAGCTGATGCGCCACCTGGCCTCCTGCGCCGACGTCTTCATCGAGAGCTACCGCCCCGGCGTCGCCGCGCGGCTCGGCATCGGCCACGAGGAACTGTGCGCGCTCAACCCGCGCCTGGTGTACTGCTCGACGAGCGGCTACGGGCAGGACGGCCCCTACGCCGGCTGGGTCGGGCACGACATCAACTACCAGGCCGTCAGCGGCTATCTCGCCTGCAGCGCGCGCGATGCCGATGGCGTCCCGGCGCTGCCCGGCGCGACCGTCGCCGATGGCGCCGGCGGCGGCATGCATGCCGCGCTGTCCATCCTCGCCGCGCTGCTCGAGCGCAGCCACAGCGGCCGCGGCAAGTACCTGGACGTGTCGGTCACCGACGGCATGCTCAACCTGATGTCGCTGTACGTGGACCAGTACCTCGCCACCGGCGAGGACACCGGCCCGGGCTCGGGCGTGCTCACCGGCAGGTACGCCTGGTACGGCGTCTATGCCACGCGCGACGGCAGGTTCCTGTCCGTCGGCGCGATCGAGAACCACTTCTTCCGCAAGCTGTGCGCCCTGCTCGAACTCGGGCAGTTCGCCGAGCGCCAGTACGACGCCGCGGCCCAGGCGGACATGCGCAGCGCCTTCCGCGCCCGCTTCCTCAGCCGCGACCGCGACGAATGGGTGGCGCTGCTGGCCGCTGCGGACACCTGCGTCGCACCGGTGCTGTCGGTGCCGGAAGTGTGCGCCGATCCACACTTGCGCGCGCGCGCCAGCTTCACCGCCGCGCTGCATCCGGAACATGGCGAGTTCGAGCAGCTCGCCCCCCTGCTCGCCGGCAGCGAGCGCAATGTCCCGCCGCACGCCGTTGCGCGCCCGGGGCACACCGATACCGACGAAATCCTGCGCGCCGCCGCACTGAGCGCAGCCGAGATCGAAACGCTGCGTGCAGAGGGTTGCGTCGAATGAGCGGCACCGCCCATCCCTCCGCCGCCAAGGACAAGACTTCAAGGAGCGAAGCTTCATGAGTGCAGCAGACGACCTGCCGGACGCCGTGCGCAAGATGATCGGCGTGCCGATGTACGAGGCGCGCAGCGAATTCCCGATCGAGATCGGCTACGTCTACAACACCTGCGCGGCCGTCGGCAACGGCAACCCCCTGTACTGGGACGACGAAACCGCGCAAGCCGTCGCCGGCGGCCGGATCGCGCCGCCGACGATGCTGTCGGTGTGGTTCAGGCCGCACTACTGGGCGCCGGGCGCGAGCGGCGAACGCAAGGCGATGCAGGCGCATTTCGACCTCAAGGCGCTGCTCGCGCTGCCCGAAGCGGTGGTCGCCAGCAACGAGGCCAGCTTCGGCGAACCGGTGCGCATCGGCGACGTGCTCACGACCTGCCAGATCGTGCGCTCGATCGGCCCGCTCAAGCAGACCCGCCTGGGTACCGGCCGCTTCTGGACGGTGGATGTGCGCAGCACCAACCAGCACGGCGACTGGGTCGGCACCGAAAGCTACACCTTCCTCGGCTACCGGAGGCCCGGACAATGAACACGAACAGCACGCCGCGCCTGCTCTTCGGCGACCTCGAGGTGGGCGGCCGCCTGCCCCCGCTCAGCCACCGGGTGACGGCGACCACGGTGGTGCTGGGCGCGCTCGCCAGCCGCGACTGGCGGCCGATGCACCACGACAAGGATTTCGCCATCGAGCGCAACGGCACGCGCGACATCTTCATCAACACGCCCAACAACGCCGCCTGGTTCGAGCGCTACATCACCGACTGGACAGGGCCTTTCGGCCGCCTCGGGCGCCTCTCCTTCCAGATGAAGACGCCGGTGTTCCCCGGCGACGAGATGCGCTTCGACGGCACGATCACCGCACTCGCCACCGACGGCGAAGGCTGCGGCTGGGTCGATCTCGAACTCGACATCAGCGTCGACGGGCAGACCCGCACCGTCGGCACGGCCCGCGTCGCCGTTCCCGCCGATGCCGCCGACAACCCCTGGAAACGCAGGGGCGCCCGCTGGCAACCCTGATCCACTCACACAGCCAGGCCCCGACGGGCCGCTCACGAAACCGATAGAGGCCACACATGGATCTGAAGTTCACCGACGAACAGAACATGCTCCGCGACATGACCCGCGATCTGTGCAGCGATTACAGCGGCATCGACGTGGTGCGCGCAATGGAGAACGACCCGGTCGGCATGCCCGCCGACCTGTGGGCACAGATGCAGCAGACCGGCCTGCTCGGCATGCGCATTCCCGAAGCGCACGGCGGCATGGGCCTGAGCCTGCTCGACTGCGCCGTCATCTACGAACAGCTCGGGCGCTTCCTCGCCCCCGGGCCCTATTTCGACAGCACCCTGATGAGCGCCGGCGCCCTGGTGCACGCCGGCGACGGCGCCTGGCAGGCCGAACTGCTGCCCGCGATCGCCGCCGGCGAGCAGATCGTGGTGCCGGCCTGGCTCGAAGCGGACGGCGGCTTCGGTCCCGCCGGGGTGCAGCTGCGCGCGCAGCCCGACGGCGACCACTACCTGCTCGAAGGGGTGAAGCGGCACGTATTTCATGCCCGCGCCGCGCACCGGCTGCTGGTGCTGGCCCGTACCGGCGAAGGCGCGGAAGCGATCTCGCTGTTCGTCGTCGATGCCGACAGCCCGGGCCTGCACTACGAACAGCAGCGCTCGATGGCTTCGGACACCCAGTACAAGCTGACTTTCGACAAGGTGCGCATCCCCCGCTCGGCCCGCGTCGGCGCCGAGCACGCCGGCTGGGCGGCATGGAACGCCGCCATGCGCGAAGGCATCGTGCTGCTGGCCGCCTGGGCCGCCGGCGGCGCCGAGCGCGCGCTCGAGATCACCGTGCAGTATTCGAAGGACCGCGAACAGTTCGGCAAGCCGATCGGCGCCTTCCAGGCCCTGGCCCATTACATGGCCGACGCCAGCACCGTGGTCGAGGGCGCCAGGACGCTCGTGCTCGAGGCCGCCTGGGCGCACGCGGCGGGCAAACCCATCGACCGCCTCGCGCCGATGGCCAAGCTTTTCGCCGCGAAAGCCTTCCGCGACGTCACCGCGATGGCGCAGCAGGTCCACGGCGGCATCGGCTTCACCCTCGACTACGACATCCAGCTCTACTACCGCCGCGCCAAGCAGCTGCAGATGAACTGGTGGGACTCGCGCCATCTCGAGGACCTGGTCGCCGCAGCGGTGCTCGACGGCAGCGGGCGCAGCATCGACGACCCTTTCACGGTCTAGCCGCCGGGCAGGCGCGGAACGGAGCGGCAAGCACCATGGCCAGACCCAACCCCAGCTACGGCGCCGGCGTGTTCCGCCGGCGCATCCGCCTGCATGCTGCCGCAAATACGGTCAGCGTCGCCCTCGAGGACGGCAACCACGGCTTTCGCATCCAGCTGCGCCACGACGGCGAACGGGTGACGGACATCGGCGTGGATGCCCTGCGCCATCCCTTCGACACCTGCCCCGAGGCGGCCGGCCCGCTGCAGCGCATCGTCGGCCACAGGCTCGACAGTCCCATGCAGGCGCTGCGCGACCGCGTCGTGCCCGGCGAGAACTGCACCCACCTGTTCGACATGGCTGCCCTCGCGGTCAGCCACGCCGGGCACAGCGACGCGGTGCTCGAGTACGACATGGCGGTGGAAGACGACAAGGGGCGGCCGGCACGCGTCGACATCCGCTGCAACGGCCGCCAGGTCCACGCCTGGGAAGTCGAGGCACACCACGTCGTGGCGCCGCCGGCGCTCGCCGGCAAGCCGATGATGCGCGGCTTCCACGCCTGGGCCGCCGCCTGCTTCGACGGACCGGAACTCGAAGCCGCGATCGCCCTGCAGCGCGCCTACTTCGTCGCCCAGAGCCGGCGCTTCAGCTTCGACCCGCCCGAGGCCAACCCCGGCATCGCCGACGGCATGCCGCAGGGCAGTTGCTATTCGTACAACCCCGGCGCGGTGGAACGCGCCCTGCGCAGCGCCGGCACGGTGCGCGACTTCACCCACGCCGCGGACAAACTGCTCCGCTTCGAACCCTGAACGAGGAGCCACAAGATGAGCAGCGGCACGACCACCATCCGCCCCGCAGCCCTGGCCGGCCTGCGCGTGATCGATTTCGGCCAGGGCGTCTCGGCGCCGCACTGCGCCCGCCTGTTCGCCGACTACGGCGCCGACGTGATCAAGGTCGAACCGCCCGCGGGCGATGCCGCGCGCGCCAGCGGCCCCTACCCGGACGACGTCCCCGACCGCGAACGCAGCGGCCTGTTCTTCTTCCACAACACCAACAAGCGCGGCGTCACCTGCAACGTCGAGCATCCCGAAGGCAGGCGCCTGTTCCTCGAACTGATCGGCAAGGCCGACGTGCTGGTCGAGAACAACCTGCCGGCGCGGATGCGGCAGTGGCAGCTCGACTACCCCACGCTTGCCGCGCTCAACCCGCGGCTGGTGATGATCTCGATCACGCCCTTCGGGCAGACCGGCCCCTATAGCGGCTGGAACGGCTACGACCTCAACGCCTACCACCTGTCGGGGGCGAGCGCGCGCTACTGCGGCCGGCCGCGCGAGATGCCGCTCGAACACGGCACTTTCTCGGCCGACTATTTCGGTTCGGTGACCGCGGCGGCCTGGGGGCTCGCTGCCGTCTTCGGCCGCGACGCCGTTGGCGGCGGCCAGCAGGTCGACGTGTCCTGCGCCGAAGCGATCGCCGCTGCCTTCGTCGGCGGCCAGAACATCGGCGGCCTCGCCCAGGACGGGCGCTCGGACTCGCGCACCGGCGTCGGCATGCCGCTCGGCGCACCCGCCACCATCCTGCCGTGCAAGGACGGCCACGTCTGGATGCTGGCCCTCGAACCCGGCCAGTGGAAAGGCCTGTGCAAGGTGATGGGCGACCCGGAATGGGCCCGGCTCGACATGTTCGACGACATGTACACCCGGGCGCAGAACGCCGATCTCATCTACGAGCTGATGCGCGACTGGCTGATGGCGCACGGCAAGATGGAGATCATGGAGATGTGCCAGGCCGCAGGCTGCCCGGTGACGGCGGTGTTCACCGTCGAGGAGGCCGCACGCCACCCCCACCTGCAGGCACGCGGCCATTTCGTCGACATCGACCATCCCGCGCTCGGCCGCGTGCGCAGCCTGGGCGCCCCCTTCAAGCTGCCCGCCAGCCCGGGCGGGCCGCATTCGCCGGCACCGCTGCTCGGCCAGCACAACCAGGACATCTATGGCGGCCTGCTCGGCCTGCCGGCAGCCGAAATCACGCGCCTGCAGGCGCTCGGCGCCCTCTGACGGACCAACCCGGACCCACGCCATGACGAACACGCTCCCGCTGCAAGGCATCCGCATCATCAACTTCGGCTGGGTGTGGGCCGGGCCGGTGGTCGGCCAGACCCTCGGCTTTCTCGGCGCGGAAGTGCTGAAGATCGAGTCTCGCGCCCGCATCGACATGACGCGCAACCTGCCGCCGTTCGCCGAAGGGGTGCCCGGCCCCGACCGCAGCCTGTCGAACCACGCCTGCTGGGCGGGCAACGGTTCGGTGATGGTCGACCTGAAGCACGCCGAGGGCCGCGAGCTGGTGATGAAGCTGATCGCCGAATCCGACGTCGTCATCGAGAACTTCGGCCCCGGCGTCATGGAGCGCCTCGGCTTCGGCTACGAGGCCCTGCGCGCGGCGAGGCCCGACATCATCCTGTTCTCGATGCCCGCCGCCGGGCTGTACGGGCCGCTGGACCACGTGCGCACCTATGGCCTCAGCCTGACCTCGCTGACCGGCCTGGACAGCCTGGTGGGCTACGAAGGCGGGCCGCCGATCCCGGTCGAGAACGCTTATTCCGACCCCTTCGCCGGCATCTTCGGCGGTTTCGCGATCCTCGCCGCGCTGCACCACCGGCGCAGCAGCGGGCAAGGCCAGCACATCGACTTCTCGCAACAGGAAGCGGTGATGCAGATGGTCGGCCCGGCCTACATGGACTACGCGCTGAACGGGCGCTCCGGCGGCCCCAGGGGCAACCGCCATCCGACCGGCGCGGCCGCGCCGCACGGGGTGTTCCCGTGTGCCGGCGACGACCGCTGGATCGCCATCGCCGTCGGCAGCGACGCCGAGTGGGCCGCGCTGGCCGAGGCGATGGGCTCGCCGGCATGGGCCTGCGAGCCGGCCCTGGCCAGTGTCGCCGGCCGCGTGCAGGCGATCGACCGCATCCATGCCGAAATCGCCGCATGGACGCGCGGCCACGACGACCGCAGCCTCGCCACGCGCCTGCAGGCTGCCGGCGTCGCCGCCACGCCGGTGCTGGCGGTGGCCGACCTGCTCGACGACCCGCACTACCGCGCCCGCGGGACCTTCATCGAGGTGCGGCATCCGCTCGGCTTCGACGAAACGCTGTACGGCGGCTACGTCAAGATGAGCCGCACGCCGGCCGTCGTCAGGCCGGGCCCGGTGATGGGCCAGGACAACGACCGCGCCTTCCTCGACATCCTGAAGCTGCCTGCCGAGGAATATCAACGCCTGAAGGAATCGCAGGTGATCTACTGAGCCTCGCGGCCGGCCGCACGGCCCGGCCCCATCCGCCAGACTGAGCAAACACGGAGACGCACGACATGAAATTCGCCCTGGCAACACCCGCCCTCAACACCTATCCGGCCGCGATGGCCCCCTGGGAGCCGAAAGCCGGCGGCGCCGAAATCCTGCGTTATGCGCGCAAGGCCGACGCCTTGAGCTGGGACTGGCTCACCCTCCCCGAGCATCTGGTGATGCCGGCCGAGATGAAGGAAGTCATGGGTTCGCGCTGGGCCGAGAGCATCACCGCCGCGGCGACGCTGATGGGCGCGACCCAGCGCATCCACATGCTCACCTACATCCTGCCCCTGCCCTACCGCCACCCGCTGCTGCTGGCCAAGCAGATCGCGACGATGGAATTCCTCGCCGGCGGACGCTTCACGCTCGGCACCGCGGTCGGCCACCTGGAGAAGGAGTTCGAGGCGCTCGGCATCCCCTTCCACAAGCGCGGCGCGATGACCGACGAATACCTCGCCGCGATGAAGGAGGCATGGACTTCCGACACCCCCGCGTTCGAGGGCGAATTCGTCCGCTTCAAGGACATCGTGATCGAGCCCAAGCCGGTGCAGAAGCCCCATCCGCCGATCTTCATCGGCGGCAACTCGCAACCCGCCATGCGCCGCGCCGCCGAGCACGGCGACGGCTGGATCCCCTGGCTGGTGACCAGCGAGGACCTGCCCGGCTGCATCGCCTACATGAAGAGCCTGCCCGCCTACGAGGCCAAGGCGGACCGCTTCGAGATCCTCGTCACCACCACCGCCTACAAAGGTT
>NZ_BCUG01000035.1 GCF_001591165.1 Thauera butanivorans NBRC 103042
CGCGCCGCCGAGCACGGCGACGGCTGGATCCCCTGGCTGGTGACCAGCGAGGACCTGCCCGGCTGCATCGCCTACATGAAGAGCCTGCCCGCCTACGAGGCCAAGGCGGACCGCTTCGAGATCCTCGTCACCACCACCGCCTACAAGGTCGACGACTACTCCCATGCCGAACGCGGCCAGACCCAGATCGCCAGCGACCGCGACGGCGTGCTGCGCGAGATCGAGGCGCTGCAGAAAGCCGGCGCGACTTCGGTGCAGGTGATGCCGCCGCGCCACGACACCCTCGAGCAGACCCTCGAATGGATCGAGTGGTACGACGACGAGATCATCCCCCGCTTCCGCTGACGGGCGCCGCCCCCCTTTTTCGAGGATCCACGCATGACCGAAGAACTGCGCCATCTGCAATTCCGCATCGAGGACAATGTCGGCATCATCACGCTGAACCGGCCCGACAAGCTCAACGCGCTGAGCTGGGAGCTGGTCGAGGAACTCGCCGCGCTGCTGCGCCGCCTGCGCTACGTCGACGAGGTGCGCTGCATCCTGCTGCACGGTGCCGGCCGCTCGTTCTGCGCCGGCGGCGACGTGGACTGGATCGCCGGCGACAGCGATCGCCCGATGCCGGGCACCTCCGACCCCTCGCGGCCGATTCCGCGCTCGCAGCGCATGACGCCGGGCGGCCCCTTCATGGACGTCACCCGCCAGATGGTGGCGGTGGACAAGCCGATCGTCGCCGCCCTCCACGGCCACGCGGTCGGCGCCGGCCTGGCCTATGCCATGGTGTGCGACCGCCGCTTCGCCGACGCCACGACCAAGATGTCGGCGATCTTCACCAACGTCGGCGTGGCGCCCGACTGCGGCCTGTCCTGGTTCCTGCCGCGCATCGTCGGCCTGCCCACGGCGCTGATGATGGTCGAGAGCGGCAGGACCTTCGGCGCCGAGGAATGCAAGGCGCTGGGCCTCGTCGACGAGCTGGTGCCGGCGGGCGAGAGCTTCGCGGCGGCCTTCGAGTACGCGCGCACCCTGGCCAGCCGCGCCAGCGTCGCCGTCTGCATGGCACGCCGCATGGTGCTGATGGGGCAGACCGCCACGCTGGAGCAGATCCTCGACTACGAAGGCATCGCCGGCGTCATCGTGGCCTCGACCCTCGACGCGAAGGAAGGCACCCAGTCCTTCCTCGAACGCCGCAAGCCGGCTTACCGCGGCATCTAGACCCACCTGCCGCCGCAATGGCAGCCAACCGGAAAGCTCCTCGATGAAACCGATCTCACTGCGCGCCGCAGCGGCCCTGGCCGGCTGCTGCACCATCCTGCTCACCAGCGTTCCCGCCGCCGGCGGCGGCGGGAACGAAGCCGCCAGCCTCGCCGAGCTGCAGCGGCAGGTCCGCGAACTGCGCGACATCGAAGCGATCAAGCGCGTCAAGCACGCCTATTTCCGCGCCATCGACAGCGCCGATCTGGCGCTGCTGGGCAGCCTGCTCGACCCCGGGGTGGAAGTGCACTTCATCGGCGGCGACTACGAATGGCGCCTGCAGGGGCGCGACGAATATGTCGAGGCCATCGGGCGCAACTTCAATTCCGAGGTGATCGCCCAGCACAACGGCCACCATCCCGAGATCACCGTGCTCAGCGAGACCGAGGCCGAAGGCATCTGGTACCTCCACGACAACTTCTACAACCTGAGCACCAGGCTGTTCACCACCGGCAGCGCCTTCTACCACGACCGCTATCGCAAGGTGGACGGCCAGTGGCGGATCGCCGCGACGCGCTACACCCGCCACTACGAGATCGTCACCCCGCTCGAGGACCTGCCCAAGGTCACCGTGCATTACCTGGGCAAGCATGGCCGGGTGGTCGATCGCCACTGCCACACCGACGCCCTGTGCCGCGACGCCGAATAGCCCCCGGCCGCGCGCCGGCGGTTCACATGTATGGGTGATGCGAGCGCGGCACGCAGCCCGTATCGTCGGCCACATGCATCGAACCGGCCTGCGCCAGAGATGAAACCATGAAACCGGCTCCCTTCGACTACCATGCGCCCGCGACCATCGACGAGGCCGTCGCCCTGCTGGCCCGCCTCGACGGCGAAGGCCGCGACGCCAAGATCCTCGCCGGCGGGCAGAGCCTGATGCCGATGCTCGCGCTGCGCGTCGCACGGCCCGAAATCCTGGTCGACCTGCGCCGCCTGGGCACGCTGGACTACATCCGAGACGAGGCCGGCACCCTGGCCATCGGCGCCATGACGAGCAAACAGGCCGCCGCCGATTCCGCCCTGGTCAGGCGCGCCCAGCCCCTGTTCCAGGCCGCCACCGAACTCGTCGGCCACCGCCAGATCCGCAACCGCGGCAGTGTCGGCGGCTCGTTCGCGCACGCCGACCCGGCCTCCGAGTACCCGGCCGTCGCCCTCGTGCTCGACACCGGGTTCGAAGCAGCCGGGCCGGACGGCAGCCGGACCATTGCCGCGGCCGACTTCTTCATCACCTACATGACCACCGCCCTCGAACCGACCGAGATCCTGACCGCGGTGCGCTTCGCGCCCTTCCCGGCGGGTCGGCGCTGGGCCATCGAGGAATTCGCGCGGCGCAACGGCGACCTCGCGCTGGCAGGCGTCACCGTCACCTTCGACGTCGACGCCGGACTGTGCCGCAACGTGCGCATCGCCGCATTCGGCGTCCAGGCCACCGCGCTGCGCCTCACGGCGGCGGAAGCGCTGCTCGAAGGCCGCCCGGCGCAGGCCGCGCAGTTCGACGCGGCGAGCAAGGAAGCCGCCGCCGCGCTCGACGATCCGATGAGCTGCATCCACGCCTCGTCCGCCTACCGCCGCCACCTGGTCGGCGTGCTCACCGCCCGGGCGCTGGGCCAGGCAGCGGCGCGCCCGCACTGAATCCACGCGAGAGGACAAGCATGCCGAACAAGCAACGCGTCGAAGTCCGGGTGAATGGCACCCGATACGTCCGCGAGGTGGAGCCGCGCCTGACGCTGGCCGACTTCCTGCGCCACGAACTGAACCTGGGCGGAACCCACGTCGGCTGCGAGCACGGCATCTGCGGCGCCTGCACCGTACTGGTCGACGAGCGCAGCGCGCGCGCCTGCCTGACGCTGGCGGTGCAGGCCGACGGCTGCGGGATCACCACCGTCGAAGGCCTGCGCGACCCCTCGAGCGGCGCGCTCCATCCGATCCAGCAGGCCTTCGTGGACGGCCACGGCCTGCAGTGCGGCTTCTGTACCCCGGGATTCATGATGACCACGCTCGAACTGCTGCGCTGCACGCCCGACCCGAGCGAAGAGCAGATCAAGGAAGCCCTCGGCGGCAACCTGTGCCGCTGCACCGGCTACCAGTCGATTCTCGACTCCGTGAAACTGGCCGCGCAGCGGATGAAGCCGTCGACGCCGGCCTGAGCCGGCTCCTTCGTTCCACAGCGCAAACCACCAAGGCGACGACACCATGGCAATCGAGATTCCCACCCTGCCCGAACAGATGCCCAACGATGCATCGCGCTATGTCGGCAAGGCGGTGAACCGTGTCGAAGATCCGGCACTGGTATCGGGCACGGTCGAGTTCATCGACAACTTTTCCCTGCCCGGCATGCTGCACTGCGCCATCCTGCGCAGCCCGCATCCGCACGCCCGCATCCTGTCGGTGAAGGTCGACGCCGCGCTGGCCGCCGAAGGCGTCGCCGCCGTGCTCACCGGCGAAGATGTCGGGCGCTGGTGCAACCCCTGTTTCACCGCCCCCGAGGGCTGGGGCAACTACTGCCTGGCGGTCGGCAAGGTGCGCTTCGTCGGCGAGCCGGTCGTGGCCGTCGCCGCAAGCAGCCGCTACCTCGCCGAGGATGCCCTCGAACTGGTCGACATCGAGTACGAACTCCTGCCGCCGGTCGCCGACGCCGGGCAGGCGATGGCGAGCGGCGCCCCGCTCGTCTTCGAGGAACGCGGCACCAACGTCATGCTCGACCGCACTTACACCTGGGGCGAGCTCGAGCGCGTCTTCGCCGAGGCCGACCGCGTGGTCAGCCGGCGCTTCCGCTGGAACCGGGTCGGTGCGAACCCCACCGAGACTTTCGGCTGCGTCTGCCGCTGGGACCTCGCCGACAACAGCCTGGTCTGCCACGGTGCCTACCAGACGCCCCGCTTCATGGCCATCGGCCGCGCCGCCTCGCTCAATCTGCCGGTCAACCGCGTGCGCATCGTCACCCATCCGCAGGGCGGCGGCTTCGGCGGCAAGGGCGGCCCGCGCGGCACCGACATCGCCGCGCTGCTGTCGCGCAAGTCGGGCGGGCGGCCGGTGAAGTACATCGAGGACCGCATGGAATACCTGCTCGCCGGCGGCGGGCAGTCCTGGGACCGCCATTACGACGCGGCGCTGGCGGTCAAGGCCGACGGCACCGTCACCGGCTTTCGCGTGCGCCTGGTCGACGACCAGGGCGCGGGCGCCGAAGGCTACGGCACCATCTCCGCCGCCAAGCCGCTGGCCGCATTCACCGGCAACTACCGCATCGAGGCCGCCGGCTACGAGCTGACCCTGGTCGCCACCAACCGCGCGCCGACCTACCCCTACCGCGGCTACGGCCCCCCGCCGCACAACCTGGTCCTCGAATCGCTGATGGACTGCACCGCCCGCGAAATGGGCATCGACCCGGCCGAACTGCGCCGGCGCAACTACATCCGCCCGGAGCAGTTCCCCTACACCGTGCCGAGCGGCAACGAGTACGACAGCGGCGACTACCACGCGGTCCTCGACCGCGTGCTGCAGATGGCCGACTACGACGCCCTGCGTGCCTTCCAGGCCGAAGCGCGCGCCGCAGGCCGCCTGGTGGGGATCGGCGTCGTCAATACGGTGGAACCGGGCGTGTTCGACTGGAACGCCTACGCGACCGTGGGCGTTCCCGGCGTCGGCGTGCCGGAAGGGGTCAAGGTCGCCGTCGACCTGTTCGGCGGCGTGACGGTGGCGGTCGGCTTCAGCCTGCAAGGCCAGGGGCAGTTCACCGTGGCCTCGCAGGTCGCCGCCGACTACTTCGGCATCGACATCGCACAGGTGCGCGTCGCCACCACGCCCTCGGACGTCGCCGTCCCCCACTTCGGGCAGGGCGGCAGCCGCCTCGGCGTCGCCGTCACCGGCGCCATCCTGGGTGCCTGCGAGAAGCTCAGGGCGATGTTCTGCACGGTCGCCGCGCATGTCATGCAGGCGCCCGAAGGCGGCGTCGAGCTGCGCAACGGCTGCCTGCGCCGCATCGACGCCCCCGAACACTCGATGTCGCTGGCCGAGATCGCCGGGCTGATGCTGTCGCGCAGCGACCTGCTGCCGCCAGGCATCGAGCCCTGCCCGGAAGCGACCTACGTATGGACCGCGCCCAACCGCAACGCGCCGGACGACCAGGGCCGCTGCCGCAGCTACCTGACCGCAGCCAACGCCACCCACGTCGCCGTGATCGAGATCGACCGCGACACCGGCCGCAGCGCCATCCTCGACTACTTCATCGTCGACGACTGCGGCACCCGCCTCAACCCGGCCAACGTGGAAGGCCAGCTGCAGGGCGGCGTCGCCCAAGGCGTGGGCGCGGCGCTGTACGAGGAATACGTCTACGACGCCGACTGCCAGCCGCTGGTGAGCACCTTTGTCGACTACCTGATGCCGACCATCCACGAAGTGCCGATGACGAAGAAGGACCACATCGTCACCCCTTCGCCGGTGTCGCCGCTGGGCGCCAAGGGCTGCGGCGAAGGCGCGATCCATACCACTCCGGCCACGATCCTGTGCGCGATCAACGATGCGCTCGCGCCGCTGGGCAAGGAACTGCTCGAGACCCCCGCTTCGCCGCACCGCGTCTGGAAGCTGCTGCACGAGGATGGCGCCGCGGCCTGAGCAAGGCGGCCGGACTGGCCAACTGAACGAAAGGAAACACGAAATGAGCCGCACCGACCTGTCTGCCGGGCCCCTCTCCGGCCTGCGCGTACTCGACCTGTCCACCATGCTGGCCGGCCCCTACGGCGCGACCCTGCTGGGCGACCTCGGCGCCGACGTCATCAAGCTGGAATCGCCCTACGGCGACGAGAGCCGCCACCTCGGCCCCAAGCGCGGCGAGGAACGCGGCCCCTACCTGAGCCTGAACCGCAGCAAGCGCGGCTTCGTGCTCGACCTGCAGCAGGCCGATGCGCAGGCGGTGTTCGCCCGCCTGGCCGCCACCGCGGACATCCTCATCACCAACATCCGCGAACCGGCGCTGAGCAAGCTCGGCCTCGCCTACGAGCAGGTCCGCGAGCACAGGCCCGACATCATCTGGATCCGCGTCACCGCCTTCGGCACCGACGGTCCCTACGCCGGCCGCCCCGGCATCGACTTCCTCGCCCAGGGCTACACCGGCGTGCTGACGCTGAACGGCGAACCGGACGGCGCCCCGGTGCGCACCGGCTTCCCGGCAGTGGACGTGATGACCTCGCTGCTCGTCAGCAACGCCGCGCTGGCCGCGCTGCGCGCGCGCGAGCTCAACGGCGAGGGCCAGCGCATCGAGATCTCGCTGCTCGACGCGCTGATGCATGCGCAGGCAAGCTCGATCGGCACCTACCTCGCCACCGGCGACCGCCCCAAGCGCACCGGCAACCGCAGCCTCTACTTCGCCCCCTCCGGCGTCTACCCGACGCGCGACGGCAGGCACGTGGTCATCACCACGCCGGGCGAGAAGTTCTTCGCCAAGGTCTGCCGCGCGCTGGAAACCGACTGGGACAGCGACCCGCGCTTCCACGACATCCACGCCCGCCTCGCCCACGAGGACGAACTCGACGCCGCCATCGCCGAGCACACCCGCCGCTTCGACCGTGACGATCTGGTGGCCAGGCTGGTCGCCGCCGACGTGCTCACCGCGCCGATCAACGAAGTCGAGGACGTGGTGAAGGACCCGCAGATCCTGCACAACCGCATGATCGTCCCGGTCGAACACCCCGAGCTCGGCCGCCTCGACGTCACCGGCATCCCGGTGCATTTCTACGGCACGCCCTGCGAAGTGCGCAAGCACCCGCCGATGCAGGGCGAACATACCCGCGAACTGCTCGCCGAACTGGGCTATGCCGGAAACGAGATCGACGCGCTGATCGCGCAGGGGCTCGCCGCCGATACCGCCGAACTGCGGCGCCAGAGGGATGCGCGGCGGGCGGAGAGAGCCACGGCGGCGCAAGCTTGAGGCGGACTGGCGGGCGACCGCGGGAAAAGCCTGGACCCCGATCGTTCAGCGCATCGTGCCGAAAAACTCGGCGTTGCTCTTGGTGGCCTTCATCCGCGTCAGCAGGAATTCGACCGCTTCGAGGTCGTCCATGCCGTGCAGCAGACGGCGCAGGATCCACATCTTCTGCAGTTGGTCGGGCGGCACGAGCAGCTCCTCCCGCCGGGTGCCGGAACGATTGACGTTGATCGCCGGATACACCCGCTTTTCCGCCAGGCGGCGGTCGAGGTGGAGCTCCATGTTGCCGGTACCCTTGAATTCCTCATAGACCACGTCGTCCATGCGGCTGCCGGTGTCGACCAGCGCGGTGGCGATGATGGTCAGCGAGCCGCCCTCTTCGATGTTGCGCGCGGCGCCGAAGAAGCGCTTGGGTTTTTGCAGCGCGTTCGAATCCACGCCGCCGGTGAGGATCTTGCCGGATGCGGGCGCAACGGTGTTGTAGGCGCGCGCCAGCCGCGTCAGCGAGTCGAGCAGGATGACGACGTCGCGCTTGTGCTCGGTGAGGCGCTTGGCTTTCTCGATCACCATCTCGGCGACCTGGACGTGGCGGCTGGCGGGTTCGTCGAAAGTGGAGGCGATGACTTCACCCTTGATCGAGCGCTGCATCTCGGTCACTTCCTCGGGGCGCTCGTCGATCAGCAGCACGATCAACACCACGTCCGGCTGGTTGGCCACGATCGAATGGGCGATGTGCTGCAGCATGATCGTCTTGCCGCTCTTGGGCGGAGCGACGAGCAGGCCGCGCTGGCCCTTGCCGATCGGCGCGATGAGATCGATGACCCGGCTGGTGAGGTTCTCCTCGCCGCGGATGTCGCGCTCGAGCCTGAAGCACTCCTGCGGATGCAGCGGCGTCAGGTTCTCGAACAGGATCTTGCCCTTGCACTCGGCCGGCGGGCGGCCGTTGATCGCATCGATGCGCTCGAGGGCGAAGTTGCGCTCTCCGGCCCGGGGGACGCGGATGATCCCTTCGACGGTGTCCCCGGTGCGCAGGTTGAAACGCCGGACCATCGAAGGCGAGATGTAGATGTCGTCCTGGCCGGTCAGGTAGGATGAGTCGGCCAGGCGCAGGAAGCCGAAGCCGTCGGGCATCAGCTCGAGGGTGCCGTCGCCATGGATCGGCCCGCCGCTGCGCGCGTGGAGGCGCAACAGGGCAAACACGAGATCCTGCTTGCGCAGGCGCTGCGCGCCTTCCACACCCTGCACCTGCGCCATCGCCAGCAGTTCGGAGACGTGCAGGGACTTGAGCTCGGACAAATGGAGCGGCGGACCGGTGTTGACGTCCGCCCCTGCGGACGCCTCGGTCTCGATCGGCTCGGGCAGGTCGTATTCGTACCCCTCGCCGGCGGGGCCTCCGGCATCATGCCGGGCAGGGTTGCGGCCGTTCTTCCTGGGGCCGTTGGAGGAGTGGGAGCCGTTGCGGCGCCCACGTGCAGGATTCTTCGAGCGCGGCTTGGCGGCGGGTCTGGGGGTATCGGTCACTCTGAAATACCGTGAAAAGGAATCGAACGGGCGGCTGCGAACTCCGTACAGCGGAGCACCCGCGCGCCGCCTGCAGCCTTTCGGGCCGCGGACTACGCATGGGTCCAGCCAGAGATGTCGCCTGACGAGAAAACCCCGCAGGCCGGAGCAGCACCGTGACCACGATGCCAGGCACCACGCTCATCGGTTCAACGCCGGAGCCCTCTTCCGCATCACTCAGGACACGGCCCGGCGAAAGCATTCCGGACGCACGGCGATGGCCTGGCCCGGTGGCCGGTCTACGGGGCGATTCAATGCGGCATGGCCTGCGCGATTCGGTCTGCGCCAGCCGTGGTTCCGCCGCTCCAACAGTGGAACCCGCATCATACCATCGTCGACGGCGCGGGCCGGGCATGATTCGGCCACGCCCCTCCCCCGATGCTTCCGCCCCCCGCCTGAGCAGGCCTTTTCCCGTTTCATGGTCTATGGTCAGACGAGAAGCCGGCGCAGATGCGGCTCCGGCAGACTTCGCACCGCCGCTGCAGACCGGATGAGGGAGGAAGGCATGGCGAAACCCGGCGACGCCCGCCCCGTGTTCCTGGATCTCTTCCGGATCCGCTTTCCGATCGGTGCGATCGCATCGATCCTCCACCGGGCCTCCGGCGTCCTGCTCTTCCTCGCCCTGCCACCGCTGGCACTCGGACTGGAGATGTCGCTGCGTGGCGAGGCGCAGTTCGAGGCCCTGCGCAGCTTGCTGCCGGCACCGTGGCGGATCGTGATCGGCACGATCCTGGCGTGGGCAGCAACGCACCACCTGCTCGCCGGCATCCGCCACCTGCTGATGGACGTCGGCGTCGGCAGCGCGCTCGGTACGGCACGTGCCAGCGCCCGCGCGGTGCTGGCGATTGCGCTGCTCGCCGCCCTGTTCGCGGCCTGGCGGGGGCTGTCATGAGACTGTTCCGCGGCCAGCGCGCCTGGCTGGTGCAGCGCATCAGCGCGCTGCTGGTGCTGGCCCTGCTCGCGGCGGGCGGCCTGGCGCTGCTGCTCGGCCCGCCGCTCGACCATGCGCGCTGGCACGCGCTCGCCACCGGCGTCCACGGCGGCCCGCTGATCATGCTGCTGTTCGCGGCGCTGTGTGCGCACGCCTGGGTCGGCATGCGCGACATCGTGCTCGACTACGTGCAGCCGCGCGCCCTTCGCCTGTCCGTGCTGACGCTGGTCGCGCTCGTCCTGTTCGCGGTGCTCGTGCGCGTGCTGCTGACGCTCGCCGCCCATTTCGCCCCGCCTGGCTGAGCGCCCGCGCGCAGGAGACGACATGAAGCTCTCGATCTACCGCTTCAACCCCGAAACCGACGACAGGCCGCGCATGCAGGCCTACGAGATCGAGCCCGAGGCTGGCGACAAGAAGCTGCTCGACGTGTTGATGCGCCTGCGCACCGTCGACGACAGCCTGTCCTTCCGCCGCTCCTGCCGCGAGGGCGTGTGCGGCTCCGACGCCATGAACATCAACGGCCGCAACGGCCTCGCCTGCCTGACCGCGCTGGCCGGGCTGAAAGAGCCGGTGGTGCTGCGCCCCCTGCCCGGCTTTCCGGTGATCCGCGACCTGATCGTCGACATGACGCAGTTCTTCGCCCACTACCACGCGATCAAGCCCTACCTGATCAACGACG
Source organism: Thauera butanivorans NBRC 103042 (assembly GCF_001591165.1). GTDB lineage: Bacteria > Pseudomonadota > Gammaproteobacteria > Burkholderiales > Rhodocyclaceae > Thauera > Thauera butanivorans. Next base: position 10,339 of record NZ_BCUG01000035.1, read on the forward strand.
GCCCACCGCCCGAGCGCGAGCACCTGCAGACGCCCGAGCAGCGCGCCCGCCTCGACGGCCTCTACGAATGCATCCTGTGCGCCTGCTGCAGCGCGTTCTGCCCGTCCTACTGGTGGAATCCCGACAAGTTCATCGGCCCCTCGGGGCTTCTGCAGGCCTACCGCTTCATCGCCGACAGCCGCGACACCGCCACCGCCGAGCGCCTGGACTACCTCGACGACGTCTACCGCCTGTACCGCTGCCGCACGATCATGAACTGCACCGAGGTCTGCCCGAAGGGCCTGAGCCCCTCGCACGCGATCGAGCGCATCCGCCTGGCGCTGCTGCAGCGTTCGTCCTGAGCCGGCCGGCGGGCGTCAGCCCTGCTTCATGGCCTGCACGACGTCGGCCCAGTGGCGGGGATCGGGGCAGCGGTTGTGCGTGATGCTGACGCTGTCGGCGATGCCGTCCAGGCGCGCGCGCAGCTTGCCCGGGATCTCGTGGCGCTCGCCGACGACGGCGATCTCGTCGAGGATCGCGTCGTCGATCACGGCCGTCATGTCGTCCCAGCGCCCCTGCTTGGAGAGCCGGTTGAGTTCGGTATGGACTTCGTTCCAGCCATGGCAGGCCAGCGTGGGGACGTAGGCGGGGGTGGAGCCGTAGAAGGCCAGCTGCTTGCGCGCCGCCAGCCGGGACGCGGCGAAGGCTTCTTCCGTGTCGGCGGTCACCACCAGCGTCGCGCACATCACCTCGATGTCGCGCCGCGTGCGTCCGGACCTGAGCAGGCCGTCCTGCAACGCGGGCAGCGTGTTCTCGAGCAGGGAGCGGCGCGTGTTGAACGGATGGGCGATGAAGCCGTCGGCCGTCTCGCCGGCCACCGCCGTCATCCGGGGGCCGAAGCCGCCGGTGAAGATCGGCGGCGGGCCATACGGGTTGGGGCCGGGGTCGAAGGCCGGAATCATGATCGTGTGGTGGTAGAACCTGCCCTCGAAACGAAGCGGCGCCCTGCCCTCCCAGCAATCCCAGATGGCCTTGATCGCCCGCACGATCTCCGCCATCCGCTCCGCCGGGTGGGACCACACGCTGCTGAAGCGCTTCTCGATGTGGGGCTTGACCTGCGACCCCAGCCCCAGCACGAAGCGGCCACCGCTGATGGACTGCATGTCATGGCCGAGGTTGGCCAGGTTCATCGGATTGCGCGCGAAAGCGACGGCGATGGCCGTGCCCAGGCGCAGCGTACTCGTATGCTCGGCCGCTACCGCCAGCGACAGGAAAGGGTCGTGCTTGGCCTCGAAGGAAAAACCGCCGTCGTAGCCGATGTCCTCCAGTTCCTTGTAGATCGTGCGCGCCCGGCGGGGATCTTCCAGGGGAGCGGTGGTGTAGACCTTCATGTCGCATGCCTCGGGCAGGTGGTGGGGAGCCTAGATGCCGGCGCGGCGAGCGCGCCGGCTGGCATCGGCGCATTTCCACGCCAGCGGGATCGCCAGCAGCGACACCGCCGCCGCCAACTGGCCGACGCTGTCGAAGCCGGCCAGGCGGCCGCCGGCGTCGATGTCGATCATCAGCCCGGCGGCGAGCGCACCCACGCCCATGCTGAGCTGGGTGACGACGCCGTTGATCATCATGAAGCCGCCGCGGTGCTCGGCGCGCGGCAGTTCCGACAGCAGCGCCAGCGCCGGAATCCAGCGCCCATAGACGGTGAGGAAGAAAGCCGCGCCCAGCGCCACCGCGAGCCACGCCGGCAGCAGCGCGGCATGCGTCGTCTGCAGGATCACCACGATCGACAGCAGCGTGGCGGCGACGAAGACTTCGAAGCGGCCGTGGCGGTCGGCGAGACGGCCGACCAGCGGCGAGGTGAACAGGCTGAGCGCGCCGGCGACGAGGTAGACGAGCGGCAACTGCGCATCGCCGATGCCGACGTTGCCGACCCAGAACGGCGCGAAGTAGGCGCCGACCGCGTAGGCCGAGCCACTCACCGTGACTGTCAGCAGCAAGGCGGGCGACAGCGCCAGCAAGGCCTTGCCGCCCGCCCCCGCCGCCGGCGACGCCGGCCGCGCGGGCAGGCGGGGTACGCGGCGCCGGATACCCAGCGCGACCGGCAGCGCCAGCAGCAGCAGCGCGCCGAAGGCCAGCCGCCAGTCCAGCGCCGAGGCGATCGCCAGGCCGAGCGGCACGCCGACGACCGAGGCCAGCGCATGCCCGGTCATCACCGTGCCCAGCGCCGCCGCCCGCCCTTCGAGCGGCACGCAGTCGGCGACCGTGGCCTGGATCAGCGACGACAGCACGCCGCCGCAGGCGCCGGCCAGCACGCGCGCGGCGAGCAGCGCCGGCAGCGACGGCGCCAGCGCGGTGAGCAGCAGCGCCAGCGCGAAGCCGCCATAGACGGCGAGCAGCAGCGCGCGGCGCTCGAAGCGGTGGATGACGGCGCCCAGCACCAGGCCGGCGGCGCCGGCGCCCAGCGTATACAGGAAGACGAGCTGGCCGAGGGCGGCCGGCGGCAGGCCCAGCGTGCGCAGCAGCTGCGGCGCCAGCGGCATGACGATCATGAAATCCACCAGATGGGTCATGTGCACCCATCTCAACACATTGGTCAGGCGACGTGCCGCTCCCGCATCGCCCGCCGCTGGCTCAAGTGCCGGCACCGGCCGGCGTCACCGACAGCACGTCGTCCGGCGCCCAGTACGCCCGCATGCTGGTCACTTTCAGCGTCGGGTCGAATTCGAGCACCTCGATCACCGCGATGCACATTTCCCCCTGCGGCGTATCGACGCGAACATTGAATGCCATCGCTGCGGCCAGCCCATGCGAGGCGCGGATCGGCGTCACCAGTTCGATCCGGGCACGCGCGGCAACCGCCCGGTCGTAAAATCCGGCGATTGCCGCGCGTCCGCGCACCGGCTCGCTGCCGACCGGATCTTCCACCGTGGCGTCCTCGGCGTAATGCCTGACGATGCGTTTCACATCTCCCGCATCGAGCCCATCGATGATGTCCTGCACGATTCGTCGCATCTCCTGCGCTGTGTCGATATCCACATCCCTCTCCTGGCTGTGCGTCCGGCGGCGGTTCAGGCCGGAGCCTTGATGATGTACTGGCTGGTCTGCACGACGTCGAGCTTGTCGAAGTCGATGAAGCGCGCGCAGCTCTCGCGCATCGAGGCCTGGTTGCGCTGGTATCTGGCCTCGTCGCCGGCAGCATCGTAGAAGGCCCGGATGTCACCGAAGGCCGCCGGCGGGAAACCTTCCTCGACGATCGCGTCATAGCGCGGAGCATCGAAGCTCAAGGCGCGCCCGACCACGTTCTGCACGTACAGGAAGGTGTCCTGGGTATCGATCGCCACCTGCGTGTGGGATTCGAGCCAGATGTCGAGCCAGGCCTCGCGCGCCACCCGCGGCGGGCGGCGGAACAGTGCGATCTGGATGAAGCCCGGCGTGCGCTCGCCCGGCGCGGCCGGGAAGCGCGTGTTGCGCATGGGCTGGGATTCGCTCACCGCATAGCTTGCCACCCGCCCGCCGAGGCTGCCGACGGCCTCGTCGAAAGGCGCACGCGAGGCGCGGTTGGCCGAATCCACCCACACCGAGATGAAGGCCTCCATCTGCGGCGCGCAGGAACGGAAGGCCGGCGCGGCGCCCCGCGCCGCCTCGTCGGCGACGTTGACGGCCACGCCGAGCGCACCGCGCTCGACGAGCAGCGGTCCCACTTCCTCCCGCACCCGCCGGCAGAAACCCGCCGGATCCTCGCGCGGATCGCGCCACAGCGCATGGACGATCTTCTCCATCAGTTCGCCTTGGGCACGCGCTTGGTCGGCTCGATCCCGGTCAGGCGCGCGAGGTTGAGGCGGAGGATGTTGGCCTTGTCCTGCTCGGTGAGCTGGGCGTAGCCCCACTTCTGCTGCAGCTCCTCGGGCATGTCGAAATGGCGGATGTAGTCGGTGACGCGCCCCAGGTCGTCGAACGGCAGGTCGAAGCCGAGCACGATCTTCTCCGACGTCATCCACTGCAGCGCGGTGCCGATGGCGTGGTAGCCGCGGTAGGGCGCGCGCTGGTACCAGCCGATGATGCCGGAGATGCTCATGTACAGGTTCTTGTGCTTGCCGCACAGGCCGACCAGCAGCTCGGTGTCGGGCCAGCCGGCGTGGTAGGCGATGATCTTCAGGTCGGGGAAGTCGAGCAGCACCTCGTCGAGCTGGCCGACCGCGCAGTGGTTGTTCGGCTGCGGGCAGACGTAGCTCATGCCGGTGTGGATGGTGAGCGGTACCCCCAGTTCCTGCGCCTTCTCGTAGAACGGCCACAGGCGGCGGTCGTTGAGCGGGCCGTCGTCTTCGGGCGTATACAGCTTGCACAGGCGCGCGCCGCGCTCCTTGGCCAGGTACTCGAGCTCCCAGTTGGCGTGCTTGATGCCGCGCTTGATCACCGGGCCGACGTTGGCCTCGAGGTACATGCGCTCCGGATAGGGCTCGATCTGCTGCAGCATGAAGCCGTTGGTCGACATCGACACCGTGCCGCCGGTGATGTCCATCATCGGCTCGCGCAGGCAGAAGGCCACGTCAACGTTGGCCTGGTCCATGTGCTTGATGAGTTCGCTGGCGATCGGTGCCGGCCACTCGCTGTCGAGGTCGCGTCCCGCCCAGGCGCGCAGCACGCCGTTTACGCTGTCGTGGAAATGCTGCATTCCGGGGTAGTAGCCGATCTCGCTCATGGTCTGCAGGTTCATGAAGTGGAACTCGGTCATCGCGACGAAATAGTCCTTCTCAGCCATGCTCGCTTCTCCTTTGGTGATGGTGTTGCGCCGGTCCGGCTCAGCGTCCGGTGAATTCGGGCTTGCGCTTGGCGGCGAAGGCGCGCGGCCCTTCCTGCGCGTCGTCGGACGCGAACACGCGGGCCGACATCGTCTTCTCGAGCACGAAGGCGGGTTCGTTGTTGAGCGCGCGCACCGCGATCTCCTTCGCCGTGCGCACCGCCAGCGGGCCGTTGTCGCAGATCCGTTGTGCATAGGCGAGCGCCTCGTCCATGAGCTTGTCCGCAGGCACGACCTTGTTGATCAGACCGACCTCGCAGGCGCGCTGGGCGTCGATGGTGTTGCCGGTGAGCAGCAGTTCCATCGCGATCGCCCATGGCACCTGCTGCGGCAGCCGGATGTGCGAGCCGCCCGCCGGCACCACGCCCCAGCGCACTTCCGCAAGGCCGAACTTCACATGCCCGGCGGCGATACGGATGTCGGTGCCGAGCATGAATTCCAGCCCGCCGGCCACGCACATGCCGTTGACCGCGGTGATGATCGGCTTGAAGTTGCGCTGGAAGGGCCGCTTGGCGGGATCCTCGTAGCCGAGCGCGTCGCCTTCGTTGAGCGCCGGCAGGGCGACCTTGAGGTCGAGGCCGGTGCAGAAGGCCCGCTCGCCGGCGCCGGTGAAGATCGCCACCCGCAGCGCGGGATCGGCCTCGAAATCGTCGAAGGCGGCTTCCAGGCCGATGAGCATTTCCTTGGTCAGCGAGTTCATCGCCTCGGGACGGTTCATGGTGATGACCGCGATCGGGCCGCGTTTCTCGTAGATCACGCTTTCGGGCAGCTTCGGTTCCATCCTTCCTCCTGTGTTCGTTCCTTGCCGGCCGCAGGGCTGCGGCCCGTGCTCAAACCTCGCTGCGCCTGAAGCAGGGCAGATACAGCTCGTCGGTGACGCGGCTGAAGGCGACCTCGACCGCCATGCCGATCGACAGTTCGTCCGGCGCGCAGTCGAGTACCCTGCTCAGCATCCTCACGCCCTCGTCGAGTTCGACGATCACCGGCGCGTAGGGCGCATCCCCGGCGAAAGCCGGATGCAGCGGGCGCTCCACCACGGTCCACGAAAACACCTTGCCACGGCCGCTGGAACCTTCCCACACCCATTTGGGTGAACCGCAATGCGCGCACAGCTCGCGCGGCACGTGGCGGTAGCGGCCGCAGCCGCTGCAGCGCTGGAAGCGCAGTTCGCCCTGCGCGCCCCAGCGATAGAATTCACCCGCCAGCCCCTCCAGGGCGGGCAGGGGCTTGCCTCGATCGGCGCTTGCTGCATCCATGTTCATATCGACCTCTCTTGCCCTCAGCGCCGCAGGATGGCGATGCTGCCGTCACCGAAATCCCCCCAGCCGGTGACCACGCCGATCTCCGCGCCGGCCACCTGGCGCGCCTCCGCCTGACCGCGCAGCTGCCGGACCGCCTCGACGACGTGGGCGATGCCGAGCACGTGGGCCTGCGACAGCAGGCCGCCGTGGGTGTTGACGGGCAGCCTCCCGCCGAGCTCGATGCCGCCGTCCTCGACGAAAGCACCGCCCTCGCCGCGGGCGCAGAAACCCGCCTCCTCGAGCTGCTGGATCACCTCGAAGGTGAAGCAGTCGTAGATCTGGGCGAAATCGACGTCCGCCGGCCCCACTCCGGCCATGCGGAAGGCTTCGGGTGCGGCCGTCGTCAGGCCGATGCGGTGGAAGTCGGGGCGGCCGCAGATCTCGTCCGCCGGATAGGGCTGGCTGGCCGCCGCGCCCATGATGAACACCGGGTCCCGGCGCAGGTCGCGCGCCCGCTCCGCGCTGGTGACGACGAAGGCGGCGGCGCCGTCGGTTTCCAGGCTGCAGTCGAACAGCCGGTAGGGCGACGAGATCATCGGCGAGGCGAGATACTGCTCCATCGTCAGCGGCTTGCCATGCATCAGCGCCGCCGGATTGAGCTGGGCGTGGCGGCGCATCGCGATCGCCACCGCGCCGAGCTGCTTCTCGGTGGTGCCGAATTCATGCATGTGGCGGCGCGCCATCAAGGCATACCACTGCGGCGGCGCGGTGAGCCCGAACGGCAGGTAGAAGTCGCGCGCGATGCCGCCGCCCGGGATCGAGTTCACGTCGTTGGCGGCGGTTTCGCGCACGCGCGCGCCGGAGAATCCGTTCCAGCCGCCGGGCACCAGCACGTGGTCGGCGACGCCGGTGGCGACCGCCATCGCCGCCGCGCGCAGCGAGGCGACCGGCGCCGCGCCGCCCATGTGCAGGGTGGCGGCGAAGCGCAGGCTGGTGCAGCCGAGTTCGGCAGCGAAGGCTTCGGCCTTGCCGACGTTGGGAAAGGGCATGATGCCGTCGATGTCGGCCGGCTTCAGACCGGCATCCTCGATCGCGGCCAGCGCCGCCCTGAGCTGGATGCCCATCTCCGACAGCCCGGAACCGGGCTTGCGGCAGAAGGGCGTTTCGCCGACGCCGACGATGCAGGCCTTGTCGCGCAGCATTTCCCGCTGCATGCCCCGCCGCATGTCCTACTCCCCGGCCGCCGGCGCGGCGCCGTCGGCGAGGTAGGCATCGAGCAGCGCCTGCCGCATGCCGGCCTCGCGCTCGCGCAGGCGCCAGAAGTCAGGCCGGCGCTTGGCGAGGAAGGCCGCGCCGCCTTCCTTGCCTTCGGGCATGTCGAACCAGTCGGGGTACATCGCCGCCGAAGTTGCGCAGGACTCGCGGTAGCCCTCCATCTCCTGGTCGAACGCGGCCTTGAGCACTTCCAGGCAGCCCGGGCTCTTCTCCAGCAGTTCGGCGCACCAGCGGTCGACTTCGGCCTCCAGTTCGTCGAGCGCCACCACGGTGTTGACCAGGCCCATCTCCAGCGCCTGCTCCGCCTTGTACTTGCGGCACAGCATCCACATCTCGCGCGCTTTCTTGGCGCCGACCACCTTGGTCAGATAGGGCACGAAGAAGCCATCGGCCGGCGACGAGACGCGCGGCCCGGCCTGACCGAACACCGCGTCGTCGGCGGCGATGGTGAAGTCGCAGCAGTAGGCCATGTGGTTGTGGCCGGCGATGCAGTAGCCCTGCACCTGCGCGATCACCGGCTTGCGCGACAGGCGGATCAGGCGGTTGTGCGGATAGCGGTTGTAGAAGGCCTCGCGCAGGCCCCAGCGCTCCCACTCCACGTCGCCGCCGGCACCGAAGTGCCTGCCCTTGCCGGCGATGACGATGACGCCCGTCATCGGATCGTGGTTGGCGTCGTAGAAGGCGCGGAACATCTCGTCCACCGTCGCCAGCGTCAGCGTGTTCATCCTGTCGGGCTTGTTCAGCGACACGCGGGCGATGCCGCCGCCCGAGGGCAGGTGCTGCTTCTTCTCGTAGATGATCTCGGCGAAGTCGTCGAGACCTTCCCCTTCAACCTGCTTCCAGTCGCTCCATGCGGCCATGCCGCCATCCTCGCGTGTACTCATGACTGTCGTTTCCCTGCTGTTGATCCTGCGCCCTGCCGCCGCATCGGCGGCGCCCGGGAAACACCGGTTCGTCCGCGGCCGCCTGGGCCGGGCCCTTCGGCAAGCCCGGGGCTGGCGGACTGGTCCGGCATGTCCCTCAGGGGATCGCACCCCTGGCCTTCATCGCCTCGATCTCGTCCCACTCGTAGCCGAGCAGTTCCATCATCACCAGTTCGGTGTCCTGGCCGAGCTGCGGCCCGAGGCAGCGGATCTCGCCGGGGGTCCGGGACAGGGTGACGGGCAGGCCACGCACGTCCACTTCGCGCTGCACCTCCTCGCACCAGGTCTTCATGAAGTAGCCGTTGCGCCAGGCCTGCTCGTCGCGGATCACGTCGGCGAGGTTGTTGACCGGGCTCGCGGCCAGCCCCTCGCGGCCGAAAGCCGCCATCAGCTCCGCGTGGCCGAGGCCCAGGGTGCGCTGCTCGATCGCTTCGATGAGCGCCTCGTTGTGCCGGCGCCGCCCGTCCGCGTCCGCGAAGCGCGCATCGGCCGCCAGATCGGTGCCGCCCAGCGCACGGCACAGCGCCGCCCAGCGCGCGTCCTCGTTGGGCTCGCACAGGAACACCCATTTCCCGGCCGTCGGGTAGAGATTCCACAGCGGGTTGTCGACCTGCTTGCGCGACTGCTGCAGCGAGACCGATTCCTTGCCCGCCAGATAGGACTGCAGGAAAGGCGCGGCGAGGAAAAGCTGGGCGCCGTAGAGCGAGGCATCGAGGCACTGGCCGCGCCCGGTACGCCTGCGCTGGTACAAGGCCAGCACGATGCCGAGCGCCGACATGATGCCGCCGTAGGCATCCCCCGAGCCCATGCCGAGGTAGATCGGCGGCTCGCCGGGTTCGCCCAGCCGGGCCATGATTCCGGTCAGGGCCTGCACCGTCATGTCGAAGGAGGGCTTGGAGACGTCGCCCAGGCGGCCGTAGCCGGTGTTAGTGGCGTAGATGATGTCCGGCCTGATCGCCTTTAGCCTGTCGTACGACAGCCCCCAGGCGTCGAGCATGGACGGCGCGAGATTGGACAGGAACACATCCGACTCGGCGACCAGGCGGTACATGATCTCGCGCCCGCCCTCGGTCTTGAGGTCGATCGCCACGCTCTTCTTGTTGCGGTTGATGACCAGGAAGTACTGGTTCCAGTCACCGATCTCCAGCGACTTGATCGAGCGCACCCCGCGCGCCTGGTCGCCGCCCTGGGGCCGCTCGATCTTGATCACCTCGGCGCCGAAGTCGGCCAGGTACTGGGCCGAGACCGGCCCCTGGAACCAGACCGTCAGATCGAGGACGCGGATGCCTTCCAATGCCCGTGCCATGGCACTCTCCTTGTGCTGCCTTCAAGCCACCACGCCTGCGCTGCGGCAGGCGTGGATGGCGTCTTCCGAATAGCCGAGCAGGTCGCGCAGGACCTGCGAAGTGTGCTGGCCGATGCAGGGCGCGAGGCGGTCGAGGCGCGCCGTGCCCTCGCTGAGGAAAACCGGGAAGCCCAGGCTCTTCACCGTGCCGAAGCTGGGGTGTTCCAGTTCGAGGATGTAGCGGTTGGCGCGTGCCTGCGGATCGGCGGCCGGGTAGTCGAAACGTTCGATGACGTCGGCCGACAGCTGCTTTTCCATGAACACCCGGCGCCAGTCGCCGCCCGGCCGGGTGGCGAAGGCGGCCTCGAGCGCGTGGATGAGTTCGAGCCGCCGGGATTCGGTGCGCTTGTCGTGGGTGTCGAAGCGCGCATCGTCGGCGGCGATGCCGACCGCGGCCGAGAACACCGGCCACCAGCGGTCGGTATCGGGCATGGTCAGCGTGACCCAGCGCCCGTCCGCGCTGCGGTACAGCGCGCCCGACATCGGGTTCGACACGTCCAGCCGCGAGATCGGGTTGAGCAGCCGGTCGCCCTTGCCGATGGCGAGGAAGGCCTGGATGTCGAGCGCGGCGCCGTACATGTTGGCGCCGAACAGCGACACGTCCACCGCCTGCCCCTCGCCCGAGGCGGCGCGGTGCAGCAGCGCGGTCACCACCCCGAAGGCCAGCATCGCGGTCGAGTGCATGGCGCCGGCGCCGGTATACACCGGCGGCTGCCCGGGCTGCGGCAGGATAGGCATCATCCCGGTGCGGGCGGCGGCCAGTTCGTCGATCGGCGGCAGCCCGCTGTCCGGCCCCTGCGGCCCGAACCCGGACAGCCGGCCGAACACGATGTCGGCGCGCAGGGCGCTGGCCCCGGCATGGTCGATTCCCAGCGCCGCGAGTTCGGGCACGCTCCAGTCGGTCAGCAGCACGTCCGCCTTCGCCACCAGTTCGTGGAGCAGCGCCCTGCCCTGCCCGCTGCGCACATCGAGGGCAAGGCTTTCCTTGTTGCGGTGGATGAGGTCGGCTTCGTGGTTCCAGCCGGCGGCCGTGCGCGCCGCTTCCTGCGGCAGCGGCTCGAGGCGCACCACGCGCGCGCCGAAGTCGCCCAGGAAGGCAGCCCCCAGGGATGTACAGAACAAGCGTGTCAGGTCGATCACGACCACGTCGTCGAGAGGACGATCCATCTCTGTTTCCTCGTTCGATTCGCCGCATACGCCGCCGTCGGGCGCTGCAGCGCAAGCCTTCAGACGGCTCCGGGCGGCCCGGCCCCTGCTGCACCATCGGCGTGCCGCAACAACAATTGCTGGAAGCGAGTCTAGTACCGGCGTCGTCGCGCAATGACTTCGCGATTGGCTCAAATGCGGCCGTTGGAACATCAAAAACGGCCCTTCGCGGAAGTAATCCGAATGAGTGATGCGCCGGCAGGAAGGGCATGGAAGTCTCCCGTTGCGGCGCCGCCGTCGGTGCCGAGCCACAGAACCAAAGGGGAATGGGATGCCCATCAGGAAAAAAGAACGAGGAGACAAGGTGCAACCGGCAATCGCCTTTTCACCGCTGGCACTGGCAATCGGTCTGGCCGCTGCGCCCGCAGCCCATGCCGGAGCGACGATCGATCTCGGCGAAGACACCAGCCTGGCCTATTCGGTGACGCTCTCGCACACGATGTCGAGCCGGCTGAAGAAGGCGGCGCGCGAATACCTCGCCGATCCGAACTACGACGACGGCACGCGCAACTTCGACCGCGGCAGCCTCATCACCAATCGCACCAACGTCCTGGGCGAACTGCGCCTGCGCCATGACAATCTCGGCGCGATGCTGCGCGCATCGACCTTCTACGATTCGGCCTACCGCAACGGCAACGACAACGACTCGCCGGCCACCGTCAACAAGATCGGCCCCCACGACGAGTTCACCGCCACCACCCGCCGCGACAGCGGCCGCTCCTCGCGCATTCTCGACGCCTACGTCTATGGCAACTGGGCGCTGGGCGAGCAGCAGTACCTGTCGGTGAAGGCCGGGCGCCATGTGCTGGCCTGGGGCGAGAGCATGTTCTGGCCGAACATCAGCCAGGGCCAGGCGCCGGTCGACGCCACCGTCTTCAACGTGCCGGGCACCGAAGCCAAGGAAGGCTATCTGCCGGTCGGCCAGCTGTCGGCGTCATTCACGCTGAACGACCAGTTGACCCTGACCGGCTTCTATCAGTACGAATGGGAGAAGACCCGGCTCAATCCGGTCGGCGACTACTTCGCTTCCGACTTCTTCGGCCCGGGTGCGCAGTTCTACCGGCTCGCCTCCGGGGTGATCACGTCGCTGCCGGACAATACCTACACCGCGGTCAACTTCGCTGGTGAGATCAAGCCGCGCGACTCCGGCCAGTGGGGCCTGGGCGCACGCTACCAGGTCAGCGACGCCACCGAACTGGGCCTGTACCACTACCGCTACCATGACCGCGTCGGCGCGATGTTCTTCGATTTCAGCGGCGATACGACCTACTCGTCGTTCTCCCGTTTCGGCCGCCGCGCCTCGCCCGGCAGCGCGCCCTCTTACAAGCTCGCCTATTTCGACGACATCGAGCTGACCGGCATCAGCCTCAGCTCCAAGATCGGCGACGCGGTGCAGTTCGCCGGCGAACTGAGCTACCGCGACAACGCCCCGGTCTATGTGATGACCCCGCTCGGCGCCGCACCTGCCCGCGGCAGCTACTTCCAGGGCAACGTGAACGCGGTCTACATGCTCGGACCGTCGAAGCTGGCACACCAGACCACGCTGATGGGCGAGATCGTGCATCAGCGCATCCACAAGGTCGATGATCTTGCGATCACCACGGGCGGCTTCGACATCGGACGCTACGGCGACTACACCTACGAGGGCCAGACACGCGGCTCGACGCTGGTCGGCCTGGGCGCGCTCTTCGACTATCCGTCCGTCTTCCCGGGCTGGGACCTGGCCACCAAGGTGATCTGGACCCAGAACGTCGCCGGCAGCGCCTTCAGCGGCATGGGCCGCGACGAGAAGCGGCTGACGCTGGGTGCCGAATTCAAGTACCTGGGCAATTTCAGCATCGGCCTGACATACGTCGGCTATTTCGGCTCGCCGAGCATCGCCGAGGGCCGCACGATGGCCGACCGCGACTACGTCTCGCTGAGCGCGAAATACACCTTCTGATCCCGATGAAACGGAACAAGGAATCGAACATGAAACCCAAATTCATCGGCCTGGCGGTCGCCACAGCGCTCGCCCTGCCGTTCGCCGCCGGTAGCGCGCATGCGAAAGCCACGGCAGACGAGATCGCCCGCCTCGGCAAGGATCTGAACTGCATCGGCGCCGAGAAGGCCGGCAATGCCGACGGCTCGATCCCCGAATGGAGCGGCAAATGGCTCGGCGTGCCGCCGCACGTGGACTTCAAGGGCACCGGCAGGCATCCGATCGACCCCTATGCCGGCGAAAAACCACTGTTCGAGATCAACGCGAAGAATGTCGCCCAATATGCGACACGCCTCTCCGAAGGCCAGAAGGCGCTGTTCGCGAAGTATCCCGACACCTTCCGCATGCCGGTCTATCCGACCCACCGTGACTTCCGCTACCCGGACGCGGTGTGCGAATCCACCCGCCGCAACGCTGCCGAAGCCGAACTGCTCGACGGCGGCATGGGCGTCCATGCCTACACCAACGGCGTCATGTTCCCGTTTCCGCAGAGCGGCCTCGAACTGCTGTGGAACATCACCGTCCCCTACCGCGCCCACACCGAGGAGCTGGTTTCGGACAACGCCTACGTCATCGCCAACGGCAGCATCAACTGGGGCCGGGTGAAGTCGCGCAACATGGGGCCGAGCCACAAGCCGGGCATGATCGAGCCGGTCGGCGAACGCGCCGCCTCGTGGTACCTGAACGAAACCCTGCTCCCCGAGCGCGACCGCGGCGAAGTCAATACCGGCGTCGAGTTCTACAATTACAAGAAGCAGCCCCGCCAGAGCTGGCGCTACGATCCCGGCACCCGGCGCGTGCGGCAGTCGCCCGGCTACGGCTTCGACATGTCCTTCCCCGGCACCGGCGGCTCGATCACGGTGGACGAAGTGCGGATCTGGAACGGCTCGCCGGAACGCTACGACTGGACCATCCTCGGCAAGCAGGAGATCTACATCCCCTTCCACGCCTGGCGTGTCCATGCGCCCGACATCAAGTATGCCGATCTGCTGATGAAGGGCCATGCCAACCCGGACTACATGCGCTATGAACTGCGCCGCGTCTGGGTGCTCGAAGGCAAGCTGAAGGAAGGCCTGCGCCACCTGTACGGCAAGCGCGTGATGTACATCGACGCCGACACCATGTTCCCGGTCATGGCGGACAACTACGACGCCCGCGGCGAATTGTGGCGGACTTCGATGCTCAACCACTTCTATGCCTACGAGATGAACACCTGGCAGGCGGGCGCGGGCTTCTACCACGACCTCAACGCCGGTACCTATCTCGGCTTCAACCTGATCAACGAGCAGCCGAACGCCTATCGCCTGAACGAGGACAGGATCAGCGAACGCGACTTCGGCCCCGAAGCGGCACGCCGTATCGGCCAGTAGCCCTCGCAACCCCCGGCACAAGGCCGGGGGAACCTTCTCTCCCTTGCGGCCTGCGCTCACCGTCCGGTGGCGCAGGTTTTTTTCGTCGGGCCGTCCCAAGGCAAAAACAGCCCCCTCGGGGGGCAGCGACCCGCGCAGCGGCGGAGCGTGGGGGCCCTTTTTCGCCGGCAGACGGGGAGTGCGCAGCGTGTCGACAAGAAACGGCCACCGTTGCCGGTGGCCGCCATCTGCCCTCTTCCCCGCTCCAGGTGTCACCCGGGAGAAATCGTCCGGCGCTACACCATCATGCCGACGTTCGCGCCATGGCGCGTCGCTTCCGCCAGGCGGCGCGGCACCCAGGCCGAACCGGCAAGCAGGATTTTCGGGATGCTGCCGTCTTCCTGCAGGCGGTAGTACAGCTCGGGCTGCTGCACGGCGCCATAGACCAGCACGACGCTGTCGAAGCCCTGCTCGCGGTAGCTCTGCCCGCCCCAGGACGAGACGAATTCGAGCGTGTCGCCACTCACCGCCTTCAGCACCCGGTTCGGGTGCACCTTCACGCCACAGCTTTCCATGCGCTTCAGCACCATGCCGATCGAATAGCGCGCGACCTCGGTCGCCAGATGCACGGACTTGTGGAAGACCTCCACCTGCTTGCCCTGCGCGGCGAGGTATTCGGCGACGCAGGGTGTCTGGTAGTAGTCCTCCTGCGACACCACCGCCACCCGCTTGCCGGTGGCGGCCTTGCCGAGCAGGACGTCCCAGCCCTGCACCACCTGGGGCTGGTCGATGCCCGGCACGTCGTCGGGCAGGCGCGGCAGCGCGCCGGTGGCGACGACCACCGCCTGCGGCTGCATCGATCTGACGAGGTCGAGGTCGGCGCGGGTGTTCAGGCGCACGTCGACGCCGAGGCGTTCGAGGGCGTTTTCCTCGAAATACACCTGATCCTCGAAGGAATCCCGTCCGGGCGCACGCGCGGCGATCAGCAGTTGGCCGCCGAGGCGCCTGCCCTGCTCCAACAGCGTCACCCGGTGGCCGCGCATGGCCGCCACGCGGGCCGCCTCGCAGCCGGCCGCGCCGCCGCCGACGACGACGACGTGGCCTGGCCGGTCGGCAGGCCGGAAGGTGGCCGCCCAGTGCAGCTCGTTGCCGATCTCCGGGTTGATCGAACAGGTCGGCGCATACGGGATGGTGAGCGGCTCGGACGCTTCGTCGATGCAGCGGGTGCAGGCGATGCAGCGCCGGATCTCGCCGAGACGGCCTTCGCGCGCCTTGTTGGCGAATTCGGGATCGGCGATGCCTGCCCTGACCATGCCGACCAGGTCGCAGAAGCCGCCCTTGAGCAGTTCCTCGGCGAGCACCGGGTCATTGATGCGGCCGGTGAACAGCACGGCGACCTTGCGCTCCAGCTCGGCGAGGTCGGAGCGCGCCGCCTTGCCGAACTCGCGGTATTCCGCATGCGGATGGTAGGACGAGGGCACATAGGACGGCGCCCCCCAGCAGTGTCCCACGTCCAGGTCGACGAAATCGAGCAGCCCGGTCTCGGCGATGTAGTACAGCATCTCGCGCAATTCCAGGTTGTCGTAGCCGCCGTCGCGGGACTCCTGGCCGTTGATGCGGATGCCGAGCGCGAGCCTGTCGCCGACGCGCGCACGCACGCGCCGGAGCGCCTCGACGACGAAGCGGATGCGCTCGCGCGGCCCGCCGCCCCAGCGGTCGGTGCGCCGGTTCGTCGCCGGCGACAGGAAGCTGTAGCCCACGGTCTCGTGCGCACAGTGGATCTCCACGCCGTCGGCACCGCTGTTCATCGCCGCCTCGGCGGCATCGGCGTAAGTGTCGAGCAGGAACCCGATCTCGCTTTCGCCGAGCACGTGCGGGGTGTAGTCCTGCGCACCGACCACCGGCACTGCCGAAGGCGCCCACAGCGCATTCAGGTGGGTGAGCTGGACCACGACCACCGCACCGCTGGCGTGGATCTCATCGACGAAGCGCGTCCAGCCCTCGATGAAGGCGGGATTCCGGTAGGCGGCGAAATGGCTGCCGAAGCCGCCGCGCAGCGACACCTCGTCCGGCGCGCCTTCCGGGAAGGGCACATCCAGCAGCCAGGTCTCGCTGCCGATCCAGCCGGTGCCGCCTTTGGCCTTGGCGCCGTGGTGAGCGATGAAATGCTCGTCGATCAGGCCCGGCGCGCGCGAGGAATTGATCGTGTTGGTGGTTTCACAGATCCGGTTGGGCACCCGCATCGGGCCGACCTGGAGCGGTGAGAACAGGTGTTCGAACTTCACGTTGGTCATGGGCGTCTCCCCTGGCTTTACCCGGCACGAGCGTCGCGGCCGCCCGCTGCGCGGCCGGCACCCCTGCCCCCGATGCGCGGCCTCAGGCCGGTCCGGTCGGCGTCAGGATGACGATCCCGAACGGCCGATCGGTCTGCGACTGGAAGTAGCCCCAGGTGGGAAACAGCGCCACCAGGCGGGGCCACAGCGCCTTGCGCTCCTCGGGCGAGGCATCGCGCGCGATCGCGCTCATGCGCCTGCGGTCGCACTGCACCCAGCATTGCGGGGTGGCGCTGACGTTCAGATACCAGGCCGGCGGCGCGTCGTAGCCCGCCAGCGAAGCGACGACGACCATGTTGTCGCCGTCCTGCAGGAAGACCAGCGGCGTGGTGCGCTTGTCGCCGGACTTGCGCCCGACCATCGTCAACAGCAGGGTGGGCAGCCCGGAAGGCGAGCCCTCGCCGGTCGACCATCCGTCCGGGTTGGCGAGATAGCGCGCCACGTCCGCCTTGGCATCGCCGCGGATGCGCTCGAGCGAGGCGGTTGCGGCCTTGAGGCCTTCCCAGTCTTCATCGGACATGTAGTCCGGCTTGACCATATTGTCGCGATCGTGTGTTGCCATGATTCCCCGGCCTCCGGCAGATTGAAGAAATGACCCGGCACACAGTCTAGTGCCGGCCTTTCCGACGCTCCGGCCTCCAGGCATCTCCGATGCGGTCTTTGCGGTGCCAATTCAGGACACCGCCTTCAGCGCCACGATGGCCGCCGGCGCCTCGTCCGGATCGGCAATGCATGCGCTGGCCTCAGGCGGCCTCGCCCCGCACCTCGGAGAGGGTCTGCCCGGTCCAGCCCTTGAAGGCGCGGCGGAAGTTGCTGACGCTGCTGTAGCCGAGCAGGAAGCCGATCTCCTTGGGCGTGAGCGCGGTGTGCCTGAGGTACTGGATGGCGAGCTCCTGGCGCGTCTGGTCGAGGATCTGCTGGTAGCTCACCTTCTCCTCGACCAGGCGCCGGCGAAGGGTTCGCGCCCCCATCTTCAGGCGAGCGGCCATTTCCTCCAGGGTGGGGAAATTGCCCGGGTTGTTGACCAGGAAGTTGCGGATCGTCTCGGCGAGCACGGCCTTGTCGCGATGCTTGACCGCCAGCAGCTCGCAGTTGCGCGCGCACAGCTTGAAGACTTCGTCGTTGGCCAGGCTGATCGGATCCTGCAGCAGCTTGATGTCGAAGACGACGATGTTGCGCGGCTGGTTGAAATAGATCGGGCAGTTGAAGCGCCGCATGTAGCACGAGATGTCGGCCGGCTGCGGATAGGTCAGGTGCAGCTCCAGCACCGGGAACGGCCTGTTGGTCAGCGCCGAGGCGAGCTCGATGGTCTGGCTGACGAATTCCTCGATGCCGAAGCGGAGCACGTCGCCGAGCCGGTGGACGTCCTGGATCTCGGAGAACCAGCGGCCGTTGGCGATGTGGTTGCGGGACAGGAAGACATGCTGCTCGTTGAGGTCGCGGTAGCGGTCGTAGAGCTCGCGCGAAACCTTCAGCGTCGGCGCGCTGAGCGCGGCATAGCCGAGGATGCCGAGATCGCTGATCTTGAACTCCTGCCCCAGGCTGATGCCCAGATGAGGGTCGCCGGTGAGCTGCATCATGTTGAGGATGATCTGGCGATACTGCGGCGGCGACGGCCGCCCGTGCGGATCGTCCAGGCGTTCGGGCTTCAGCCCGGTCCCCTCCAGCACCTGGTCCGCCATGAAGCCGCGGCGGTGCATGCGTTCGAGGTAGAAATCGATCTTGCTCTTGGGTTTCAGGTCGTGCATGGCTGCTCCTCCCTTGCTCCGGCCGGGCGCCGGCTCCCGGCGCTCGCGGCATGGCCACATTTGATCAGGCGGCCGCGCCCGGCACATCACCCGATCGAATTAAATCCGGCCCGTGCCGGTCCGGTTTGCAGGCGCCGGTGCCGCTTCCCGGACGGCCGCCCGGTTTAATTCGTTGAGGTGATGCGCGCCCGCCAGCGCCGTGCAAAAGTTCCCGCCAATGCGGCCCCGGATGGCATCCGGCCGCTTCACGTACGGCACACGGGGACTGCGGCCATGAATGAACTCCAGCAGATCAGCAGCGCCTTCGCCGATGCCGACGCGCGCGGCGAAGCCACCGCCCTCGCCACCGTCGTCGCCATCGAGGGTTCGGCCTATCGCCAGCCGGGGGCGCGGATGCTGGTTGCGGACGAAGGCCAGCGCCTGGGCTCGGTGAGCGGAGGCTGCCTCGAGCGCGACGTCGTCCGCCATGCCTGCCGCAGCATCGCCAGCGGCCAGCCGGTGCTGCGCCTGTACGATTCGCTCGACGAAGACCTCGCCGAAGGCTTCGCGCTCGGCTGCAACGGCGCGGTGCTGGTGCTGGTCGAGCCGGCCGGAGCCAATGTCCGGCACCAGATGGCCTTCCTCGACGACTGCCTGGGGCAGCGCCGCCGCGGCGCGGTCGCCACCGTCTATGCCACGCCGGCCCCCTCCACCGCCGAACTCGGCGCGCGCGTATCCCAGCTCGAAGGCGGCGAGGCGCGCGCCTCGGGCCTGCCCTCCGGCCCGCTGCGCGCGGCGCTCGAAGCCGCCGTCGCCGACGCCCTGCAGCGCGGCCACGGCGGTAACTGCTCGCTGCCGACCGATGCCGGCCCGGTATCCGCCCTGATCGAAGTCGTCACACCGCCGCTGCGGGTCATGGTGTTCGGCGCCGGCCTGGACGTGGTACCGCTGGTCGATTTCGGCCGCCAACTGGGCTGGAGCATGCAGGTGGTGGCCAGCGCCGGCGGCTTCGGCACGCGCCAGCGCTTCCGCGGCGCCGACGCGCTGCACATCGGCCCACCGGACGAAGCGGTCGCCGCCCTCAGGCCCGACGGCGACACCGTCGCCCTGCTGATGAGCCACAACTTTCCGCTCGACGTCGCCGCCTTTCGCGCCCTCGTGCCGTGCCGGCCGCGCTACATCGGCCTGCTCGGGCCGCGCCACCGTGCCCGGCGCCTGCTCGACGAGGCCCAGGCCCAGGGTGCGGTCATGGACGAGGCCTTGCGCGCGCGCATCTTCGGCCCGGTCGGGCTCGACATCGGCGCCGAGACGCCCGCCGAGGTCGCGCTCGCCATCGCCGCCGAAATCAACGCCACGCTCAGGCAGCGCGGCGGCGCATCGGCACGGCTGCGCCAGGGGCCGCTGCATGTCCCTTGCCCCCCGGTGCAGGATCTGCGCGCCGCCGGCCATGCCGCAGCGGACGCGGTCTGCGCGCTGGCCTGAAACCCCGACCCCGGCCTCGAGCCCATCCCCGGCCGCCGTCCGGGTCCGTTGCCGCCAGGCGCTTCATCCCAACTTGCATTCGACAAGCAAACGATGGCCGCTCAGCGAGCGGGGCTGATCGAACAATGTCCATGCTTTCCAACGCGGATGGGTATCAGTCCATGCGCGCGATGACTTCCTCGCCGAAACGGCGGACGGCGTCGAGCTGCGCGGGAAGATCCTCTGCCGCCACCTGCGCGTTCCACGGCACCGTACCGGCGTGAGTCACGCCGATGTCGCGCAGGCGGCGGAAATCGTCGAGCGTGCGGGCGCTGAAATCGATGCCGTGGATCTCGTAGTCCTCGCGCGCCAGGGTTCCGAATTCGGCGCGGAAGGCATTGAGCTGGTCGATCAGGGATTTCAGGGTGTCGACGTCGGTGTTGGCCGACGCCCAGCCGTCGCCCAGCCTGGCCGCACGCCGCAGCGCCGGCTTGCTGTGGCCGCCCACCAGGATGGGCACCGGCTGCTGCGGCACCGGCCGCATGCGCAGCGGACCGAAATCGAAGTGCCTGCCGTGATGCTCGAAGAACTCCCCGCTCATCGCCCCGCGCAGGATCTCGATGCACTCATCCATGATCTCGCCGCGCTTGTCGAAATCGACCCCGTTGTAGACGAAATCCTCCCGCCACGGGCTCAGGCCCGCGCCGAGGCTGATGCGCCCGCCCGACATCACCGCCGCCGACGTCAAGGACTTGGCGAGGATCAGCGGCTGGCGCACTGGCACCTTGAGCACGCCGGGGTAGAAGCGCAGCCGGGTGGTCACGGCCGCCATCGACGCCATGGCGACGAAAGGCTCGATGAACTCCGAGTGCTCGAGGTAGCCCCGGATCGCATCGGTTTCGGCATAGGGATAATCCGATTCCGTGGCGCGCGGGAAGAACAGGCTGTCGGGCATGGACAGGCTGTGCCAGCCGGCCTTCTCGGCCGCGCGCGCCAGGTCCAGGTAATTGCGGTAATGGGTGAAACCGAGTTGCAGAACGAACTTCATGGGCGGGCTCCCGATCGCAGGCGGTAAATCGGCGCTGCCCCCCGCGTCCGACCTTGCCGGACCCGGAACGGAGCAGCATGGTCATCGTGGATCCGATGCTAGCGCCGAAGGCAGTTTCGGCCTTCACCCAAGTGGGTGATGCATCCCCCTGCCCATGCCGGTAACGTGGCCATGACCTTCCAAATGCGAACGAGGAGCCGAGCATGGCCCTGGAAATCAAGGAAAGCTTCGAAGTAGCCGCGCCGGTCGACGCCGTCTGGGCATTCCTGAACGACC
Source organism: Thauera butanivorans NBRC 103042 (assembly GCF_001591165.1). Taxonomy (GTDB): domain Bacteria; phylum Pseudomonadota; class Gammaproteobacteria; order Burkholderiales; family Rhodocyclaceae; genus Thauera; species Thauera butanivorans. The sequence goes on from NZ_BCUG01000035.1 coordinate 31,278, forward strand.
CGCACAACGTCGTCTCCTGCATGCCGGGCGCAAGCCTGAAGGAGATCGTCGACGACGCGCAGTTCATCGGCTCGGTCAAGCTCAGGATCGGCGCCGTCAGCGCGCAGTACCAGGGCACGATCACCTACGTCGAGCGCGACGCCGCCGGCCGCGTGGTGAAGATGCTCGCAGCCGGCAACGAGCGCGGCGGCGGCACCGTCAGCGGCACGATCCTCACCCGCCTCGAGCCCCAGGGCGGCGGCTCGACCCGCGTCAGCTGCGAATCGAGCATCGATCTCACCGGCAAGATCATCCAGGTCGGCCGCGGCATGATCGAGGGCGTTTCGGCGCAGATCATCAAGCAGTACGTCGGCAACGTGCGCAAGCTGCTCGAAGCCCCCGGCGCGCAGGCTGCGGCCGATGGCGCGCCCGCGGCTGCCGGCGCAGCGCCGGCCAGCCCCCCACAGGCCGCGAAGGAAGAGTCCATCAACGTGCTCGCCGTGGTGTTCAAGGTCATCGTCGACCGCATCACCGCCTTCTTCCGCCGCCTCGCCGGGCGCGCCTGAACGCCGGCGGGCCCTGGCTGCCTCCCCTCGCCTGCAAGGATGGCCGGCATGTCCGCGCAAGCCCCCTGCCTCTCCCAGCAAGCGCTGGCCGGACTCGCGCTGGCATCCGCCTACGCGAGCGCGCACTCGCCCTTCGACGAGCCTCACTGCCTGCTGGTCGCGCTCGACGACGGCCCGCCCTGCGCGCCCGCGCAACTGCCCCGCCTGGCGCAATGGCTGCGCGCGCAGGCCTGCCCGGTGATCGGCATCGGCACCCGGCCGGGCGGCATCGCCGCCGCCTGCGACACCGTCCTCTCCGATCCGGCCGACGCCGCCACGCTGATCGCCAACATCGGCCGGGCGCCGATCGCCGCGATGACGCTGGTACAGGTGCTGCGCGCCACCCGGGAGATGCCGGCGGCGGACGCGCTGACGGTCGAATCGCTCGCCTACTCGATGCTGCAGGCCGGCCCGGAATTCCGCCGCTGGTCCGCGGAGCATCCGCCGTCGGCGGGCAGTATCCCGACCGACCCCGGCCCGGCGGTGGAGATCGAACGCGACGGCAGCACCCTGCGGCTGCAGCTCAACCGCCCGTCGAGCCGCAACGCGATGACGATCGAGATGCGCGATGCGCTGGTCGAAGCCTTCGACCTCGCCGCGACGGACGACAGCATCGCCGCCATCGAGCTGCGCGCACGCGGCGCCTGCTTCTCCACCGGCGGCGCGCTGGAAGAGTTCGGCACCGCCGCCGACCCGGCCAGCGCGCACGCGGTCCGCAGCCTGCGCCTGCCGGCCGCGGCCCTGCTGCGCAGCCGGGCCGCCACGCACGTCCACGTCCATGGCGCCTGCATCGGCTCGGGCATCGAGCTGCCCGCCTTCGCCCGGCGGCTGACGGCGAGCCCGGGGGCCTTCTTCCAGTTGCCCGAGATCCGCTTCGGACTGATCCCCGGCGCCGGCGGCTGCGTCAGCATCGCGCGGCGCATCGGCTCTCAGCGCACAGCCTTCCTTGCGCTGTCGGCGCGCCGCATCAACACCGCGACCGCGCTCGAATGGGGGTTGGTGGACGCCATCGTCCCACCGGCCGGCTAGCTAGTCGTATTTGTTGCTTGGTGCCTATCAACTGTCAGGGTTTCAGGCCGAACCGGTGCTGCCGTAGCAACTGCCGCGTTGCTCCAGGATGGCATCCCGATCAGCGCTGCAAGAGTTGGACTGCCGATGGCCGAAATTACGCAATATGGGTTCCAGTCGATCAAAATCATTGATGACCCAGTCCGGCTGACTACTCAAGGACTCCAGTCTGCTGTAGCCAAAACTCACGAAAACGGACCGCACTCCTGAGTTTCGAGCAGCGCACACATCATTTTCGGTATCGCCGATCATCACGCAGGCATCCGGGGGCAGCCCCAGTCGCCCGACGATCCACTCAATCGGCCCTGGATGCGGCTTGCGATGCGGCAAAGAATCCCCATAAACCAAAAATCGAAAGTACCGAGTCAGGTCCAGGCCATCCAGTACCGCCTTGGCCAGAACTCCTGCCTTGTTGGTGCAAATGGCAAGGTCCAAGTCTCGTGCTTTAGCGTATTCCAGCATGGGAATCACGCCAGGAAAAACCCTGGTCTCATGAATGGGTGCGGAAAGGTATGCTTGGAAATAGCTTTCCTGCAATTGGGCGGCTCTTTCCGAGTCGACTTCACGTCTGGCTTTCTTCAATGCGTATTCCACCAGGGCCGTGCCGCCTTCGCCTACACGATCAGCAATCTCTGAAATTGTCAGCGGCGCAAGGCTATGGCGCACCAAAGCGCAGTTGATCGCTTTCGCAATCCCGCCAATCGTGTCGACCAGTGTGCCATCCAGATCAAAAATCAGCGCTCTTATCGGGGAGGTCACGGCTATGCTCTCATCCGGCGCATCTGGAGAGAGAAGGGTAGCTGTAAAGCCTCCTGAGGTGGTTCTTTGACTTTTCATCAATCAACCCTCACGGAACCATGAGAGACGAGGCCACTTCATCAATCGAACGAGCCCCGCCATGACGACCAAGATAGGAAGAATGGCGTACAGATTGAGCGTTTGCCAGCCCAGCGCATTGACCATCGCACCGGAGAACAAGGTCGCGGCCGTGACGCCCAAGAATACGAGCGTATCATTCAGGGCCTGAACGCGGGCGGCCTCTTCCTTGCGACAGTTCTCGGTCAGCAGGGCTGTGGCACCAACGTAGAGAAAATTCCAACCGATCCCCAGCAGAATCAGCGCGGCCTCAAAGTGGGCCAGCTCGATCCCCGTCAGGCTGACCGCAATGCTCCCGAGACTCAACAGACAACCCAATAGCATGACCGGCATGATGCCAATTCTCTGAATGAGCGCTCCAGTGAAAAATGAGGGCGCAAACATGGCGATCACGTGCCACTGAATGACTTGGGCGGTCTGGGCGAAACTGAGCCGTGAACACATCATGGCTAGTGGCGTGGCGGTCATCAGGAGATTCATCACAGCATAGCCAACAACCCCTCCCAAAATGGCCATGGCCAACTTGGGATTACTGGCAATTTCAGACCATGACCGCCGTGCCTGCTTGTTTTCCGCCTTCACCATCGGCGGCAGGCTGAGGCCTGCCGCGAACATGGCCCCCAACAACGCCACGCCGGTCAATGAAAGAAAGCTGGCGTAGAAGGCTGGCTCGAGAGCGTCCTTAGTCCACCGAGCAAGCATCGGTCCGGCCACAGCGGCAAGGAGCCCGCCAGTCAGCGTCCACGAGATAGCCAGATTTTTTCTGCTCGGAACCACCGAATCGACTGCCGCGAACCGGTAATACTGGCCGACTGCACCAAAGGCGCCGATCAAGAACCCGGCCGCTGCGAACAAGGTGAAACTGCCAATCCGCACGCCGAATGCAGCGCATGCCAAGCCGATCGCACCAACCAAAGCTCCAGCACAAAAGATGAAGCGGCGCCCAAAACGTTCCATAAGCCTGGCTACCGGATAGAGCATCACCATAGTCCCCAGGTACTGGATACCCAGTGGCACGGTAGCGTAGTCCGGTGACGAGAGTTGAGCCCCCACCAGGGCCGACGATGAGAGCACGAGGCTGATCGTGGTCATCATCGCCGCCTGGGAGAGCGCCAACAGAAAAATGTTACGGTTCATACGCTGGGCTTCGACGGTTCGTAGAATTGCGTCAGCCCCTTCTCATCGATCACCCGGGTGAAGGATGGATTACCGATAACGGTTATCTCGTGACGAATTTCCATCCGCTCGGCATCGTCATTGTCGCCCGACACCAGGACCGCAATGCCATGGTAAGGGAGGAGACGGGAGCCCAGTTTGTATTCCGGATACAGGCGAAGGCCCAATACCGGGATTTTTTTTGCGTGGATCGTAGCCCGAATGGCATTCGGGAAATGACGTTTCTCCCAGTTCGTATCAGCAGCAGCAGCCTTCAAGGCCCGGTACTCTGCAAGCGCCAAGGTGGCACTGTCATCGAGTTGAGCCAGGGAAATGCCGGAGTCGGCACAAAACAGAGCCGCCAACTGTTGTTCGTAGGAGAATCCCATACGCCGGGAATTGAGCGTGGCGCGCATGCTGGCATGCCAGCGCTGGTATTCATCCACAGGCAGATCATGCGACAGCGGATCGGCCAGGAACTTGGCGCACCAAATCTCGAAGCGTTCGTGGAAAAACTGGTTGTAGTAGGAAAGATAGTCGGAGATGTCGTGAATCTTGATGGTCTCCGCTATCTGCAGATCTTCGGTCCGCCGACGCAATTGAACCAGATAATTCTGTGCCTCTACTGACGTAACCCCCAGCGGCAACGCATAGAACGTGCTATCGCTGATCACATGAAAGGTGGCTCCTGGCGGGTAGATATTCGCGATGTGGCGGGCAATGTTATCCATGTGGAGCAGTGATACATCATCCGCGGTGGTTACCTCTGTGGGCTGCACCCGCTTGGTCGGATTGCTGATTACGCAGAATGCGAGGATCAGAATTTCGATCGGAGCACCTTTCTCGCAAGCCTCCGTAACCACCTGACGCCACTGGTCGCATTCGCGGAATTTCTTTCGTGAATTGAACTGGAAGGCGTTGTGATTCAGAAGCTCGATGATCCGCGATGGTAGATCAAGTGTCTTGGTTCGCTCCAAGAACGCATCCATATCGAAGTGGGGTGAGATGCTGAGGCGCCGAATCCGGGCATCATCACTAGGCCCGTAGGTACGCTGCGGCTGCCACTGCGAGCGAGGATCGTTCTTCGGCCAGACAAACTCGTGCCCGATCTGGGACCGAGAGATGATCTCCCCACTCAACCCGACCGGAAGCTGCTGATTGGCAGCGGATGCAGGTACAGACAGCGGTTCGGACATCAACATGGTTTCCTCCTTGTGTTGTGAATGGTTGCCATTGACATGTTGCGCAGATAAGCTAGAGTGAAAAAGACATAGTTCCCTCGTTTTCTGCCATGGCACGCAAGCTGGTTTTTGTCGTATTCCCCAATTTTCAGTTGCTGGATGTGGCCGGTCCGATCGCCGCTTTCGAGATGGCCAACCGGATGGAGCCAAGAACGTATGAGCTGACTTTGGCCAGCCAGAAAGGAGGTGCGGTGGAGAGTTCGGCCGGTACCACACTGCTCGCCATACCGTTTGCCCAAGTGTTCGATGCGGACACCGTAATCGCCGTCGGTGGCGAAGGTGTCATCGACGCAGCATCCTGTACGGAGATGCTGGATTTCATCCACGATCTGTCACGGAAAGCGCGGCGCACGGCGAGCGTCTGTTCGGGTGCCTATCTGCTCGCCTCGGCCGGCTTGCTCAATGGACGGAAGGCGACAACGCACTGGCGGCGTAGCGCCGACTTCAGACGCCGCTTTCCCGACGTATCCCTCGATGAGGATCGCATCTATGTGAATGACGGTACTCTATGGACCTCGGCGGGAATCAGTGCAGGAATCGATCTCTCCCTAGCCTTGATTGCCGACGACGTGGGCGAGCAGATCGCCCGTCAGGTTGCCCACCAACTCGTAGTGTATTACCGTCGCCCAGGTGGGCAATCCCAGTATTCCGCGTTGTTGAAAATGGGCATGGGGGATGGTCGCTTCGCCGGCCTACTCGATTACATCCGTAGCAATCTGGACAAACCGCTGACGGTCGGCGATCTCGCGGACCAGGCGTGCATGAGTCCAAGACATTTTGCCCGATGCTTCACTTCGGAGATCGGCACAACCCCGGCCCGGGCCGTCGAGCGGTTAAGGGTCGATGCCGCGAGCGCCGCATTGGAAAGCGGCAACGGCTCGGTACAGGTTGTGGCGCGCCAATGTGGCTTCACGGACGTCGAGCGAATGCGACGTGCCTTTATCCGCCTCAAAGGAGTCCCTCCTTCGGCCGTAAAACGCCATTTCCGCTAACGCATGCGAGATCGAATTCAGTTGATCACTGATCGCTTCGGCTTGACCGGCCCGAATCGCCCTTTAGCAGTCGGCTCCAATACATTTCAGTCAACCGCCGCTCCCGCGCAGGCGGGAACCCGGAGATGTACCGTATCCTGGATTCCCGCCTGCGCGGGAATGACATTCTTGACTGCTTGCGGTCTTCACTGAGCAGTATTGCGGCTAGACCGCGTGCAGCACCCGCCCGCAGCCGACGGTAAGCCGTACACGTACCGCAGCCAGGTCTTCGAACAAGCCCTCCCACGGCCGGTCCAGCACGCACAGGTCGGCCACCGCGCCGGCCGCCAGCGACCGGCATGGCCCTCCGGGATGCAGAGGATGCGAGCCGTACAGGCGCAGCACGGCCGCCGGATCGAGCGCCTCGTCCGCGCCGAGCACGCGGCCGGCCCGGCTCGTTCGCCGCAGCGCGGCGTCCATCGCCCGCCAGGGATCGATGTCGCCATAGGGGGCGTCCGACCCCGCGCCGAGCGGCACTCCGGCGATGACGAAGCTGCGCGCGCGGTAGAGATGCGCGATGTCCTGCGTCGGCACCGCGGACAGGTAGGCGTCGCCGCGCTCGAACAGGAAATGGGGCTGGGTGACGACGTGCAGCCCGGCCTCGCGGACCAGCGCGACCGCCTCGGGCGAGGCGAGGGAAGCGTGCTCCAGGCGGTCGCCGCGGCGCACGCCGGCGGCCTGCAGAGCGCCCACGGCAAAGACCAGTTCGGCCTGAGTGACGCAATGCACCGCGACCGCTCGGCCGGCGGCGTGGCTTTGCACGATCCGCTCGCGCATCGCGCCGAAGTCCGGCAGCGCCGATTCGCGCAGATGGATCTTGGTCGCCCCCACCGCGAGCCCGGGCCGGCTCCAGGCCGGGTCGAGCCCTGCGCTGCCCATCACCAGCACGTCCTGCAGCAGCCGGCCGCCTGCGCGCTCGCGCGCGAAATGCCGGAATTCGCCGGCGCCGTTGTCCGGGCCGGCGTCGGTCACCCCGGTGATGCCCAGCCGCGCCAGCCGCAGGCTGGCCTCGCCCAGCGCCGGCATGCGCGTGCCGAGCCGCGCCCGCAGCCAGGCATCGGCGCCGTACAGGCGCCCGCTCGGCGTTCCGCCGTGGCGCTCGAAAGGGTCGTCGCCGGCCCCGTCGCCGACGCCGAGGCTGCGCAGGCCCGCCGAATTGAAGATCCACAACTGTCCGCTGCGGTGCTGGATGCGCAGCGGGCGCTCGGGCGCCACGCGGTCGAGCCACCAGCGGTCGATCTCGCCCGCGACCGACTCGTGGTAGCCGACGCCGCGCAGCCAGCCCCCGCCCGCGCGCGCGGCGCGCGTGCCGAGCGCCTGCGCGAGCGCCGCCGCATCGGTCACCTGCGGCGGCCCGCAGGGCACGGAGTCGAGCGCGGCGGCATAGGCGAGCAGGTGCAGATGATGGTCGTGCAGGCCGGGCAGCACCGCCGCGCCGGCGGCATCGAAGACGTCCTCGCCGCGCAGCGGGCGCAAGCCGGGCGAGATGCAGGCGATGCGCCCGCCGTCGATGCGGATGGCCGTGCGCACGCCGGGGCTCAGGCTGGCGCCGGTGATCAGCATGCGAGCAGTTCGGCGAGTGCGGCGTCATCGCCGCCGTGAGGACGTGCCCGCGCTGCGGCAGCCGGCCGCGCCGGGCGGCATCCGGCCAGCCCCGCCGCCAGCGCCTGCGCATGCCAGCGCCGGGCGCGGACGCGCAGCGCCTCGTCGCTCTCCAGGCGTTCCCACGCCGCACAATGGGCGACGACGTCGCGCATTGCCAGCGACACCACGCAGCCGCCGCCTGCCGCATGCGCGGCCCAGGCCGCCAGCGCCGCATGCAGGCCGGTCAGCGGATCGCCGATCGCATCGCCACAGAAAGCCCATGGCCCGCCGGCGCGCGCCAGCATGGTGGACAGCCCGCCCGCCACGCCCGCGTCGTCGCCGAAGGCGACCCAGTTGGCCGCCGGTTCGTGGCGCCCGTAGCCGGTGATGCTGATCCAGCTCAGCGCCGGGTGCGCCGCGACCATCGCCTCGGCGTCGATGCCGAGCTGGCGCAGCGCACGCGGGCGCGAGGAATCGATGACGATGTCCGCCCACTCGATCAGGCGGCGCAGGCGCTCGATGCCTGCCGCGGAAGCGAAATCCACCGCGACGCACCACTTGCCCGCATTGAGCAGGTCGAAGAAGGCCGCATTGCCGGCGCGGGCGCCGTCCGGGCGCCGGGTGCTCTCGACCTTGACCACCTGGGCGCCGAGCTGGTGCAGCAGTTGCCCGCACAGCGGTCCCGCCCACAAAGCGGACAGATCGAGCACGCGCGGCGACCGCCCCTCGCGGCCCGTCTCTGCCCCGGCGCCCCCCCGGCGCACCCGGCACCAGGGCGGGGCCTGAGCGGGCAGCTCGGCCGCGGCGACCGGGAGCCCGAGCAGCCGCGCGCGTTCGAGCGTGGCCTGCGCCGGCTGGGCCGCCACGGCCGCGGCAAGCGCCGGCCAGTCGGCGGCGGCGCGCCCTTCCAGCCAGGCCGGCAGCAGTTCCCAGTCTTCGTCGCGGGCGAGATTCACCGCCAGCATGCCGTCGGCCGCCGCCAGCAGGCGGCAGCTCCCACCGGCCGAGATCCGCCCCCGGCGGCGCAGGCCGAGCAGGGCCGCACGCTGCGCCAGCACGTCTTCCCCGCTACGCCAGGCGGGCGGCAGCTGCGCCCCCAGCGCGCCCAGGGCCTGCAGCACGCCGTTGGCGCAGGCCGACAGCGGTGCCGGCAGCATGCAGCCGGGCTGCTCCGCGGCGCCGGTCAGCCACATCAGCCCGCTGCGGGCCCAGGCGATGGCGGGGTGGGCATCCTGCGCCCCCGCCTGCCGCCCGACCCTGGCCCCCAGCGCCGACAGCAGGCCTTCCGCATAGCGGCTGGCACAGCCTTCGCCGGCGAGCACCAGGCTGCGCCCTGCGAGCAGCCCGTCCGCCTCGCGGCAGGATGCGCCCGGCGCCGGCTCCATGGCGGCTCAGCCCGCGGCGGACAATTCCTCGCGCAGCACGCGGCGCAGGATCTTGCCCATCTCGTTGTAGGGCAGTTGCTGGCGGAAGCAGAGCACGGCGGGGACGCGCGAGGAGCGCAGGCGCTCGCGCACCCAGTCGCGCAGCTCGGCCTCGCCGGCCGTCGCGCCCGGGCCGAGCACCACCACGGCGCCCACGGCTTCGCCCCATTCGGTATCGGGGACGGCCACCACCGCGACATCGGCGATCGCCGGATGCTGGCGCAGCACGTCCTCGATCTCGCCCGGCGAGATGTTCTCGCCGCCGCGGACGATGACGTCGTCGGCACGGCCGTCGAGATAGAGGAAGCCGTACTTGTCCAGGTAGCCGCGATCGCAGGTCGGGAACCAGCCCTTGTCGTCGAGCAGGCTGCCGACGCCCAGGTATTCCCCCGCCACCTGTCCGCCGCGGACGAACACGCTGCCCACTTCCCCCGCGGGCAGCACATTGCCGTCCTCGCCGCGGATCTCGATTTCCACCGCGTCGATCGGGCGGCCTACCGAATGCAGACGCTTGCGCACTTCGGGGTCGGCGCTGTGGAAGCCCTCGCGGTGGCCTTCGGGATCGAGCAGCGCGATCGTCGAGCTGGTCTCGGTCAGGCCATAGGCATTGGTGAAATCGACTGCGGGCCACAGCTGCATCGCGCGCTCGATGACCGGCGCCGGCATCTTGCCGCCGCCGTAGGCGAGCGCGCGCAGAGAGGGCATCGCCGCCTCGGCGCCGGAGCCGTCGATGTATTCGATGATGCGCGCCAGCATCGTCGGCACGACGAAGGCATTGGTCGCCTTTTCGCGGCGGCAGGTCTCGAGCCAGGCCTGGCCGTCGAAGCCGGGCAGCTGCACCATGCGCCGGCAGGCATAGGTCGAGCTCAGGATCGCCGAGATGCCGGCGATGTGGTACGGCGGCACGGCGACGAGCGTGGCGTCGTCCTCGTCCGCGGCGGCGAACTCGACCGTGCCGAGGATGTAGCTCATCAGGTTCTCGTGGCGCAGCACGGCGGCTTTCGGCGCCCCGGTGGTGCCGCTGGTGAAGAGCTGCACCGCCACCGCGGCGGGATCGGCCTGGGCCGGTTCCTCAGCGGCATGCTCGCCGTCGAGGGCCTCGCGCAGGAACTGCTCGCGATCCACCACGGTGAAGCCGTCCGGAACCTCGATCCCTTCGAGCAGCTGCGGGTCGGCGACCAGCCAGGCCGGGGCGATGCGCTGCAGCAGGGCCCGGATCTCGGGCTTGGTGAGGCGGTAGTTCATCGGCACATAGGGCAGGCCGGCGCAAGCCGCGGCATACAGCGCCACCGGTGCGGCAAGGCTGTTGACGTCGAGAAAGCCGACATGCCGGCAGCCGCTCGCGCGGATCCGCGCACCGGCGCGCCGTGCCGCCTCCAGCATGCGGCCGTAAGTGATCGAGCGCTCACCGCAGGTCGCGGCGATCCGCTCCGGATGGCATTCCGCCGCCATTTCCAGCGTCATCAGGACGTTCATGGCTCAGTCCGATGAAGGCAGGGCCTTGGCCTGTTTCACCGCGAGCACCACGCCGTCGATCGACAGGCTGCCCTTGCCGCCTTTCGTGCACAGCAGCTCGAAGCGCTCGGCGGCATCGGTATAGCGCTTGCCGACCAGCGTACCCTGCGCAAACGCCTCGTGCGCCATTGCCGCAGCCGGCTTGTCGGCGCCCATCGGCAGCATCTGCGCACCGCCGCACTCCAGGCACACTTCGTCCGCGACCGCGCGCACGACCATCACCTCGGTATCGCATACCGCGCTTTTCAGGCGCGATCCCGTCTTCAACGTGTTCATCTCTGCATCCTCGAACGATCAAGGGACCGAGCGGGCCAGGCGCCCCTCGCGAATCGGCCGGGCTTCGCCAGCCAGGCCAGTGAAGGGCATTCTGTGCGATGCCGATCGCCTCTTTCAACGGCCCGCCGGAACCCTGTCCCGAATTGCGCCCGAATAGGCCGGATCAGAACTTTGCCCTCGTCCCGGCGGATGGTTTTTCTTTTTATCTTGCCTTCCGGGCGATGCCGCTTCGCACGTCCCTGCGCGCCCGCGACGCCAAGCGCCTCGCTGGCAGTTCCCCATCGGCAGCCGTTGCCACGCCTGGAAACAAGACATGACAGAGCAGACACTTCCCCCGCTGGCGAACCTTCGCGTGATCGAGAGCTCGATCCTCGGGCCGGCCGCGATCACCACAGCCCTCGCCGACCTCGGTGCCGACGTGATCAAGGTCGAGACGCCCGCGGGCGACTACATCCGCGAAATGACCTGGCCGATCATCGAGGGCGTTTCGCTGATGCACTACCACCTCAACCGCGGCAAGAAGAGCATCGCCCTCGATCTCAAGGCCGAAGCCGCGCGCGAGATCTACCGCGAGCTGGTGCGCGGCGCCGACGTCGTCATCGAGGCCTCGCGGCCGGGCGCACTGGCACGCTTCGGCCTCGGCTACGAGGACCTGCGCCGGATCAACCCGAAGATCGTGTTCTGCACCGTGTCGGGCTACGGCATGACCGGCCCCTACAAGGACATGCCCTCGCACGGCATCGCCTACGACACCTGGAGCGGCGTGGTCAAGCCGGCCTACGACGAGGAAGGCTTCTGCTACATCCCGGAGCACGTCGGCATCGGCATCAACGCCGCGCCGCTGTTTGGCGGCCTGGCTGTGCTCGCCGGCGTCATCCGCGCCCGCGAAACCGGCCGGGGCAGCTTCATCGAGCTGGCACAGAGCGACGCCGCCGCCGCCTTCGACTGGTATCGCAGCGAGAGCCACATGGCCTACGCCCGCCCGGAAAACGTCGTCACCGGCAACAAGTCCGACAACTACGTGCGCCGCCCGGTCGCCACCGCGGGCATGAAGGAAGGCGTGCGCTACCAGCTCTACGACAGCGCGGACGGCCATGTGCTGTTCATGGCATCCGAGCAGGCGTTCTGGAAGAACTTCTGCGCCGGCGCCGGCCGCATGGATCTGTTCGAGAAGTGGCCGGGCTCGAAGTATGCCGACCATGCACGCGGCAACCGCGAACTGCAGGCGGTCCTGCGCGACATCTTCCGCTCGCGCACGACCGCCGAATGGCTGGCCTTCGGCGTCGAGTTCAACACGCCGATCGCACCGGTCAACACGCCGGCGAACATCGTGGACGACCCCCAGTTCAAGGACCGCTTCCGCATCCTGCCGCACGAGACGCACGGCGCCGACATGCTCGGCTTCCCGGCCAGGTTCGTCGGCGAGCAGGAAACCGCCCCGGCCCGGGCGCCGACGGTCGGCGAGCACACCGAGGCGGTGCTGCAGCAGGTGCTCGGCTACGAGCCGGCGAAGATCGCCGCGCTGCGCGAAAAAGGTGCCTTCGGCTGAGCCCCGCTGCGCCGGGTCAGGCAATGAAACACCGGCGGCCACATCGGATACCCCTGCGCGGGAGTGCGTCCAATGCGGCCGCATAGAATCGAATCGCAATCGTGCCGGACGCAGGGCGGACCGGCCGAATCGAAAAATCCCGGACACTGGAGGCATCGATACATGGACAGTCCCCTTCACACCCAACTCTGCGACAAGCTCGGCATCGAGTATCCGGTCGTGGCCTTCACCCACTGCAAGGACGTGGCCGTCGCGGTGATCAACGCCGGCGGCTTCGCCGTCCTCGGCGAAGCCCTGCACACGCCCGACCAGATCGCCGCCGACATCAGGTGGATCCGCGAGCGCATCGACGGCAAGCCTTTCGGCATCGACCTGGTGCTGCCTTCCTCGGTGCCGGAAGAGAAGACCGTCGACGAACTGCTGGCGATGATCCCGCAGGCGCAGCGCGACTTCGAGCAGCAGATCAAGCGCAAGTACGACGTCCCCGCGCCCAAGATCGCGCCCGACATCCACCACTGGGGCGGACTCGACCAGAAGCGCGCGCTCGACCAGCTCGAAGTGATCTTCGACGAGCGCGTGCCGGTGTTCGCCTCCGGCCTCGGCTCCCCGGCCTTCCTGCTCGAGCGCGCGCACCAGCTGGGCATGCAGGTCTGGGGCCTGGTGGGCAAGCCGCGCCAGGCCAGGCGCCAGATCGAGGCCGGCACCGACGTCATCATCGCCCAGGGCTACGATGCCGCCGGCCACACCGGCAACATCGGCACCTTCTCGATCGTCCCGCAGGTCGTCGATGCCGCGCGCGGCACCGGCATCCCGGTCATCGCTGCCGGCGGGGTGACGACCGGCCGCCACCTGGCTGCCGCCCTCGCCCTCGGCGCCGACGGCGTATGGACCGGCTCGCTGTGGCTGACCTCGCGCGAATCCGACGTCAACATGCCGCTCAAGGAGCGTCTGCTGGAAGCCGAGACCGAGGACACGATGTACTCGAACTGCATCTCCGGCTACACCATGCGCACCACTCGCTGCCCGTGGCACGACGAATGGATGAGCGAGGCCGCGCCCGAGGTGCTCAAGCCGCCGCTGCAGATGATCCTGTCGTCCGACTACATCCAGGGCTCGCTCGACTACCAGCGCAAGGACCTGATGACCGAAGCAGCCGGCCAGGGCATCCACTACGTCACGGAAATGAAGCCGGCGCGCCAGATCCTGTCCGACATCGTCGAGGAGGCACTCGATGTCTTCGACCGCTTCTCCGCATGAGCCCGCCTTCCGCAGCGGCTTCGAACCCGCGCTGTGCGGCGTCGAGGCCGAATGCGACGGCGGCCGCCCGCTCGCCGGCACGCACCTGGCGGGCCGGCAGGCTTTCAGCGGCCGCCTGACCGGACATTACCGCGACTATGGCCCGTATCCGTGGCGCTGGTATCTGCTGGATTCGCTGACGCGCAAACCCGACGGTTTCGCCGCAAGCGCGGTCTGGTGCGATGCCGAGAGCCTGTACCCGGTGGCGGCTCCGGGCCGGCCGATCGAACAATCCTGCAGAACGGAGTGAAACCATGCGAATCGTGGTGTGTGTGAAGGAAGTGCTGGACCCGGCCGCGGTCAACAACTATGCCCTCGCCGGCGGACTCAGGATGGGGGCGGACGGCCGCCATCCCGACGTCGCCACCATTCCGCGCCTGATCAACGGCTACGACGAGCAGGCCCTGGAAGCTGCCCTGCGCCTGCGCGACGCCGGCGTGGATTGCCGCATCGCCGCGGTCACGATCGGCACCGATCCGGGCGGCATGCTGAAGCATTGCGCGGCGATGGGCGCCGACGAGATCGTCGCCATCGACCCCGGCAGCCTCGAACTGGACGGAGCGGGCGTTGCCGCCGTGCTTGCCGCCTGGATCCACCAGAGCGGCGGCGCCGAACTGGTGCTGTGCGGCCGCCAGGCCTCGGACGACGACCAGGGCGTGGTGCCGCTGCTGCTGGCCGAAGGCCTCGGCCACGCGGTGAGCACCCTCGCCCGCGACCTCGCCTTCGCCGACGGCCTGCTCACCGTCACGCGCGCGACCCCGGAGGGCGACGAAGTGGTGCGCGGCCGCCTGCCGGCAGTCGTCACCGTCAGCAACGAACTCGGCGCCCCCCGCTTCCCGACGGCGAAGGCCAAGATGGCGGCGCGCAAGATGGCGGCAACCGTCGTCGGCATCGCCGACCTGGGGCTGGAGGCGGCGGCCCTGGCGCCGGACATCGTGCTCCAGCGCCAGTACGTGCCGCAGGTCCAGGGCAGTTGCGAGTTCATCAGCGGTTCGCCGGGCGAAATCGCCAAGGCCTTGATGGAGCGTATTCGCGCCGCATGAACCGTACGCCCTATGCTCCCACTTGGGCTATTGTTGCGCGGGGGCTGTTTTTCTGATGGGCAGCAACTCGTCGATGCGGCTGTTGGGCCAGTTCGGCAGCTTTTCCATTGTTTCGGTGAGCCAGTGCATCGGCTCGATGCCGTTGGCGCGCACAGTGGCGAGCAAGGACCGGATGGCCGCGGCGCGCCGGCCCGCGGCCTCGGAGCCGGCGAACAGCCAGTTCTTCTTGCCCAACGCGATCGGGCGGATGGCATTTTCGATCGGGTTGTTGTCGATGGGCAGGTCGCCGCGTGTGGCGTAGCGCGCGAGCGCCGGCCAGCGTTTGAGACTGTAGTCGAGCGCACGCGCCAGGGCACAGCCGTCGGCGGTCCGCTTGCGGGTGTCGGTCAGCCATTTTTCCAGCGCCTCGAGCCTGGCCCCCGTTGCGGTGCTTCGATGGGCCTGGGGCGGGCGTCGGATCGGCGTGGGCGGTTTGGAGCGTTGCGGCGGTGAGCAGCAGCGGAACGAGGGCGTGCATGTTCAGTTCCAGGGTTGGGTGCGGGTATGGGGCCTGTCAGATGAATTAGGGGCGCCGGTCTCTTGAAACATAAATAAATATGCCATGCGCACTTAAATC
>NZ_BCUG01000036.1 GCF_001591165.1 Thauera butanivorans NBRC 103042
GGTCGGGCGATTCGGACTTGAAGCGCACCGTGAAGCGGTACAGCGAGGACAGCGCCTCGCGGCCCGACAGGCTCACCGCCCACAGCGCGTCGCCCAGCGGCGTGTGGGCGACCAGAAGACGGTTCATGGCCGTGGCTCCCGTATCGATCCATGAAAAGCGATAACGGTAACATATGAGAGATATATAGCAAAAGATTACGGGCATACTCCGGGTGGGTCGGCTTGCACCCGGAATATGCCACCCTTCGAGCAGGGGAAGCTCGAATGACGCGATGCTTGCGGGGAAATCGGCGGGCGGCGAGACCGCCCATGCCCGCCACGAGGTGATCGGCCAAAGGCCCGGCACCATCTTTGGGGGCTGTCAGGCGCTTGGGGCGGGCCCATTACGGAGGTTCAGGCACGAGAGCTCCTCGCGAGAGCGGGACCACGATCGCTGAGCGGGTAGCGAGGCCGCGCAGGTGGTCAGCCTGGTGCAAGCCGGGCCTGGGCCAGGCGCGACCGGTCGATACGGCCGGCCAGGTGCGGCCGCTCAGGCATCAGGATCGTCGCTTCGCCCACTTTCCTCGATGGCGACGCTGAGCGGTGTGCTGGTGCCGGACCAGTAGGCGATGCTGTCGTCGAGGATTTCGAGCAGGGTGGCGTGGCTGTCCGGATCGGCCGTCCGCAGTCCGGACGGCCCGGACAGCACGAGATGGCGGGCCGACGCCGGCAGCCATGACAGATCGCAGAGCAGGTCGGCAAGCGCATCCCAGTTGTGTCCGAACCAGGCGGGAAAGTGCAGCGCCGCGGCGAAGCGATCGAGCAGTTCGGCCTTGCCGGTGCAGCCGGCGAGGTCGACCCGCAGGATGAGCGGGTCCGTGGCGGACGGGACGGGGGGGCAGGGGCGGCTCGGCGTCATGGGCGCGGTTCCACCTGGCGGAAGCTCCGGTAGTGGTCCGGAGTGTAGTAGAAGATTTCCGGCGGCTTGCCGCCGGCGACGATCCGGCGTGCGCCGCGATCGCGCGCGCCGGGCGTGGGCACCGTGTATTCGCGATACCAGCCGCGGGGTTTTTGCGGTAGCAGCTTTTCGCGGTTCTGGAACACCGTGCCGTCCTTGCGGTAGGGGAAAGGCCCGCCTTGCTGGATCAGGGCGATGGTCTCGAAGGCTTCGGGCGGAATGCCGGCGTGTGCGCCCTTGTCGGGCGAGGCGGGCGTGCAGCCCGCGAGGGCGAGCAGGGCGAGAGCGCTCAGGCGGAGCAGCAGGGTGTGCATCATGGCTGGGCGTCAGGAGGAGCGGATGACCCGCGTCAGGACTTTTTCCGGCCGGATGCCGTAGCGCTTGATCAGATCGTGCATGAAGCCGGTGATCGCCGCCAGGCGCGGGTTGGCCGGCGACAGGCGCTGGGCGCGCTGGATGAAGCCGTGGGCCTGGGTGGCGAAGGCGTCGTTCCAGCCGCGATGCTCGATATGGCGCAACAGCGCCAGCGCGGCGTTGAACAGCACATGCGGATTGCCCGGCAGCTTGCGCGCGGCGCTCATCATCTCGCTCACGGCGCCGTCGAAATCGCCCGCGCGGGCCTTTTCGGCGCCGGTGGTGACGAGCGTCTTGACTTCGGCCTGCACGCGGGCCTCGATCTTCCGGGACAACTGCCCGAGTCCGCGGGTGTCGAGCATGGCACGGGTCGTTTCGATGGTGCGCTCGTCGGCCGAACTGCGCAGCAGATCGGTGGCGAGTTCGCTGGCCTGTTCCTGCATGTCCTGTTCGAAGCAGGTCTTGATCAGATCCTGGCGCAGTTCGACCGAAAGCTCGCGGATCGTGCCGCCGGCCAGCATCGCGGCCTTGAGCGCCTGCTGCGCACCGGCGCGATCCTGCTTGTGGGCATGGATGAGCGCATTGCAGACTGCCTTGCACACTTCGCCTTTCGGCTGCCGCCCCATGCTGCGGTCGAGGTCGGTGATCGTCTCCTGCACGTCGCCGATCTTGTCCAGGGCAAGCTGGGCCTGGACGAGGCGGACGTGATCTTCGGGATCGCGGAACGCCGAGTATTTCCCCTTGCTGACGACTTCCGCAAGCGCGGCTTCGGCGCCGGCGGGATTGCCGATGGCCAGCGACAGGGTGCCGAGGCGGCGCAGGCGGGCCATGCGATAAGGGGATTTTTCCGCCGCGGTGGCGAGCGTGGCACAGGCTTCGTGCGGACGGCCAGTCTCCTCCTGGAGGCGGGCGAGCAGTTCGTAGGCAGCGATGAAGCGGTCGTGGCGGGCGAGCAGGTCGACGAGGATGCTTTCCGCTTCGACATGGCGCTTCTTCAGCACGAGGATTCGTGCAAGCCCCAGTTCGGCCCACGGAATGCTGCGCGAACCGAGGATCTCACGATGGAGCGCTTCGGCTTCGTCGAGCTGGCCGATGCCGACGTGCAACTGCGCCTGCAGCCGCATCAGATCGGTCAGGTACTGGGGGTTCTCGTCGCGGGCGATGCGGCAGTATTCGATCGCACCGATCGGGTCGCCGAGGCGCATCAGCTGCCAGGCGGGCAGGAAGGCATCGCGCTTCTGGAAGGCGCGCAGCAGGCGCACGCGCAGCGTCTCGGCATTGAGCGGCTTGAGGATGTAGTCGTTCGGCGTCAGCTCGCAGGCGCTGGTGACGCGCTCGTTGTTGCGTTCGGCGGTGATCATGACGAACACCGTGTCGGGCGGGAGGATGCCGTGGGCGTGAAGGTCCTCCAGCAGGTGCTGGCCGTCCTGGCCTTCGCCGAGGTTGTACTCGCACAGGATCAGGTCGTAGCGCTGCTCGCGCAGTTGCTTGATCGCCGCAGTGGCGGACACCGCGTAATGGGCGGTTTCGATCCCGATGGATGCCAGCATCGTGCGCAGCTGCGTGCGCATGGTGGATTGGCTTTCGACGACGAGAACTTCGAGCTCGTTCGGAAGAAGCATCTGTATTGGCGCCAAATGCACGCGGTGCGTGCCTCGGGTGAAGATTACGTCATCCCGGGTGAAATCTGAAACGGTGCGGGCTCCACGGCCTTTCACCGCGATGGATGAAAGGCCGTGGAGCCCGCGTTGCCGGCAGGTGGCGAAGCCGGGGGGGGCTCAGCTCCTGCCGCTTGGTTCTTGTCGCTCAGCCCTTGCCGATCTCGACCTGGGTTTCGACCTTCTGCCGCAGGCGGATGTGCAGCTCGCGCAACTGCTTCTCGTCGACCTCGCCCGGCGCATCGGTCAGCAGGCACTGGGCGCGCTGCGTCTTCGGGAAGGCGATGACGTCGCGGATGGATTCGGCGCCGGTCATCATCGTGACGATGCGGTCGAGGCCGAAGGCCAGGCCGCCGTGCGGCGGCGCGCCGTACTTCAGCGCGTCGAGCAGGAAGCCGAACTTGGCCTGTTGTTCCTCGGGGCCGATGTTCAGCGCCTCGAACACCCTGGCCTGCACGTCGGCGCGGTGGATACGCACCGAGCCGCCGCCGATTTCCCAGCCGTTCAGCGCCAGGTCGTAGGCCTTGGCCAGGCATTCGCCCGGGTTGCTGGTCAGCAGCTCCAGGTGTCCGTCCTTCGGGCTGGTGAAGGGATGGTGGCAGGCGGTCCAGCGCTTGTCGTCCTCGTCGTATTCGAACATCGGGAAGTCGACCACCCACAGCGGGCACCAGGCCTGGCCCGTGACGTAAGCCTTTTCGTGGCCGAGCCTGGTGCGCAGCGCGCCCATCGCATCGTTGACGACCTTGGTCTTGTCGGCGCCGAAGAAGATCAGGTCGCCCGATTGCGCGCCGGTGCGTTCGAGGATGGTGCGCAGCGCGGTTTCGTGGATGTTCTTGACGATCGGCGACTGCAGGCCCTGCTCGTTGGCCTGGGAAGCGTCGTTGACCTTGATGTAGGCCAGGCCCCTGGCGCCGTAGATGCCGACGAACTTGGTGTATTCGTCGATCTCGCCGCGCGTCAGGCTGGCGCCGCCGGGCACGCGCATCGCCGCGACGCGGCCGCCGGAAGTGGCGGGGCCGCTGAAGACCTTGAAGGCGACGTCCTGCACTGCGTCGGTGACGTCGGTGAGTTCGAGCGTGACGCGCAGGTCGGGTTTGTCCGAGCCGTAGCGGCGCATCGCTTCGGCATAGCTCATGCGCGGGAAGGGCGCGGGCAGCTCGACGTCGAGCGCTTCCTTGAACACGAAGCGGATCATTTCCTCGACCAGCGCGGTGATCTCGGTTTCGTCCAGGAACGAGGTCTCGAGGTCGACCTGGGTGAACTCGGGCTGGCGGTCGGCGCGCAGATCCTCGTCGCGGAAGCACTTGACGATCTGGTAGTAGCGGTCGTAGCCGGCGACCATCAGCAACTGCTTGAACAGCTGCGGTGACTGCGGCAGGGCGAAGAACTGGCCCGGATGCACGCGCGAGGGCACGAGGTAGTCGCGCGCGCCTTCGGGCGTGCTCTTGGTCAGCATCGGCGTCTCGACGTCGATGAAGCCGGCGGCGTCGAGGAAGCGGCGGAAGGCCATCGTCGTCTTGTAGCGCAGCATCAGGTTCTTCTGCATCTGCGGACGGCGCAGGTCGATGACGCGGTTGGCCAGGCGCACCGTCTCGGACAGGTTCTCGTCGTCGACCTGGAAGGGCGGCGTGGCGGCGCTGTTGAGTACCTCGATGTCGTGGCAGAGGATCTCGATCTCGCCCGAGGTCAGGTTGGCGTTCTCGGTGCCGGCCGGCCGGCGGCGCACCTTGCCGCTCATCTTCAGCACGAACTCGCTGCGCACCGATTCGGCAATCCTGAACATCTCGGCGCGATCCGGGTCGCACACCACCTGCACCAGGCCTTCGCGGTCGCGCAGGTCGATGAAGATGACGCCGCCGTGGTCGCGGCGGCGGTGTACCCAGCCGCAGATGGTGACGGTCTGGTCGAGGTCGGCGGCAGTGACTTTGCCGCAGTAATGAGTTCGCATGGATGGGTTCCGGCTGGTCTTGATGGCGGCGCAGGACGCCGCGTGGAGGTCTGAAAGGAGGGTTATTCGTTGAGCAGTGCTGCCCGCTCGGGCAGGCGTGAGGGTGGGGCGACGACGCCCATCGAGATGATGTACTTGAGTGCCTCGTCGACGCTCATGTCGAGCTCGATGACGTCTTCCTTCGGCATCATCAGGAAGAAGCCCGACGTCGGGTTCGGCGTCGTCGGCACGTAGATGCTGACGTAGTCACCCCGCAGGTGCCTGGCCGCGTCGCCGCCGGGCTGGCCGGTGAGAAAGGCGATCGTCCACGAACCCTGGCGCGGGTACTGCACCAGCAGCGCCTTGCGGAAGGCCTGGCCGCTGCTGGAGAACAGCGTGTCCGACACCTGCTTGACGCCGTAGTAGATCGACTTCACCACCGGAATGCGGGCGAGCAGGGCTTCCCACACCTGGACGAGCTTCTGGCCGAGCACGTTGGCGGCGATCAATCCGGTGGTGAACACGATCAGCAGGCTCATCAGCATGCCGACGCCCGGGATGTCGAAGCCCAGCCATTCCCGGGGCTGGGCGCCGTTGGGCAGCCACAGCAGGATCTGGTCGAGCGTGCCGATGATCCAGGCGAGCACCATGAAGGTGATCGCCAGTGGAATCCAGATCAGCAGGCCGGTGATGAAGTATTTCTTCACGGAGTCTCTTTGCAGGGGGGCATCGGGCGCAGGCCGGCCTGGTGCGGCCCGCTCCGACGCTCAGTGGCAGCCGCAGCCGCCCCCGGAACAACTGTGGGCGGCAGGCGTGCTGCTGCCGGTGCTGCCCGACGTGCTGCTGCCATTGCCGCCGCCCTTGAAGTCGGTCGCGTACCAGCCGCTGCCTTTCAGCTGGAAGCCGGCGGCCGACAGCAGCTTGGCATAGCCGGTGCTGCCGCAGGAAGGGCAGCTGGAGAGCGGGCCATCGCTCATTTTCTGGAGGTGTTCCTTCTGGAAACCGCAATCCGGGCAACGATATTCGTAGATGGGCATGACAGGCTCCCGAAAACAAGTGCGCAAGTCTAACGCAATGCAGCATAAGGAAAAAGTCGGAGTCCGCGGCAGCGGAGCAAGGCGGCAGATGGGCGCGCGCGGCAGGAGTTTCAAGGATGGGCGGAAGCCGCCCCCCCGCTGCCGCTTGCGCCGGGCTACAGCATGCCGAGGTAGCGGGTGCTCAGGGCTTCGCCCCAGAACAGCGCGATCACGCCCGCCGCGGCGAGATAGGGGCCGAAGGGGATCGGGACATCGCGGCCGCGGCGGGCGACGACGATCAGCGCGACACCGGCCAGCGCGCCGACCAGCGACGAGAACAGGATCGTCAATGGCAGCGCCTGCCAGCCCAGCCAGGCGCCGATCGCCGCCAGCAGCTTGAAGTCGCCGTAGCCCATGCCTTCCTTGCCGGTCAGCAGCTTGAAGGTCCAATAGACCGACCACAGCGCGAGATAACCGGCCATCGCGCCGGCGACCGCGCTCGGCAGATCGGTGAATGTCTCGCCCAGATTGAACAGCAGGCCGAGCCACAGCAGCGGCAGCGTCAGTTCATCGGGAAGGAGCTGGGTGTCGAGGTCGATGAAGGCAAGCGCCACCATCGTCCAGATGAAGAGCAGGGCGCCGAGCGCGGTGAGGCCGAAGCCGAAGTGCCAGGCTGCGTAGCCCGACAGTGCGGCGGTGAAGGCCTCGACGATCGGGTAGCGCTTGCTGATGCCGGCACCGCAGTGGCGGCAGCGGCCGCGCAGGACCAGGTAGCTGACGACGGGAATGTTCTCGAAGGCGCCGATCAGGTGGCCGCAGTGCGGGCAGCGCGAGCGCGGCGTGGCGAGGTTGAAGCGTTCGGCCGCCGGCGCAGGTTCGCCGCGAAGCTCCGCCGCCTGGGCATGCCATTCGCGCTCCATCATCCTGGGCAGGCGGTGGATCACCACATTGAGGAAGCTGCCGACGAACAGCCCGAGCAGGGCGCCCAGTACGGTGAAGGCGATGGGGTCGCGAAGAGCCTCGGACATGGGACTCCTAGACGATGGAGCCGAGCTTGAAGATGGGCAGGTACATCGCGACCACCAGGCCGCCGATCACGGTGCCGAGGAAGACCATGATGATCGGTTCGAGCAGTTGCGAAAGGCCTGCGACGGCCTCGTCGACCTCCTGCTCGAAGAAGTCGGCGACCTTGCCCAGCATGGCGTCGAGCTGGCCGGACTCCTCGCCGATCGACACCATCTGCACGACCATGGTGGGGAACACGTCCGAGCTCTGCATCGCCACGGTGAGGCTGGTGCCGGTGCTGACTTCGTTCTGGATCTCGCGCGTTGCCATCAGGTAGATGTGGTTGCCCGAGGCGCCGCCCACCGAGTCGAGCGCTTCCACCAGCGGCACGCCAGCGGCGAACATGGTCGACAGGGTCCGCGTCCAGCGCGCCACGGTGGCCTTGCGGATGATCGGACCGACGACCGGCAGCTTGAGCACCATGCGGTCGACCGCGATCTGCATGGCCGGCGAGCGCTTGTACAGCCAACCGACGACGGCGATGGCCAGGATCGGTATGCCGAGCACGATGTACCAGAACTCGACGAAGAAGTCGGACATCGCGATCACGATCATCGTCGGCGCCGGAAGGTCGGCGCCGAAGCCGGCAAAGACGCTCTTGAATTCGGGGATGACGAACAGCATCATCACCGAGATGACCAGCGCGGCCACCACCATGACGGCGATCGGGTAGAACAGCGCGGACTTGATCTTGCCCTTGATGGCGAGGATCTTTTCCTTGTAGGTGGCGATGCGGTCGAGCAGGCTGTCGAGGATGCCGGCCTGTTCGCCCGCGCTGACGAGGTTGCAGAACAGCCTGTCGAAATGCACCGGGTGCCTGGAGAAGGCCTGCGACAGGCTGGAGCCGGTTTCGACGTCGGTGCGGACATCGTTGAGCAGGCGTGCCAGCGCCGGGTTGCCCGAACCCTTGATGCCGATGTCGAAAGCCTGCAGCAGCGGCACGCCGGATTTCATCATCGTCGCCAACTGGCGGGTGAACAGCGCGATGTCCCGGTCGGAAATCCTGCCGCCCCGCGACATCTTCTGCTGCTTGACCTTGGTGACCAGGATGCCTTGCCGGCGCAGCATGGCGCGAACGAGGGCATCGCCGTTGCTGCGGATTTCGCCGCGGACGATCTTGCCGCTCTTGTCCTTGCCTTCCCAGTTGTAGAGGTGCTCTTTCGGCTCCGTCTGATGCGCTGCCCGGCTTGCGGTTGCCATGTGATCGAACTTCCTTTGCCTTATTCGTTGGTCGTGGCCAGCACTTCTTCGAGTGAGGTGACGCCCTGCCTGACCTTGAGCAGGCCGGACTTGCGCAGGTCGCGCACGCCTTCGCGTTCGGCCTGTGCGGCGATGTCCATGGAGTTCCCACCCGTCATGATGATGTGAGCAATTTCCTCGCTGATGGGCATGACCTGATAGATGCCAACCCGTCCCTTGTAACCGCTGTCCTTGCAGCGCTCGCAACCCACTGGCGCATAGGGCTGCCAGCTGCCGTCGAGGTCTTCCACCGTGAAACCGGCTTCCAGCATCGCTTCGATCGGTATGTCGGCCGGTTTCTTGCAGGAGCATAACCGCCGCGCCAGGCGTTGCGCCGTGATCAGGATCACTGAAGAGGCAATATTGAACGGCGCCACGCCCATGTTCTTGAGGCGTTCGAGCGTGGTCGGTGCGTCGTTGGTGTGCAGCGTGGACAGCACGAGGTGGCCGGTCTGCGCTGCCTTGATCGAGATCTCGGCGGTTTCGAGGTCGCGGATCTCGCCGACCATGATCACGTCCGGATCCTGGCGCAGGAAGGCGCGCAGGGACGCGGCGAAAGTCAGCCCGGCCTTCTCGTTGACGTTGACCTGGTTGATGCCGGGCAGGTTGATTTCCGCCGGGTCTTCCGCGGTCGAGATATTGACGCCTGCCTTGTTCAGCAGGTTGAGGCAGGTGTACAGCGATACGGTCTTGCCGGAGCCGGTCGGGCCGGTGACGAGGATCATGCCGTAGGGCCGTTCGATGGCGTCGAGCAGGGCCTTGCGCTGGTCCGGCTCGTAGCCGAGCGCATCGATGCCCAGCATCGCCGAACTCGGGTCGAGGATACGCATCACGATCTTCTCGCCGTGCAGGGTCGGCAGCGTCGACACGCGGAAGTCGATGGCCTTGTTCTTGGACAGCACCAGTTTCATGCGTCCGTCCTGGGGAACGCGCTTCTCGGAGATGTCCAGGCGCGAGATGACCTTGATGCGGGCGGCGATCTTTTCCTTCAGCACCAGCGGCGGCTGGGCGATCTCGCGCAGCGTGCCGTCGGTGCGTACGCGGATGCGGTAGTACTTCTCGTAAGGCTCGAAGTGAACGTCGGACGCGCCTTCGTTGATCGCGTCGATCAGCACTTTCTGGATGAAACGGACGACCGGCGCGTCGTCGACGTCGTTGCTGCTTTCCTCTTCCGCCTGTGCCTCGCCCGGCGCCTCCTGGTTCAGGAGGTCCATGTCGAAATCGTCGCCGGTGAGTTCCTTCAGCGTTTCCGAGGCGGATTCCGACAAGCCGTCCACCACGCGCTTGAGCTTGTCGGCTTCGGCAACCACCAGATCGAGCTGCATGCCGGTCTGGAAGCGGATCTCGTCCAGCGCGCGCATGCTGGACGGATCGGCGAGGGCGAGCGTGATGCGGTTCTGGCGCTTGGCCAGGGCCACGACCTGATGCTTCTGCATCAGCTTGCGGTCGACCGCGTCGATCGAGAACGTCGCTTTGTCGAAGGCGGCGATGTCGACCAGCGGATAGCCGAAGGTGTCGGCGGCGAAGCGGGCCATGGCCGCGGCGGACAGCAGGCCGCGCTGCGCGATTTCGAGCATGAAGGCGTTGGCGCCTTCGGCGTCCCGTGGCGTGCAGGCGATCGCGTCGGCCTCGGAAATGCGTCCGTGCTGAACGAGAGCCCGAGCGAAGCCGCTCAGGGCTGATTGAGGATTTGCCGCCATGTCTTGCCCTGGACTGAATTGCGGTCGATGTTGCATCCAGGCTCGAGCCTTGTAAAGGCTTCACTGCAGCACGAAGGCAGGCCCCGTGCTCGCCGTCACGGGGGTAGCGGTTCAGCCCGCCCGCTGCAGTACCACTTCGATGACGAAGCGGCTGCCGACGTAGGCGAGCATCAGCGCGACGAAGCCGGCCAGGGTCCAGCGCAGCGCGGTCCGGCCGCGCCAGCCCCACAGCTGGCGGCCGAGCAGAAGCCCGCCGAACAGCAGCCAGGAGACGAAGGCGAAGACCGTCTTGTGGTCGACCCGGAACGCCTGGCCGAACAGGGATTCCGAGAACATCACGCCAGTGATGAGCGTCAGCGTGAGCAGCACGAAGGCGATCGAGATCAGCCGGAACAGCAACGCTTCCATCGTCAGCAGGGGCGGCAGGCACGCCAGCAGCCGGCTGAAGCGGGCGTTGTGCAACTGGCGCCCGGCGATCGACATCAGCATCGCGTGCAGCGCAGCCAGGGTGAACAGGCTGTAGGCCAGCATGGCGATGACGAAGTGCGCACGGAATGCGGGCGAGGCCGCGTTGACGAGAACGTGCTCGCCCGGAAAGATCAGCGGCACGATGCTCGCCACCACGCCGGCCGGCATGATCAGCGTATGCAGGCCGTCCAGCCGGGTATAGAGCGTCTCGACCCAGTAGAAGCAGACCGCCAGCCAAACCATCAACGACATCGCCACGCCGAAGCCGAAGCGCATCTGCCCGTCCGGGAAGATCGCCGTGTGCAGGGCCGCGCCGTGCGCGATCAGCGTCAGCAGCAGGAACAGGCGCTCGCGCAGCGACATGCACGACTGGCCTTTCGCTGCGGGCGCGCGTGCGGCGGTGTAGCTGCGCCAGTACGCGATGCCGACGCCGGCGTAAAGCGAGGCGGGAATCAGATGAAGTAGAATTGAGCGCATATCAAGACGCAAGTTTACTCCAAGTCACCCCCGGACGAAGGCTTCTCGCACATGCTCGACAATCTCACCCAGCGGCTGTCAAAAGTCGTCAAGACCCTTCGTGGCCAGGCCCGCCTGACGGAAGACAACATCCAGGAAGCGATGCGCGAGGTGCGCATGGCGCTGCTCGAGGCCGATGTGGCGCTGCCGGTGGTCAAGGATTTCATCGCCAAGGTCAAGGAAAAGGCGGTGGGCCAGGAAGTCGTCGGCTCGCTGACCCCCGGCCAGGCGCTGGTCGGGGTGGTGCATGACGAATTGCGCAGCCTGATGGGCAGCGCCCACGAGGGCCTGAATCTCGCCGTCCAGCCGCCTGCGGTGGTGTTGATGGCCGGCCTGCAGGGCGCGGGCAAGACCACCACGACCGGCAAGCTTGCCAAGCTGCTGCACGAGCAGCAGAAGAAGAAAGTGCTGGTGGTGTCCACCGACGTCTATCGCCCGGCGGCGATCGAGCAGTTGAAGACGGTGGCGGGCCAGGCGGGCGTCGAGTTCTTCCCCTCGGCCGTGGGGCAGCAGCCGGTCGACATCGCGCAGGCGGCGCTGGACTACGCACGCAAGCACCATGTCGACGTGCTGCTGGTCGATACCGCCGGCCGCCTGGCCATCGACGAGGCGATGATGGCCGAGATCAAGGCCTTGCACGCCGCGGTGTCGCCGGTCGAGACCCTGTTCGTGGTCGACGCCATGCTCGGCCAGGACGCGGTCAATACCGCGCGCGCCTTCAACGAGGCGCTGCCGCTGACCGGCGTGGTGCTGACCAAGCTGGACGGTGATTCGCGCGGCGGCGCGGCGCTGTCGGTGCGCCACGTCACCGGCAAGCCGCTGAAGTTCGCCGGTGTCGGCGAAAAACTCGGCGGAATCGAGCCTTTCCATCCCGACCGCATGGCCAGCCGCATCCTCGGCATGGGCGACATCCTCGGCCTGGTCGAGGAGGCGCGCCGCGGCGTAGATGAGGAAAAGGCGCGCGTCTTCGCGCAGAAGCTCAAGAGCGGCAAGGGTTTCGACCTCAACGACTTCAAGGAGCAGATCGGCCAGATGCGCAAGATGGGGGGGCTGGCGTCGATGATGGACAAGCTGCCGGCGCAGTTCGCCCAGGCCGCCGGGCAGTTGCAGGGCGGCGCGGAAGAAAAGGCCATCGGCCGCATCGAAGGCATCATCAACTCGATGACGCCGCTCGAGCGCGCCAAGCCCGAGATCCTCAAGGCCAGCCGCAAGCGGCGCATCGCCGCTGGCGCGGGGGTGACGGTACAGGAAGTGAATCGCCTGCTGAACCAGTTCGAGCAGACGCAGAAAGTGATGAAGCAGTTTTCCAAGGGCGGCATGCACAAGATGATGCGTGCCATGAAAGGCATGATGCCGGGTGGCCTGCCGGGCATGCCGCGTTGAACACGCCGGGCACGGAGGAGACATGAAGGAGATCCTGATCGCTTTCGGCCGCGCCACGCGCAGCCTGTTCCAGCGCGACATCTTCTGGCACCTGCTGTGGCCGGGCCTGGTGTCGATGCTGATCTGGACGGTGGTCGCGGTGCTCGCCTGGGTGCCGGTGACGGACTGGATCTTCGCCTGGGTGGGCGGCTGGAGCTTCGTCGGCAGCTGGATTTCGGCTTCCGAGGCGACGGCCGCCGTGACCCTGGTGCTGGTCAAGATTGCGGTGGCGCTGGCCTTGGTGCCGCTGGTCTATGTGACGGCAGCGCTGATCGTCGCCGCCATCGCATTGCCGATGATGCTGGAGCGTGTCGCCCGCCGCGACTATGCCGACATCGAGCAACGCAAGGGCGGGTCCAACCTGGGCAGTGCCTGGAATTCGATCCTTGCCGGCGTGCTGTTCCTGATCGCCCTGATCGTGTCGCTGCCTTTCTGGCTGATCCCCGGCGTGGGGCTGCTGGCTTCGGTCTTCCTGACCGGCTGGCTGAACCAGCGTGCCTTCGGCTACGACGCGCTGATGCTGCATGCCGACGACGAGGAACTGGACCGCCTGCGCCGTGACTGGCGGCCGCAGATGCTGCTGCTGGGCGGCGGCAGCGCCTTGCTGGCCTATGTGCCGGTGGTGAACCTCGTTGCGCCGGCCTATGCCGGTCTGGCTTTCGTTCATTACCTGCTCGACCGGCTGCGCCAGGACCGCCTGGTGCGCGGCGTGACCTTGCTCGATGCCGAAGCGCCCGGCCGGGAGCAGATTCCGCAATGAATTTCGGTGCCCTGATCATCGGCGACGAGATCCTGTCGGGCCGCCGCAGCGACAGGCATCTGGCCAAGCTGATCGAACTGCTCGGCGCGCGCGGCCTCAAGCTGTCGTGGGCGCGCTACTGCGGCGACGACTTCGAGCGGCTCGCCGACACGCTGCGCCAGACTTTCGCCACCGGCGACGCCGTCTTCAGCTTCGGCGGCATCGGCGCCACACCGGACGACCGCACGCGCGAGGCGGCCGGCGCCGCGCTCGGCCTGGAACTCGAATTGCACCCCGAGGCGGAGGCCGAGATTCGTGCCCGCTTCGGCGACGAAACCACCCCCGAACGCCTGCAGATGGGGGTTTATCCGCGCGGCAGCGAGATCGTGCCGAATCCCTACAACCGGATTCCGGGCTTTTCCATCCGCAACCACTACTTCACGCCGGGCTTCCCGAAGATGGCCTGGCCGATGGTCGAATGGGTGCTCGATACCAAGTACGCCCATCTGCACCACGCCGAGGATTACGTCGAGCAGGCCGTCACCGTCTGGGATGCCTACGAAGGCCAGTTGATCGGCCTGATGCGGCAGATCACCGCCGACTTCCCCGATGCGACGCTGTTCAGCCTGCCCACGCTGGCGGAAGAAGGACAGCGTCGATCGCTCGAATTGGGCATGAAGGGTAGGGCTGGGCAAGTGGCCGCAGCGATGGTCTCGATCAAGGCCGACCTGGAGGCACGCGGGCTGGAGTGGCAGGACAAGCCTTGAAGCATGCGCGTAGCGCGGCGGCGAGCGAGGAAGCGCACCGGATCGAGCTGGGTGGGCAATGTGTCGAGCTGACGCTGAGGCGTTCGCCGGCACGGCGCACGCTGGCCCTGCAGATCGATCACCGCGGCGCGCGGGTGTCGGCGCCCTTGCGCACGCCGCTGGCCGAGATCGACGCCTTCATCCGCAATCACGCTGCCTGGCTGCTCGACCGCCTGGGCCGTGCCGCCGAGCTTTCCCGCGCGCCGGTGGTGGTGCCGGCGGATGGCTGCGAACTGCCTTTGTTCGGCCGCCCGATGCGGCTGCGCATCGGCGGCGTGAGCCGCGCGCAATGGCGCCCGGGCAACGACGGCGCGGAGGAACTGCATCTTCCTGCCCGGGCCGATGCCGAGCGCGCATTGCTGCGTGCCCTGCAGGGCCGCGCGCTGGCCTGGTATCGTGGCCGGGTCGAGGAGTACTGCCTGCGCCTGGCCTTGCCGGTGCCGCCGGTGAGGCTGTCGAATGCGCGCACGCGCTGGGGCAGTTGCAGCAGCCTGAGCGGCATCCGGCTGCACTGGCGGCTGGTGCATCTGCCGCCCGAACTCATCGACTACGTGGTGGCGCACGAAGTCGCGCATCTGCGCGAGATGAATCACTCGCCCCGCTTCTGGGCGGTGGTCGAATCGGTCTGCCCGGCTTGGCGCACCGGACGTGCCCGCCTGCGGCAGGCCGCAGCAGGCCTGCCCGTGATCGGCGCCGCCGGTGCGGCGCAGGCGGGCGCTCAGGTCGACACTCAGGTCGACAATCTCGAGGCCGAAGATTGAACGGCCATTCCAGCCGCCGGCCGGTTCCGGCGGCAAATCTCAAACAGAGGAAGGACTGAACATGAGAATTCTCCACACCATGCTGCGCGTCGGCGACCTAGATCGCTCCATCGCCTTCTACACCGATGTGCTCGGGATGCGCCTGCTGCGCCGGCACGACTATCCGGACGGAAAGTTCACGCTGGCGTTCGTCGGCTACCAGGACGAGCAGGACGGCGCCGTGCTCGAGCTGACCTACAACTGGGGCGTGGACAAGTACGAGCTGGGCACGGCCTACGGCCACATCGCGCTCGAAGTGCCGGACGCGAAGAAGGCCTGTGACGAGATCCGTGCCCGCGGCGGCAAGATCGTGCGCGAAGCCGGGCCGATGAAGCACGGCACGACGATCATCGCCTTCGTGGAAGATCCGGACGGCTACAAGGTCGAACTGATCCAGAGCAGGACTTTCTGATCCTGGGCCCGGTGTCCGGCACTCCGGCGGCCATCCGGGCGGCGGGAGTGCCGGACACCGGGTTTGCCGCCCGTCAGCCGGGCAGGGCGATCTTGTTGTCGGTGCTGAACTGGTAGTCGTGGAACACGTGCTCGGCCGACAGGATGCGGTAGTCGCCGCTTTCCTCGCGCACCGAGGTGTCCTTGAGCCGGTAGGTGTAGTGGCCGCAGGTCCAGCAGTCGAAGTTGCGCATGTGGGTGCACAGACAGGTCTTGTCGAAGACGCGGATCTTCTTCGCCTCCGGATGGGCGGCGACTTCGCGGTTGTAGGCTTCGATGTACTGGCAGTTGCCGGTCGAGTCGAGCAGGTAGCCGTAGGCTTCGCAATTGGGGCGGATGCCGTTGCCGATCGCCGGGCTGCTCTTGAGCATGCGCATCGGATAGCCGGTGGGCGAGATCTGGTTGACCTCGATCTCGTCCTCGCTGGCCTTGAAGTAATGCTGCTGCACGTCTTCCGGCAGGCCGCATTCCCGGGTCACGGTGAAGCGCGTCGCGACCTGCACTGCCGCCGCGCCCATTTCGAGGAAGTTCACCGCATCCGTGCCGGTGAAGATCCCGCCGGCAGGAATCAGCGGAATGTCGAGCTGCTGTTCCTTCAGCCAGTCGCGGATCTCGACGACGATGGTGGCGAGATCGTACTGCGCCCAGTCGAGGCCGAAGCCCAGATGGCCGCCGGCGAGCGGGCCTTCGACGACGACGTAGTCGGGCAGCCGGCCGGTGCGGGCGCTTTTCTTCAGGAACAGCTGCAGCGCGCGCAGCGAGCTGACGATGATGCCGAGCCTGACGTCATGGAAGCGCGGATGGTCCTCGATCAGTGCGAACGAACCCAGATGCAGGCCGGCCGCCAGCGTGATGCCGTCGATGCCGTTGTCCATCGCGGCGCGAAGCCTCGCCCGAAGCGTGTCCTTCGGCGCGTTCATGGTCAGCTTTTCCATGCAGTTGATGAAAATCTGGCCTGCCCCGCGCTTGCGTTCCATCGTGCGGCTGACATGCGTCGCGGTGGCTTCGGCGATCAGGCCGAGGTCGAACTGGACGATGGACTTGTCCGAGTTGGCGACGTTGAACTTGTATTGCTGAAGCTTGTTCTTGACGTATTTCGTGTTGTAGCGGCGATCGGAAACCGTCGGCAGCATCGCGTCCGAAATATGCCCGACGCCGCCCAGGCGGGCTGCCTCGAGGGCGAGGTCGGCTGTCGAGATATCGACACCCATGCCACCCACCATGATCGGCACCAGCTCGTGCGAACCCAGCTTCAGGCGAAAATCGTCAACACGCTTCATTGCATACAGTCCGTTGAATCGGCAGTCCGACATTATCACCCGAGTCGCCGATTCGTCCCAGCCCCGGGCTTCCCCTAAGCGTGCCTGCGGATCTTCCGCGCGGATGCCCGCGGCCCGGCCGGCCTTTGCTGCGCGATGGGACAGCTGTGCTTACAACTCCGGCCGCCAAAGACAGGGATGGGGGCTTGACGCACACGTCCGTCTGCGTACCATAGCGCTCATGGTTGTAATTCCGGCAACCCGGAGGCGTTCTGGACAGGGGTTCGATTCCCCTCACCTCCACCCAAGCGCACGTATTGCGCTTGCTGCAGATGAGTGTGCTTGGGTGGGGGTGTACTGGTTTCGACAGGGCGGGCAAAGGTGAGCAGGCAACCCGAGAGGCGACGGACGTAATCCGCGCAAAACCACAAACGCCAACGATGAGCGTTTCGCTGTTGCCGCCTAACCGGCACAGCTGGGGCCGCTGAAGCCTTATTACCCAAGACAGCCGGTGGGGACTTCGGTCCCCATCGTCACGTCTGCGGCTTTGCTCGCCCTTGTCACTCGCTTCCGCAAGCGAATCCCCTTTCCGTTCCGAACGCCGGAACGAAAACCGCCGACCCTTGCGGATCGGCGGTTTTCTGCTTCTGGTGGGCCCCCTGGGAGTCGAACCCAGCACCAACGGATTATGAGTCCGCTGCTCTAACCAGGCATGAGCTAGAGGCCCGGGAAACGTCTTACTGGTCGCTGTCGAGGAAGCTGCGCAGTTTTTCGGAGCGGCTCGGGTGGCGCAGCTTGCGCAGTGCCTTGGCTTCGATCTGGCGGATGCGTTCGCGGGTGACGTCGAACTGTTTGCCGACTTCTTCCAGCGTGTGGTCGGTGTTCATCTCGATGCCGAAGCGCATGCGCAGCACCTTGGCTTCGCGCGGGGTGAGCGAATCCAGCACTTCGCCGGTGGCGTCGCGCAGGCCGGAGTACATCGCTGCCTCGGCCGGCGCCAGGGTGGCGGTGTCCTCGATGAAGTCGCCCAGATGCGAGTCGTCGTCGTCGCCGATCGGCGTCTCCATGGAGATCGGCTCCTTGGAGATTTTCATGATCTTGCGGATCTTCTCCTCGGGCATCTCCATCTTCTCGGCCAAGGTCGCGGGATCCGGCTCGGCACCGGTTTCCTGCAGGATCTGGCGGCTGATGCGGTTCATCTTGTTGATCGTCTCGATCATGTGAACCGGGATGCGGATCGTGCGCGCCTGGTCGGCGATCGAGCGGGTGATGGCCTGGCGGATCCACCACGTCGCATAGGTCGAGAATTTGTAGCCGCGGCGGTATTCGAACTTGTCCACCGCCTTCATCAGGCCGATGTTGCCTTCCTGGATCAGGTCGAGGAACTGCAGGCCGCGGTTGGTGTACTTCTTGGCGATCGAGATCACCAGGCGCAGGTTGGCTTCGGTCATCTCGCGCTTGGCGCGGCGCATCTTGGCTTCGCCGGTGGACATCTGGCGGTTGATGTCCTTGAGTTCCTTCAGCGGAATGCCGAGCCTGTCCTGCAGGTCGATGAGCTTCTGCTGCTCTTCGAGCACTGCGGGGTGGGCGCGCAGCAGGTTCTCGGCGTAGTTCTTGCCGGCGGCGATTTCGTTCTTCAGCCAGTCGAGATCGGTCTCGTGGCCCGGGAAGTTCTTGATGAAGTGCTGGCGCGGCATGCCGGAGCGGTCGACGCACAGGCGCAGGATCTGGCGTTCGTGGCCGCGTACCTGTTCGACCATGTGGCGCACCGAGTCGCACAGGCGTTCGATGGCCTTGGCGGTGAAGCGGATGTTGAGCAGTTCGTCCGAGATCTGCTGCTGGAGCAGCAGGTACTGGGTGTCCTGCGAGCCTTTCTTGCCCAGTACGTCCATCTTCTGGGCGTAAAGCCCGCGGATGACCGCGAAGCGCGCCAGAGAGTCGTTCTTGAGCTGCAGCAGCGAGGCGGCGTTGGCCCGCTCGGCGCTGTCCTCGTCGGATTCGTCGTCGTCGCCGTCCGATTCGTCGCCTTCGTCGTCGTCCGTCTCGTCGGTGTCGGCGTCGTCACTGCCGTCGTCGCCGGCGGCTTCTTCGCTGCCGGAGTTCGGGTCGATCAGGCCATCGACCAGTTCGTCGATCTTGGCTTCGTCGGCAACGATGCGGTCGACGATCTCGAGCATTTCGGCGATCGTCGTCGGGCAGGCCGAAATGGCCTGGACCATGTGCTTCAGGCCGTCCTCGATGCGCTTGGCGATCTCGATCTCGCCTTCGCGGGTCAGCAGCTCGACCGTGCCCATTTCGCGCATGTACATGCGCACCGGATCGGTGGTGCGGCCGAATTCGGAGTCGACCGACGACAGCGCCTGTTCGGCTTCTTCTTCGGCGACGTCCTCGTCGACGTTGCTCGCGACGCTGTCCGACATCAGCAGGTCTTCGGCGGCCGGCGCCTCGTCGTAGACCTGAATGCCCATGTTGTTGAAGGTGGCGATGATGCCTTCGATCTGCTCGGCGTCGGCGACGTCGTCGGGCAGGTGATCGCTGATTTCGGCGTAAGTGAGGTAGCCGCGCTCCTTGCCGAGCGTGATCAGCGTCTTCAGCCGCGTACGCCGGACTTCGGCGTCCAGCGGCGCGGCGACGGGGCTTTCGACGACCTGTGCGGCCTTGTCCTTCGCTTTGGATGTCCGCCCCTTGGGGCTGGTCTTGCGCGGCGAATCCTTGGCTGTTTCGCGTGCCATAGCACTCCTCAGGTGAGGGAGTAAGAA
The DNA here is from genome assembly GCF_001591165.1 of Thauera butanivorans NBRC 103042. Taxonomy (GTDB): domain Bacteria; phylum Pseudomonadota; class Gammaproteobacteria; order Burkholderiales; family Rhodocyclaceae; genus Thauera; species Thauera butanivorans. Next base: position 19,116 of record NZ_BCUG01000036.1, read on the forward strand.
AACGGTAAACCGAAAATTATACTATAAATCCGAGGCTTTCGATGCTTCTGCCAGCTTGCGCTTGTCCACCAGCAGTTCGGCCAGGCGGTGCCGCCCGGCGGCATCGAGGCCGTGCTCGCGGTCGTGGCGGAGCAGGGCCTCGATTTCGGCGGAGAGGCTGTCGGCGTGGAGTTTTCGCAGGCTGTCCTCGAACAGGGTCTCGACGATGCTTTCGTCGAATTCGGCGTCGACGAGTTCCGCGGCGACGCGTGACAGTGTTTCGCTGTGAGGAGTGTCGCGGAAGCGCTCGATCAGCGCGCCGAGCCCGCCCGGCGGAATGGGTTCGCCGAGGCTCATCATGTCGATGATGGCGATCAGGGCGAGGCCTTCCGTGCTGTCCGACGGCACCAGGTCGACCGGCATGCGCGCTGCCCAGGCCGGATGCTGCATGATCAGCCGCAGCAGGGTGGCGGCGGTCGAAGGCGGCTTGCGGCGGCCGGCGGGACGCATGCCGGCGAGGCCGCCGCTGCGCCGCTTGCCCTGGAAGCTGGGGCGGGGGGATTCCTCCGGGCCTGGAGCAGGCTGCGGCGCACGATGGCGGCCGTGCTTCGGGTTGGCGGCGATGACGCCGAAGGCGTGCTCCACTTCCTCCTGGGTCAGGCCGCTTTCCTCCGCCACCATCTTGATCACCTGCAGGCGCAGCAGCGGGGCGGCGATGCGGGTGACGAGCGGTGCGGCCTCGTGCACGAAGGCGGCGCGGCCTTCGGCCGCATCCATGTCATGGCGGCTGTGCAACTCCTCGATCAGGAAGCGCGCCAGCGGCTTGGCGCCGGTCGCCGCCTTGCGGAAGGCTTCGGTGCCTTCGGCGCGGACGAAGGAGTCGGGGTCGTGTTCGGCCGGCAGGAACAGGAAGGCCAGCGTCGCATCGTCGCGCAGGGATTCCAGCGCGTTCTCCAGCGCCCGCCAGGCGGCGCGACGGCCCGCAGCGTCGCCGTCGAAGCAGAACACGATGCGGTCGGTCTGGCGCAGCAGGGTGTGGACGTGCTGCGGCGTGGTGGCGGTGCCGAGGGTGGCGACGGCGTTGGCGATGCCGAATTGCGCCAGCGCGACGACGTCCATGTAGCCTTCGACGACGACGGCGAAGCCTTCGTCGCGGATCGGCTTCTGCGCCAGGTAAAGGCCGTAGAGTTCGCGCCCCTTCTCGAACAGCGGCGTTTCCGGTGAGTTCAGATACTTCGGCTCGCCCTTGTCCAGGATGCGGCCGCCGAAAGCGATGACGCGGCCACGGCGGTCATGGATCGGAAAGACGATGCGATCGCGGAAGCGGTCGTAGCGCCGGCCCTGGTCGTTGTCGATGACCAGGCCGGCTTCGGCCAGGATCTTTGCCTGGTAGTCGGGAAAGACCTTCTGCAGCGCCTGCCAGTCGTCGGGGGCGTAGCCGAGGCCGAAGCGCGCGGCGATTTCGCCCGACAGGCCGCGGCGCTTCAGGTAATCGACGGCGCGGCGGGTGGGCTTGAGCTGGTCGCGGTAGAAGCGTGCAGCCAGGCTCATTGCCTCGTAGAGGCGTTCGCTGCCGTCGTCCTGCGGGCCGGCGCTGCGTCCGTCGTCGGGGACTTGCAGGCCGACCTGGGCGGCGAGTTCCTTCACCGCGTCGACGAAGCCGAGCCCGCTGTATTCCATCAGGAAGCCGAGTGCGCTGCCATGCACGCCGCAGCCGAAGCAGTGATAGAACTGCTTGGATGGGCTGACCGAGAACGAAGCGGATTTCTCGCCGTGGAAAGGGCAGCAGGCGAAGTAGTTCGCACCGCTCTTCTTCAGCGGGATGTAGCGTTCGATGACGTCGACGATATCGACGCGCGACAGCAGTTCCTGAACGAAGGACTGGGGAATCATCGTACGCGACCGTAGACGAGTTGCGCGGGCGGAAATGCACAACGCCGGCAGAAGATCGTCTCGTTCGATCTCCTTCCGGCGTATGGCCGGCTGTTGGGGCAGCCGGTGAGCTGAAGCAGCCGGGTTCCGGCTGCTGCGGCAGTCAGTACAGCTTCGGCGGCAGGGTCTGGCTGCGCAGGCGCTTGTGATTGCGCTTCACGGCGGCGGCCAGCTTGCGCTTGCGCTCGGCGGTGGGCTTCTCGTAGAACTCGCGCGAGCGCAGTTCGGTCAGCACACCGGTCTTTTCGATGGTGCGCTTGAAGCGGCGGATCGCAACTTCAAACGGCTCGTTTTCCTTGACGCGGATACCGGGCATTGCGGACTTCCTTGGGTGTCTTGTGGGCAGAAAGACGGCGAATATAAACCACGCCCGTCCGGATGGCAAGGGCCAGGTGCACGGAAGATGGCCGGCGAAGGTTAAAATGGCGCACCGAATCAAACGGATGCAAGCCATGAAAGTGCTGGGAATCGAAAGCTCGTGCGATGAGACCGGCGTCGCGGTGTATGACACCGAGGCCGGACTGCTGGCGCACTGCCTTCATTCGCAGATCGACCTCCACGCGGCCTATGGCGGTGTGGTGCCCGAACTCGCCTCGCGCGACCACATCCGCCGCTTGCCGGTGCTGATGAAGCAGGTGCTGGCGCAGGCCGGACTGGAGAACCGCGATGTCGACGCCGTGGCCTACACTTCGGGACCCGGCCTGGCGGGGGCGCTGCTGGTCGGCGCGAGCGTGGCCGAATCCTTCGCCTTGGCGCGCGGCATTCCCGCGCTGCCGGTCCATCATCTCGAAGGCCACCTGCTGTCGCCGCTGCTGTCGGCCGATCCGCCGCAGTTCCCCTTCGTCGCGCTGCTGGTGTCCGGCGGGCATACCCAGTTGATGCGGGTACGGGGTGTGGGCGATTACGCGCTGCTGGGCGAATCCGTCGATGACGCCGCCGGCGAGGCGTTCGACAAGACCGCCAAGCTGCTCGGCCTGGGCTATCCCGGCGGGCCGCAGCTTGCCCGGCTTGCCGGACAAGGGGTGGCCGGCCGCTTCCGCCTGCCGCGGCCGATGCTGCATTCGGGCGATCTCGATTTCAGTTTCAGCGGCCTCAAGACTGCGGTGCTCAATGTCGTTTCGGCTCCGGACTGGGATCCGGCCGGCATGGCCGACCTGGCGGCGGAGTTCCAGCAGGCGGTGGTCGAGGTGCTGTGCGCGAAGGCGCTGGCGGCACTGAAGAAGACCGGACTGAAGACCCTGGTCGTGGCAGGAGGCGTCGGTGCCAACCTGCATCTGCGGCAGACCCTGGATGCCGCCCTGCAGCAGCGGGGCGGGCGGGTCCATTACCCGGAGCCGGCGCTGTGTACCGACAATGGCGCGATGATCGCTTTCGCTGGCGCGATGCGCCTTGGCGCCGGAGAAGCTGTTTCCGGCGAGCCGTCGGTGCGCATCCGGCCGCGCTGGCCGCTGGCCGAGCTGAAGCCGCCGCAGGCGGCAGTGGCCTGAGCGGCTCAGTCCGCTTTCGGTTTCTTGTTGCCGCCGATCCTGCCTTCGGTGCCGTCCCGCAGGCGCCGGATGTTGGCGGCGTGGCGCCAGATCAGCAGCGCGGCCATCGCCGCCAGCACCAGCACGCTCGCTTGCGGCCCGAGGAAGATCAAGCCGGCGACGGGCGCGGCAACGGCGGCCGACAGCGCCGCGGCAGACGAATAGCGGGTGGTGAACGCCACCGCCAGCCAGACCAGCGCGCACAGGATGGCGATGCGCCCATCCACGCCGGCAAGCACGCCGAGCGCGGTTGCCACACCCTTGCCGCCATTGAAGCGCAGGAAAATGGTGAACACATGGCCCAGGAAGGCGGCCAGGCCGGCCAGGGCGGCTTCCAGTGGACCGAATCCGAGCCGGGTGGCTGCCCACACTGCCAGCCAGCCTTTCAGGCAGTCGCCGATCAGGGTCAGCGCCGCAGCACCTTTGTTGCCGCTGCGCAGCACATTGGTCGCTCCCGGGTTGCCCGAGCCGTAGCGGCGCGGATCCTCCAGGCCGAACAGCTTGCTGGTGACGATGGCGAAGGGAATCGAGCCGAGCAGATAGGCTCCGAGGAGCAGGGCAATGAGGGGCATCTTCGCTCCGCGCCTCTCCGGATTGGAGGAGGCGAATGCATCAAATGTTCGGGACAGCCGTGGCGAAAGCGCATCTTCGGCCGCGGCCGGCGTGTGCGCACAGGATAGAATCGCAGCGATTCTAAACGGGAACCAGCATGGATTTCATCTTCATCGAGGAATTGCGGGTCAAAGCCTGGGTCGGCGTTTATGCGCGGGAGAAAACCGGACAGCAGACCGTCGAACTCAATCTCACCTTCGGCGTTCCGGATACCGCGGCAGAGCGGGACGACATCGCGGACACCATCGACTATGCAGTCGTCACCCAGCGCATTCGCGAGGAACTGGGACAGCGTCATTTCAATTTGATCGAAAGCCTGGGTGAATTCGTCGTCAAGCTGCTGTTCGATGAGTTCGGCGCGCCCTGGGTGAAACTGCGCGTGGCGAAGATCGGTGTGATGAAGGACGTGCGTCGGGTCGGAGTCTTCATCCAGCGTGGGCGGGACGGTACGGCGCCGCCGCCCGCGGAAGTCTGAAATTCGGGCAATTGCAGCTGCCGATGGATGCATTCCACGCATTCATTGGCCCGAATGGATCGGTATTCCGGAACGCGGCAGGCGTGCCGCCTTGCGCGTTTCGCCGCCGCAAATGAAAAAGCCGGACCTGCGGGCCCGGCTTTTTCATCGCATGCTCTGCCAGCTCAAGCCGCCAGTTCTTCCAGAGGCTTGTCCTGCGCCAGCCAGTCGAGCACCCACTGGGGACGACGGCCATGGCCGCTCCAACCCTGCTCGGGATTGGCCGGATTGCGGTACTTGATGACGGAAGGCGTCTTGGCCTTCTTGGCGGTGCCGCGCTTGGCCTTGGTGGCAGATGCCTTGGCCGGTGCCGCAGCGGCGGGTGCGTCGATCAGGTCGTCGAGGGTGAGGCCTTGTTCGGCGACCAGCTTCTGCACCTGCTTCAGCAGGGTGCGGCGGGTGGAGTCGCTGCGGCGCCGGATTTCAGTCTCGACCTTTGCCTGCAGACGGCGCAGTTCGGGAAGCGAGTGGCTCGAAAGGTCCATGGTGTGTCCTCGTTGGTTGTGCGAGTTGGAATTGGGCGAATTCATGCCGCGTCTGGCCGGCAAACAATTGGGCCGGCAAGCAATCGAATCAGCCGTGCCCGGCAGCCATGTCCGGATTCTGCCAGCAATTGCGGCGCAATACGATGGTTTTTTGTATTTTGAATGATTCGATTGTTTCACCCGCGCCATTCGAGGCAATCAATTCGCCACTTCGACCAGCTCCGCCCGCAGGATTCGAAGAATGTCGTGCGGGTGAACGCCGACGAGATAGCCGCGGCGGCCGCCATTGATATAGATCAGCGGCAGGTCGAGAATGCTCCTCTCCATGTAGACCGGCATGGCTTTGCGGGTGCCGAAAGGCGAGGTGCCGCCGACGAGGTAGCCCGTATGGCGATTGGCGACTTCGGGCTTGCACGGTTCGATGTGCTTGCGTCCGGTCTGGCGGGCGAGATCCTTTGTCGAGACCTTGTGATCGCCGTGCATCAGCACGATCAATGGACGGGCATTTTCGTCTTCCATGATCAGGGTCTTGATCACCGCGTGCTCGTCGACATTCAATTCGCGGGAAGAAACGGCGGTACCGCCGTGCTCCTCGTATTCGTAAAGATGGCTCGAATAGGCCAGGCCGTGCTGTTTCAGGAAACGGGTCGCCGGAGTTTCCGGCGGACGGATATCGTGTCGGCTCATGATCGGAATCCGGGAAGAGCTGAAGAGATGGAGTGGGGCAGGAGGACTGCGCCGCCATCAACCCCGAGGGTGATGCCTGGCATGCAGTTGCTTGAGTCTTTCACGTGCCACATGGGTATACACCTGGGTGGTCGAGATGTCGGCATGGCCGAGCAGCAATTGGACGACGCGCAGATCGGCCCCATGGTTGAGCAAATGGGTCGCAAATGCATGGCGCAGCGTATGGGGGGAAATGCGCTCCTGGGGAATGCCGGCCAGCAGTGCGTTCTGCTTGATGATGCGCCAGAACATCTGCCGTGTCATGCCGCTGCCGAGGCGGGTGACGAAAACTTCGTCGCAACTGCGGCCGGCGAGCAGCGCGGGGCGGGCTTCGCGCAGGTAGCGCACGAGCCAGTCGGCGGCGACTTCGCCGAGCGGCACGAGCCTTTCCTTGCTGCCTTTGCCCATCACCCGCAGCGCGCCCTGATCCAGGCTGACGGCGAAGAGCTTCAGCCCGATCAACTCGGATACGCGCAGCCCGGCGGCGTACAGCACTTCGAGCATGCAGCGGTCGCGCAGGCCCTGCGGCGTCTCAGTGTCGGGTGCGGCGAGCAGCGCTTCGACCTGGGCTTCGCTGAGCGTCTTCGGAAAGCGCTGGCCGGGCAGCGGCGGATCGAGCATCAGCGTCGGGTCTTCGGCGATCTCGCGGTTCGCGAGCAGATGGCGGTAATAGCGCCGCCAGGCAGACAGCAGGCGGCGCTGGCTGGCCGGGCGGGCGCGCAGGCTGAATTCGGCCAGATAGGCGGCGAGCTCGCTCGCCCGCGCGCGCGGCAGCGACAGGCCGCGTTCCGCCAGCCAGGCCGCGAACAGGGCGAGATCGCTGCGGTAGCTGTCGAGGGTGTTGCGCGCGAGGCCGTGCTCCAGCCACAGGCTGTCGGTGAAGCGGTCGAGTTCGCTGCGGATTTCGGCGGCCAGGCCGGCTTCGGCAGCGGCCGGGCGCGCCGTCATGCCGCGCCTTCGTGCCTCAGCAGCCAGCGCTTGACGTCGAGCAGCCAGCCGCCGGTGGCGTTGGCGAAGCCGCCGAGGCCACCGGCCGAGGTGACGCGATGGCAGGGTACGACGAGCGGATAGGGGTTGGCACCGCAGGCCTGGCCGACTGCGCGTGCCGCGCTGCCGAGCCGGGCCGACAGCTCGCCGTAGGTCCGCGTCCGGCCTGCCGGAATGGCGCTGATTTCCGCCCACACCCGGCGCTGGAAAGGCGTGCCGCATTCGCGCAGTGGCAGCGGAAAGGCTTGTTCCGGGTGCTCGATCCAGTCGTGCAGGGCTTCGGCTGCGATGCGGGCCGTGTCGTTCGTCGGTGCGCGAAGCGGCGTGTCCGGCGGCAGGAAGACGAGTTCGCTGACGGCGCCGTCGGCTGTGCGGACGCCGAACGGTCCGAAGGGCAGCGCGACCACCGCGTCGAAGCCGGTGTCCGTCGAGGAGCCCGGAGCTCGCATTGCGCGCCTGCCGTTCATTGAGCGGGCTTCAGCAGGCTCGCCTTGAGGCCGGAGTCGGCCGGCCGCTCGCCCAGCCAGATGCGCAGCAGGGCAGGGTAGAAGGCCGGGTCGGCAATGTCGCTGCCCTGCGGCTGGCCGTTGATCAGCAGGCGCGTTGCGCCGTTGGCGAGCCGATCGAGGATTACTTCGGTGCCGGCATTGGCTTCACCGCTGTCCTGCACTGCGGCGAGCAGGGCGTCTATGGAAGGCTTCAGTGCCGCGAGCGTTTCGTCGTCATGGTTGCGCTTCAACCCGTCGAGCATCGCGTCGGCGAACTGCTTGCCGTCGAGGTCCCGGATCATGACGATGCGGATGCGCTTCTCGCCGCCGTCCTGCAGGATGTCGGCGCTGCTGGTGCTCGGGCTGCGCAGATAGAGCCCCATCGCATAGACCTTGAAGGTCAGCCGGGTGCGCAGGCCGGCGCCGTTCAGGCTCAGCGTGCCGTTGTCGACCTGGGTCTGCGGCGCGAAGTCGATGCCCGCCACTTCCACTGCCTGGGCGAGGCTGGCCGACAGCAAGGTGGCGGCCAGCAGGGTACGGACAAGTGCTTTCATCAGGGAAGGCTCCGTCAGAGCGCCCGGAAATCAGGCGTGGCTCGGTTGCGTCACTCGCTTGTGTCTCGATTTCGTCTTATTTGCGTGTCTCGCCGTTGCCGAACACGATCCACTTCTGGCTGGTCAGGCCTTCCAGCCCGACCGGGCCGCGAGCGTGGATCTTGTCGGTGGAAATGCCGATTTCCGCGCCCAGGCCGTATTCGAAGCCGTCGGCGAAGCGGGTGGAGGCATTGACCATCACCGAGGACGAATCCACCTCGCGCAGGAAGCGCATCGCGTGGCTGTAGTTCTCGGTGACGATCGCTTCGGTGTGGCCCGAGCTGTAGCCGTTGATGTGGGCGATCGCCTCGTCGAGGCCGTCCACCAGCTTGATGGCGATGGTCGGCGCGAGATATTCCTCGCGCCAGTCGGCTTCGGTGGCGGCGACGAGCTTGGCGGCGTCGATGCCGGCTTCGCGCAGCAGCGCCAGCGAATCGGCGCAGCAGCGCATCTCGACGCCCTTGCCGGCCAGCATGCGGCCGATTTCGGCGAGGTAGATGTCGGCGACGCCGCGTGCGACCAGCAGCGATTCGGCGGTGTTGCAGGTGCCGTAGCGCTGGGTCTTGGAATTCTCGACGATGGGCACGACTTTGGCCGGGTCGGCTTCGTCGTCGATATAGACGTGGCAGTTGCCGTCGAGATGCTTGATTACCGGCACGCGCGCGTCCTTGGAGATGCGCTCGATCAGGCCCTTGCCGCCGCGCGGTACGATGACGTCGACGAATTCGGGCATGGCGATCAGTGCCCCCACGGCTTCGCGGTCGGTGGTTTCGACCACCTGCACCGCATGCTCGGGCAGGCCGGCGGCGAGCAGGCCGCTGCGCACGCAGGCGGCGATCGCGCGGTTGGCGTTGATTGCTTCCTTGCCGCCGCGCAGGATCGCGGCATTGCCGGACTTCAGGCACAGCGCCGCGGCGTCGGCGGTGACGTTGGGGCGGGCTTCGTAGATGATGCCGATCACGCCCAGCGGCACGCGCATCTTGCCGAGCTGGATGCCGGACGGGCGGCGCTTGATGTCGGTCATCTCGCCGACCGGGTCCGGCAGCGCGGCGACCTGTTCGAGGCCTTCCGCCATGGCTTCGACACCCTTGCCGGTCAGCGTCAGGCGGTCGATCAGTGCGGGCTCGAGGCCGGCGGCGCGTGCCGCTTCGAGATCCTGCGCATTGGCGGCGAGCAGTGCTTCGCGGCGGGCACGGATTTCGGCGGCCATCGCCAGCAGCGCGGCGTTCTTGGTGGCGGTGGAGGCGGCGGCCAGTACGCGCGAGGCGGCGCGGGCCTGGCGGCCGAGGGTCTGCATGTAGTTCTGGATGTCCATCGCGGTGTCTGGTGAGATGAGGGCGCGGTAGCCCAAAGCCCAATTAAAACACCGAACGTCGCCCGCGGGCTATGTGCGGCGCGCCAGCCGCAGCGCCAGCTGCAGGAACTCGTCCCAGATGTCGCCAGCGACCAGGCCCTTGATCATGCGGTCGATGCGGGCGGCGTGCATCAGCGCCGCGCGCAGCGCGCCCTGGTTCAGGCGCCCCAGCGCGCGGCCGAGAGCCTGCTGGCGGCGCGGGTCGAAGATGCGTTCGGCCTTGAACAGCGCCGGCAGCGGCTGGCCGGCGGCGCGTCCGGCACACAGGCTGGCCAGCGTGCGGGTTTCGTTGGCCAGCGTCCACAGTACCAGCGGCGGCGCCGCGCCTTCGCCCTTGAGGCCTTCGAGCAGGCGCGCGCAGCGCGCCGGGTCGCCTTCGGCGACGGCTTGGCGCAGCATGTCGATGTCGTAGCGGGCGACGTTGAGCACCGCCTCCCGCACCTGCTCCAGCGTCAATTGTCCTTCGGGGTGCAGCAGGCCGAGCTTGAGGATCTCCTGGTGGGCGGCGAGCAGGTTGCCTTCGACGTGCTCGGCGATGAAGGCGAGTGCGTCGGCGCCGGCGGTCTGCTTCTGCGCGGCGAGCCGGCGGCCGATCCAGTCGGGCAGGCGCTCGCGTTCGGGCGCGTTGAGCTCGATGCAGATGCCCGCCTCCGACACGGCCTTGAACCAGCCGGTCTTGCGCGCCTGCCAGTCGAGCTCGGGCAGCGTGATCAGCGTCAGCGTCTGCGCCGGCAGACTGGCGGCGTAGCGCTGCAGCGCTTCGCCGCCGTCGCGGCCGGGCTTGCCGCCGGGAATGCGCAGATCGATCAGCTTGGCGCCGCCGAACAGTGACAGGTTGCCGGCGGCGAGCGCCAGCGCATCCCATTTGAAACCCTGGCCGACGACCAGGGTTTCGCGCTCCTCGAAGCCTTGCCGCTTCGCCGCGGCGCGGATTGCGTCGGCGGCTTCGAGCACCAGCAGCGGCTCGTCGCCGTGCAACAGCCACAGCGGAGCGAGCGGCTTGTCGAGCTGGGCGGCGAGTTGGTCAGGGCGCAGATTCACGGCGCGGTGCCGGTTCGGGCGCTCAGTGCGCGCGCTGCACGCTGGCGAGCCGGCGCATCAGCTGTTGCAGCAGATCCTGCTGCATGTCGTTGTAGAGCAGGGTTTCTTCCTGCTCCTTGCCCAGCACCTGGGAGTCGTCGAAAGTGTATTCGCGCGCCGCCGAGATCGCCGTGGGCGGCAGCAACGCCGCGCCGCTCTTGTCGAGCAACTGGAAGCGCAGCGTCTGCGTGAGCTGGTATTCGCGCACCTTGCCCGCACCGGTGAGGCTGAGGATCTCGCGGCCGCGGTTGTTGGCGAGAATCTGCAGGCGGGCATCTGCCTGCGCAGGGTCTTCGACCACCCGGGTGCTGCCGGTGGTGGCGATCAGCCGGCGCAGGCTGGCGCCCAGTTCCGAAAGCTCGCTGGCATTGATGTGCACCGTGGCGAAATCCAGCTGCTGCGGGCCGCGCAGCTTGAAGCCGCAGCCCGACAGCAGCAGGCCGGCGAGGCCGGCTCCGCCGAGCAGCAGGCGCCGCCGGCTGCGCGAGGGCGCGGCGGCGGTGGCGACCGGCGGGGGGGGTATCGAAGCGTGGGGCATGGCCTTGTCCTCAGGCGACGATGTTGACCAGGCGGCCGGGCACGACGACCACTTTCCTGGCCGGCCGGCCTTCCATGAACTTCTGCGCCGCTTCGGAAGCCAGCGCGGCCGCTTCGATGGCGTCCTTGCCCGCATCGGCGGCCACGCGCACGCTGCCGCGCAGCTTGCCGTTGACCTGCAGCATCAGCTCGACCTCGTCCTGCACCAGCGCCGATTCGGCCGCTTCGGGCCACGGCGCGTCCAGGATGTCGTCGCCGAAGCCGCAGTCGCGCCACAGCACGTGGGCGATGTGCGGGCAGATCGGCGACAGCACGCGCAGCAGCATCGACAGGCCTTCGCCGGCCACTTCGGCGGCATCGGCGCCGCTGCGCGGCGCCTTCTCCAGCGCGTTGAGCATCTTCATCGCGCCGGAGGCGACGGTGTTGAACTGCTGCTTGCCGAGGTCGTAGCCGACCTGCTTCAGCACCAGGTGCAGCTCGCGGCGCAGCTCGGCCAGCTCGGCCGGCAGCTTGACCGTACCCAGCGTCGGACCGGCCGGCAGCGCAGGGCGCAGTTCGGTGGCGTAGGCGTGGGCGAAGGACCACACCCGCTTCAGGAAGCGGTGCGCGCCTTCGACGCCGGCGTCGTTCCATTCCAGCGTCTGTTCCGGCGGGCTGGCGAACATCATGAAGAAGCGCGCGGTGTCGGCGCCATACTGCTCGATCAGGGCCTGCGGGTCCACGCCGTTGTTCTTCGACTTGGACATCGTCGTCAGTTCGTGCTCGAGCACGGTGCCGTCGGCCTTGAGCCGGCCGCCGGTGATCTGGCCCTTGGCGTCGCGGACGACCTCGACCTCGCTTTCCCAGTAGTAGTTCTTGCCGCCGCCTTCGGGCTTGTGCAGCCAGGCGTTGTTCAGCACCATGCCCTGGGTCAGCAGGCGGGCGAAGGGCTCCTTGACCGTGGCCAGGCCCATGTCGCGCATCACCTTGGTCCAGAAGCGCGAATACAGCAGGTGCAGGATGGCGTGCTCGATGCCGCCGATGTACTGGTCCACCGGCATCCAGTAGCCGGCGCGCTCGTCCACCATGGCCTTGTCGTTGCCGGCCGAGCAGTAGCGGGCGTAGTACCAGCTCGAATCGACGAAAGTGTCCATGGTGTCGGTTTCGCGCTTCGCCGGCGCGCCGCACTTCGGGCAGGCGACGTCGATGAAGTCGCTGCGCTTGAGCAGCGGGTTGCCCGAGCCGTCGGGGATGCAGTCTTCCGGCAGCACCACCGGCAGTTGATCGTCCGGCACCGGCACGTCGCCGCAGCATTCGCAGTGGATGATCGGGATCGGGCAGCCCCAGTAGCGCTGGCGCGACACGCCCCAGTCGCGCAGGCGCCACTGGACCTTCTTCTCGCCGCCGGCGGCGGCGAGGTCGGCGGCGATCGCTTCGATCGCGTCGGCGTAGCCGAGGCCGTCGTAGCGGCCGCTATTGACGCAGACGCCGTCCTTGGAGCCGTACCAGTCGGCCCAGGCCGTGCTCGAGAAGGCATTGTCGCCGACCGCGATGACCTGCTTGATCGGCAGGCCGTACTTCAGCGCGAAGCCGAAGTCGCGCTCGTCGTGCGCCGGCACGCCCATCACCGCGCCGTCGCCATAGCTCATCAGCACGTAGTTGCCGACCCACAGCGGCACGCGCTCGCCGGTCAGCGGGTGGACGACGCTCAGGCCGGTGGGCAGGCCTTCCTTCTCCATCGTCGCCATGTCGGCTTCCATCACCGAGCCATGCTTGCACTTTTCGATGAAGGCGGCCAGTTCCGGGTTGTCGCGCGCGGCCTGCGTCGCCAGCGGGTGCTCGGCGGCGACCGCGCAGAAGGTGACCCCCATGATGGTGTCGGCGCGGGTGGTGAACACCCACAGCTTGCCATCGCCGATCAGTTCGCCGGCGTCGTCGCGGACCTCGTGGCCGAAGGCGAAGCGCACGCCGGTGCTCTTGCCGATCCAGTTCGCCTGCATGGTCCTGACCCGCTCGGGCCAGCCTTCGAGTTCGTCGAGATCGCCCAGCAGCTCTTCGGCGTAGCGGGTGATGGCCAGGTAGTAGCCGGGGATCTCACGCTTTTCGACCACTGCGCCGGTGCGCCAGCCGCGGCCGTCGATGACCTGTTCGTTGGCGAGTACGGTCTGGTCGACCGGGTCCCAGTTGACCACCTGGGTCTTCTTGTAGGCGATGCCCTTTTCCAGCATGCGCAGGAACAGCCACTGGTTCCACTTGTAGTAGTCCGGCTGGCAGGTGGCGAGTTCGCGGCTCCAGTCGATGGCGAAACCGAGCGACTGCAGCTGCTGCTTCATGTAGGCGATGTTGTCGTAGGTCCACTTCGCCGGCGGCACCCTGTTCTTGATCGCGGCGTTCTCGGCCGGCAGGCCGAAGGCGTCCCAGCCCATCGGCTGCAGCACGTTGTAGCCCTTCATGCGGTGGAAGCGCGCGAGCACGTCGCCGATGGTGTAGTTGCGCACGTGCCCCATGTGCAGCTTGCCCGACGGGTAGGGGAACATCGACAGGCAGTAGTACTTGGGCCTGCTCGCGTCTTCGGTCGCACGGAAGGCGTCGGTGGAGTCCCAGTGCTGCTGGGCGGCCGCCTCGACGGCGGCGGGCTGGTATTTGTCCTGCATGGGTGTGCGTGCGGGCTCGGAAGCGTTGGAAACACGCGAGTATACCGCGAAGCCGGGGCGGGCCGCGAAGCGGGGCATGCTGGCAGAGGCGGCCGGCGACGCCGGCATCGTATGGGCAAAAAAATGGCACCCCGCCGAAACGGGATGCCGAATCTCCATTGAAGGAGAGGGAGGGAGACGGGAGTACGCAGCTCTGGCTGCGCACGGAAGTTCGATGCCCCTTGGGCCGATCGGGTCAGGCCGCCCGGCGCGGGAAGCCTGCGTGGCGCTGGCGCTGCCAGTTGGCGTGGAGAGCGGAGCACATGTCTTCCATCGCCAGCAAGGGCAGGCGCCACATGCGGTTGTGGCTGCGAACGAAGGGCAGCACCTGCGGCGCACACAAGGTGTTGCGTTCCTTGTCGAGCAGTGCCAGGAAGCTGGCCATGCAGGCGCCCCAGTATTCCGAATTGCCGACCCAGCCGGTCTCGGCGGTGGCTTCGCGCACGGCCTTGTGCCACAAGGCTTCGGCGCGTTCGGTCGAGACACCCGCCTTGCGGGCGTACCACGGAAGCAGTTTGGGTGTTTTCATGGTGTTTCTCCTATACGCCGGGTCACGGCGTCGAGCTCTTGACGGTTTTATGGACCGTACGCTGAGCTATGTTGTACCGCAACATTGGGCTGCGGTGGCTCTCTGTGGTTGATTTTATGGTTGATTAGGCGGATGTGTCGTGAAATGGTTCCGCTTTCATCAGCAATTTTGCTGCTTCGCACAATTCAAAAATAGCGTCCGAGGCGATGCTTGGCAAGCTGCATGTTGTTGCGGCGCAACATCGCAGCATCGATTTGCTTCGCCACTTTCCGCCGGGCCTGCAGGCAGGGCGCCGGCTGTGCCCGAATCGATCGCACTGCGGCTCCGCATTACAATGCACGGCCTTGCAAGGAGCGCCGATGTCCAACCTGCTCGCCAATCTCAACACCGAACAACTGCAGGCCGTCAGCCTGCCGCCGCAGCACGCCCTGATCCTGGCCGGCGCCGGCTCGGGCAAGACGCGGGTGCTGACGACCCGCATCGCCTGGCTGATCCAGTCCGGCCAGGTCGATCCCGCCGGCATCCTGGCGGTTACATTCACCAACAAGGCGGCCAAGGAAATGCTCGCCCGCCTGACGGCGATGCTGCCGGTGAACACCCGCGGCATGTGGATCGGCACTTTCCATGGCCTGGCCAATCGCTTGCTGCGCGCGCATCACCGTGATGCCGGGCTGCCGCAGTTGTTCCAGATCCTGGACTCGGGCGACCAGCTTGCCGCGATCAAGCGCCTGCTGAAGACGCTGAACGTCGACGACGAGAAGTTCCCGCCGCGCGAGCTGCAGCACTTCATCAACGGCCAGAAGGAAGCCGGGCTTCGCCCGCATGCGGTCGAGGCCTGGGACGACTACACTCGGCTGCGCGTCCAGCTCTACCAAGAGTATGAAGCACAGTGCCAGCGCGAGTCTGTTGTGGATTTTGCGGAGTTGCTGCTGCGCAGCTACGAGCTGCTCGAACGCAACGAGCCGCTGCGCCGCCATTACCAGCGCCGTTTCCGCCACATCCTGGTCGATGAATTCCAGGATACCAACCGCCTGCAGTACCGCTGGCTGAAGCAGTTCGCCGACGAAGGGCGGGAAGGTGGCGCGGCGATGTTCTGCGTCGGCGACGACGATCAGAGCATCTACCGCTTCCGCGGCGCGGAAGTGGGCAACATGCGCGACTTCGAGCGCGAGTTCCGCGTCCGGAACGTGATCCGGCTGGAGCAGAACTACCGTTCGCACAGCAACATCCTCGATGCCGCCAACGCCATCATCCGCCACAACAGCAACCGGCTCGGCAAGAACCTGTGGACCGACCAGGGCGCGGGCGAGCCGATCCGGGTGTTCGAATCCTATTCTGACGGCGACGAGGCGCGCTGGGTCGTCGAGGAGATCCAGTCGCTGGTGCGCGACGGCGCGCAGCGCAGCGAGATCGCGCTGCTGTACCGCTCGAACGCGCAGTCGCGGGTGCTGGAGCACCAGCTGTTCTCGGCCGGCATTCCCTACCGTGTCTATGGCGGCCTGCGCTTCTTCGAGCGCCAGGAGATCAAGCACGCGCTCGCCTACCTGCGCCTGATCGCCAACCCGGACGACGACACTTCGTTCGCCCGCGTGGTCAATTTCCCCACCCGCGGCATCGGCGCACGCACGCTGGAAGTGCTGGGCGACGCCGCGCGCACCTGGAACTCCAGCCTGTATGCCGCCGTGCCGCATCTTTCCGGCAAACCGGGGACGGCGCTCGGCCAGTTCGTGCGCCTGATCGAGGACATGCGGCGCGACACCGCCAGTTTGCCGCTGCCGGAACTGGTCGACCACGTGCTGGACATCAGTGGCCTGCGTGCGCATTACAAGGCCGACAAGGAAGGCCAGGAGCGGCTGGAGAACCTGGACGAATTGGTGAGCGCCGCGGCCAACTTCCTCGCCGAGTTCCAGCCGGCAGAAGAGACCGGGCTGGCGCAGGATCACGCCTTGCTGGCCGATTTCCTCGCCCATGCTTCGCTCGAGGCGGGCGACCACCAGGCCGACCAGGGCGCCGACGCGGTGCAACTGATGACGGTGCATTCGGCCAAGGGGCTGGAGTTCAACGTCGTCTTCCTGTCCGGGCTGGAAGAGGGGCTGTTTCCGCACGAGAACAGCATCCTCGAGACCGACGGCCTAGAGGAAGAGCGCCGGCTGATGTATGTCGCGGTGACGCGGGCGCGCGAGCGGCTGTACCTGTCCTTCGCCCAGAGCCGCATGCTGCACGGCCAGACACGCTACAACCTGCGCTCGCGCTTCCTCGAGGAGATTCCCGCCGAACTGACCAAGTGGCTGACGCCGCCGAACCCGCGCTCCGCGCAGGGCGGTGCGATGGGCGGCATGAGCGGGGGCTACTTCAAGCCTTCGGGCGCCGCGTCGCCGCGGCCGGCCGCCGCCCGGATGGCGCGTCCGGCTTCTGCCGCCTTGCCCAACGGCCTGCGCATCGGCCAGACGGTCAACCACGCCCGCTTCGGCCAGGGCGTGATCGTCGCCGCCGAGGGCAGCGGCAGCGACGCCAAGGTGCAGATCAACTTCGGCTCGGCCGGCATGAAATGGCTGCTGCTGGCGGTGGCGAAGCTGGATCCGGCCTGAGCCGCGCTCAGGCGCCGGGCATCGCGAGATAGCCCGGCAGGCGCTTGATGCGCTCGATCCAGCGCAGAATGTTGGGGTAGGGCGTCAGCTCGATGCCGCCTTCCGGTGCCAGCGCGACATAGGGGAACACCGCGCAGTCGGCGATGGTCGGGCGCGACAGCGCCAGCCAGTCCCGTTCGGCGAGATGGGCGTCGAGCAGCGGCAGGATGCGGGCGGCCTTGGCCAGGGTGCCGGCCTTGTCGATGGCGTAGCCGAACTTGTCCACCAGGCGGGCCGAAGCGGGGCCATGCTGGATTTCGTTCGCCGCGGTGGACAGCCATTGCACGATCTCGGCCTGCAGATGGGCTTCGGCCGGCCACCACGCCGCACCGCCGTAAGTACCGGCGAGGTAGACCAGGATGGCCTGCGAATCGCGCAGCACCCGTTCGCCGTCGACCAGGATGGGCAGTTCGCCCCAGGGGTTGAGCCCGGTCAGCGGCGGGCGCTTGTGCTCGCCGCCGAGGAAATCGACCGGCACGATCTCCAGCTTGATGTTCGCCAGTGCCGCGAACAGCCTGACCTTGTAGCAGTTGCCGGACAGTTCCAGATCGTAGAGTTTCATGTCTTGTCTCCTTCGGGGTGGTCCATCAGTTGGTTGAATTCGAGTACGTTGCCGTCCGGGTCGCGGATGAACAGCGCGATGCGGCGCGGGCCGATGTGATGCGGTCCTTCGGTGATGGTGATGCGTCGCTGGCGCAGCCAGGCCTGCAGTGCGCCGAGGTCGTCCACGATGAAAGCCGGATGGGTCATGCCCGGCAGCTTGACGGGTTCGTCGAGCAGCACGTTGCGTGCATCGGGCCGGCGCGCGGCATTGAAGATCAGGTTGATGCGCACGCCGTCCGGGCTCAGCATCTCGTTGGCTTCGTGCTCGGGAAAGCGCAGGCTTTCGGCGAAGCCGAGCGCCTGGTAGAAATCGAGCGCGCGGCGGCGGTCGCTGACGCGGATGCCGACATGGTCGTAGGCCAGGATGCGGGCCGGGCAGCGCGCCGCGCCGGCGGGCGACGGGATGCTCGGTGGGGGCACGATCGGGGAAGCGGCGGCGTTCATGTCGAAAATCGGCGGCGGTGTCGGGACGGGAACGAGTGTCGGCGCCCCGGCGCGTGCCATCAATGCCGTCGGGCTGACAACACCATTGCGTTCGATGCACAAATGAAAGGCGAGCGATGGACAAACTGAAAGCGATGGCCACCTTCGTGCGCATCGTCGATGCCGGCAGCCTGAGCGCGGCTGCAGGGGCGTCGGGGCAGTCCGCCGCGTCGGTGGTGCGCAGCCTGGCGGCGCTGGAAAAACACCTCGGCGTGCGCCTGCTGAACCGCAACACCCGGCGCCTGGCCTTGACCGACGAGGGTGCGGAAATCCTCGCCTGGAGCCGCCGCATCCTGGCCGAGTTCGACGAGATCGAGCACAGCTTCGACGCGCGCCGGCACAGCCCCGGCGGCCTGCTGCGCCTGACCGCGCCGGTCGAGTTCGGCCGCCGCCATGTCGCGCCGCTGGTCAATGCCTTCCTGGCGCAGCATCCGGCGATGCGGGTGGAGCTGATCCTGCTCGACCGCATGGTCGATCTGCTGGAAGAAGGGCTGGATCTCGCCGTCCGGATCGGGCAATTGCCCGATTCGTCGATGGTGGCGGTGCCGTTGGGCAGGACGCGGCACGTGGTGTGTGCCAGCCCGGACTACCTGCGTGCGGGCGGGCAGCTTCCGCATCCGTCCGCGTTGCGCGAACATGACTGCATCGTCTTCGCCCAGCAGGGCGGAGAGTGGCATTTCAGCGACGGCGGCGCGGCGCTGACCGTGCCCGTGCCGGCTCGCCTGGGCACCAACCAGGTCCAGGCTGCCAGCTTGGCCTGCGTGCAGGGGCTCGGCATCGCCCGGCTGCTGCATTACCAGGTCGCCGCCGAACTGGCCGACGGGCGGCTGGTCCGCCTGCTGCGGGAATTCGAGCCGCCCGAACTGCCGGTGCAACTGGTGTATCCGCATTCGCGGCTGCTGTCGTCCCGGGTGCGCCTGTTCATCGACTGGATGGCCGGGCGGCTGCGGATTCCCGACCCCGGGAGTTGAGACGGCGGGCTTCGGCGTCGGCGCTCCCTGCCATCGCGGGCGGGGCTTCTTCGCCCTGCCGTGCCGTCAGGCGCCGTACTTGCGCGCCAGGGAGTCGTGCAGGGCGACGAACTCCTGCGACAGCTTGTGCTTGGGATCGAGGTGGATCATCGGCTTCGCCTGCTCGTGCGATTCCTTGATCCTGACCGAGGCGGACAGATAAGGCTGCAGCACCGGCAGGCCTTCGTCGATCAGTTCCTGCACCACTTTCTGCGGCAGGCTGGCGCGCGGCTGGAACTGGTTGACGACGATGCCTTCGACCTGCAGCTCGCGGTTGTGGTCGGATTTGATCTCCTGCACGTTCTCCAGCAGCGAATACAGCGCCTTGCGCGAGAATTCGTCGCAATCGAACGGGATCAGGCAGGCATCGGCGGCGATCAGCGCCGAGCGGGTGAAGAAGTTCAGGGCCGGCGGCGTGTCGATGAAGACGCAGTCGAAATCGTCCGCCAGCTCTTCGAGCGCATCGCGCAGCTTGTAGATCTTGTAGCGCGACTCCAGCTTGCCCTGCAGTTCTTCGAGCAGCGGGTGCGAGGGCATCACGTGCAGGTGCTCGAAGGGCGTGGCGACGACGAAGTCGGAAGTGCCGCGCGGGTTGAGCTTGAAGTTCAGCGTCTGGTCGAAGAAGTCGGCCAGCGTGGCATCCAGATCCTCGGCCGAGGCGCCGAGCAGGTACTGGGTGGAGTTGCCCTGCGGGTCCAGATCGACGACCAGCGTGCGCTTGCCCTGCTGGGCGCTGATTGCCGCCAGGTTGCAGGTGATGGTCGATTTGCCCACCCCGCCTTTCTGATTGAATACCACGCGTCGCATTCTTCGCTCCCTCGATCGGAGCCCGCATTCTGCCAAAAAGCGGCATGGACAGGGGTTTTTGCGGATAGTGGATATCAGTGGGAAGCACCGTGCCAAAGGCCTGTGTGCTGAGCTAAACTTCCGCAACGTCAACTCTGCCGGGTATCCTGCGGCCGGCACGGCCGGTGGGTGCGGCGTGCGGGCCAACAAGAACAAACCCACCCGGATGGCGGAATCGCGCGCGCTTCCTCGCTTTTTTCCAGGCAGTGCGATGCGGCGGGCGGCAGCGCCGCCACAGCTCACAAAACACACTCATTCCAAGAGGGAACCCAAGCATGGATCAGGATTTCATCGCCGCTGCGCTCGATTACCACCGTTCGCCGACGCGGGGCAAGATTTCGGTTGTTCCGACCAAGGGCCTGACCAACCAGCGCGACCTCGCGCTGGCCTATTCACCCGGCGTGGCCGCGGCCTGCGACGCGATCGTCGCCGATCCCGCCGAAGCCTTCGAACTGACCAGCCGCGGCAACCTGGTGGCGGTGGTCACCAACGGCACGGCGGTGCTGGGGCTGGGCAACATCGGCCCGCTGGCGTCCAAGCCGGTCATGGAAGGCAAGGGCTGCCTGTTCAAGAAATTCGCCAACATCGACGTCTTCGACATCGAACTGGCGGAGAACGACCCCGACAAGCTGATCGACATCATCGCTTCGCTCGAGCCGACGCTGGGCGGCATCAACCTGGAAGACATCAAGGCGCCGGAGTGCTTCTACATCGAGAAGAAGCTGCGCGAACGCATGAAGATTCCGGTCTTCCATGACGACCAGCACGGCACCGCGATCATCTCGGCCTCCGGCCTCATCAACGGCCTGAAGGTGGTGGGCAAGGACATCGCCGAGGTCAAGCTGGTGTGCTCCGGCGCCGGTGCGGCCGCCATCGCCTGCCTCGACCTGATGGTCAGCGTCGGCCTCAGGCGCGAGAACATCTACGTCTGCGACTCCAAGGGCGTGATCTACGAAGGCCGCGAGGCCAGCATGGAGCCGACCAAGGCCCGTTACGCGCAGCAGACCGCTGCCCGCACGCTGGGCGAGGTCATCGAGGGCGCCGACGTGTTCCTCGGCCTGTCGACCGCCGGCGTGCTGAAGCCCGAAATGGTGGCGAGGATGGCCAACAAGCCGCTGATCTTCGCGCTCGCCAACCCGAACCCCGAAATCCTGCCGGCCGACGCCAAGGCCGTGCGCCCCGACTGCATCGTCGCCACCGGCCGTTCGGACTTCCCGAACCAGGTCAACAACGTGCTGTGCTTCCCCTTCATCTTCCGCGGTGCGCTTGACGTCGGCGCCACCACGATCAACGAGGAGATGAAGCTCGCCTGCGTGAAGGCGATCGCCGAGCTGGCCGAGGCCGAGGCGAGCGACGTCGTCGCCAGCGCCTACGGCGGCCAGGATCTGAGCTTCGGCCCCGAGTACATCATTCCCAAGCCCTTCGATCCGCGCCTGATCGTCAAGATCGCGCCGGCGGTGGCGAAGGCGGCGATGGATTCGGGCGTGGCGACCAAGCCGATCGAGGATTTCGACGCCTATGCGTCGGGCCTGAACGCTTTCGTCTATCAGTCCGGCATGGTCATGAAGCCGGTGTTCTCCGCCGCCAAGCGGGTGCCGGCCGAGCAGAAACGCGTGATCTACGCCGAAGGCGAGGAGGAGCGCGTGCTGCATGCGGTGCGCGTGGTGCTCGACGAAGGGCTGGCGCGGCCGATCCTGATCGGGCGCCCGGAAGTGATCGAGATGCGGATCAAGAAGATCGGCCTCAACCTGGTACCCGAACGCGACTTCGAAATCATCAATCCGGAGTCCGATCCGCGCTACCGCGAACTGTGGACCGAGTATTACCAGTTGATGAGCCGCGACGGCGTCACGCCCGAACTGGCCAAGGCCAAGATCCGGCGCGACACCACGCTGATCGGCGCCATGCTGCTGCGCCGCGGCGATGCCGACGCGCTGGTGTGCGGCACCTTCGGCTCCTACGATTACCACCTGAAGCAGGTCGGGGACGTCATCGGCCTGGCGCCCGGCGCCAAGCAGTTCGCGGCGATGAACCTGCTGCTGCTGACCAAGCGCATGCTTGCGGTCACGGACACCTACGTCAACGAAAATCCGAGCGCCGAAGAGGTGGCCGACATCGCGCTGATGGCGGCCAACGAATTGCGCCGCTTCGGCATCGAGCCCGGTGTCGCGCTGCTGTCGCATTCCAGCTTCGGCAGCTCCACGTCGGTGTCGGCGCGCAAGATGCGCCGTGCCTGCGAGATCCTGCGCGAAACCGCCCCCGACCTGAACGTCGATGGCGAGATGCACGGCGATGCCGCGCTGTCCGAGGAAATTCGCGACAACCTGCACCCGGATTCGCGCCTCAGGGGTGAAGCCAACCTGCTGGTGATGCCCAACCTCGACGCCGCCAACATCTCCTTCAACCTGATGAAGATCGCCAATGGCGACGGTGTGTCGGTGGGGCCGATCCTGCTGGGCGCGGCCAAGCCGGTGCATATCGTGACGCCTTCGGCGACGGTGCGCCGCCTGGTCAACATGACCGCTCTGGCGGTGGTGGACGCGCAGGCCTCGCGCGCCGAACAGGCGGGCTGAATCCAATCTGCCGGGCGCCATCTCCGCGGGTGGCGCCCGGGTACTCGATCAACTACCGAAAGCGTGCCCGTCCGGCACTGTCCATGTCGTCCCGCCGAACTTCGAAGACGTTTCATGCCCCGCTCGCCCGCTGCATGCTCGCATGCATTCTGGGCCTGACGAACCTGCCCGCGATGGCGGACGGGTGGCTGCTGGCATCGTCCGAGCCGCGTGTGGTGCCGGGCCGCAGCTTCGATGTCGTGGTCATCGGCCCGGCGGATGGGGCGGAACTGCTGGAGCGTCTGGCGGCGCAGATCGAACTGCCCGACGGCGGCCCGCACATCGCGCTCGAACTGGTCGCTGCCGCCGCGGCCGATGAGCGCACGCGGCAGCGGCGCTACCTCGGCCGCTGGCCGGCCGAGGTCACCGGCTTCGCCACGCTGTCCCTGTCCGAGGCGGCGTCGGCCCGCATCGTCATGGATGCGGGAGCGGCCTTCCGCATGCCGGTGGAGACCGCGCAGTCGAACGACCTCGCGCGCAGCGGAACCGTCGTGCCGGCGGCGACGACGCATAACGAGCCGGTCCAGCCTTCGGCGCTCGCCGCCCATGAGCCGATGTATTTCCTCGTCGGCGGCAAGGATCCGGTCTCGGCGCGCTTCCAGTTCAGTTTCCGTTATCGCCTGTTCGACGACCAGGGCGTCGTCGGCGAGCATTTCCCGGTCGCGCGCGGCCTCTATTTCGGCTTCACCCAGACCTCGCTGTGGGACCTGCAGTCGGATTCGAAACCTTTTCGCGACACCAGCTTCCGTCCCTCGCTGTTCTACCGCTGGCTGGTCTCCGACCCTGCGCGGGGCGGCTTCGTCGCCCTGTCCGGCGGCTACGAACACGAGTCGAACGGCAAGGACGACGAGGATTCGCGCAGCATCGATACCTTGTTCCTGAAGGCCGAGGGGCGCTACTACCTGGACGACGGCGTGAGCTATTTCGGCCTCGAACCCAAGCTATGGACCTATCTCGACCGCGAGGACAATCCAGATATTGCCCGCTACCGCGGCTATGCCGAACTGGGCTTGCGCTACGGCCGGGACGATGGCCTGATGCTCACTTCGCTGCTGCGCCGGGGGACGGCGGGCAAGATGCGCCGCCAGTTCGATCTGTCCTGGCCGCTGCGCCGCAGCGTGTTCTCGGGCGTGGGCGCCTTCCTGCATCTGCAGTACATCGGTGGCTACGGCGAAACCCTGCTCGACTACGACAAGGACAACGGCGGCCAGTGGCGCATCGGTATCTCGCTCGTGCGCTGAGGCAATGCCGCCGCGCACGTTCACACAGGAGACGGACATGACGCATGCGATTCGCTTTCACCGTACGGGCGGCCCCGAAGTGCTGCAATGGGAAGAGGTGGCGCTGCCGGCGCCGGACGCTGGAGAAGTACGGGTCCGGCACCATGCGGTGGGGCTGAACTTCATCGACACCTATCACCGCAGCGGGCTGTATCCGCTGTCGCTGCCGTCCGGGCTGGGCATGGAAGCGGCCGGCGTCGTCGAGGCCGTCGGCGAAGGCGTGGCCGAACTGAAGGCCGGCGACCGCGTCGCCTATACCAGCGGGCCGCTCGGCGCCTATGCCGAGGCGCGCAACATCGAGGCGCGCCACCTCGTGCGCCTGCCCGAGGCGATCTCTTTCGAGCAGGGCGCGGCGATGATGCTGCAAGGCCTCACTGCGCACTACCTGCTGCACAGCACCTACCCGGTGAAGGCGGGCGACATCATCCTGGTGCATGCCGCGGCCGGCGGCGTCGGCTCCATCCTGGTGCAGTGGGCGAAGCTGCTGGGGGCGACCGTGATCGGCACCGTCGGCAACGACGACAAGGCGGCGCAGGCGAAAGCGCTCGGCTGCGACCACGTGATCGTGTATTCGCGCGAGCGCTTCGCCGAGCGGGTGCGCGAGCTGAGCGGCGGCGCGGGCGTGGCGGTGGTCTACGACTCGGTGGGCCGCGACACTTTCCTCGACTCCGTGGCCTGCCTGCAGCGGCGCGGCATGATGGTGAGCTTCGGCAACGCCACCGGGCCGGTCGCGCCCTTCGATTGCGCGCTGCTGGCGCAGGCCGGCTCGGTGTATGTCACCCGCCCGGCCTTGTTCGACTACATCGCCACGCGCGAGGAGCTGGAACTGCGCAGCGCCGCGCTGTTCGAGGCCGTCGGTGCGGGCAGGCTGCGCATCGCCGTCAACCAGCGCTACGCGCTGAAGGATGCGGCGCAAGCCCATCTCGATCTCGAAGCGCGCCGGACCACGGGTTCGACCATCCTGCTGCCGTGACCGGGCGCAGCGGGCGGGAACAACGAGGGAACGATGGGGGCGCAATCAGAGGGCGGTGAGGGCCGGCGGGCTCGGGTAAAATCGCCGCCATGACTGCCTCCCAGAACACGCTTTCCCAGGACTCGCCAGCTTCGCCGCCGCAGCCGCGCTTCGTCCATCTTCGCCTGCATTCCGAATACTCGATCACCGACGGCATCGTCCAGATCGACCAGGCCGTCGCCGCCGCCGCGGCCGACGGCATGCCGGCACTCGGCATCTCCGACCTCGCCAACCTGTTCGGCATGGTCAAGTTCTACAAGACCGCGCGCGGCAAGGGCGTCAAGCCGATCGTCGGCGTCGATGCCTGGATCCAGAACGAGGCCGAGCGCGACAAGCCCCATCGCGTGCTGCTGATCTGCAAGAACCGCGCGGGCTACGGCCAGGTGTGCGAGCTGCTGACGCGCGCCTATCTCGACAACAAGTACCGCGGCCGTGCCGAGATGCGGCGCGAGTGGTTCGAGAACGGCGCGGCGAGCGAACTGCTGTGCCTGTCGGGCGCGATGCAGGGCGACATCGGCGCGGCGATCGCCGCCGGCAATCCCGCGCAGGCGGCGCAACTGGCGGCGGACTGGGCACGGCTGTTCCCGGATGCCTTCTACATCGAGGTCCAGCGCGCCGGCCACCCGGGCACCGAAAGCTACATCCGCCAGGCGCTCGAGATCGCCGGCGAGCTCGACCTGCCGGTGGTGGCGACGCATCCGGTGGAATTCCTCAAGCGCGAGGACTTCCAGGCCCACGAAGCACGCGTGTGCATCGCCCAGGGTTACGTGCTGGCCGACAAGCGCCGGCCGCGCGATTTCACCGAAGAGCAGTACCTGAAGAGCCAGGCGGAGATGTGCGAGCTGTTCGCCGACATGCCCGAGGCGCTGGAAAACGCCGTCGAGATCGCCCGCCGCTGCTCGCTGACGGTGCAGCTGGGCAAGAACTTCCTGCCGCAGTTCCCGACGCCCGACGGCATGACGCTGGATGATTTCCTCGTCCAGGAGGCGAAAGCCGGCCTGGAGCGCCGCCTGGCACAGCTCTACCCGCACCCCGAGGAGCGCGAGCAGCAGCGCCCGCGCTACGAGGAACGGCTCAAGTTCGAGACCGACACCATCATCCAGATGGGTTTCCCCGGCTACTTCCTGATCGTGGCCGACTTCATCCGCTGGGGCAAGCGCAACGGCGTGCCGGTGGGGCCAGGGCGCGGCTCGGGCGCGGGCTCGCTGGTGGCCTACTCGCTGGAGATCACCGACCTCGATCCGCTGGCCTATGCGCTGCTGTTCGAGCGCTTCCTGAACCCCGAGCGGGTGTCGATGCCCGACTTCGACATCGACTTCTGCCAGGACAACCGCTACCGCGTCATCGAATACGTGCGCGAGCGCTACGGCAAGGACGCGGTCAGCCAGATCGCCACCTTCGGCACCATGGCATCGAAGGCGGTGGTGCGCGACGTCGGCCGCGTGCTCGACCTGCCCTATGGCCTGTGCGACCGCCTGTCCAAGCTGATCCCGATCGAGGGTGCCAAGCCCGTCTCGCTGAACAAGGCCTACGAGATGGAGCCGCAGATCGGCGAGATGATGAAGGACGGCAACGACGGCGAGGCGGTCCAGACCCTGTGGGCGCTGGCGCAGCCGCTGGAAGGCCTGTCGCGCAACGTCGGCATGCACGCCGGCGGCGTGCTGATCGCGCCCGGCAAGCTGACCGACTTCTGCCCGCTGTACATCGCCGACGGCGACGATGCCTCGCCGGTGTCGCAGTTCGACAAGGACGACGTCGAGGCGGTCGGCCTGGTGAAGTTCGACTTCCTCGGCCTGCGCAACCTCACCATCATCGAGCTGGCGCTGGAGTACGTCGAGCGCCTGGAAGGCAGCCGGCCCGACCTGATGAGCCTGGGTTTCGAGGACCCCGCCGCCTACCAGATCCTGAAGGACGCCAATACCACGGCGATCTTCCAGGTCGAATCGGAGGGCATGAAGAAGCTGCTGAAGAAGCTCGCGCCCGACCGCTTCGAGGACATCATCGCGGTACTGGCGCTGTACCGTCCCGGCCCGCTCGGCTCGGGCATGGTGGACGACTTCATCCTGCGCAAGAAGGGCCAGCAGGAGATCGACTACTTCCACCCCGATCTGAAAGCCTGCCTGGAGCCGACCTACGGCGTCATCGTGTACCAGGAACAGGTGATGCAGATCAGCCAGATCATCGGCGGCTACACCCTGGGCGGCGCCGACATGCTGCGCCGCGCGATGGGCAAGAAGAAGCCGGAGGAGATGGCCAAGCACCGCGCCACCATCGCCGAAGGCGCGAAGCAGAAGGGCTACGACCCGGCGCTGGCCGAGCAGCTCTTCGACCTGATGACCAAGTTCGCGGAGTACGGCTTCAACAAGTCGCACACTGCAGCCTATGCGGTGGTGACCTACCACACCGCCTGGTTGAAGGCGCACCACTGTGCCGCCTTCATGGCGGCGACGATGTCGTCCGACCTGGACAATACCGACACCGTCAAGATCTTCTTCGAGGACACGGTTGCCAACGGCATCAAGGTGCTGCCGCCGGACGTGAACACCTCCGACTACCGCTTCGTGCCGGTGGATCGCAAGACGATCCGCTATGGCCTGGGGGCGGTCAAGGGGGTCGGTGAGCCGGCGGTGCGGGCGATCATCGCCGCGCGCGAAAAGGCGGGCGGCTTCCGTGATCTGTTCGACTTCTGCGAACGGGTCGACCGCAGGATGGTGAACCGCCGCGTCATCGAGGCGCTGATCCGTTCCGGCGCGATGGACAAGCTGGAAGGCCACGCCGGTCTGGATCGCTCGCAACTGATGGCAACCGTGGCGCTGGCAATGGAAGCTGCCGAGCAGGCTGCGGCCAACGTGATGCAGGGCGGCCTGTTCGACATGATGCCGGAGGCCGCCGGTGCGGCGCCGGAGTTCGCCAAGCTGCGGCCGTGGACCGAACGCGAGCGGCTGAAGGAGGAGAAGCTCGCCATCGGCTTCTTCCTCTCCGGTCATCCGTTCAATGCCTTCAAGCCCGAAGTGCGCCGCTTCGTGCGCCGCACGCTGGCGCAGCTCGAGCCCTCGCGCGACATCACGATGATGGCCGGCGTGGTGATGGAAACCCGTACCAAGATGGGCAGCCGCGGCAAGATGGCCTTCGTCCAACTCGACGACGGCAGCCAGCCGCGCGAGGTCGCGGTCTATTCCGAAGTGCTCGACGCCAACCGCGGCAAGATCGTCACCGACGAAGTGCTGGTGGTCGAAGGCAAGGTCAGCAACGACGATTTTTCCGGCGGCCTGCGCATCGTCGCCGAGCGCCTGCTGAGCCTCGGCGAGGCGCGCAGCCGCTTCGCCCGTGCCCTGCAGGTGCGCATCAACGGCGAAGTCGCGGCCAGCGGCGGCGCGCTCGCCGCCGCCGGCAAGCTGCAGACCCTGCTCGAACCCTTCCGCGAAGGGGGCTGCCCGGTACGGGTCAACTACCGCAACGCCGCCGCCGAGGCGGAGTTGCCGCTGGGCGACGGCTGGCGGGTGCGGCTGGACGACGCGCTGCTGGAAAGCCTGCGCGACTGGCTGGCGCCGGAGGCGGTGGAAATCGTCTATCCGAACTGAGGGCGCCCGCGCCGTGCTTCATTCCTGGGTGCTGCGCGCCGCATCGGGCAGGAACAGCAGGTCCAGCACGGTGCCGCCGGCGTCGCTGCGGCGCACCCGCAGCAGCCAGCCCAGGCGCTCGCAGATCAGGCGGACGATGAACAGGCCGAGTCCGTCTTCCGGCACGAGACGGCCCGCGGGTGCGTTCAGGCGGGCGCGGATGTGCTCCGGCAGTCCCGCGCCGGCATCGCTGATGCTGAGGCTGTTGGCGCCGAGTTCGACATGCACCTCGCCGGCGGTGTGGCGCACCGCGTTCTGCACCAGGTTGCGCAGCAGCATGCGTACCAGGGTCGGATCGGCGTGTACGACGGGCGCGGGCTTCGGCAGGCTGCAGCGGATGCGTCCGGCCTGCTGCGGCGCGCCGTCTTCCAGCTCTGCCACGACCGCGCGCACGCTGTCGGTCAGGTCGAGGTCTTCCGGCTGGTCGCTGTCGCCCGAGCGGCGGGCGAGCTTGAGCAGGGTTTCGACATCGGCCCGCATCTCGTCGGCAGCGCGGCGGATGCGTGCCACCGTGTGGCGATCGGCGTCGTCGAGCGAATTGCGCTGCGCCAGCACGTCCAGCGCGCCGGAGATCACCGCCACCGGCGTGCGCAGCTCGTGGCTGGCCAGGCTGACCAGCGATTTCTCGCGCTGGACGTAGGCGTCCAGCGCATCGAGCAACTGGTTGAGGGTGGCGGCGATGTTGGCCAGCTCCATGTCCTCGTAGCGGCTGTCGATGCGGGCGACCGGCGAGCCGGGCTGCAGGCGCGCGATGTGGCGGGTGAGATCGTCCAGCGGGCCGAGGATGCGGCGGGTGCCGATGCGCGTCAGCAGCACGACCAGGCCGAGCACCAGCAGGGCGAACAAGCCCCACCCGAACCGCTGCGCTGCTTCGCGGCTTTCCATCAGCGTGATGTCCTGGGCGAGGTAGATCACACCGGCGGGCGCCGCCACACGCTCGATGGAGATGAGCCAGGTCTTGTCAGCCACTTCCACTTCGGCCGAGAACGGCACCGGGCGGTTGCGGAAGATTTCCGGCAGTACGGTCGTGGCGCCATCGGGCACGTACAGCGTGGTCAGCAGCGCGGTGTCGCGGGATTCGACCTCCGTGCCGCCGACGTGCTGCTCCAGGAAGGCCCGCTCCAATGCCAGTTCGTTCCGCAGGATGCTGTCTTCCATGTCGTCGTAGACGCTCTCGATGATGACCAGCGTGACGGCGACGTTGATGAAGCCGATGGCGAGGAAGGTACGGAACAGCCGGCGCGAGAGCGAGGTTTTCATCGACGGCTCGAGCGCTCGCCGGCCAGGGCGCGGGCGTGGCTGGCGAGCAGCCGCGCCCACTCCTGATCGTCGAACAGGCGCTGGCGGCGGCGCAATTGGGCGAGGTCGTGGCGCGCCGCCTGGCCCGGCGTCAGGCGGCGGCGCATCTTTTCCAGGTCCAGCAGCGCGACATCGGGCGGAGCGTCGTGGTGCAGGCGGATCATGACGTGCTTGTCATACAGGCAGCTGTGTTGCAGGCGTTCGCGGTGCAGGCGGCCGAGCGTCTGGCCCAGCGCATCGGCGACGGTGGCGCGCCGGGCCGCCGGCAATGCCTCCAGTTCGTGCAGCGGATGGTAGTCCTCCAGTGCGGCGGTTGCCAGCACTGCTTCGATGCCGGCCGCCGTATGCCGGACGGCGTGAAAGAGCGGGGTGGGTGCGGCGATGCCCAGCGCGCGCAGCTGCAGCAGGAAGTACCACTCCCGGCTGGCCGTGGGCCAGCCCAGCGGGTGGCGCAGGCTGCGGAACAGATGATTGCGCTGGCGCTTGACGTAGGCGACGCCGTTCCCGGTCACGGCGCGGATCACGCCGCTCCAGCCGCTCCGCCGTTCATTGGGTTCTTCCACCCAGTCGCCCGGCAGTGTCCACCAGTAATCGAAGTCGTTCCTGCCCGCGATTGCCGTTCCGGCGGGCCGTTCAGGCGCGGCGCAGAACATAGACGCGCCACATCGAATGCAGGGGCAGGAAATCGAGATGCCCGATGATCTCGAAACCGGCGCTGGCGAACTCGGCTTCCGCGGTGGCGCGCGGCAGCACGTGGCGGTTCTGGTAGCCTGTCCTGCCGCGCCGCTGCCGCTGGGTTTCCTGCCGCCGGCGCCGCCAGGCCAGGTAGTTGCCGTCCACCCACAGCGACAGGATCACCGTATCGCGGCTGACGCGATGGAACTCGCGCAGCATGGCCAGGCGGTGTTCGGGCTCGCCGATGTGGTGCAGCAGGCGCATGCAGAAGATGCTGTCGACCGAACGGTCGGGCAGATCGATGGCGAAGGCCGAGGTATGCAGCGGACGGATGCGTTCGCGCAGGCCTGCCGGACAGTGGCGCAGCGCGACGTCCAGCATGGCGGCGGAGTTGTCGGCCGCGATGATCTGGCGCGCAGGCTGCTCGCCCAGCACTTCCCAGAAGCGCCCCGCGCCGCATGGCAGGTCCAGCACCCATTGCGGCTCGCCGGCCAGCACGAGGGCCCGGCGTGCCAGTTGCTGGTCGCGGCGGTTGGACAGGCGACGGCGCAGACCGCTGAGATGCTTGTCGTGGTAGGCCTCGGAATGCCCAGCGTCGTATTTGGCGCTGAATGGCAGTTCGACGTCGGCTGGGGCGGTGTTGCGGGGCATGGGGTGGACTCCATTCGGTGCAGAGTCCACGCAAGGTAATCAGGCAGCGGTCAAGGAAAGGTGCACGGCAAGTGAAAAAGATGTGAAAGGCGCTCAGCCATCGGCAATGCGGTAGCCGATGCCATGCACCGTATGCAGCAGCGGCCGGGAGAAAGGCTTGTCGATCTGCTGGCGCAGCGCATGGATGTGGCTGCGAAGTGCATCGCTGTCGGGCGGGTTGTCGCCCCACAGGGCCTCCTCCAGCACTTCGCGGGGCACGACTGCCGGGCTCTTGCGCATCAATACCGCGAGCAGCTTGAGCCCGATCGGGCCGGGATGCAGGCCCTGCCCGGCGCGGCTGACTTCCAGCGTGTCGAGGTCGTAGTGCAGATCGCCGACGCGCAAGTCGCGGCGCATGCCGCCATGGCTGCGCTTGAGCACGGCCTCGATGCGCGCGGCCAGCTCCGGCAGGGCGAAAGGTTTCGTCAGATAGTCGTCCGCACCGCTGTGAAAGCCCTGCAGGCGGTCGGCCAGTGCGTCGCGCGCGGTCAGCATGATCACCGGCACGCTCTTGCGCTCGCCGTTGCGCAGGCGTTCGCACAGGCTGAAACCGTCCACGCCGGGCAGCATGACGTCGAGCACGATCAGGTCGTAGTGCTGGGTGGCCGCCAGGTGCAGGCCGGTGAGGCCGTCGGCGGCGCAATCCACGACATAGCCTTTCATGCCCAGGTAGTCGACCAGGTTGGCCAGGATGTCGGCGTTGTCCTCGATGACCAGCAGACGCATCGGCAGTCTCGTAAAAGTGGCCTGGCCGTCAGCGCGGCGTCGGCGGGTTGTGCTGCAGCAGGATGTGTTGCGCGCCACGGTAGCGTACCGCCAGTTGCTTTCCGGCGGCCTGTTCCAGCCAGTCCAGATCGCGTCGACGGACGGCGATGAACAGAGGAGGGGAGCCGTCGGCCGCCTGCGCCAGCGCCGCCAGCAGCTCGGCACGTTCGATGCGGCGGGCTGCGTCGCGCGAATAATAGCGCGCGGAAAACGGCATGTCCTCGAGGTAGTACAGGCGCTCCACGCTGCCGTCCGGCAGTGCTTCGAGCGCGGCGATCAGCGGCGCGGCGGATTTCAGCTTGTGCGGATGCAGGGCAAGATGGACGCCCGCCACGCTGAGCATCAGCGGGATTGCCAGCACCAGTGCCAGCGCCGTCCGCCGCACGGGTGTCGCATCCAGCAGCGGCAGCAGGCCGCGCGCGATCAGGATGGCGAGAAAGGGTAGGCCCGGCAGCAGGTAAGTCCACAGGATGTTGCCGGCAAAGCTGAAGAACACCGCCGGGGCGAAGCCGGCCGCCAGCAGCAGACGCACGTCGTCGTCGGCCAGTGCCTTGCGCAGCGTGGCGCGGCCGGCACGGCTGCACAGGCGGTGGGCCAGCAGGGCCAGGCCGGCGATGCCCCAGGGAAAGCTCGCCCACAGCAGGAACAGCCAGATCGTGCCGTGCGTCTCGCGGTGGGCGTTGCCGTACAGGTCGCCGGCCCAGCCCGGATCGACGAAGCGGCGGAAATGTTCGCCGAGCAGGAAGTAGTCCAGGAATCCGGGCGTCTTCAGTTCGGCCGCCAGGTACCAGGGCAGCACCAGCACGGCGACCAGCAGGCTGCCGCCCCGCCACGGCAGGGCGTCCGCTGCGCGACGCCAGCGGCCCTTGCACAGCAGCCAGGCTGTGCCGGGCAGACCGACCAGCACCAGCGCCAGCGGCCCCTTGGCGAGCAGGCCGATCGCCAGGCCGACGAAGAACAGCCAGCCCCACGGTACGCGCCGGCCGCGGCTGGCGAGGGCCAGCGAGACCAGGCTGAGGGTGGTGCCGAAAGCCAGGAAAGGGTCGGTGAGCACCGCGCCGGCGCTGACGAAGGCCAGCGCCATGCTGGCCAGCACCAGGCCGGACCACCAGGCCAGGCGTTCGCTGCCCTGCTGCCGCGCCAGCCTCAGCGTGAGCCACAGGATGCCGATCATGGCCAGCCAGCTCGGCAGGCGGGCGGCGAAGTCATGGATGCCGAACAGTTTCAAGGACGCTGCCTGGGCCCAGAACGAGAGCGGCGGCTTGCCCCAGAAGGGCAGCTCGGGAGTGAGCCAGGGCGTGATCCAGTCGCCGCGCTCGGCCATCAGGCGGGCGGTTTCGGCATAGCGCGGCTCGGTGGTGTCGCTCATCGGCAGCACGGCCATGCTCAGCAGGCGCAGGCCGAGTATCGCGCACAGCAGCCAGAACAAGCCGAATCCGGTCGTCGGCCGACGGCTGGAATCAGGCATGGCGGCGCGTCTTCCATTCGGCCATCCGGGTGGCGGCGAGGACCAGGTGCTCGTCCTGTATCAGGTAGAGCGGCCGCTGCTTGGCTTCCAGATAGGTCTTGCCGACGTACTCGCCGACGATGCCGATGCCCAGCAACTGCATGCCGCCCAGCAAGGCGAGCAACGCCACCAGCGAGGGATAGCCGGCCACCGGATCGCCGAACAGCAGCGCCTTGGCGACGATCCAGAGGCAGTAGAGCCCGCCGGCCAGCGCGGTCAGCGCGCCGGCCATGGTGGCCAGGCGCAGCGGCGCGGTGGAGAACGAGGTGATGCCTTCCAGCGCCAGGCCGGCCAGCGCCGCGTAGCCCCACTTGCTGCGCCCGGCGTGGCGTGCGGCACGGTCGTACTGCAGCACCGCGGTGGGCAGGCCGACCCAGGCGTAGAGGCCTTTCATGTAGCGGTTGCGCTCGGGCAGGCGCAGCAGCGCATCCACCGCGCGGCGGCTCATCAGGCGGAAGTCGCCGGCGTCGAGCGGAATCGGCGCCGGGCTCAGCCGTGCCAGCAGGCGATAGAAGGCATGGGCGCTGGCGCGCTTGAGCCAGCTTTCGCCGGCACGGCTGCGGCGCTGCATCTGCACCACGTCGGCACCGGCGCGCCACTGGGCCAGCATGTCGGGGATCAGTTCCGGCGGGTCCTGCAGATCGGCGTCGAGCACGACCACCGCTGCGCCGCGCGCATGCGCGAGGCCGGCGCTCATCGCTGCTTCCTTGCCGAAGTTGCGGCTCAGGCGCAGCAGGCGGAGGTCGGCGCGGCGCGGCTGCATGGCGGCCAGCAGATCGGCGGAGCCGTCGTGGCTGCCGTCGTCGACGAACACCAGTTCGGCGTCCAGGTCGAGCGTATCGAGGACCTGTTCCAGCCGTGCCACGCAGGCTGGCAACACCTCGCGTTCATTGTAGAACGGCACGACGATGCTGAGCGTGGGCAGGGCGTGCCGTTCAGGCAGGCGTTTGAGCATCTGTGGCTTCATCGAAGACCATCCTCGCGTAGAGCAGGTAGTTGAGCGCGGCGATCGCGCCGCTGGTGCCCGCCTGGGCGAGGGCGGGCGGCCAGCCGGCGGGGCCGTGCAGCACGGCGAAGAGCAGCAGGTTGGCCAGCCAGGCGAGCGCGCAGCTCGCCAGGTAGCGTGGCAGGGCACGGCGGTGGGCCGTATTGCTGGCGAAGGCATGGCGATGCTGCAGCGGATAGTTGGCTGCGGCGCCCGCCATCGCGCCCGCCGCGGTGGCGGCATGGGCATCGATGCCGGCGGCGAGCATCGCGCTCATGCACAGCCAATGGACGAGCGTCGCCGCTCCGCCGGCCAGGGCGAAACGGGCTGGGCGGTGGAAAGCGGCGATGGAGGGGGCGGGGGAGGTGCTGGCGGTGTTCATCGGCCGGCACTATGAGCCGGACGGCGTCGCCGAAACGTCAGGGAAATGTGCAGAAAACGTGAACCTGCGGTATTCGGGCCGCAGCAGGCTTCAGGCGCCGGGCAAGTACGTGCAAGCTGCTGCCTGCCTGCCTGCCTGCCTGCCTGCCTGCACGGCAGCAGTGCGAGCGCACGCCGTTGGCCGGTTCCGGCCTGCCCGTTGATCTGGCTGCCGATCGGGCAAGGAGGAAATGGAGGCGGCTGCCTTCAGGCCGTCGGTCGTTGTTCGAATCCGTCCGTGGCTTCGTCGTCGGCCGCGCCGACGTCGATGCGCGTGACCCTGGCCTGCGGCGGTCCTTCGTGCGCCCAGCCGATGAAGGCTTCGACAGCCGGCAGCGCGCCGATCACCAGCGCTTCGACGCTGCCGTCGAGCCGGTTGCGCACCCAGCCGCGCAGACCCAGCCGGGTGGCTTCGGTCTGCGCGCTGGCGCGGTACCACACACGCTGGACCTTGCCGTGGATGCGCAGCAGGCGGGCGGCTGGCTGCGGGTCGCCCCGTTCAGGCATAGGCGACCTCCGGACGGGTGCCGCTGAGCCACTGGGCGCGCAGCAGGGCGTCGGTGATGTTGGCGGCGATGTTCTCGTCGCCCAGGCTTTCCATGAAGCCCGAGCGGAACACCAGCGAACCGGGCTGCGAGTTCAGCCCGCACAGGATCAGGTGGGCGCCGCGCTTCTGCAGGTTGCGGTGCAGGGTCTGCAGGATGTCCAGCCCGGTGGTATCCAGGCTGATGACCTTGTCCAGATCCAGGATCACCACGTCGGGGTGGCCGTGCTGCATCAGCAGCAGGTTCTCGAGCTTGTTGGCGGCGCCGAAGAACAGGCTGCCGAACATCTTGTAGGCGAGGATGCGCGGGGTGCCGTCCTCGCGCTGCATCGCTTCGTTGCCGTAGTAGTCTTCGAGCGGCACGCGTTCGATGCGGGTCAGGTCGGACATGCGGTAGATGAAGAACAGGCTGGCCAGCACCATGCCGAGTTCCACCGCCAGCGTCAGGTCGAACACCACGGTGAGGAAGAAGGTGCTGAGCAGGATGGTGCGGTAGCTCAGCGAATAGCGCGCCAGCACCTTGGGCGCGAAGGCGTGCCATTCGCCCATGTTGATCGAAACGACGACGACGATGGCCGACAGCGTGGCGAGCGGGATGGCGCTGGCGAGCGGTGCCAGTGCGAGCACGATCGCCAGCAGTACCAGTGCATGAAGGATGCCGGCGACCGGCGTGCGGCCGCCGGTGCGGATGTTGGTGGCGGTGCGGGCGATCGCGCCGGTGGCGGCGAAGCCGCCGAACAGCGGCGCGGCGACGTTGGCGATGCCTTGCGCCATCAGTTCCTGGTTGGGGTCGTGGCGGTCGTCGATCTGGCTGTCGGCGACGCGGGCCGACAGCAGCGATTCGATGGCACCGAGCAGGGCGATGGTGAGCGCGGGCGTCACCAGCTTGCCGAGCGTGCCCAGACTCAGTTCCGGCAGGCCGAAGGTGGGCAGCTCCTGCGGGATGCCGCCGAAGCGGCTGCCGATGGTGTCGACCGGCAGCGCGAACAGGGCGTTGATCGCGGTCATGATGATCAGCACTGCGAGCGGTCCCGGCAGGCGTGCCATCCAGCGCGCTTTCTTCGCCTGACGGTTCCAGACGACGAGCACCGCCAGCGAGGCCACGGCGACGGCGACGGTGGGCAGGTCGATGGTCGGCAGCGCGGCCCACAGCGCGACCATCTTGGCGAAGAATTCGCCCGGCAGGTTGTCGATCCGCAGGCCGAGGAAGTCCTTGATCTGCGAGATGAAGATGACGACCGCGATGCCGTTGGTGAAGCCGATGACCACCGACAGCGGAATGAAGCGGATCATGCTGCCGAGCCGCAGCGCCCCCATGGCGAACAGCAGGATGCCCGACATCATCGTCGCGATCAGCAGGTTCTGTACGCCGTGATCGACGACGATGGCGTAGATGATCGGGATGAAGGCGCCGGTGGGGCCGCCGATCTGCACCCGTGAGCCGCCCAGCAGCGAGATCAGTAGGCCTGCGACGATCGCGGTCCAGATGCCGGCGGTCGGGGTCATGCCCGAGGCGATGGCGAAGGCCATCGCCAGGGGCAGGGCAAGCACGCCGACGGTGATGCCGGCGGAAAGGTCCTGGGCGAAACCTGAGCGGCCGTAGCTGGGCAGGGTGTCGAGGAGCTTGGGTCGGAACTGGATTTTCATGTCGTCTCCGCTGCGAGTCTGAACGAGGCAAACGTGGCTGCCCCTCCGGGCAGCATTACGGAGACGGTCGCCCTCGTCCTGCATGATGCAGGATGATCCAGCGTTTCGAGGGCGTCAGCGGCATGGCTTACTTGACCCGCATGCCGGGTGTGGCACCGGCGTCGGGCGACAGGATGTAGAGCCCGGCGCTCTTGCCTTCGGCGTCCGAGGCGGCCAGCACCATGCCTTCGCTGAGGCCGAACTTCATCTTGCGCGGCGCCAGGTTGGCGACCATGACGGTGTGGCGGCCGACGAGCGTGGCCGGGTCGTAGGCCGACTTGATGCCGGCGAAGACCTGGCGCGGTTTGGGCTCGCCGGCTTCGTCGGTTTCGCCGATGTCGAGCTGCAGGCGGATCAGCTTGTCGGCGCCGTCGACGTGTTCCGCAGCGACGATCCTGGCGATGCGCAGGTCGACCTTGGTGAAGTCGTCGATCGAGATGTGCGGCGATGCTGCCTCCGCCGCCTGGGCGGTGTGCTGCTGCTTCTCGGCATGGCGCTGCTGGGACGATGCGGTCTTGGCGTCCGTTGCCGGCGCGGCCGGGGCGAGCGATTCGCGGTTGGCTTCGAGCAGGGCGTCGATCTGCTTGCGCTCGACGCGGGTCATCAGGTGGCTGTAGGGCTGGATGGCGTGGCCGGCAGGCAGCGCGGCCCAGTCGCCCTGCCAGTCCAGCGCCGGAATCGACAGGAAGGATTCGACCTGGGCAGCCAGCGCCGGCAGCACCGGCTTCAGGAAGCGGGCGAGATCGCGGAACATGTTCAGCGCGGTGCTGCACACGGTGTGCAGGCGGGCTTCCTGGCCTTCCTGCTTGGCCAGTTCCCACGGCTTGTGATCGTTGACGTATTGGTTGGCGAGGTCGGCCAGGCGCATGATCTCGCGCAGCGCGCGGCCATAGTCGCGCTCGTCGTAGGCGGTGGCGATGCTGCCGTCGGCCCAGGCGGCGGCGAAGTCGGCGCAGGCCTGCAAGTCGGTTCCGCCCAGCCTGCCGTCGAAGCGCTTGCCGATGAAGCCGGCGCAGCGGCTGGCGATGTTGACGAACTTGCCGACGAGATCGGAGTTCACCTTGGCGATCATGTCGTCGAGGTTGAGGTCGACGTCTTCCATGGTGCCGTTCGACTTGCCGGCGAAGTAGTAGCGCAGCCACTCGGGATTGAGCTTCTGCGCGATGTAGGAGTGCGCGGTGATGAAGGTGCCGCGGCTCTTGCTCATCTTGGCGCCATCGACGGTCAGGAAGCCGTTGACGCACAACTGGCTGGGCGTGGCGTAGCCGGCGAACTCGAGCATTGCCGGCCAGAACAGGGCGTGGAAGTAGAGGATGTCCTTGCCGATGAAGTGCACCATCTCGGTGCCGGCCGCGGCGGCCCGTGCGCCGTCGGTGTAGTCCTCGACGACGATGTCGCCGCGCTTGTCGGCGAGGTTGCGGAAGCTGGCGAGATAGCCGATCGGCGCATCCAGCCAGACGTAGAAGTACTTGCCGGGGGCGCCGGGGATCTCGAAGCCGAAGTAGGGGGCGTCACGCGAGATGTCCCAGTCGGATAGCTTGTTCTCGCCCTCTTCGCCCAGCCATTCCTTCATCTTGTTGGCGGCCTCCATCTGCAGGCGGCGCGCACCCTGGGCGTTGGTGCCGCGCGTCCATCGGCGCAGGAAGGCGACCGCGCGATCGTCCGACAGGCGGAAGAAGTAGTGCGTCGAGGTGCGAAGCACCGGCTTGGCGCCGGATACCGCCGAATAGGGGTTCTTGAGTTCGGTCGGGGCGTAGGCGGCGCCACAGGCTTCGCAGTTGTCGCCGTACTGGTCCGCGGCGCCGCATTTGGGGCATTCGCCCTTGATGAAGCGGTCGGGCAGGAACATTTCCTTGACCGGGTCGTAATACTGCTCGATCTCGCGGGTGTCGATGAGGCCGGTGGCCTGCAGCTTGCCGTAGATGTCCGCGGCGTAGTCGCGGTTCTCGGGGCTGTGGGTGGAGTGATAGTTGTCGAAGGCGACGCCGAAGGCGGTGAAGTCGCGCAGGTGTTCACCGTGCACGCGTTCGATCAGTTGCTCGGGCGTCAGGCCTTCCTTTTCGGCGCGCAGCATGACCGGCGTGCCATGGGTGTCGTCCGCACAGACGTAATGCACCGAATGGCCCCGCATGCGCTGGTAGCGCACCCAGATGTCGGCCTGGATGTAGCCCACCAGGTGGCCGAGGTGAATGTCGCCGTTGGCATAGGGCAGGGC
The DNA here is from genome assembly GCF_001591165.1 of Thauera butanivorans NBRC 103042. GTDB lineage: Bacteria > Pseudomonadota > Gammaproteobacteria > Burkholderiales > Rhodocyclaceae > Thauera > Thauera butanivorans. The sequence continues at coordinate 58,009 of NZ_BCUG01000036.1, forward strand.
GTTGGTGACGAGAATCTTGCGGGGCATGGTCTGTGGGGGCGTATATCAAGGAATGCAAAGAGCGCAAGTTTAGCAAAGCGCGCGGGCAGCGGCCTGCCACTTATGGTGCTTATTCCGCGCTCTGCCCCAGTGGTGGTGTGCTCGTCTCCTCAATGCATTTCGCGCAGCAGCAGCTCGACCCGGCGGTTGCGCGCGCGGCCTTCCTCGGTGGCGTTGCTGGTGAGCGGATCGGCTTCGCCACGGCCGTCGGCGTTCAGGCGGTCGAGGGGGATGCCGCGTTCGGCGAGATGGGCGGCGACTGCCTCGGCGCGCTCGATCGACAGGCGCAGATTGACCATTTCACTGCCCTGGCTGTCGGTATGACCAACGACCTTGACCGCGACGCCGGGTTCGGCGGCGAGCAGCGGCGCGATCGCATCGAGGGCGGCGGCGAGCGGTGGGCGGATTGCGCTGCTGCCCGAGGTGAAGCCGTCGGATACCGGGATCTCGATCCTGAAGCCTTGCGCGTCGGCCGTGCCGATGGTGATGCCGGGTGTGCTGCGCGTGGCCTCGTTCATCGCCTGCCGCAGGGCGGGCCAATCGGGCGCCGGTGCCGTCTGGCGGACGAGGGCATGCAGGTGGATCGGGTCGTCGGCGGGCGCGGCTGGCGCGTCGGCCGTGCCGGTGGTGGCGCAAGCCTGCACCAGCAGTGCGGCGCCGAGGATGAGAAGCGTGGAGCGAAGGGAGGCGGAGATGCTCATTGCCGGAAATACGTCGATGGGGCAGAGGCTCTGCCGAGGGTGGAAAGCATACGAAATTCGGGCGCGCAGGCTGGCGGGTCAGCCACTGCCGATCCGCGCCGGCAGGAAACCCCAATGGTAGCGCGGGTGAGCGTTGGCGGAGGCTCCGGTATGATTCCCCCGTTTCCGCCCGGCTGCGGGCGTTCCGATCATCGAGGAAATACGCAATGAGTCTCGACCAACAAACCGTAACCGACGTGCTCAAGTCGGTGATCGATCCGAATACCGGCAAAGACTTCGTCTCTGCCCGCTGCATCCGCAATCTGGTGGTGGAAGGCGGCAATGTCGCCTTCGAGGTCGAACTCGGCTACCCGGCGAAGAGCCAGCACGAACCCGTCCGCGCCTTGCTGGCGGAAGCACTGGCGGCGGTGCCGGGTATCGGCCGCATCGATGTCACGGTCAACAGCAAGGTGGTGGCCCATGCCGTGCAGCACGGCGTGAAGCTGCTGCCGGGGGTGCGCAACATCATTGCCGTGGCTTCCGGCAAGGGCGGCGTGGGCAAGAGCACGACCTCGGTGAATCTGGCGCTGGCACTGGCAGCGGAAGGCGCGCGCGTCGGCCTGCTGGATGCGGACATCTATGGCCCGTCGCAGCCGCAGATGCTGGGCATCGGCGGCCAGCGGCCGGTGTCCGAGGACGGCAAGACCATGATCCCGCTCGAAGCCCACGGCATCCAGGCGATGTCGATCGGCTTCCTGATCGAGCAGGACACGCCGATGGTGTGGCGCGGCCCGATGGCGACGCAGGCGCTGAACCAGATGCTGAAGGACACGGCCTGGCAGGATCTCGACTATCTGCTGATCGACATGCCACCGGGCACCGGCGACATCCAGTTGACGCTTTCGCAGAGCGTGCCAGTGACGGGGGCGGTCATCGTCACCACGCCGCAGGACATCGCCCTGCTGGATGCGCGCAAGGGCCTGAAGATGTTCGAGAAGGTGGGCGTGCCCATCCTCGGCGTGGTCGAGAACATGAGCATCCACATCTGCTCGAAATGCGGCCACGAAGAGCACATCTTCGGCCAGGGTGGTGGCGAGAAGATGTGTGCCGACTACAACATTCCTTTCCTGGGAGCGCTGCCGCTGGACATCCAGATCCGTTCCGAAGCCGACGGTGGCACGCCGACCGTGGTCGCCGATCCCGACGGGCGCATCGCCGCGATCTACAAGCAGATCGCGCGCAAGGTGGCGGTGCGCATCGCCGAGAAATCCAAGGACATGACGCACAAGTTCCCGAACATCGTCATCAAGAACAGTTGAGTGTCTCCGGGCGCACTGCCGCGCCCGGCCCGGGGGCCGTGTGCCGGCGCAGGCTCGTGCCCCCGGCTGAAAAACTGTGGTGCGGAGGCTTTCGTCCGCGGGGTGCTTGTCCTACACTACGCGGCTTTCCCGACCGCTGACGGTCGCAACGCACCCGCTGGAACCCGCGCCCATGTCCATCAAGTCCGACAAGTGGATCCGCCGCATGGCCCGAGAGGCCGGCATGATCGAGCCTTTCGCGCCGGAACTGGTGCGCACCAACGACAGCGGCCGCATCGTTTCCTACGGCACCTCGAGCTACGGCTACGACGTGCGCGTGGCGAATGAATTCAAGATCTTCACCAACATCAACTCGACCATCGTCGACCCCAAGGACTTCGATGCGCGCAACTTCGTCGATTTCACCGGCGACGTCTGCATCATCCCGCCGAACTCCTTCGCGCTGGCGCGCACCGTCGAGTATTTCCGCATTCCGCGCAGCGTGCTGACGGTCTGCCTGGGCAAGAGCACTTACGCGCGCTGCGGCATCATCGTCAACGTCACGCCGCTGGAGCCCGAGTGGGAAGGCCACGTGACGCTGGAGTTCTCCAACACCACGCCGTTGCCGGCCAAGATCTACGCCAACGAGGGCGTGGCGCAGATGCTGTTCTTCGAGTCGGACGAGGTGTGCGAGACCTCGTACAAGGACCGCGGCGGCAAGTATCTCGGCCAGACCGGCGTCACGCTGCCGAAGATCTGATCGAGCCTGGCTGCTGACGCCGACAACCGTGAATATGGGGCCGCCTGACGGCCCCTTGTGCTTTTCCCGCTTCAATTCCGGTAATGCCCGCGCAAGATCGAGGGCTTACTCTTCCACTTTTTCCGTCCCGCAAGGACCCCGCTGGAGACGATCAGGATGAGATTCCATTTCCCCATCATCATCATCGACGAGGATTTCCGCTCGGAAAACTCTTCGGGCCTGGGGATTCGCGCGCTGGCGAAGGCGATCGAAGACGAAGGCATGGAAGTGCTCGGCATCACCAGCTATGGCGATCTGACCTCCTTCGCCCAGCAGCAGAGCCGCGGCTCGACCTTCATCCTGTCGATCGATGACGAAGAGTTCTCGTCGCCCGAGGCTTCGGCCAAGGCGATCGCCGATCTGCGCGCCTTCGTCGAGCAGATCCGCTTCCGCAATGCCGAGATCCCGATCTTCCTGCACGGCGAGACGCGCACCACGCGCCACATCCCCAACGACGTGCTGCGCGAGATGCACGGCTTCATCCACATGTTCGAGGACACGCCGGAGTTCATCGCCCGCTATGTGGTGCGCGAGGCGAAGAACTATCTCGAATCGCTGCCGCCGCCTTTCTTCCGCGCGCTGACCCACTATGCGGCGGACAGCTCGTATTCCTGGCACTGCCCGGGGCACTCGGGCGGGGTCGCCTTCCTGAAGAGCCCGGTGGGGCAGATGTTCCATCAGTTCTTCGGCGAGAACATGCTGCGCGCCGACGTCTGCAACGCGGTGGACGAACTGGGCCAGTTGCTCGACCACACCGGTCCGGTGGCGGCCTCGGAGCGCAACGCGGCGCGCATCTTCAACTGCGACCACCTGTATTTCGTCACCAACGGCACCTCGACCTCGAACAAGATGGTGTGGCACACCACCGTGGCGCCTGGCGACATCGTCGTGGTGGACCGCAACTGCCACAAGTCGATTCTCCACTCGATCATCATGACCGGCGCGGTGCCGGTATTCCTGACGCCGACGCGCAACCACTACGGCATCATCGGGCCGATCCCGCTGGAAGAGTTCTCGATGGAGAACATCCTGAAGAAGATCGAGGCCAACCCCTTCGCGCGCAATGCGAAGAGCAAGAAGCCGCGTATCCTGACGATCACGCAGTCGACCTACGACGGCGTGGTGTACAACGTCGAGACGATCAAGGAGATGCTCGACGGCGAGATCGATACGCTGCACTTCGACGAGGCCTGGCTGCCGCACGCGGCTTTCCATGACTTCTATGGCGACTACCACGCCATCGGTGCCGATCGTCCGCGCTGCCGCGAGTCGATGGTGTTCTCGACCCAATCGACCCACAAGCTGCTGGCCGGCCTGAGCCAAGCCTCGCAGATCCTGGTGCAGGACTCGCAGACGCGCAAGCTCGACCGCGACATCTTCAACGAGGCCTATCTGATGCACACCTCGACCTCGCCGCAGTACGCGATCATCGCGTCCTGCGACGTGGCGGCGGCGATGATGGAAGCGCCGGGCGGCCCCGCGCTGGTGAACGAATCGCTGAGCGAAGCAGTCGAGTTCCGTCGCGCGATGCGCAAGGTCGATGCCGAGTTCGGCGACGACGACTGGTGGTTCAAGGTATGGGGGCCGGAATTCCTCGCCGAGGAAGGCATCGGCAGCCGCGAGGACTGGACGCTGAAGGCCGGCGAAAGCTGGCACGGCTTCGGCGACCTGGCCGAAGGCTTCAACATCCTCGACCCGATCAAGGCGACGATCATCACCCCGGGCCTGAACATGGACGGCGACTTCGCCGAACATACCGGCATTCCGGCGGCGATCGTCACCAAGTACCTGGCCGAGCACGGCATCATCGTCGAGAAGACCGGGCTTTACTCCTTCTTCATCATGTTCACCATCGGCATCACCAAGGGCCGCTGGAACACGATGGTGACCGAGCTGCAGCAGTTCAAGGACGACTACGACCGCAACCAGCCGCTGTGGCGCGTGATGCCGGAGTTCATCGCCAAGCACCCGCGCTACGAGCGGGTCGGGCTGAAGGACTTGTGCGACCAGATCCACAGCTTCTACAAGGCCCACGACATCGCCCGCCTGACCACCGAGATGTACCTATCGGACATGGTGCCGGCGATGAAGCCCGCCGATGCTTTCGCCAAGATGGCGCACCGAGAGATCGAGCGCGTGTCGCTGGACGAACTCGAAGGCCGCGTCACCGCGATGCTGGTCACGCCGTATCCGCCGGGCATCCCGCTGCTGATCCCGGGCGAGCGCTTCAATGCCACGATCGTGCGCTACCTGAAGTTCGCACGCGATTTCAACTCCCGCTTCCCAGGCTTCGAAACCGACATCCATGGTCTTGTGAAGGGTGAGGACGGCCGCTATCACGTCGATTGCGTGAAGGACTGATCGAGGCTGGCTGTGCCGGCATGAGAAACGACGAGGGCCGCGATCAGCGGCCCTCGTTGCGTCATGCGGTGCCTGTGCTCAGCGGTGGCGGTAGCTGACGAAATCGAAGTCGAAGTCGTTGTCCGCATCGGCGGTGCGCGCATCGCGCCGCTCCTCGACGAAATCGGAACGATCGAAGAGCGGGAAATGGGCGTCACCCTCGACGTCGGCCCAGATTTCGGTCAGTTCGAGGCGGTCGGCGCGGGGCAGCAGGGTGTTGTAAAGCTGGGCGCCTCCGATCACGAAAATGCGCTCGGTGTCCGCGGCAGCGGCGAGTGCGGCCTCCGGAGAGTGGAAAACCTCGGCGCCTTCCGCGCGGAACTGCGTGTCGCGGGTGACGACGATGTTGCGGCGGCCGGACAAGGGCCGACCCAGTGATTCCCAGGTCTTGCGTCCCATCACGACTGGATGGCCCATGGTCATCGCGCGAAAATGCTGCATGTCGGCCTTGAGTCGCCAGGGCAGTCCGTTGTCGCGACCGATCACGCCGTTGCGTGCGACCGCTGCGATCAGGGTGATTTCAGGAGTCGTGCTCATACAGCCACCGGTGCCTTGATGTGGGGATGCGGATCATAGTCGCCGATGCCGAAGTCCTCGAGGCGGAAGGCGAAGATATCCTTCACTTCGGGGTTCATCTTCAATGTCGGCAATGTGCGCGGCGTGCGCGAGAGTTGTTCGCGCGCCTGGTCGAGATGGTTCAGATAGAGATGGCAGTCGCCGCCGGTCCAGATGAAGTCGCCGGCTTCCAGCTCGCAGACCTGCGCGACCATGTGGGTGAGCAGGGCATAGGAAGCGATGTTGAAGGGTACGCCGAGGAAGATGTCCGCGCTGCGCTGGTAGAGCTGGCAGGAGAGGCGGCCGTTGGCGACGTAGAACTGGAACAGTGCATGGCAGGGCGGCAGTGCCATCGTGTCCACTTCGCCCGGGTTCCAGGCAGAGACGATGTGCCGGCGTGAATCCGGGCTGCGCCTGATGCCGTCGATCAGCTTCGTGATCTGGTCGACGGTCGTGCCGTCCTTGTTTTCCCAGCGCCGCCATTGCTTGCCGTACACCGGGCCGAGGTCGCCGTTTTCGTCGGCCCACTCGTCCCAGATCGAGACGCCGTTGTCCTTCAGGTAGCGGATGTTGGTATCGCCCTGCAGGAACCACAGCAGCTCATGGATGATCGAGCGCGTATGGAGCTTCTTGGTCGTCAGTAGCGGAAAGCCTTCCTTCAGCGGAAAGCGCATCTGCCAGCCGAAGACGGACAGGGTGCCGGTGCCGGTGCGGTCGGTCTTGCGGTCCCCGTGCTCGAGCACGTGGCGCATGAGGTCTAGGTACTGTCGCATGTTTGAGGGGAGGCAAATAAATGGAGATGGTACATCACCCTCATTACCCACTCCGCGGCTCTGGCGGGGCAAGCAGCATGGGGGCGTCCGGGTCCCGTCCGTGTGTTTGGCGGATCGTGTGACGAGAAAGGTGCTGGCTCCTGGAGTGGCTGTACAGGAGGGCGGCCAGGGTAGGATGGGTGGAGCCGCAGGCGAAGCCCATCACCTCTGCGCCCCGCAAATGATGGGTTTCGCTAGGCTCTACCCATCCTG
>NZ_BCUG01000037.1 GCF_001591165.1 Thauera butanivorans NBRC 103042
GATGCTGCCGACCTCGTCAGTTCGCTTGACGGCCTGCTCCTTGAACTCAGCCGTGTATTCCTGTTTCGGGATGCGCTTCACGTCGTTCTTCCTCTCGTTGTGTCGATCCTACGACGACTACGCTGGAAGACGAAATTCGTGGGGCAGCTCAGAGCTGAGGCGGCGGAAGTAGATACGTCCAGCCAAGCCAAAAGTCAGTAAATTGCCGAGTGTGAGAAGTGCTGATTGGCCGCGAGAGAGTGGCGGCCATAAGTAGGGAAGACCTGACTTGAGGAAGAGTACGCAGCGGACTGCCGTGACTCTTTGCGCTTGCGATAGCTTGTCAGTGCCTATCAAGCGATGCTCCCGGAGATCGCAGTAGAGCAGCCACAAGAACTGATTGTAGATCTCCCGTACTGCCGGGTCGTCCGATTCTGGCACCGAATCGTCGAACTGATAGTTGGTGATGCGGGCACCAATGAGCCACCGGGTTGATTCGGCTAGTACTGCTCGGGCTTGCTGATCGACTTTCATAGGGCGTTAACGAATGAATTAAGCCGCGCCGCGAAGCGGCGTCGGCTTGAATGACTACAAAGGGACTTCCCACTTCCGCCGCTGGCCTGTTCGGTGCCAAGATTGACTTATAGAGGTAAGCCCCCGACTGTGACGAGGGACTCACCAAGGTTTGACCTTTACGGCGGTCGGCGTGAATTTCTGATCTCTGCCAAGAGAAGGAGATTCACGATGAAAGAGTACCAGAGCCTGAGTCCCACGGGATGGGACTGCAAGCACCATGTGATGTTCATACCGAAGAGGCGCAAGAAGCGGGTGTTTGCAAAAAGCGTAGCATTTTAACGGCCCGGTCGTTGGGCTTGTTATGCATTGGTAAAGTCGAAGTACAGGATGTTTGACCAGTTTCCAAGCCCGAGGGCATAGATCGGCTTCATCGGATCTTGCGCTGGCGTCTGTGATTCGGGTGCACGGCCCAGCAGCTTAGAAAAGAAACCAACTGGTTTAGGCGGCACAACGGGAGGTGGCACCAAGGATTGCAGCGCCTGTTCCGCTTCAGGTTGTAAATTTCTTATCTGCTCAAGGAGTGCCAGATTCTGCTCAAGAAGTGGTATCTCACTCATATCGAAAATCTCACCGCACTCCAACACGAAGTATTGGTTCTGGTTGTCTGGTTTGTTCAAGAAATCGATGGATTCGGCAATCAAGTCCTGAGCCGATGGAAGCGCTACTTTCGACAAGAATCCTTCGAGGTTCTTGACGCCGGAAGCGTAGTCACCTATTAGAGCAATTTCCTCCGGGTTGTCCCAAATCGAAGATGGACATGTCTTTGGGTTGCCAGAGAGGAGAAGCTTGAAAACGATTGGTATGTCGTAGTTCCATTCCGAGATGCCAATCAGTTTTCTGTCGTTGGCCTTGGCGCTTGGCCCGGGAATGACATTGGTTGAGTAAAGATACGGTTGGCCACGATGATTACTCCGATGCATAACGAATGAAAAGGACTTCCCCGTCCCGGCCTGACCGCATTGCGGCAATCGGCACCTGAGTGTCACGATGGGAAGTGCGAACTCTCATCAATCGGTCCGAAAGGGGAAGTCCATGAGCATTATGACCGTTGGAGTCGATCTCGCCAAGAACGTGTTTGCCGTGCATGGCATCGATGAAGCCGGTTGCGTCGAGTTGGTACGCCCGGCGGTGCCGCGTGAAAAGCTGCGCGAACTGATCGCAAGCTTGCCGCCGTGTGTGATCAGCATGAAAGGGAGCACGTGCCGAATAAGGCCGATTGGGGAAAGGACAGTCTGTTCTGTCCTTGTCCGGCGCGATGCCGGCAGTCCAGAATCGGTCACGTCCGGGCGTGATCAGCAGGAGAAGAAGATGGGTGCATGATCAACGGCTGCTGTCTGCAGAAAACAGTTGACGGGAAGTCCCTTGGGGATGGGTTGGGCTACTGCCTGCAACAGCCCAGGCATGAAAGTTGGCGCTGGCGAGACGGCGGCCACGGCGCACTGACGAAGGACGACGGCCAATGCAGGCGCACCGGGTAGCCATATAACCAGCGAGTTCTCCGAGCGAAATGGCAACTGCTTCAAGCAAGGGCATAGTTACGAATAGATGGCTATGAGAATTGCGATGAAGAACGCTAGCCCCACAACAGCCACAAACTCGGGATCGTGTTTAGTGCCCTTCTTGGGCGGGTAACGGCCGAGAGTAACCGCGCGAAGCACAACCCAACCTGGCCAGTAGAAGATGCCGACAAGAATGATCTGGGCGAGAGCTTCAAGCATGAGCGGCCCAACGAATGAAAGGGACTTCCCCGTCCCGGCCTGACCGCATTGCGGTGATCGGCACCTGAGTGCCACGATGGGAAGTGCGAAGTCTCATCAATCCGTCCGAAAGGGGAGGTCCATGAGCATTGTGACCGTTGGCATCGATCTCGCCAAGAACGTGTTTGCCGTGCATGGCGTCAACGAAGCCGGCCGCGCCGAGCTGGTACGCCCGGCAGTGCCGCGTGAGAAGCTGCATGAATTGATCGCAAGCCTGCCACCGTGCGTGATCGGCATGGAAGCGTGCTCGGGTGCGCATCACTGGGCACGGCTGTTCCAGGCTTCGGGTCATACCGTTCGCCTGATCGCACCGAAGTTCGTCACGCCCTACCGCATGAGCGGGCGACGCAGCAAGAACGATGCGGCCGACGCCGCTGCGATCTGCGAGGCAGTGCAGCGGCCCCACATGCGTTTCGTGCCGATCAAGACGCTCGATCAGCAATCGCACCTGATGGTGCTACCTGCCTGGTCGCCATGATCGGCAACGGTCATGACTTCGGCTGCGGTCGGCAGTTCGCCGCCTGGCTCGGCCTGGTGCCCGGCCAATACAGCTCGGGCGGCACGGCCCGACTGGGCCGCATCACCAAGGCCGGCGATCCCTACTTGCGCAGTTTGCTGGTCATGGGTGCGCGAGCAGTGTTGGCGGCAGCGAAGAACAAGACCGACACATTGAGTCGCTGGGCGATGGCTTTGCAGCAACGGCGAGGCTACTGGAAGGCGGTGGCTGCAATCCTGTTCCTGTACCGGGAGGTGCTGGAGCAGTCCTTGCCGGTCAGCTTGCAGCAAGCGCGGACTGGAGGCCCAGATGCGTGACGAACGGATCGAAATCCCTGTCGCTATATAGCAAGGGCAGGCCATTTTCGATGCAGTGGGTGGCAATCACGGTATCGATCGTTTTCCTCACCGTCACGCCCAGCGTCCGCAACGAGCGGAAGTTTCTGGTGGCCTGGATGGCAATGTCCCGCCCGCACAGGTCAACGATGACCAATGAGGCCATCAGTGTTCTGGCTTGGTTGAAGTCGCGTTCGGCGGTGAAGCCTTGTAGCACTTCGGCCAGGATCAAGTCACCTATTGCAATTGGCTCCACGCCAAGCAGCGAGTCCAGTTTTTCGGCTTGTGGTGTCGCGTTTCCACGGAAGTAGTCGATCCAGACGCTGGAATCGACCAGAATCATTTGTCGGACCTCATCGAATCGAGGTCTCCCTGCCAGTTCAGCTTGCCGCGAAATCGGCGAATTTCTTCCTGTTGCCGGAGGCGAAGGAGTGTCCGAAGGCCAAGCTCGACTGCTTCACGCTTGGTCTTCAATCCCGTTGCGCGCAGTGTTTCGTTCATGAGCGTGTCGTCAATCACGATGTTGGTACGCATGATGTGTATTTCCCATTCTCAACATACACATCGTAGCTCCAGGTGAGAGGCTTGGCAATCCGGCGATTCGATCCGACGGTCAGCCATCAGCCTGTCATGTCTGCATCCTGAGTATCGACTCCATAGCAGAACCGCGTTCCAAGCGCCGCTTACTGCCAGAACAGGCTTTCCTGCTCGCCTTTTTCACCCGTATCCAGCATGGCTGAAGCAAGTTCGGCGAGCGTGGATGGCAGGGCCTGCTGCTGTAGTTGTTCGAGCAGGCCGCGGTCGCGTTCGGTGAGTGGGCGGCGGTGGATCAGCCGGTGCAGGTCGGCGGCATCCATGCGCCAGGGCGCCCATTCCTGGCCGGCTTTTTCCCACAGGGTGCTGGCCTGCACGGCGATGGCGATGCCGTCCGGATCGGGGTCGCAGGCGATGGCGGCGGGTGCGGGGGCGAGGCGCAGCAAGTGGGCGACGGCGTCGCGCCACCAGCCGGGTGGGTAGCCGGGTAGCCACAGCACGGCTTCGTCCGGGGTTCGGGCTGCGGCGGCCTTTTTGAAGGCGCTGCGGTTTTCCACCAGGCGCCAGCAGGAAGGCGGGTTGCCGATCGCGGTAATGGCCTGCACGGCCTGGGGCGGCAGGCCGACAAAGCCGGGCAGGGCGGCCAGCGCCAGCGTGCCGGTGGCGCTTTCCAGGCTGAGGTTTGCGGCGATGAGCAGCAGGGGTGCGTGGGCGGCGATGCCGAATGCGGCCAGGTCGACGTTGTCGGTCAGCCAGCGCCATTCGGCGTCGGTGATCTTTTTGGTCTCGGTACGGGCGAAGAAGGCGAAATCCCGCCGGGTAGCCTGCCCGCTGCGGTGTCCGGCATCGTGCCAGTTTTGCAGGGCAACAAGCAGCTCCAGCCGGGCCAGGGCGATGCCTGGCGGGCTTTCGTCCAGCGTGCTGCGGGCAGCGTCGAGTTCTTCCAGGCCCAGCGGAGTGTTGCGCAGTTCGGTCCAGCGGAGCTGGTCGGCGTCCGGCTCAGGCTGGCCGAGGGCTGCGCGCAGCGCAGCGGGGTCGAGAAAGCGCAGGCTGTGGGCCTGCCAGCCGCGTTGCGGATCGCGCCGCTCTTCCACTTCCGCCAGGCCGTCGGCCAGCAGGCGTTCGAAGAGCTGCAGCGCGGCGTTTGCCCGTGCGGCGCTGGCGCGGGCGAGCAGGGTGGCGCAGCGGTAGTGCTTGCCGGTTTCGGCACGGCGTACCCACAGCGCCAGGACTTCGCGCCAGCTTGCGGGCCAGGTATCCAGTGCGGCGGCGGGGCTGTTGAAGGCGCAGCGCAGGCGCTTGCCGCGCAAGGTGGAGCGGGTGGGGTCGGTGAGCCAGGCGGCGGAGATGCCGTGGGTGTCGGGCGGGAGCCAGGTGAGTTCTTTCGCTTCCACTCGATCTACCGCATGGCGACGAGAAAGGCTGCTGGCGGCATGATGGGAATTCCATGCCAAGGGTGCAGGCTGGTGAGATGGGGGTCGCTGGCGACGATCAGTTCGGCCTCTGCGGTTTCGGCAAGGGCGAGAAACTTGTTGTCCTTCGGATCGATGCAGTCATTGACCTCGTGGATGACTTCGAAGTGATGCGCATGCCGGGTGAAGCCAGTGATGAATTCATCGCGTTGGGCCGGAGGGGTGTAACGGTCGAACTTGGGGCGTGACAGCACTGTTTGCAGTTCGGCCAGTGTTTCGTCGCTGACGCAAATCTCGAATTGGAGAAAGGCCTTTTCCAATGCGAGTGCCGGGATCGAGCCCGGCCGGATGGCGGCGCTGACCAATACTCCCGTATCGACGACGATGCGCCTAGCGAAGCTCATGCACGAGGTCGTTGATGTCGTCGTCGGTCAATCCGGCAGCGGTGTCGCCGCTGCTCCGGACGAGGGCTTGCCGGTATTGCGCGTACCAGTGTGCGGCGTCGTTGCGCCGCTGTTGCAGGGCGCGTACTTCCTGCATGTCGTGCTCGGAAACGACGTAGGCAACGACGCGCCCGCGGCGAGTTACCTGCACTGGTTCGCGCTGCGAGCGGTCTATCAGTTCGCCAAAGCGGTTTTGTGCTTCGACCGAGGTAAATGTGATCATGGCTGAACTCCATGAATTGGCTATTTCAGGTGTTTGAAGCCTATCACGAGACTGCCCGTTGCAGCACCCCGATCGGTGGCGCCCAATCATCCCCCGGCTGTTTCTTGCGCGTGACCAGTGTCAGTTGCGCGGGGGCGAAGACGTTGGCGTTGTGCGTTACCGGAGTCGTGATGAGGTATTGCGCGCGGGTGGCGCGCAGGAAGGTGCCGACGCGGTCGATGTTGGCGACGTCGAGGTGGGCGAAGGGTTCGTCGATGAAGACGAAGCCGCCGGGGCGGGCTTCGTCCATCAGCAGGGCGATCAGCAGGATCAGGGATTTCATCACCTGCTGGCCGCCCGAGGCTTCGCCGTCGTTGAGGCCGACGGCGCCCTTGCGGTCGAAGTCGAAGCGCACTTCCAGCCCGGCCTGGGCCAGCGACAGGTCGTCGTTGTCGAGGTGAGGGGTGGGGCAGTCGACGCTGAGGTTGGCGAGCTCGCCCAGCGCCTTCAGGTTTTTGGCGTACTGGCGCACGGTGGCGCGCAGCTTGGCGATGTAGGCGGCGCGGGCGTTGTCGGTGTGGTGGCGCGCGGTGGCGCAGTAGCCCTGGCGGTCGAGGTAGTCGCGTTCGCGCAGGGCGACGTCGGCGGCGAGGCGGTCGCGCACGACGAGCACCGCCGGGTCGGTGATCCAGTCGCCTTCTTCGAGGCGGCGGCGCAGGCGGTCGAGCTCGGCGCGGGCGCCGCGGGCGTCGCCGTAGCGTTCGGCGAGCAGGGCGAGTTCGCCGCTGTCGAGCCAGTGCGGCGGCATGCCGCGCCGGCGGCGGCGCAGGGCGAGGATGCGCTCGGCCTGGGTGCGGCGGCGCGGGCCGTGTTCGCGGGCGATGTCGGCCAGGCGCTGGTCGATGGCCTTGAGCTCGCGCTGGCGGCGGTCGGCTTCGATCTGGATGCCGCTGAGTTTTTCGTTCAGCGCGTCCAGTGTGCCGCGCATGTCGGCGCGCTCGGCGATGGCGGCGGTCAGCGCTTTTTTCGCCTGCGGCAGCTCGGCTTCGGCGGCGGCGTAGCGTTCGGCATTGGCGGCCAGCAGTTGCGCCGATTGCAGGCCGAGCATGCGTTGGCGCAGGGCGGTGACGCGCTCGGTGGCTTCGTCCAGCTTGGGCCGCAGGGCGTGCAACTGCTTGTCGAGCGCGGTGATTTCGTCCTGCAGCGCGGCGATGCGCGACTGGCGGGCGAGTTCGCCGAAGTGGAATTCCTGCGGCCGGCCCAGGTGGCGGGCGCCGCGGCGTTCGCGGTGGTAGCCGTCGCGGGTGATCCATTCCTGCTCGCGCGGCAGCTCGCGCGCGGCGTCGGCGTTTTCGACGCGGCGGATGCGGTTGAGCAGGTCGGCCAGCCAGCGCGGCACCGGGGCGTCGAATTCCACCACTTCGGCCAGGCTCATCGGCCGCGGCGGCGGCGCGGTTTCGCGCTCGGGCACGATGAAGTGGCGGAAGCGTTCGCGCTCGCCCAGCGCCCAGGCGGCGTGGCGGTCGGCTTCGCGTTCGAGCAGGATCAGGTGGCGGTAGGGGCGCAGGATGGCTTCGAGCGCGGCCTGCCAGGCCGGATCGGTCACTTCGACCACTTCGGCCAGACTGCGGTGGGCGATGCCTTCGGCGCTGAGGCGGACGCGGAAGCGGGAGACTTCGGCGTCGCCCGGGGGGCTGTTGCGGTTGCGCTCGGCGCGCAGGGTTTCGGTCTTGTCCTCGAAGGCGGCGACGAGTTCGCGTTCCTTGGTGCGCAGGCGGGCGCGGGCGGCATCGGCTTCCTCGTGTTCCTGTTCCAGCGCGACGGCGTCGGCGCCGTGTTCGCTGGCGAGCTGGGCGCGCAGGGTGTCGCGTTCGGCGAGCAGCTTTTCCAGGTCGCGCACGCGGTCGTGGGCGGCGAGGTAGGCCTGTTCGGTGGCGGCGTCGCCATCCTTCAGGCGCGCGCGTTCGGCCTTGCCGGCGTCCTGTTCGGCGCGCACGGCGTCGAGCCGCAGGCGGGCGTCGCGCTGTTCGGCCAGCTTGTCGGTGCGTTCGCTGCCGACGCGGCGCAGCGCCTCGCGCTCGGCGGCGGTGTCGCGCGCGAGTTCGGCCACTTCCAGGCGCGGCACGAGCTCGGCCTGCAGGGCCTGAGCTTCGTCGGCGAGCTGCTTCCATTCCAGGAAGCGGTTGGCTTCGGCCTTCTTTTCCTCGGCCTGGGTCTTCAGGCGGTCGAGGTCGATGCCGAGTTCGTCGAGTTCGCGCTCGGCGGATTTCTGCTCCTCGCGCGCGGCCTGGTAGTTGTCCAGCACCTCCTTGTCGCCGAACACGTCGAAGACCAGTTCCAGCAGCGCCTTGGGCGAGTATTCGCACAGCTTGTCGGTGTCGCCCTGTTCCAGCGCCAGCACCTTGGTGATGGCCGGCGTCAGGCCGCCCCAGGCGAGGCGGTGCTGGTAGTCGCGCAGGCCGATCCAGTCGTTGCTGGCTTCCAGCGCCTCGATGTCCTGGTTGCCGTCGACGATGGTGTAGTCGCGTATCCAGTCGCCGCCGGCCTTGCGGATGCGGCAGGCGAGGGTGACTTCGTCCGACAGGCAGGGGAAGAAAGGCCGCTTGCCGCTGCTGCCCGGCAGGTTGGCGACGATGGCGCGTATCCACGCGAAGCTGCGGTCGGCGCGGCGCACATAGCGGCGGAAGTCGCGCTTGCCCGAGCAGCGCAGCGCGAACAGCGTGCGCAGGGCGTCGAGCAGCGTGGTCTTGCCCGAGCCGTTGGGGCCGACGATGGTGATGATCTGGGCGTCCAGCGGCAGCGAGAAGCGGCGCCAGAAGTCCCAATGGACGAGTTCCAGGGTCTTGATGTGAAACATCGGGTATTCGGCCGAAAGGGTTTGCGGCCCGGCAGCGGATGGCGCGGGCAGGATGCGAGGCGGGCAGTGTAGCGGCGGCCCCGGCCGGCGGCAAATGCCCCGGCCATGCCGGAAGCCGAGCCAGCGTGGTGCGGGACGGAAACTGAGCTGCATCAATGCCGTGCATGGCCGGCCCCGCGACACTGGGCGCCCGTGCATCGCTCCACAGAGGCCGACCCGATGAGCTTTCCCGAATTCTTCCACCACGTGCCGCGCATCCGCGTGCATGATCCCCTGGCCGACTTCCTCGGCGCCGCCGAGGGCGGCGTGCTCGAATACGGCTACGAGGATGCCGTGAAGCTGGCCGGGCATTCCTGCCCGACCGTGGCGTCGGCTTATGTGCTGGCCTGCCGCGCGATGGGCCTGCTCTACCCGGATGCCTTGCCCGAGCGCGGCGGCGTCCGCGTCGATTTCGCCGAACCGCTGGAGCAGGGCGTGACCGGCGTCATCGCCAGCGTGCTGACGCTGATCACCGGCGCCACGCAGCAGGGCGGTTTCAAGGGCATCGCCGGACGTTTCGTGCGCCGCGGCCTGCAGCGTTTCGAGGCTGAATTGCCGCTCGCATTGCGGCTGACGCGCATCGATACCGGCCGCTTCGTCGATGCGGCGTCGGATCTGTCGCAGGTGCCGGCGGTAGCCGAGATGTCGGCGCTGATGGGGCGCTGCCTGCATGGCGAAGCGGACGACGGAGCGCGCCGCCGCTTCGGCCAGTTGTGGCAGCAGCGGGTGGAACGCATCTTGCTGGATTGCTGGGATGACGACGCGGTGTTCCAATTCCGCGTCTCCCCGACAACTGGATAAGAGAAACGGATATCCGACCCATGCACGCGCACATCCTGCAGCACGTCGCTTTCGAGGGACCGGGCAGCATCGGCCCCTGGCTGGAAAACGCCGGCTACGACATCGGCACCACCCGCTTCCACGAGAACGCGCTGCTGCCCGAGCCGGAGTCGGTCGATCTGCTGGTCGTCATGGGTGGGCCGATGAGCGTCAACGACGAGGCCGAGTTGCCGTGGCTGGCGGCGGAAAAGCGTTTCATCGGCGAAGTCATCCGCCTCGGCAGGCCGGTGCTGGGCGTGTGCCTGGGCGCCCAACTGATTGCCTGCGCGCTGGGTGGGCGGGTGTTTGCCAACCGCGAGCGCGAGATCGGCTGGTTTCCGGTCGAGGCGGTGGCGCACGACGGTCCGGCGCTGTTCCGCTTTCCGCCGTCGGTGGAGGTCTTTCACTGGCATGGCGAAACCTTCACGCTGCCGGCCGGTGCGGTCCGTCTGGCGCGCAGCGCGGCCTGCGACAACCAGGCTTTCCAGTTCGGCAAGGCGGTGATCGGGCTGCAGTTCCACCTGGAAACCACGCCCGAGTCGGCGCGGCAGATCGTCGAGCATTGCCGCGATGAGCTGCAGCCCGCGCCCCATGTGCAGTCCGAAGCCGAAATCCTGGCTGCGGAAAATGGCAGATACGCCGCGATCAACGGCTTGATGGCCGAGGTGCTTGCCTTCCTGCATGCCGCCGGCGGCCGCTGAAGCGGGGGACGGGGCGGCAGGCGCGGACCCGGCATCACTCGCTGGATTGCCGGCCCGCAACAGCTTCGAGGTTGACGTACAATATTTCCAAAACTACACGTCAACTGGAGTGCGCCATGCAAACCAAACTCACCCTGCGGCTCGATGCGGTACTGATCGAACAGGCCAAAGCGCAGGCGCGGCGCAACGGCAAATCCTTGTCGCAGCTCGTGGCCGACTATTTCGCACAGCTTGGCGAGACGCCCGCCCAGTCGTCGCTGCCGCCCACCATCGCCGCGCTGAAGGGCGCGCTCAAGCGTGCCGGCGCAAACCTGCCCGATGAGCAGGACTACCGCGCTTATCTTGAAAACAAGCATCGATGAACATCCTTTTCGATACCAGCGTCGTGCTCGACGTCCTGCTCGACCGCGCGCCCTTTGCGCACGACAGCGCCCAGGTGCTGGCCTTGGTGGAACGTGGCGAGATACGCGGCAGCCTGTGCGCCACCACCGTCACCACGCTGTTCTACCTGTGCCAGCGCGCACTGGATGCGCACCAGGCGCGCACCCACGTCGGTACGCTGCTGGACCTGTTCGACATCGCGCCCGTCAGCCGCGTGGTCCTGAGCGACGCACTGGGAACAGCCTTTGCCGACTTTGAAGATGCCGTGCTGCACGAAGCCGCCCGCCATGCCGGCTGCCAGGCCATCGTCACCCGCAACGTGCGCGACTTCGCCGCCGCTGGCCTGCCGGTATACGCGCCCGGCGAACTGCTGCGAATCCGGTCGGGCGGGTAAGCGAGCTGCTGGAGCTGCCCCCTCCGCCCACGGTCAGGCGTGGCAAGCTCTGCGGGGAACTGTCCGTAGGGCGCGGTGCGACGGAGCCGTGCGGGTTTGCGGGTGCCGTCAGGCGGGGTCTTCCGCGTCGTCCTCGCCGATGTCGGCGAGGATTTCGGCGTTTTCGAAGGCGTTGGTTTCCGGCATGGGGTGGCCGGCGCGGGCGATCACTTCGCCCAGCGTGCCGTGGATGATGCGGTCGGCCATCACGCGGTAATCGAGCGCGACGTCGAGCAGCGGCCCTTCGCCGATGATGCCGGCGCGGCGTTCGATGAAGCCCAGGCGGGCGAGCTTGCCGAGCGCGATCGTCATGCGCGTCTTGCCGCCGAGGCGGGGGCCGAAGTCGGCCAGCAGCGAGCTTTCGGTCAGGCTGCCGGAGACGGCTTCGCCGTGGGCGACCGGCTTGTCGCCGCCGAACATGTCGGTCTGGCCGTCGTCGACGAGCTCGCGCCGCGTGACCTGGCGCTCGCGCTTTGGCAGCACGATCAGCGACCAGATCACCACCAGCAGCGCGATCTCGTCGCGCGTCAGGCCCAGGTTGCTCGCCGCATACTCGCGGCCGGCGCCGAACACCGGCTCGGCCATGTCGGCCTGCAGCGCGACGCCGACGTGGGCGGCGTAGGGGTTGTCGAGCAGTTGCAGGCCGACGTCGGCCAGGCGGCGGTCGAGTTCGATGCGAAAGCTCTCATCGACCAGCGCGCGCCGCACCATGCGGTCACTGCGCGGCAGCCAGCGCTGGGCGAGCAGGCGGGCGGTGAGCGTCTTCAGTTCGTGTTCCATGGGCGCACCGTTCAGGAGTGGGTGAGTGGGGCAGGGGCGCGCGGCGGGCGCGGGACGCGGGGAATGACCTCGCCGGTGTTGATGGCGGCGATCTCGTCTTCGCCGACTGTGACCAGTTCGTCACCGAAATGGACGTCCAGCGGCAGGCGCATGAAGGCGCCGACCGGCCCGTCGACCGGGCTGGCATCCTCGCCGTCGGCCAGCAGGGCGAGCAGCGACAGGCGGTAGCTGGCCGGCGCGAAGCCGCCGCCGGCGACGACCTGGTGCAGCGGCCGGGCGCCGGGCAGGGCGTCGAGGCGGTGGGTGAAGTGCTCCAGCATCGCCAGGTCTTCGGTCTCGGGCGCGGCGTCGACCGGTGTGGCATCGGGCGGTGGCAGCGTGGCGTCGGTCGCGTTCTGCGCAGCTTCGCCGCCGAGCGCGCTTTCGGCGCGGTCCAGCAGTTCATGCCCGCCGGCCAGCAGCGGTAGTTCGGGCACTGCGGCAGTGCAGCCCATGGCAAGGCCCGCCAGCGTGGCGCCGTCCAGCCGGCGCAGCCAGGCGGCGACGTCCGACGAGGAGATGCCGGAGCTGCCCAGCGTCACGCGCTGCGCCTCGATCTTGTTCAGCGCGCGCTGGAAGGAGGCGTCGGCGCGCGCCAGCCGCGACTGCGCCAGGCCGATGCGCTGGGCGACGCGGGCGAGCTCGAAATCGGCATCCGGCTCGGCCAGCAGCTTGTTGAGGATGTCGGTGCCGCGCTCCAGCCAGCGGCCATTGGCCGACAGCCGGCGGCGGGCGTCGAGGATGCGGAACTCGGAGCCGGAGGCGATCGCTTCCTCGAAGTGCCAGGTGAGGTCGGTGAGCTTGGACAGCAGGTGGCCGAGCGATTCGGCGGTGACGCCGCCGACAGCCTGCAGGCCGGCCAGTTGCGCGGTGAGAAAGCCCAGCTCGGCGTCTTCCTCGTCGCCGAAGCGCAGCAGCATGGCCAGTGCGGCGACGGCGTTGCGGCCGATGTCCGACAGCGCGTACTGGCCGTCCTCGCCGATGGCGAGCAGGGCATTGTCGCGCAGGCGCTTGAGCACCGTTTCGAGCTTCACCGGGTCGAGATAGGCGAAGCGCGCGCGCAGCGCGTCGGGCGACCAGCGCGGCACCTCGGCCTCCTGACCGATCTCGCGCAGCACCAGCAGGCGCATCAGCACTTCGGCTTCGGTGCCGCGGAACAGCGTGATGAAGGCGTCGAGCAGCGGCCGCGCCGACGCCAGCGCCGCCAGTTCGGGCACTTCGTCGGCGTCGACGCCGGGAGCGAGGAAATCGGACAGATTGAGAGACGGATTCAAGGTGGTCGGTTGATCAAGGTTCGTTGATCGCGGCCAAGGCCGCTCCTACACGCCGTAGGAGCGGCCTTGGCCGCGACGATGATCAGACGCCCTGCTTCAGGCTCGCGGCGATGAAGTCCGCCAGGTCGCCGTCCAGCACCGCCTGGGTGTTGCCTACTTCGTAGTTGGTGCGCAGGTCCTTGATGCGCGACTGGTCGAGCACGTAGCTGCGGATCTGGTGGCCCCAGCCGATGTCGCTCTTGCTGTCTTCCAGCTTCTGCTGCTCGGACTGGCGCTTGCGCAGTTCGAGTTCGTACAGGCGCGCCTTCAGCATCGACATCGCTTCGGCCTTGTTCTTGTGCTGCGAACGGTCGTTCTGGCACTGCACGACGATGCCGGTCGGCTCGTGCGTGATGCGCACCGCGGAGTCGGTCTTGTTGATGTGCTGGCCGCCGGCGCCGGAGGCGCGGTAGGTGTCGATGCGCAGGTCGGCCGGGTTGATCTCGATCTCGATCGAATCATCGACTTCCGGATACACGAACACCGACGTGAAGCTGGTGTGGCGGCGGGCGTTGGAGTCGAACGGCGATTTGCGCACCAGGCGGTGGATGCCGGTCTCGGTGCGCAGGTAGCCGTAGGCGTATTCGCCGCTGATCTTGATCGTGCAGTTCTTGATGCCGGCGACTTCGCCTTCGGTCTCTTCCATCAGCTCGACGCTGAAACCGTTCTTCTCGGCGTAGCGCAGGTACATGCGCTCGAGCATGCCCGCCCAGTCCTGCGCCTCGGTGCCGCCGGCGCCGGCCTGGATTTCGATGAAGCAGTTGTTGGGGTCCATCGGGTTGCTGAACATGCGGCGGAATTCGAGCTTCTCGATGTCCGCCGCCAGCCCGCCGAGATCGGCCTCGACCGCCTCGAAGGTGTCGTCGTCGTCCTCGGCTTCGGCGAGTTCGTACAGATCCTTCAGGTCGCGCGACTGGGCGTCGATGTGCTGCAGCGTCAGCACCACGTCCTCGAGCACACGCTTTTCCTTGCCGAGTTCCTGCGCACGCTCGGCGTTGTTCCAGACGGCCGGGTCTTCCAGCGCGCGATTGACTTCTTCGAGCTTCGATGCTTTCACATCGTAGTCAAAGATACCTCCGTAGTTCGCGACCCCGGGCGGCGAGGTCGGCGAGTTTCTCGGCGATGGCGTTCTGGCGTTCGGCTTCCATGCAAGGCTCCGGCGGAATCTGGAAAGCCGCGCATTATACCGGCAGCCGGCGTTCGCCCGCAGGTGGATCGCGTGCCCGGTTCGGGAGCGGGTGCGGCTCGGGCCGCCAGGATGGCCCCGATCGGGAGCCGATGATGGCAGCTCATGCATTCCGGCTGAGCGCCATCCATCATTTGTTGGTGCGCTATGCCGGGCAGGGAGCGAGAATGTCCGCCGCTGGAGAAAGGCTCTTCGGGGGGCTTTTCCGTCATCGTTCAAACGCATCGAGGCTACATGTACCGGAACAAGGATTCTGTTCTTCCTGCTCTGATTACCACGATTGTGGTGTTGAACATGCTCGTCGGTGCCGTGTTGCTCTATACGCTTGGCGAATCGAAGCAGCGCAAGGAAGCCGAGGTTCGCGCGATGGTCGAGAACCTGTCCCTGCTGCTCGACCAGAGCATCACGTCTTCGGTCAGGGAGATCGATCTCTCCCTGCAATTGATCGGCGATCAACTGGAGCGCGAACTGCGTTCGGGCGCAAGGCTGGAGGTGGAGCGCACGATGGCGGCGATCTCCCAGCAACAGGGCCGGATTGCGGAAATTGCCGAACTTCGCGTTACCGACGAGCACGGCATGGCCGTGCTCGGTTTCGGCGTCACGGCACAGGCATGCACCCGTTGCGCCGGCCAGTCCTTCTTCGAAGAGCACCGGTCGGGGGCAGACCTCGGGCTGGTCGCCAGCAAGCTGATCCAGGGGGAGGGCGGGGACACATGGATGATGGTTTTCTCGCGGCGCTACAACTACCCCGATGGTCGGTTTGCAGGGGTGGTCGCAGCCGTGGTGTCGTCACGCCAGCTCGAACTGCTGCTGTCCGGGCTCAAGCTCGGCCCGCACAGCATTGCGTTGATGCGCGACCTGGACATGAGGCTCGCCGCCCGCGTTCCGCCGTCGGCGGGCATGGGGGGCCGGATCGGCAGCCAGGGCGGCTCCCGCGAACTGAGAGACATCGTTGCGGCAGGGGCGAGAGCGGAGTCCTTCTACAGCGCCAGAACGGCGGACGGCATCAGCCGCATCAACGCTTTTCGCCGTCTGTCCCTGATGCCGGCGTTCGTGGTCGTCGGCTGGGGGGAAGAAGACTACCTCGCAGCGTGGCGGGACGACATGCGCAAGGCTGGCATGCTGGCGCTGCTCTTCCTGTTCGTCACCACCTTTGCCGCCTGGCTGCTCTGGCGCCTGATCGGTGTGAACGAACGTGCCAACCAGCGCAGCCGGATCCTGCTGCAGAACGCGAGCGACGGCATCCACATCACCGACCTGCAGTGCAAGGTGATCGAAGCCAGCGATGCGTTCTGCCGCATGCTGGGTTATCCGCGCAGCGAAATCATCGGCATGAACGTGTCGACGTGGGAGGCCAGGTTGACGGCCGCGGAGGCGCTCGACGCCATCCGGAAGATTCATGCATCGGGCGAGGTCTGCACGCTGGAAACCTTGCACCGTCGGGCGGACGGGGAGGTTTTTCCCGTCGAGCTGACGTCCTATCCGCTCGAACTCGATGGCAAGCCGGTCGTGTTCCATTCGGCGCGCGACATTTCCGCGCGCAAGAAGTCGGAGGCCGTGGTCAAGAAGCTGGCGTTCTTCGACCCGCTGACCGGCCTGCCCAATCGCCGTCTTCTGATCGAGCGCCTGGAAACGGCAGTGCGCTCATGCGCGTATCACAAGGGCAGGGGTGCCTTGCTGTTCATCGATCTGGACAACTTCAAGTCCGTCAATGACACCGCCGGGCATCACCAAGGCGACCGTCTGCTTCAGCAGGTGGCCGGGATCCTGCTCCAGTGCGTGCGCAAGGACGACAGTGTCGCCCGCCTGGGTGGCGACGAGTTCGTGGCGATGCTGGAAGGGCTGAACGGCGAGACCGCCGCGGCGGTACGCGAGGCCGAACTCGTCGCCAGCAAGATCCTGCACGCCTTGCGCAAGACCTTCCGTCTCGGCAACGCCGAATATCGGGGGTCCGCGAGCATTGGCGTGACGCTGTTCGGCGACGACCCGCAGGAAGGCACGGAAGAGCCCTTGAAGCGCGCTGACCTGGCCATGTACCGGGCGAAGCTTGCCGGGCGCGATGCGATCCGCTTCTTCGATCCGCAGATGCAGGCTGAAGTCAGCCGCCGTGCCGAACTCGATGCCGGACTGTGGCAGGCGCTCGAACGGCAGCAGTTCGTCCTGCACTACCAGCCCCAGATCCTCGCCGACGGACGCGTCGTCGCGGTCGAGGCGCTGGTGCGCTGGTGCCATCCCGAACGCGGCATGATTTCGCCGGCCGAGTTCATCCCGCTGGCGGAGGAAAACGGATTCATCGTGCCGCTGGGCCGGTGGGTGCTGGAATCCGCCTGTGTACAGCTTGCGCACTGGGCGTCGGACCCGGCAAGGGCAGAGCTCGCGATTGCGGTCAATGTCAGCGCACGGCAGTTCCGTCACGAGCACTTCGTCGACGAACTGATCGAAATCCTTGGGCGTACCGGTGCCCCGCCTTCGCGCCTCGAAATCGAGCTCACGGAAAGCGCCTTGCTGGACGATGTCGAAAGCGTGGTCGCCAAGATGGACGCGATGAAGGCAATGGGCGTGCGCTTCTCGCTCGACGATTTTGGCACGGGCTATTCGTCACTGGCCTATCTCAAACGCTTGCCGCTCGACAGGTTGAAGATCGACAAGGGTTTCGTCTGCGACATTCTGGTCGACCCCAATGATGCGGTGATCGCCAGGATGATCATCGTCCTGGCCGAGAACCTGGGGCTGCAAGTGCTGGCGGAAGGGGTGGAGACGGAAGCCCAGCGCGAGTTCCTCGTGCAGCAAGGCTGCAATGCCTATCAGGGCTACCTGTTCAGCCGCCCGCTGCCGGTGGCGGAGCTGGAGGCGTACTTCGACAGGCAGCAGCAGGTGTAGGAACGGACGCCTCCGCTTCCAGTGCGGTGCCCGAGGCCGGTCTGCGCGGGCATGCCTGGCGGCACTGCGCCGCCAGGCTGTTAGCATCCGGCCATGACGCTCTACCAGGACATCGCGGACAGGACGGCGGCGCTGATCGCCGATGGCGTGCTGCGCCCGGGCGAGCGGCTGCCCTCGGTTCGGCAGGCGTGCCGGCGCCATGGCGTCAGCCCGGTCACGGTAACGCAGGCCTACCACCTGCTCGAAAGCAGGGGGCTGATCGAGGCGCGGCCGAAGTCGGGCTATTTCGTCCGCGCCCGGCTCGGGCATGGCCTGCCCGAACCGGCCATGAGCGATCCGGTCGGCGAGGCGACGGCGCTGCAGGTCAGCGACTTCATCTTCCAGATCCTGGACAGCGTGCGTGACCCCGCGATCGTGCCACTCGGGTCCAGCTTTCCGAGCCCGGACTTGTATCCGCTGGACAAGCTGGGCCGCTTCCTCGCCGGCGCGGGGCGCAAGCTGGCGCCGCTGTCGACGGTGACCGATCTGCCGCCGGGCAACGAGGAGCTGCGGCGGCAGATCGCCCTGCGCTACCTGGCGCAGGGAGCCGCGGTGTCGCCGCAGGAAATCGTCATCACCTCCGGCGCGCTGGAAGGCATCAACCTGTGCCTGCAGGCGCTGACCCGGCCGGGCGACCTGATCGCGGTGGAGTCGCCCACCTTCTATGCAGGACTGCAGGCCAGCGAGCGGCTGGGGCTGAAGGTGGTGGAGATTCCGAGCCATCCGCGCGAGGGCGTGAGCCTGGATGCGCTGGCCGGTGCGCTGCGCCGCCATCCGGTCAAGGCCTGCCTGTTCATGCTCAACTTCTCCAACCCCACCGGCAGCCGGGTGCCGGACGAGAACAGGCGCGCGCTGGTCGAACTGCTGCGCAGGCACCAGGTGCCGCTGATCGAGGACGACGTCTACGCCGAACTGTATTTCGGCCGCGATGCACCGGCCGCCGCCAAGGCGCTGGACGCGGACGGCCTGGTGCTGCACGTGTCCTCGTTCTCGAAGTGCCTTGCGCCAGGCTACCGGGTGGGCTGGGTGGCGGCCGGGCGCCATGCCAGGGAAGTCCAGCGGCAGAAGTTCTCCACCAGCCTGGCGACGGCGGTGCCGCTGCAGGTCGCGCTGGCCGGCTACATGAAGCGCGGCGGCTTCGATGCGCACCTGCGCAGCTTGCGCCGCCAACTGGCGGAGCAGGAGGCGATGCTGGTGGCGGGCATCGAGCGGCACTTTCCACCCGGTATCCGGCTGGCGCGCCCCGACGGCGGCTATTTCCTGTGGCTGGAGCTGCCGCCGCAGGCCGATGGCCTGCGCCTTCATCAGCAGGCGCTGGCGTGCGGCATCAGCATCGCACCCGGACCGATCTTTTCGGCGACGCGCGAGTTTCGCAACTACCTGCGCTTGAACTTCGGCCATCCGGCCGGCGCCCGGCAGGATGAGGCCTTGCGTACGCTCGGTGCGCTGATCGGGCAGCAGCTCGCCTGATCTGTTCCTATCGAAAATCGTGTCGTCTGAATCTGTTCCGGTTCTGTGCCGGATGATGTACTTCGCCCATCGCAAGAACCGGAGTTCCCCGATGGGCAAGGCTGTCAGCAAGGTGCGCGAAGCCAGACTTGAGCTTTACCGCAACAAGGGCACGATCCACGCCAAGGCAGTCGAAGGGCGCTTCAATAGCGCGCGCTGGGCGATGGTGTGGCTGACCCAGATCGTTTTCTATGGCGCCTGCTGGCTGCGCTGGGACACGGGCGAGGGAGCGAGGCAGGCGATCCTGTTCGACATCGTGCATGAAAAGCTCTATCTCTTCGGCCTCGTGCTGTGGCCGCAGGACGCGCTGCTGCTGGCTTTCCTGCTGATCCTGGCGGCGACCGCGCTGTTCTTCGCCACCGCGCTGGCCGGGCGGCTGTTCTGCGGCTTCGCCTGTCCGCAGACGGTGTATACCTCGATCTTCGTGTGGATCGAGACCAAGGTCGAAGGCGACCACCTGGCGCGCCTGAAGCTGGACCAGAGCCCGATGTCGGCGCGCAAGCTGGCGATCAAGGCCGCCAAGCACGGCATCTGGGCGCTGGTGGCGATCTGGACCGCGATCACCTTCGTCGGCTATTTCACGCCGATCCGCGAACTGCTGCCGTCGGTCGTGGCCCTGCAGACCGGCCCGTGGGAAAGCTTCTGGCTGATCTTCTACGCCTCGTTCACCTACGTGCAGGCCGGGCTGGCGCGCGAGGCGGTGTGCCAGCACATGTGCCCGTATTCCCGCTTCCAGGGCGTGATGATCGATGCCGCGACCGCCAGTGTCAGCTACGACCGCCGCCGCGGCGAGCCGCGCGGGGCGCTGCGGCACGCGGGCAGCACCGGCGACTGCATCGACTGCGGCATCTGCGTGCAGGTCTGCCCGACCGGCATCGACATCCGCGACGGCCTGCAATACCAGTGCATCAACTGCGGCCTGTGTGTAGACGGCTGTAACCAGGTGATGGACAAGCTCGCCGCGCCGCGCGGGCTGATCCGCTTTGCGTCCGAGCACGAACTCGCCGGCATGCCGAAGAGGGGCGGCAGCGGGAAACGGCAACGGCTGCCGGGGCCGCGGGTACTGGTCTATGCCAGCCTGCTGCTGCTGTTCTCAGTGCTCAGCGCATGGACGCTGGGCCAGCGTTCGACGCTGCGCGTCGACGTGATCCGCGACCGCGGCCTGCTGTCGCGCGAAACCGCCGAAGGCCGCATCGAAAACGACTACACGCTGAAATTGATCAACATGGAGGAGGTGCCGCGCCGCTTCCGTGTCGAGGTCGCCGGGCTGCCGGGACTGCGGATCGAAGGCGGCAACGAGTTCGGCGTCGGGCCGGGCAGCATCCACACCGTGCCGCTGGTCGTGTCGTCTCCCGCCGGAGGAGCGCCGGCGGGAGCGAGGCCGATCGAATTCCATACCGTTGCGCTTGGTGATGCCGGCACCGAGCGCCGGGAAAAGAGCCGTTTCATCCTGCCTTGAGCGCCACATGCGGTGCATCGGGGCATTGCGTGGCACACTGCCGCGCACCCTCGCACGGGCGCCCCTGCGAGGGCGGCCCATTCATTCTGGAGAAGAGGTTCAGTTGAGCAGCGCTCATCACACGGGACTTTCCGATACGGCCAAGGGCTTGCTGGCCGCGCTGGTCGTCGTCATCTGCTGGTCGGGCTTCAACATCGTGTCGCGCTTCGGCAGCACCGCGACCTTCACCCCCTTCGACCTCGCGGCGCTGCGCTACGGCGTGTCCGGGGTGCTGGCGATGCCCTTCTTCATCCGCATGGTGCCGCCGCGCGAGTGGCCGCGTTACATGGTGCTGGCCGTGTTCGGCGGACTGGGCTACGGCATCCTCGTCTATTCGGGCTTTGCCTTCGCGCCGAGCGCGCATGCCGGCGTGTTCGTCAACGGCGGGATTCCGTTCTGGACCGTGGTCATCGTCGCCGCCATGGCGCGCTTCCACATCGCCCGCCAGACCGTGCTGGCGCTGGCCCTGTCGACCGCCGGCCTGGTGCTGATCGGCTTCCGGAGTCTGTTCGCGTCGCCGACGCCGGGCGAATGGATCGGCGACGTGCTGTTCCTTGCCGCCGCGCTGAGCTGGGCGGTCTTCGGGCTGCTGATGCGCCGCTGGCAGATCCGTCCCCAGTTGGGCATCCTCGGCATCGCCACCTTCTCGATGCTGTCCTACATGCCGGTCTATTTCCTGTGGCTGCCGGGCAACATCGCCCAGGCCGGCTGGGGCGAGATCGGCCTGCAGGCGGTCTACCAGGGCATCATCGCCGCGATGCTGGCGGCCGGCATGTACAGCTATGCCAACCAGAAGATCGGCGCCTGCCAGGCCTCGATGATGCTGGCGCTGGTCCCGGCCTTCTCGGCTATCGGCGGTTTCCTGATCCTGGACGAGGCTCTGGGCCTGATGACCATGGTCGGGATTCTCGTGGTGTCGCTGGGTGCGCTGATGGGAGCCTTGCCGCCTGGCGCCCTGAGCAGGCTGCGTTTCTTCAGTTCAGGGAACTGATGCGGGCGGAATGCACGCCGCGGCGCGATTGCGCTGCGCGAGGCCTCGACTTCATGGGCTGTTTTTGTCCAGGTGCGGAGCCAGCAGGCTTTCCAGCCAGTCGATGAACAGGCGCAGCCGGGACGAGCGCTGGTGCCGGTGCGGATACAGCACGGTCACTTCCATCGGCGGCGCGGGCCAGTGCGGCAGCACTTCGACCAGGGCGCGCTTTTCCAGCAGATCTTCCACGTCGAAGCGCGGTACCTGTATCAGTCCCAGCCCCGCGCGGCAGCATGCGATGTAGGTCTCGACGTTGTTCACCAGCACCGGGTGGCGCATGCTGACGGTGCGCAGGCAATCGTTCGCGTCCAGGTAGTCCCATGTGGCCGCCTGTCCGGGGCTCGATGCGTAACCAATGGCCCAGTGACGGTCCAGATTGTCCGGATGCTCGGGATGGCCGTGCTGTTCCAGGTAGTCCGGGCTGGCGCAGTTGACCATGCGCACACGTCCGAGAGGTCGTGCTGCAAGGCTGCTGTCCTGCACGCTGCCGACGCGCACGACGCAGTCCACGCCGTCTTGCGCGAGGTTGATGTTGCGGTCGCTGGCGCCCAGCGTAAGAACGAATCGAGGGTGCTGCGCCAGCAGCTCTGGCAATGCGGGTGCCAATAGCCGGCGCGCAATGCGGCTGGGCACGTCGACATGCAGGCCGCCGACAACCTGCCGCCGCCCGGAACTGAACAGTTGCTCGATCTCTTCCGCGTCGGCCAGCAGCGGCGTCAGGCGCTCCAGCAGGCGCTGGCCATCGGGCGTCAGGCTGACTTGGCGAGTGGTCCGGTGCAGCAGGCATGTTTCCAGCGTGCGTTCGAGACCTTGCACGGCTGCCGACACGCTGGAGCGTGGAATGCCGAGCGCATTGGCGGCGCGGATGAAGCTGCGCGCCTCGACCACCTGAATGAAGATTCGGTACTGCTCCAGACGATCCATGATCACGCAGTCCGGCATGGCCGGTCAGTGAGGGCGTTCTGCATGGCTGCCATGCTGGACGCGGCGGCTGCCATGCTCAGCCTTTCTTCAGCAGCACGAGAACCCAGAACGTGATGACGGGTACACCGAAAAGCACGAGATGGATTGGCAGTTCCTGTGCCAGCGTATAGCCATGCGACAGGCCGGTGCGCAGGTTCAGCAAGGTGACCGCCAGCCAGGCGACGGTGAACAGCGCAGCGGCAATCTTGCGTTGCGCCGAGGGTGTGAACCACAGCGTGATTGCGGTGGCTGCAAGGCCGAGCAGGATGATGATGGCTGTGCGCATGGCTTTTCCCTTGCTTGGGGAGCGCGCGGCGACGTGTCGCTCCCGGTGGCATGATACGCATCGACGCACCTGGCCGCCGTCGACGATGAAGACGAAACGGGAGCCGCCGGTGCTACTTGGTGGTGTAGCCGCCGTTGATCAGAATGGTCTGGCCGGTGATCCACCAGCCATCGGTCACCAGATGGCGGATGAAGGGCACGACGTCCTCGATATGGGTCAGCCCGGTCGGGCTGAAGGGTGACAGTGCCGCAGCGGTCTTGTGGTAGGCAACTGCGTCCGGGCCTTCAGCGGGGTAGAAGAAGGGGGTGTCCATGGGGCCGGGGCCGACGGCGGTGACGGAAATGCCCCGTGCGCCAAATTCCTTGGCGGCAGCGCGGGTGTAGTGCTCCACCGGCGCCTTGCCGCCCGCATAGGCGGCATAGAAAGGGGTGAATGCGCCCAGCAGTGAAGTCACCAGCGTCACCACCTTGCCATTGTCCGCCAGTTGCCTGCCCGCTTCGCGGATGAACAGGAAGGCGCTTTTGTTGTTGACGGCGTCCAGATCGTCGAACTCCTCTTCGCTGATCTCGACGATGGGCTTCTTCAACACTTTGCCCACGGTATTGACGGCCACGTCGATCTGGCCGAACTCCGCACGGACATCGGCAAACAGTTTTTCGACGTTCGCGCCTTTGGTCAGATCCCCCTGAAAGGCAGCGGCTTGCACACCCAGTGCCTTGACGGCGGCCACGGTGGCATCGGCTTCCGCCTTGCTGGCGTCGCTGTTGTAATGCACGGCCACGGCTTTTGCGCCTTGCGCGGCAAAATCGCGCGCGATCAAGCCGCCCAGGTTCTTGCCGCCACCCGCGATCAGAACGACCTTGTCTTTCAGTGAATGGTTTGCCATCGGAAAGCTCCTGTTTCGACACGGTTGCGAGGGATTGGAGTCTAGGCGGGTAGCGCTTCCGGATAAAGTGGCCATAGCTGGATGGACTGGTCAGTTTTGGCGGCCAAACGCGGGGACTGCTGCATGCACAGCTAGCACGTTTGCCGTCCGCTGCGAGGTTTTGAATGGCGCGATCGACCTGACGCGCACGCTCCATCGCCCCGCTTTGGTGTAGCCTTCGCCCTTTTCCGCCCATTGGGCATCGGGTCGGGGGATGGCGCAGGGGCTGCCGAATACGCGTTTCAACAGTGCCGCGCTGGTGCGGGCCTTGGCAGAGCTGGCTGTGGCGGATGCCGTGGAGCCCAGGCAGTCCTTTGCCGAGCGCCTGGGCGCGTGGCTGGATTTCAAGGATGCGCTGGCGCTGTATCCGGCACTGAATTCGGGCGCAGCTGCCGCCACCACAGCGCTTGTCACGGCATCTCCGGCAGCGAACGCGGCGGCCTTGCGTGCGGAGCTGGTGCGCATGCGGAGCGGCCTGGCGGAGAGCATCGCCGCCGCCGATGAGGCGGCGCGGGGCGGTGCCGATCCGGCTGCGGTCTGGCCGGAAGCGTTGGCCGAAGCTGCCGCCGACGCGCTTGCCGACCCCGCTGCGCCGAATTTCTTGCCGCTCCACCGCTATTACCTGGCCCGGCAGCGCAGCCTGGCGGGCGGCATCGCGCCCTTGCGGGCGCGGGCGCGGGCGGAAATGGCACGGCGGTCCGCCGTGCTGAAGCAGCTCGCCACGCTGGATGCGGTGATGGAACAGGCGCTGGCTGCGCGCGAAGCCGGCTTGCTGGCGCAGGTGCCGGTGTTGCTGGGCAAGCGCTTCGCCCGTCTGTCCGAGGCGCATGGCGCGCGGCCCGGCGCGGAATCGGCCGGAAGAGGTGAGGGCAAAAGCGGCGCTGAAACAAGCGGCGGAGCAGGGCAGGACGACGGCTCTGGCCGATGGATGCAGCCGGATGGCTGGCTGGCGCGCTTTTGCGCCGAGATGCAGCACGTGCTGCTGGCCGAACTGGACCTGCGGCTGATGCCGGTGGCGGGGCTGGTGGCGGCGCTGGATACGGAATCGACGGAACGGGAATGAACAGAAGCATGAGCGTGGCGGCCTTCCTGCTGGGGGGGGCCGTGGTGGTGTGGGTGGGCGCGGGCTATGTCGGACGCAGTCCGCTGGCCCTGGGAATGACGGTGCTGATCGGCCTGGTGTACCTGGCCGGTACGCTGGAACTGCTGCGCTTCGAGCGCGCCACGGCGGCGCTGCGGCAGGCGCTGGGCGCGCTTCCGGCCGCGGATGCGGGAGAAGGCGCCGGGGCGGCGGAGAGCAGCGCAGTGGCAGCCGGATTCGAACGCTGGCTGGGCGGCCTGCCGGTTTCGCTGCGCAACGCGGTGCGCCTGCGCGTCGAAGGCGAGCGCATCGGCCTGCCCGGCCCGGCGCTGACGCCCTATCTGGTGGGCATGCTGGTGCTGCTGGGCATGCTGGGCACTTTCCTGGGCATGGTGATGACGCTGGACGGCGCGGTGGCCGCGCTCGAAACCACCACCGATCTGCAGACCATCCGTGCGTCGCTGGCGGCGCCGGTGAAAGGGCTGGGCGTCGCCTTCGGCACTTCGGTCGCGGGCGTGGCAGCATCGGCGATGCTGGGGCTGATGTCGGCGCTGTGCCGCCGCGCACGCATGCAGGCTTCGCAACTGCTGGATGCCCGCATCGCCGGCGAACTGCGCGGCGCCTCGCTGGCGCATCAGCGCCAGAAGGCTTTCGCCGCCATCGAGCAACAGGCCCGCACGCTGCCGGCGCTGGTCGACAGCCTGCAGGCCATGATGGTGCAGATGGAGCGCCAGGGCAGGGAGTTGAACGAACATCTGACCGCCGGTCAGCAGCGTTTCCACGACGAAGCGCGCAGCGCCTATTCGGCGCTGGCCGCGTCGGTGGACACATCGCTGAAACACAGCCTGACCGAAAGCGCGCGCCTGGCCGGGCAGACCATCCAGCCGGTGGTGGCCGACACCATGGCCGGCATCGCGCGCGAGACGGCCGCGCTGCAGCAGCGCGTGGCCGACGGCGTGCAGGCGCAGCTCGATGGCGTGGCGCAACGTCTGGATCAAGCCACCACCCGCGTCGCCGACACCTGGACGGCGGCGCTCGCCCGCCATGAAGCCGATAGCGAGGCAATGGGCCGCAGGCTGGATGCTTCCCACGCCGCATGGGCCGAAGAATTCGCGCAGCGCGCCGCCGCCCTGCTGGCTTCGGTCGGAGACGCGCATGCCGGCCTGCTTACCGAGCTTGCGGCGGCGACCGAAGGCATCGCGCGCCACACCACCGAACTGCACATGCGCGTGGCCGATGCCCTGCAGGCGCGCTTCGACGGGCTGGCGGCACGCTTCGATGCCGGTGCCGGCAGTGCGGCCGAAGCCTGGGTGAAGGCGCTGGCCGGCCACGAGCACAGCAGCCGGACGACGAGCGCCGAACTGCGGCAGGCCTTGCAGGCTTTTGCCGATACTTTCGCGCAGCGCTCGGCCGGGCTGGTGGAGCAGGTGGGGACGCAATTGTCCGCGCTGCAGGCTGAACTGGCCGCGCAGGATGCGGCCCGGCAGGCTGCGCAGGCACAGGCACTGGATGCGATGGCGGCCGCCTTGCGCGACGAATGGCGCCAGGCGGGTGAACAGGCCGGCATGCGGCAGCAGGACGTTCTCGCCCGCCTGGAGGAAACCGCGCGCAGCCTGAGCGCGGCCACGCAGGAACAGGCCAGCCGCACCATCGAACAGGTCGGCGGCCTGCTGCAGACCGCCGCCGAAGCACCGCGCGCCGCGGCCGAAGTGATCGGCGAGCTGCGGCAGGAACTGTCGGCCAGCATCGCGCGCGACAATGCCGCGCTGGCCGAGCGCAGCCGCATCATGGAGACCCTGGGCGGCTTGCTGGATGCGATCAACCATGCGTCCACCGAGCAGCGCCAGGCGATCGACGCGCTGGTCGCCTCGTCGGCGTCGGCGCTGGAACGTGCCGGCGCCGGCTTCGCGCAACGCATCGAGGCCGAATCCCTGCGGCTCGACGAAACCGCCGGCCAGATCGCGGGCGGCGCGGTCGAGGTGGCGAGCCTGGCCGAAGCTTTCGGGCTGGCGGTGCAGCTCTTCAGCGAATCCAACGACAAGCTGATGGCGGGCTTGCAGCGCATCGAAAGCGCGCTGGAAAAATCCATGACACGCAGCGACGAGCAACTGGCCTATTACGTGGCGCAGGCGCGCGAGATCATCGACCTCAGCCTGATGTCGCAGCAGCGCATCGTCGAGGACCTGCGGCAGCGCCCGGCCGGGGCGCCCGCCGGAGAAGCCTGAGCATGGAAGAAATCCACGGCAGCATCGAGGACTCCGCGCCGGCCTGGGGCGTGTTCGGCGACCTGATGTCGGGGCTGCTGGGCGCTTTCGTGCTGATCCTGATCGGCGTGCTGGGCGTGCAGCTCGAACTGGCGACCACGCTGGAAGCCGAAGTGCAGAAGCGGCGCGAGGCGGAGCAGCGCCGTGAAGCGCTGGAAAAGGCCCTGGCGGTGCCGCTGGCCAGCGGACGGGTGACGCTGGACGACGGGCGCATCGGCATCAGCGGCAGCGTGCTGTTCGCGCACAACTCCGCCGATCTGCAACTGGAAGGCCGCCAGTTGCTGCGAAGCCTGGTCCAGCCGCTGGCGGCCTACCTCGGCACGCGCGACGAGATGCTGATGGTCAGCGGCTTCACCGACGACAGGCCGGTGCTCGACAGCAACCGCCGCTTCGCCGACAACTGGGATTTGTCCGCCCAGCGTGCGCTGACCGTCACGCGCGCGCTGATCGAGGACGGCGTGCCGTCCTCGTCGGTGTTCGCTGCCGCCTTCGGCCCCGAGCAGCCGGTGGCATCGAACGACGACGCCGAAGGCCGCTCGCGCAACCGGCGGGTGGAGATGGCGCCGGTGCCGAAAACGCCGCAGAAGCCAGCGGAACAAACCGCCGCGCGCGATGGCTGACGAGACGCAGCCGTCCGGCGCGGCGCTGCCGGCCCCCGTCCGCAGCGGGTTCGCCGCCGGGTTTTCCACGGAGACCGAAGCGCCCCTGCGGTTTCGGCCGGGGTCGCTGCCCGACGCCGCGGCGGAAGATGGTGCGGCGGCCATCATCGATGCCTTGCGCAGCCGCGGCGCGGCGCGCTTCGATGCGGTCGCTTTCTACGTCATCGAAGCAATGTGGCGGCGCGGCGAACACCTGTGCGGCGCGGCACGCACGGCGCTGCAGCACAAGCTCGCGCGCCGGCTGGCCACGTTCCGGGAGCGCTTCGAGCGCGCCGGTGGCGAAACTGGGGCAGGCGCCGGTCTCCAGGTGCCACCGCGGGGCCGCAGCCCGCTCGCCGAACTGCTCGCCCATGCCGCCCGCAGCGGCGCCAACGCCGCCGCTCCGGCTCAGGCGGCATCGCCGGTCGGCCCCGGCACGCCTGCCGTCGAGCTGAAATCCCTGCGCTACTTCGGCAGCACCTGGTCGCGCCTCAGCCTGGAGCAGCAATTGTCGCAGGCGCTGGCTCAGGCGCCGGACAATGCCGGGCCGCTCAATTCGCATTTCCTCGTGCTGCAGGCACTGATCCGCATGCGTGACATCGCGCCGCAATATCTGGAAAACTTCATGTCCTATGCGGATGCGCTGCTGTGGCTGGATCTGCTCGACCCGGGGAAAGGGGCAGGGTCGAAGTCCGGTTCGCAGAAGACGGCCGCGCGAAAGCCGGCAACGCGGAAAACGGGACAGCGGAAAACGCGTGGCTGACGGAGCGGGAAGAATGATCAGGCAAGACAGGGAGATTTCGATGCGATTCGTTCTGGGACTGGCTGTTCTGATCTCCGCGCCAAATCTCGCCGCGCAGCCCTATCAGCAGGAAGAGATCGAGTTCCGCCAGGGCAGCGAATTGCTGTCATGGTGCCGATCGGAAGCGGAGGCCTATTTCGCCGGCAAGGGTATTGCGACCTGGCAGCGGAGCGGGCGCCACCATGAAAAGGGGAATCTCCTGATCGTGGAAGGAAGCCTCCGTACCGGGGACAAGGATGTTTCCGTGAGCTGCCGGGTGGCAAAAGGCGCACGGGAGCGCCATGCGGTTATCGAGGTCCACGACGAACCGTAAGACCGGCCCCGGAAGTGCCGGATTGCTCCGCCGGGGAGCCTGAGCGGCCAGGACTGGAGGATGGGAGACGATTTCGATGAGCCCATCGACGTGCTGATTGCCCAGTCGGCCGCCGAGCCGCTGATTCTGCTCACCGCAGATGGAAGATTGGCCCGATATGGAAGCACCGTCCGGCTCATCGAGCGGCCCCGGCGTTGAGGAATCGCTTGCGTCCTGCCCTCAGGCCGCCTCGAAGTGCTCCAGCATCAACTGCACGCTCGACACCCCGTTGTATTCGTTGATGCCCAGCCGGTAGGCGGCATGGATCTGGCCGGCGGCACCGTCGGCGTGGTTGAAGCGGATGGCCTCGAAGCGGGTGCTGCCGCGCGACAGTTCGAGCTTGAGATGCTTGTCCTTGAGCACGCGCTGGCGCTCGACGCGGAAGACGTCGTCGAAGACCGGCGGCGGAAAGCCCTGGCCCCAGATTTCGTTGTCCAGCATGCGCACCGCGTCGAGGGCGAAATAGCCGGGCTCCAGGCTGCCGTCGGTGTCGATGCGGTGTTCGAGCTGGGCGGGGTCCAGTAGTTCGCCGACGACTTCCTCGAAGGCTTCGTCGAAGCGGCGCAGGTCGGCTTCGCGGATGCTCAGGCCGGCGGCCATGGCGTGGCCGCCGAAGCGTGCGATCAGGTCGGGGTGGCGCTTGGTGACGAGGTCGAGCGCGTCGCGCAGATGCAGGCCGGGGATCGAGCGGCCGGAGCCTTTCAGCTCGCCGTCGCTGCTGCGGGCGAAGGCGATGGTCGGGCGGTGCAGTCTTTCCTTGATGCGGCTGGCGACGAGGCCGATCACGCCCTGGTGCCAGTCGGGCTCGAACAGCGCGATGGTGGCGCGGCTGCCGGCGCTGATCTCGCCGTTGACGGCGAGGCGGGCGAGGGCTTCTTCCTGCATGCCGGCCTCGATGCTGCGGCGCTCGCGGTTGAGCCGATCGAGCTCCTGGGCGATGTGCATGGCGCGGCCGGCGTCGTCGGTGATCAGGCATTCGATGCCCAGGCTCATGTCCGACAGCCGGCCGGCGGCGTTCAGGCGCGGGCCGATCATGAAGCCGAGGTCGGTGGTGCTGGCGCGCGCCGGCTCGCGGCCAGCGAGCGAGAACAGCGCGCGGATGCCGGGCTGCAGGCGGCCGGCACGCATGCGGGCGAGGCCTTGGGCGACCAGGATGCGGTTGTTGCGGTCGAGTTTGACCACGTCGGCGACGGTGCCGAGGGCGACGAGGTCGAGCAGGTCGGCGAGGTTGGGTTCCTTGCCGCCGGCGAAGGCGCCGCGCTCGCGCAGTTCGGCGCGCAGCGCGAGCATGGTGTAGAACATGACGCCGACACCGGCCAGCGCCTTGCTGGGGAAGTCGCAGCCGGGCTGGTTGGGATTGACGATGACGTCGGCGTCGGGCAACTCGTCGCCGGGCAGGTGGTGGTCGGTGACGAGCGTCGCCATGCCGTGCGCTCGCGCGGCGGCGATGCCTTCGACGCTGGCGATGCCGTTGTCGACGGTGATCAGCACGTCCGGTTCGAGCCGGGCGGCGATCTCGACCATTGCCGGGGTGAGGCCGTAGCCGAGGGTGACGCGGTCCGGCACCAGGTAATGCACGTCGGCGCCGAAGGCGCGCAGCGCGCGCATGCCGACGGCACAGGCGGTGGCGCCGTCGCAGTCGTAGTCGGCGACGATGACCATGCGCGCGCCGGCCTCGATGGCATCGGCCAGCAGTTGTGCGGCTTCGCGGGTGCCGGTGAGGGCTTCGGGCGGCAGCAGGTGCTTGAGGCTGGTGTCGAGCTCGTCGGCGCGGCTGATGCCGCGGGCGGCGTAAAGGCGGGCGAGCAGGGGGTGCAGGCCGGCATCGGCGAGGCGGCCGAGGGCTTGCGGCGAAACGGGGCGGGACTGGATGCGGGTCATCGGTCGGTGTCGGGATGCGTGGGCGGCGGCGCCGTGGGCAGCTCAGTGGGCGCCGGCGCGATGGACTTCAGCAGGACGTCGAAGGCATGGGGTTTGCGCCAGAACTTCCAGCGGTCGGTGCTGCGCACTTCGACTTCCAGCGTGCCACGGTCGCTCGGCGCGCTGAGGCGCAAGGTTTTCAACTGCCCATTCTGCACGGCAGCGGCCAGCGGCGCGAACCAGTTGCGCTCGATGGCCTGCAAGCCGTCGCGCCAGGCGTCGAGGTCGAGCTGCTGGGCGGGCTTGCGAAGTGCATCGAGCACGACCAGGGTGTCCTGGCGCAGGGCACTGGCGGGGGCGGGCGCGCTTGCCGGTACGCCGGCGGCGCGGGCGAAACCGAGGCTGAGCGGATCGGTGGCCTGCACGGCCTTGGCGGGGGCAAGCGGGGCGGTTTCGACTTCGCCCGCGCCCCACAGCCACAGGCTGTTGACCGCACGCAAACCCGCGTCTTCGCGCGCGCGGCTGGCGGCATGGTTGTGCAGCACGATCTGGGCCTCGTTCATGGTGCGCTGCCACAGCCGGGCGTCCTCGCCTTCGGGCAGGAAATGCTTGACCGGCCGGCCGATGACGTCGTCCAGCGGATAGAGCGTGGCGCGGGTGGGCTTGTCGAGCCGCAGGTACCAGCGCGTCGGGGTGCAGACTTCGAAGCGGCCCAGATCTGCGAATACATCGTTGAGGGCGGTGACGAGGGTATTGGCCTCGTCCATCGCGAGCTCGCCATCGGCAAAGGCGTACAGCAGCAGGTGCTCGCGGGCGAAGGAGAGATTGACCGGATCGGCGCACAGCCAGTGGCTGCCGGGTGGCGGCGCCGCGGCATCCGTTTCGCCCAGGCGGCGCAGCATGCCGAGCGGCAGTCCGCCGCCTTCCAGGCCGAACAGGCGGGCGAGCTGGCGGTCGTAGGGTTCGAATTCACGGACAAGTCGCCGCCCGCGGCCGAGCAGCGCGGCCAGGCCGTCCAGTGCAAGCCCGGAAGCCGGGCCGAGCAGCGTGGCGGCGGGCCACAGCAGGCCGGGAATCAGGAGATGGATCTGCATCGGAAGCGCGCGGATGGAAAGCGGCGCGAGTCTAGCATGCGGCTGCCGGCATACGTCGGCCCGGGTCCTGGAGGGCAGGGTGGCATGGCTGTCCGGCAGCGGATATCGCTTGACAATCCAGGGGTGACGGTGTTCACTTGATTCACGAAAGGCAATCAAACGATTCAAGGAAGCGTCATGAGCAAATCGAAGGCAGGACACGCCGCACACGAGCCCGGCGCAGCCTATGCGTTTGCTCGCGGGCATTCGGCTGCGGGCGCCAGCATCGAGCACTATCTGCATGCCAGGTCCGCGCTCGAACGCGACCACATGGTGCGCGAAGGCTTCGAGGTCGGTTCGCTGGACAGCTTCGCCAACCGCTTCGGCCGCAGCGGGCGCAGTCTTGCGCAACTGCTCGGCGTGGCACCTGCGACCTACGACCGCCGCGTGCGCGAGGGCAAGCCGCTGTCGCAGGACGATTCCGACCGGGTTGCGCGGCTGATAGACGTCGAGCGCGCGGCTGCGCGGGTGTTCGGCGATGAAGAGGCCGCCCGGGAATGGCTTGCGGCGCCGGTGCCGGTTCTCGGTGGCGCGGTGCCGATCGAACTGCTCGCCACCACGCCCGGCCACCAGGCGGTCATCAACGCCCTGCGCCGCATCATGGCCGGGACCGCGGCCTGATGGCCATCCTGTGGCGGCTGGCACAGGACTGGATCGATTTCGACACCGGCATGGTGCTGTGCGCGGCAGAGGACTTCGGCTGCGCCGGCACTGGCGCGGCGACGGTGGGCGGACGCTGGAACAGCGTCGGCACGCCGGTGATCTATCTGGCCGACAGCCTGGCGCTGGCGCAACTCGAAAAGCGCGTCCATACGCCTCGCCAGCCGCCGCGCGGCATGATCGCGGTGGAGGCGAGGCTGCCCGCCGCCTCGCTGGCCGCGGCGCATGCCGTCGAGCCGCCGGAAGGCTGGGACGAGGCCAATGTGGACTGGTCGGTGGGCTGCGCCGAAAGCCAGGCACTGGGCGATGAATGGGTGAAGGCGGGCGCCATGCTGCTGATGCGGGTGCCGTCGGTCGTGGTGCCGGTGGGCTGGAATTACCTGTTGAACCCCGCACATCCGGATGCGAAAAAAGTGCGGACCCGGCGCATCGAACATCGGCCCGATCCGCGCCTGTGGTGAATGGGGTAGGCTCGCTGGGTTGTCGATGCGCCTTATTCGACCGGCGCAAAGCCATAGTACGACCCGTACGCAGACGGAGCCGGTGCGTAGGCGGCGACCTTGATCGCATCGGCCAGGCTGATCTTGTCGGTGAAGCCGTCGATGCCACCCGCGTCCTCGTTCCACTTCGCCTTGATCTCCCGTTCCGAGAGGCCGTTGAGGCGGAGGTTCTCGTCGAGACGCTCCGAGCGATATTCGAAAGCCGTATCGTGGGCGATGAACAGCGTGTGCGGGCAGGCAGTGATCCGGGTCTCGTCCTCGGGGTCGGCGCCCATGACGCGAACACCGCAGAACGGGCAATGGACCGGCGTGTAATAGAAGGTCTTGAGTTCGGTTCGTTGTATGAGTCCGGGCATTGGATCTTCCTTGTTCGATAGGGATTGTCGGGCGGCCTTGCACCTGCGGATGGCGCAGGAGATGGCCGCAATGGGGGCCATCTTCCAGAAGCCTGAAAACAAAAGGCCCGACTCTTTTGTCGGGCCTTTCGTCGATCTGTAGAGACGGCCTGCGCCACAAGCGCAGGGCCGCAACACAGTTTCAGTCAGCGGCGCGAATGTTCGACGCTTGCAGACCCTTGGGGCCGGTGGTCACGTCGAAGCTGACGCGCTGGCCTTCCGCGAGGGTCTTGAAACCCTGGCCCTGGATGGCGGAGAAGTGGGCGAAAAGGTCATCACCACCCGCTTCCGGCGTGATGAAGCCAAAACCCTTGGAATCGTTGAACCACTTGACGGTACCTGTTGCCATGTCCTGAATCTCCTGAAAATGAGGAAAACCCCCCTCTGACTGGGGCGAGTTTCAAGAAGGCGAGGTATGACTTGGGGGAATAAAACCGAGGAATCGGATGCTAGACCAACAAACACAGACTACACGACTTGAACATCGCTGCGGCGCAGTATGAATGAAACATTCAACCAAAGATACTCATTTCTTTGCGCGCGGCGGCGCAGCGAGCCCGCGAGGCCTTCCCCGGCGCCGCACCTCTGCATGTCCGGCAAGCAAACGCCGGCTTTGCTTCAGCCGGGCGCAGGCGTGGTGTGCGAGCGATCATGGATTGCCGCCGCGAACACCCGCCGGCGCGCGGCACCGTACAATGGCGGCCATGAAATCGAACATGTTTTCCGGAGCCGAATCAGCGGCTTCCAGCATTGCCGCGGACGCGCTCCCCGGCCATCGCGCTGCGTCTTTCCTGCCGATGTCGCGCAAGGAGATGGACGAGCTCGGCTGGGATGCGTGCGACGTCATCCTCGTCACCGGCGACGCCTACATCGACCATCCCAGCTTCGGCATGGCGCTGGTCGGCCGCCTGCTCGAAGCGCACGGCTTTCGTGTCGGCATCATCAGCCAGCCGGACTGGCAGTCGGCCGAGCCTTTCCGAGCGCTGGGCAAACCCAGGCTGTATTTCGGCATCACCGCCGGCAACATGGATTCGCTGGTCAACCGCTACACCTCCGACCGCAAGATCCGCTCCGAGGATGCCTATACGCCCGATGCCGAGGCCGGCAGGCGCCCCGACCGCGCAGTCACGGTGTATGCGCAGCGCGCCCGCGAAGCCTTTCCGGATGCCAACATCGTCATCGGCAGCATCGAGGCCAGCTTGCGCCGCATCGCGCATTACGACTACTGGTCGGACAAGGTGCGGCGCTCGGTGCTGCCCGACTCCAAGGCCGACATGCTGCTGTTCGGCAACGCTGAGCGCGCGCTGGTGGCGCTGACCAAACGGTTGGCCGTTGGCGAGCCGATCGAGGCGATCCGCGATCTGCGCGGCACCGCCTTCATGGTCAAGCCGGGCTGGCTGCCGTCGGCGGCCTGGCACGAGACCGATTCGCTGGCGCTCGACCGGCCGGGCCGCATCGACGCCCATCCCGACCCCTACGCGATGGAGCCGGCTGCCGCTGCACCCAAGCCCACCGCCGACGGCGCGCAGCCGGTGCGCATCGTGCCGGCGGCCGAACGTGTCGCCGCCCGCCGCGTCGACCGCGCCCATACCGTGATCCGCCTGCCGTCCTTCGAGCAGGTCAAGGACGACGCGGTGATGTACGCCCACGCTTCGCGGGTGTTCCATCTGGAATCGAATCCCGGCAATGCCCGCGCGATGGTGCAGCGCCACGGCGAAGGCCCGGGTGCGCGCGACGTCTGGATCAACCCGCCGCCGCAGCCGCTGAGCACGCCCGAGATGGATTTCGTCTATGGCCGGCCCTATGCCCGCGCCCCGCACCCGGCCTACGGCGGTGCGCGCATCCCGGCCTGGGACATGATCAAGTTCTCGATCAACATCATGCGCGGCTGTTTCGGCGGCTGTACCTTCTGCTCGATCACCGAGCACGAGGGCCGCATCATCCAGAGCCGCTCGCACGAGTCGATCCTGCGCGAGATCGAGGACATCCGCGACAAGTCGCCCGACTTCAAGGGCCACATCACCGATCTCGGCGGCCCCACCGCCAACATGTACCGCATGGCCTGCAAGAGCAAGGCGATCGAGGAAAACTGCCGCCGGCTGTCCTGCGTGTATCCGGGCATCTGCGAGAATCTGAACACCGATCACTCCTCGCTGGTCGAACTCTACCGCAAGGCGAGGGCGCTGCCCGGCGTCAAGCGCATCACGATCGGCTCCGGGCTGCGCTACGACCTCGCCGTGCGCTCGCCCGAATACGTCAAGGAACTGGTCACGCACCACGTCAGCGGCCTGCTCAAGATCGCCCCCGAGCACACCGAGGAGAACACGCTCTCCAAGATGATGAAGCCGGGCATCGGCGCCTACGAGGAGTTCCGCCGCATGTTCGAGAAGTTCTCGGCGCAGGCGGGCAAGAAGCAGCATCTGGTGCCATACTTCATCGCCGCCCACCCCGGCACCACCGACGAGGACATGCTGAACCTGGCGCTGTGGCTGAAGAAGCACGATTTCCGCCTCGACCAGGTACAGACCTTCCTGCCCACGCCGATGGCGCTGGCGACGACGATGTACCACTCGCGCAAGAACCCCTTGAAGAAAGTGTCGGCCGACTCGGAAGCGGTCGAGACCGCGCGCGCGGGCAAGATCCGCAAGCTGCACAAGGCCTTCCTGCGCTGGCACGACCCCGAGAACTGGCCGATCCTGCGCGAGGGCCTGATGCGGATGGGGCGCGCCGACCTGATCGGCAACGGGCCGAACTGCCTGGTACCGCGCCAGCAGCCGGTACAGCCGGTGGCGAAAGGTGGGCGGCCGCCGGCCGCATCCTCGCGGCGCCCGCCGGGCGATGGCCGGGCGCCCTGCGCACCATTCGGGCGCAAGAACGGCAAACCGGCGGCGAAGCGCGCGCCGCGGTCGGGCCGCTGATCCGGCTACGGACGGCGGCGCATCAGCAGTACGCCGGCAAGCGCAGCCAGCAGCAGCGTGCCCGTCGGCGGTTCGGGTACGGCGATGGCGGCGAGGAAACGGTCCGCGAGCAGGCGATGGCCGGCAGTGGTGGGGTGGACGCCGTCGAAGAACAAGGCGCCTTCGCAGCCGGCGGGCGAGGTCACGCAGGGCGTGACGACGTCGGTGAAGCCGAAGCGGGCGGCGTCGGAGATCACTTCGTCGAGGAAAGCGGCGGTATCGAAGAACATCAGGCGCAGTCCGCCGGGGATGCCCGGGACGAAGCCGCTGCGGGCGAGATCGAGCGCGTCGGCGAGGGCATCGTTGAAGCCGCGCGAGAGAGCATCGAGCGCAGCCTGCTGCTGCGGCTCCAGGCTGAGTCCGAACGGGGTCCGTGACAGATTGGGCATGTTCGGCACGAGGATGTCCGTCGCTCCGGCGCTGGCCAGCAGCCCGACCGAGGTGATCAGATTCGAGACGGCGGTGCCGGCCGCGGCAAGAAGGTCGGTGCCCTGGCTGAGGGCGAGGAAGAAGTCGTTGGGCGCGGCCCACAGCATGAACAGCGAGCTTGCCGGATCGAAGGCCGGTGCGCTGCCGACGAAACCTGCGACCTGGGCCAGGGCGCCGCTTTGCCCGAGTGCCGGTGGCAGCGCTGCGGGGGACGAAATCTCGTAGTTGTAGTTCTGCGTTCCGCTGGTCGCGCCGCCGACGGCGAAGTTGGTGCCGCCTGCTGTCGACGGCCGCAGGTCGATGCCGAGGCGGCCGGCGAGGTATTCGGCGGCGGTGGGGCCGTCGGAGAACTGCTCCGCATAGGGCGGAGAGACAGGCCAGATGCCGCCGCTGAGAGCGTAGGCGTTGCCGTTGTCGGACAGGCTGTCGCCGAACACGTACATCGAGGTGTAGGCGGCGTGGCTCAGAGGTGCGAACAGCAGCGTTGCGGCGAGCAGCAGGATGCGGATCATGGTCGTTTTCCTCGGCGTGGTGATCGGGATTCGATGGTCGGCGCCGCGCCTCGGCCGGATCTGCGGCAGGGGCGCGGGCAGGACAGGTTCAGCGTAGAAGCATGCGCTGCGTTACGCCATCGTGATTTTCCCGCGCCCGTGTCGGAACGGCGGCGAGGCATTTGCCCGGCCTGCTTACAGTCGGACATCGATCGGGCTGGTCACGATCGCCTCTGCGCGGGCACAATGCCGGGCTTGCTGGACAGACCTGCCGAACCTTTTCCGATGCTCTACGAATTTCTCGTCGGCCTGCGCTACACGCGCTCGCGCAAGCGGGCACAGGGGCGCAACCGCTTCATTTCCTTCATTTCGCTGGTGTCGATGTTCGGCATCGCGCTTGGCGTCGCGGCGCTGATCGTGGTGTTGTCGGTGATGAACGGCTTTCAGGAAGAATTGCGCTCGCGCATCCTCGGCGTGGCTTCGCACGTCCAGGTGCAGAGCTTCGACGGCGGCCTGCGCGACTGGCAGCGGGTGGCCGACGAGGCCATGCGCCATCCCGCGGTGAAGGCTGCCGCGCCCTACGTGCAGGAGCAGGGCATGCTGTCCTTCGACGAAGGCGTGCGCGGCACCGTCGTGCGCGGCGTCGTCCCGAGCGAGGAGGACAAGGTCGCGGATTTCGGCCAGTACATGAAGGCGGGCAGCTTCGATGCGCTGCAGCCCGGCCGCTTCGGCATCGTGCTCGGCCGCGACCTGGCCCAGGCGCTG
This sequence comes from Thauera butanivorans NBRC 103042, assembly GCF_001591165.1. Classification (GTDB taxonomy): domain Bacteria; phylum Pseudomonadota; class Gammaproteobacteria; order Burkholderiales; family Rhodocyclaceae; genus Thauera; species Thauera butanivorans. The sequence continues at coordinate 37,740 of NZ_BCUG01000037.1, forward strand.
CGCGTGCAGCTCGGCGACAAGATCACCCTGATCGCGCCGCAAGGCCTGGTGACGCCTGCGGCGGTGCTGCCGCGGGTGAAGCAGTTCGAACTGGTCGGTGTGTTCGAGGCCGGCATGTACGAATACGACTCCGGCCTGGCGCTGGTGCATGTGGCCGACGCCCAGGCGCTGTACCGGCTGGGCGATGCGGTGAGCGGCGTGCGGCTGAAGCTGGACGATCTGTTCGCCGCGCCGCGCGTTGCCCGCGAGCTGGCGATGCAGATTTCCGTGCCCGGCCTGATGATCCACGACTGGACGCGCAGCCACGCGAACTTCTTCCGCGCCGTGGCGCTGGAGAAGACGATGATGACGCTGATCCTGTTCCTGATCGTCGCGGTGGCGGCCTTCAACATCGTGTCGACGCTGGTGATGGCGGTCCAGGAAAAATATGCCGACATCGCCATCCTGCGCACGCTGGGCGCCAGCCCGGCCTCGATCATGGGCATCTTCGTGCTGCAGGGTTCGATCATCGGCCTGGTCGGGCTGCTGGCCGGCGTGGCAGGCGGGCTGGCGATCGCCGGCAACCTCGACGTCGTCATTCCGGCGCTGGAGACGCTGACCGGCGCGACGCTGTGGAACAAGGAAATCTACTACATCAAGGAACTGCCCTCGAAAGTGCTGCCGGCGGACGTGATCAGCATCGTCTCGGTATCCTTCGTGCTGACCCTGCTGGCAGCGCTGTATCCGAGCTGGCGGGCGTCGCGGGTGAATCCGGCGGAGGCGCTGCGCTATGAGTGACACGGTGATCAAGCCGGGCGAGCCGGTACTGGCCTGCGACGGCCTGGCCAAGCAATTCCGCGAGGGCGCGGATGCGGTGGCGGTGCTCGACGGCGTGAGCCTGTCGATCGGGCGCGGTGAGCGGGTGGCGATCGTCGGCGCTTCCGGTTCGGGCAAGAGCACGCTGCTGCATCTGCTGGGCGGGCTGGACGTGCCGAGTGCCGGCTCGGTGCGGCTGATGGGACGTGACTTCTCCACCCTGTCCGAGCGCGAGCGCGGCCGGCTGCGCAATGTGGCGCTGGGCTTCGTCTATCAGTTCCATCACCTGCTGCCGGAATTCTCCGCGCTGGAGAACGTCGCCATGCCGCTCTACATCCGCCGCGTCGGCAAGGCCGAGGCGGACGCACAGGCGGCGGCCATGCTGCGCGAAGTCGGCCTCGGGCACCGGCTCGACCATGCACCGGGCGAACTCTCCGGCGGAGAGCGCCAGCGTGCCGCGATCGCGCGCGCGCTGGTGTCGCAGCCCGCCTGCGTGCTGGCCGACGAGCCTACCGGAAACCTCGACCGGCGCACCGCCGAAGCGGTGTTCGAGCTGATGCTGTCGCTCAACGAGCGCCTGGCGACCAGCTTCGTCATCGTGACCCATGACGAAACCCTGGCCGCCCGTGCGCAGCGCAGCCTGCGGCTCGACGACGGCCGGCTGAACTGAGACTTGCGTCACACTGATGGGCCCATTGGCAGGGGAGAGCGCAGCGGATTGATCAGGGTCATAAAGTTGCCCAGATTGGGGACGATAGTATGGGGACTCACTCAATGGAGCCTGCGCCAGCGCGGGTCGAACAAAATGAAAGCCCTCTTCGTCCCGGCCATCCGTCTGCTCGACCGCATGAGCTACCCCTTCAAGTTCATGCTGATCATGTTCGTCTGTTTCGTTGCCGCGCTGGCCTTGCTGGCCCAGGTCTATGTCAGCCTACGCCAGAACATGGACGTGGCCGAACGCGAGATCGCCGGCCTCACCCTGTTCGACGCCGGCTTCGACGTGGTCCTGCTGACCCAGCAGCATCGGGGGCTGAGCGCGGGCGTGCTGGGCGGCAGCGCCGAAATGGTGCCGCGGCGGGAGGCGAAGGCAAGCGAACTGCAGGCCGCGCTGAGCAAGCTCGATGCCGCGATCGGGGCCGATCCGCTGTGGCGGCCGCTGCAGGCACCCTGGGCGCCGATCCGCAGCGAACTGGACCGCCTGGCACGGTCGGCGACCCAACTCGGCGGGCCGGAAAGTTTCCGTGCCCACACCGAGGCGATCGCCCGGCTGCTGCACTGGCTCGGCGACGTTGGTGATGCGTCCGGCCTGGCGCTCGACCCCGATGCCGCGAGTGCGAACCTGATCACGCCGCTGCTGACTTCGCTGCCCGAACTGAGCGAGCGTCTGGGCCAGCTTCGTGCCCGCGGTACCAACATCGTCGCCCGCCACGAACTGCTGCGCAGCGACGAACTTGGCGTGATCGCGCTGCTGGCGGAGATCGGCCGCGCCGAGGCCGATCTGCTCGACCGCCTGGGCCGCGCCGGCAGGGCGAATGCCACGCTTGCGAGCGGGCTCGAGCGCATGCGCGGCGAGATCTCTGCCGCAGTGAGCGGCGTGCGCACGGCGGTGATGCGCGACATCGTCGATCAGCAATTCACGATTTCCGCCCCCGCCTATTTCGCTCTCGTCACCGATGCGATCGACGTCGCAGTGCGCAACTTCAACGAAGTACTGCGTCCCCAGGCCGGCAAGCTGCTGCACGAACGGCTCGACCGTCTGTCGGGGCAGCTGCAGCTGCAGATCGTGCTGTCGGTGGTGGCGATGCTGGTTGCGGGTTATCTCTTCATCGGCGTCTATCTCGCCATCCTGCGCTCGGTGCGCGAACTGTCGACCGGCGCCCAGCGCTTCGCCGCCGGCGATTACCGCGATCGCGTCGAGTTTTCGGCGCGCGACGAGCTGGCCGAAGTCGCCCAGCAGTTCAACAAGATGGCGGACGAAGTCGCCGTGCTGATCCGCGAGATCCAGCAGGGCGCTTCCCAGCTCGGTTCCTCGGCCAGCGAACTCTCCGGATCGGCCCGGCGCGTCTCCGACGGCTCGGAAACCCAGAGCGAATCGGCCTCCGGCGTGGCCGTGGCGGTCGAGGAAATGACCGTCAGCGTGCAGGAGATCTCCCGCCACGCGGCGACTGCGCAGGAAATGGCCGAGACCTCGGGACGCCTGTCCGAAGAGGGCGGTGCGGTGATGCGCCGCTCGGTCGAGGAAATGGAGCGCATCGCCGATGCGGTCGACCGTTCGGGCGAAGCGATCGGCGAACTGGGCGAGAAGTCCCGTCAGATCACCACGATCGTCGATTCGATCCGCGACATCGCCGACCAGACCAACCTGCTGGCGCTCAACGCGGCGATCGAAGCGGCGCGGGCCGGCGAAACCGGGCGCGGCTTCGCCGTGGTGGCCGACGAGGTGCGCAAGCTCGCCGAACGCACGTCGCTCGCGACGCAGGAAATCGCCAGTATGGTGCAGGCCATCCAGCAGGGCACCGAGCGCGCGGTCGAGACCATGCAGCAGGGCGTGCAGCGCGTGCGCGACGGCGTGGCGCTGAGCAACCAGGCGGGCGAATCGATCGCGCAGATCCACGGCGGTGCGCAGCAGGTGCTGGAGGCGGTGCGCGAGATCACGGTGGCGCTCAACGAACAGAGCCTGGCGAGCAACGAGATCGCGCAGAACGTCGAGCGCATCGCGGCGATGGCGGGCGACAACAGCGTTGCTGCGCACCAGACCACGTCCACCGCCGAGGTGCTGGAGAACCTGGCCGCGACCCTGCGCCAGCAGGTGGGGCGCTTCCAGGTCTGAATACAGGCCGAAGGACACGGCAGGCGGCTCCCGCCGTGTCCTTCAGCGCTTGCGGCTCCTATCCTTGCGCCTGCGCCACTGGCGGATCAGCCAGATCCGCCAGCCCCAGCGGACCGCCAGATAGCCGCTGATCGACAGCGTGGCGGCGAGCAGCACCAGGCCGAGCGCCAGCGGCTTGCCGAGTCCCGCCATCCAGTCGATCAGGGCGGGAATCCAGGCCGAGAAGCGCATGCCCTCGAGCTCGGGCGGGGCAACGAAGTCCGTGCCGTTCAGGCCCATCACCAGGCTGCCGAAACCGTAGGCGAGCACGTACAGCGGCACGATCGTCAGGGGATTGGTGTAGAGCGTGGTCAGCAGCGCCAGCGGCAGATTGACCCGGAAGGCCACGCACATGATGGCGGCGCCGAGCATCTGCAGCGGGCCGGGAATCAAACCGCAGAAAAGGCCCACTGCCACGGCGCCGGCCGCGGAGTGGCGGTTGAGGTGCCACAGCCGCGGATGCAGCAGCGTGGACGAGAACGGCCTCAGCCAGCGGTTCTGGCGAATGCTTTCGTGGTCCGGCAGGAAGTTCTTGAGTCGTTTGCGCATGGTGTTCGAGGCGCGAAAGTGTAGCAGCGGAGCGCGGATGCCGCGCGGCACGCCGGGTGCGATTCGGTAAGCAGATACGAAGAGTTGGCTGTGATTGCCATCGTCATGATGGCGATGGCAATATCCGAAGCCATGAGAGTGCTTGCCGTGTCCTTCGCTGGAGGTGTCGTGCTGCTGCAGGGGCAGGCGCAGTTGCCCGATATCGCGATGATCGGCCTGGCTGCGGCAGTCTTCGCGTCGTTGTGGGTAATCGGCAGGCATTTCATTGGCAGCAAGGCCGGAGAAGTGGGCCGAGCACGTGCCGTGTGGGGCTTTGTGCGTGGTTCTGCAGCGATCGGGCTCGCCTTCGTGCTGGGTTTCGGCTGGGCGGCGCTGCGTGCGGACTGGCGGCTGGCGGACGAATTGCGCGGCGATCTCGAAGGCGTCGATATCGAACTGACGGGATATGTCGCCGATCTGCCGCAAGCACTGGATGAAGGCGTACGCTTCCGCTTCGAGCCGGATGCGGCGGTCGAAGGCGTGCCCGGCAAGCTGCTGCTGTCGTGGTACAGGCCGCGCGGCAGCACCGAGGCGCCGCCGGCGGTGAAGCCGGGAGAACGCTGGCGCTTCACCGTGCGGCTCAAGCGTCCCCACGGCTTTCACAATCCCGGTGGTTTCGACTACGAAGCCTGGCTGCTGGAGCGCGAACTGCGTGCGACCGGTTACGTGCGCAGTGGTGCCCGGCGCCTGGAGGCAGTAGATATCAGGGCGATGGACGCGGTGCACCGGCTGCGCGATGCCGTGCGCGAGCGATTCACCGCCGTACTCGGCGATGCGCCCCATGGCGGCATCCTGGTGGCGCTGGTGATCGGCGACCAGCGCGGCATCCCATCCGAGCAATGGGAAAGCTTCCGCCGCACGGGCCTCAGTCATCTCGTCGCAATATCCGGAATGCACATAACGTTGGTTGCCACCGTCATGGGTGCGGCGCTTGGCGGCGTGTGGCGCAGACTACCGTGGTTGGTGCTGCGCTGCCCGGTGCGCAGGGTGCAGGCGCTGGCGGCGGTGCTGGCCGGCACCGGCTATGCCTTGCTGGCGGGAATGGGCATTCCGGTGCAGCGTGCGCTGATCATGCTGTTCGTGGTCGCCATCGCAGTGTACCGTGGCCGTTCCATCCTGCCTTCGCGGGTGCTGGTGCTGGCCTTGCTCGCGGTACTGGTCACCGACCCCTGGGCCTGCCTGTCGGCGGGTTTCTGGCTGTCCTTCGGCGCGGTGGCGGCGATCGGCTTCGTGCTGGGCGGGCGGCAGCACGGCGCGATCGGCTGGCGTGCCGCGGTACGTGTCCAGCTCGGCATCAGCCTCGCACTGCTGCCCTTGCTGGTGCTGCTGTTCCAGGCGCTGCCGCTGCTGTCGCCGGTGGCGAATGCGCTGGCGATTCCGCTGGTGAACTTCGTCATCACGCCGCTCGCGCTGCTAGCAGCGCTGTTGCCGCTGGATTTCCTGCTGCACTGGGGCCACATGGCGACGGTGCTGCTGATGGTCTGGGTCGAATGGCTGGCCGCGTTCGAGCCCGGCTACTGGCGCCAGCCCGCGCCGCCGATGTGGCTCGGGATGCTGGCGATGCTTGCGGTGGCCGGGGCGATGCTGCCGCGCGGCACGCCGGGCAGGCTGGCGGCGCTGGCCGTCCTTGCCGCCTTGCTTGTATGGCCGCCGCCACGTCCCGAGGCCGGCGGCTTCGTCGTGCGGGTGCTGGACGTGGGGCAGGGGCTGGCGGTGCATGTGCAGACCGCGAGCCATGATCTGTTGTTCGATACCGGTCCGCCTTATGGCGCGCATGCCGATGCCGGCAGCCGGGTCGTGCTGCCTTATCTGCAGGCCCTCGGCGTGAGAAGTCTCGACGGCGTGGTGCTGTCGCACGACGACAGCGACCACGTCGGCGGCGCGCGCAGCATAGCCGGGGCACTGGACGTGGAGCGCTGGTGGTCGTCCGGGGAGGCGGCGGCGATTGCCGGTGATGTGGCAATGGTCACCCCGTGTGTGTCGGGGATGCGCTGGAACTGGGACGGTGTGGAGTTCGCCTTCCTGCACCCGGACGGCGAGGCGCCGCGGCCTGCCGGCGGGCGGCACGACAACGACCGCTCCTGCGTGCTGCGCGTGGCCAATCCGGCGGGTGTGCTGCTGTTGCTGGGCGATGTCGAATCTGCGGGCGAGCAGGCGATGCTGGCGCGCCACGGCGAGGCTGCGCTGGCGGCCGACGTGGTGGTGAGCGGGCATCACGGCAGCCGCTCGTCCTCGTCCGCCGCGCTGGTGGATGCCACGCTGCCGCAGGCGGTGATCCATTCGGTGGGGCATCGCAACACTTTCGGCCATCCGCACCCCCAGGTATGGGCGCGCTGGGCGGCTGCCGGCGCGCGCAACTGGCGCACCGACAGCCAGGGGGCGGTGGAGGCGGTGTTCGCGGCCGACGCCGATGCGGGAGTGGGCCTGAGGGCACAGCGTCTGCGCGAGCCGCGCTACTGGCACGGCCGATGATCCCGCGGCACGATGCTAGACTGCCCCGGAAGCGACTATCCGAGGAGCCCATCATGTCCCTGTTCTCCGAACTCAGCCGCGCATTCGAAGCGCCGACCCCGCCGCGCCGCCCGAAACATGGCGTGCGCGAGCGCCGCGTGCAATGCATCGGCCCGCACGGGCTGCATCGCATGGCCTATACCGAATGGGGCGACGTAGACAATCCGCGCGTGCTGGTCTGCGTCCATGGGCTGACGCGCAACGGACGCGACTTCGACGACCTGGCGCAGGCGCTGGCGGACGATTTCCGCGTCGTCTGCCCCGACGTGGTCGGACGCGGGCGCAGCGACTGGCTGGGCGTGAAGGAGGACTACGGCTTCCCGCTCTACGTGTCGGACATGATCGCGCTGATCGCACGCCTGAACGTCGAGCAGGTCGATTGGGTCGGCACTTCGATGGGCGGCATCATCGGCATGCTGGTCGCCAGCCTGCCGCACTCGCCGATCCGGCGGCTGGTGCTGAACGACGTCGGCCCGCTGATCACCGCGGTGTCGCTGCAGCGCATCGGCCCTTATGTCGGCACGGCACCGCGCTTCGCCACGATGGAAGAGGCGGAAGCCTGGATCCGCGAGGTCAGCACGCCGTTCGGGCCGCTGACCGACGAGCAGTGGCGCCATCTGACCAATTACTCGGTGCGCCCGGTCGGGGGGCCGGATGGCGGCTTCGTCATGATCTACGATCCGGCGATCGGCGAGGTCTTCCGCGCCACGCCGGCGACCGAGGACATCGACATGTGGCCGGTGTACGAGCGCATCGGCTGCCCGACGCTGGCCCTGCGCGGCGCCGAATCCGACCTGCTGGAACGATCGACGCTGGAAGCGATGGCACAGCGGGGACCGTGCGCGAAGATCGTCGAGTTCGAAGGCGTGGGCCATGCGCCGATGCTGATGGATCCGGAACAGATCCGCGTCGTCGGCGACTTCCTGAAATCGAGCTGACGGCGGCTTTGGGTGCGCTCCGCCGCGCCCGGCCGCCGTGCCTTACCAGCCGGGGTTCAGGCGCTTCGCTTCGGCGATCTCGGCGCGGATCGTGCGATAGTGCTCGAAGCGGCGCGGCGCGATGCGGCCGCCGGCCAGCGCTTCGAGCAGGGCGCAGCCCGGTTCGGCTTCGTGCCGGCAGTCGCGGAAGCGGCATTGGCCCAGCAGCGGACGAAACTCGATGAAGCTCTCGGCCAGTTCATCGGCGCTCACGTGAGCGAGGCCGAACACCTGCAGGCCGGGGCTGTCGATGAGCCAGCCTGCACCTTCTTCCGATTCTGCTTCGTCGATGGGCGGCGCGCTCAGGGGGTACAAGCGGGCGAAAGTGGTGGTGTGCTTGCCCGAATCCAGCGCCTCGGATATTTCGCGGGTGGCAGCCTGGGCGTCCGGGATCAGCGCGTTGGTCAGCGTCGATTTGCCCATGCCGGACTGGCCGACGAGGATGGACTGCAGGCCCGCCAGGCGCTCGCGCAGGCCGGCCGCGCCCTGCAGGGCGGAAATTTCGATCACTTCGTAGCCGAGGGCGCGGAAGGGCGCGAGCTGGGTGCGCGCCGCATCCAGCCTGTCGCCCAGGTCGGCCTTGTTGAGGACGATGATTGGCGTGATGTCCTGGCTTTCCGCGGCGACGATGCAGCGCGACACCAGCAGATCGGAAAAGCCCGGCTCGGTGGCGACGACGATCAGGATGTGGCTCAGGTTGGCCGCGATCAGCTTCTCGCGGAAGGCGTCGGAACGCCACAGCAGGTTGCGGCGCGAAACCAGCGAGTCGATGACGCCCTGGCCGTCGCCGCCCGGCGTGATGCGGACGCGGTCGCCGCAGGCGAAGCTGCTCTTCTTGCCGCGGGTGTAGCATTGCAGCCGGCCCTCGGTGGTGGCGACTTCGTAGTGCCGGCCGAAGGCGGCGACGATGAGGCCGTCGATCGTGGCGTCATTGCCCTTCTTGCGCTGCTGTTTTCCGTGGCTCACTTAAACTTGTAGTAGTGCTGGTTGAGGTAGGCGGCGAGGTGCTGCTCGTCCTCGGGGAAGAGGTCGAGATTGAGCATCGTCGTACAGGTGGTGATCTGCTGGGCCAGCGCGCTGGCGGTGGTGACGCGGCGCTCGAAGCGGGTGTAGATCTCGGCGCCGTCTTCGCCGCCGAATTGCCTGGCGTGGCATTCGACGCAGTGCTTCGCGTGCATCGCCTTGCCCTCGACGGGGTCGCCGTCGGGGAAGGGGTCTGCGTTTGCGGACAGCGCTGCGGCAGCCAGCAGGCCAGCCGTGGCGCCTTTCAACGGGGCGATGCGAAGCAGTGATCGGGTGTTCATTTTTCGTCTCCTCCGGTTGGGCTGGGCTACAGGGATTGCAGGCGGGCGACGCGTATTGCCGCAGGCGGGTGCGAATCGAAGAAGCGCGAATACAGCGGGTCGGGCGTCAGCGTCGAGGCGTTGTCGCGGTACAGCTTCACCAGCGCGCTGACGAGGTCGGCTGCCCGCGTTTGCTGTGCGGCATAGGCGTCGGCCTCGAACTCGTGCACCCGCGACCAGTGGCTCATCAGCGGCCCCAGCGGAAAGGTGAACACCGGCAGCGCCAGGAAGAACAGCGCCAGTGCGGTGGCACTGTCGGTCGCCTCGGCGCCGAGGCCGGCGAAGAACCAGGGCTGCCCGGCCAGCCAGCCGAGCAGGGCGAGCAGGGCGAGGCTGGCGGGGGCGATGATGGCGAAGCGCTTGACGATGTGGCGGTGGCGGAAATGCCCCAGTTCGTGTGCCAGCACCGCCTCGACTTCATCGGCGTTCAGCTTGTCGAGCAGGGTGTCGAAGAACACGATCCGCTTCGAGGCGCCGAAGCCGGTGAAATAGGCATTGCCGTGGGCCGAGCGGCGCGAGCCGTCCATGACGAACAGGCCCTGCGACTTGAAGCCGCAGCGCGCCAGCAGGCCTTCGACCCGGGCCTTCAGTGCCTCGTCCGCCAGCGGCGTGAAACGGTTGAACAGCGGCGCGATGAAAGTCGGCCACACCAGCATCACGAGCAGGTTGAACACCATCCAGAAAACCCACACCCACAGCCACCACAGGCTGCCCATCGCCGATGCCAGCCACAGCAGCACGGCCAGCAGCGGCAGGCCGATGACGGCGGCCAGCACCGCCTCGCGCGCGCTGTCGGCGGCAAACAGCGCCGGCGTCATGCGGTTGAAACCGAAGCGCTTCTCGATGACGAAGGTGCGCAGCAGCACGAAGGGCAGGTCCACCAGCCAGCCCAGCACGCCCAGCGCGGCGAGCAGGGCGACGCCGTGCGCGATGCCGCCGGGCGCAAGCACGGCCGACCAGGCGTCGTGGATCGCCTGCAGGCCGCCGCCCAGCGTCAGCAGCAGCACGAAGGCCGCGCTGACGGCGATCTCGGCCATCCTCAGCCGCGTTCGTGCGGTGGTGTAGTCGGCCGCGCGCTGGTGCGAGCTCAACGGAATGGATTCGGCGAAGGCCGGCGGAACGCTGTCGCGGCAGGCCTGCACGTGGTTGATCTGGCGGCGCATCAGGCCCGTCCTGACGGCCAGGCTCAGCAGCAGCAAGGCGACGAAGAGGACGGCAAGGCCGTTGGCGAGGGAAGAAAGGGTATCGGCTTGCATGGGGCGGTCGTCGGTGTGTAAGGAGGGCGGGGCGGCGGGGTGCAGGCCCGTTCTATGACACAATCGCGCCCTCTAATGTTTCGCATGAACACGACAGGAAGGCGCACGGATTATGGCACAGGACCCGAATACGCTGATATGGCTGGACATGGAGATGACCGGCCTCGAACCGGACCGCGATCGCATCATCGAGATCGCCATCGTCCTGACCGACGAAAAGCTCGAAACCATTGCCGAAGCCCCGGTGATCACCGTGCACCAGCCCGATTCGGTACTGGACGCGATGGACGACTGGAACAAGAACACCCACGGCAAATCCGGCCTGATCGACCGCGTGCGCGCCTCGACCGTGTCCGAGGCCGAAGCCGAAGCACGCATGCTCGCGTTCCTGAAGGAATGGGTGCCGGCGCGCACCTCGCCGATGTGCGGCAACTCGGTATGCCAGGACCGCCGCTTCCTCGCGCGCTGGATGCCGCAGTTCGAGGAATGGTTCCACTACCGCAACCTGGATGTGTCGACGCTGAAGGAACTGGCCAAGCGCTGGCGGCCGGAAGTGTATGCCGGAGTCAAGAAGGCGGGTGCGCATACCGCGCTGGCCGACATTCAGGAGTCGATCGCGGAACTGCGGCATTACCGCGATACTTTCCTGCGGCTGGATTGAAAGTCCGGGCGTGAAGCACCGTTTCGGCATCATCGTGGATGGGGGGCGGCGTTTCTGGCGTCGCCACCGTCGCCTGATCCTGATCCTGATCGCGGTCAGCCTGTTCTTTTCGGTGCTGGGGTACTTCGCCGCACCGGTCGCGCTGCCGGGAATGTGCATGGTTTATGGGTGAGTGGAGCGATCCGGTCATGTCTCTTGCCTCGTCATCCGGGCCCGTAGCTCCCTGGCCTGAAATTTCTCCGCCGCTGGCGCCGCGCGAGGAACATGAGATCCGGCAGCTCGGGCGCACGCGCATCGATGCCTATGCCTGGATGAAATTCATCCCGCAGTCCGGCTCGCGCACCTTGGAGCAGTTGCCCCCGCCGCTGCGCGAACACCTGGAAGCCGAGATGAGCTATGCGCGGGAGGTGCTGCGTCCGCTGGGGCCCGGCATCGAGGAGTTTCGCGCCCGCATGGCGGCCAGGGCGCCCGAGATCAGCGAACCGCTGCCCAGATCGGACAAAGGCTGGTGCTACAGCTTCAAGCTTCCCGCCGGCCGTTCGCACCGGGTTTTTTCCCGTGCGGGGCCGGACGGGTAGGAACAGTTTCTCTTCGACGAGGCCGAGCGCGCACGCGGCCACGCTTACTATCGCGCCACCGGTCACCAGCACAGCCCGGACGACCGCTACTTCGCCTGGGCGGAGGACGTGGTCGGCGACGATCGCCACCGCATCTGCCTGCTCGACCTGCACAGCGGCATCGTCCGCACCGTGGTGCGGGCCGATGCGTTCGGCTATGGCGGTTTCACCTTCTCGCCGTCGTCCCGCCATTTGTTCTGGATCTGGCGCGATGCGCACAGCCGCCCGGCGCGCCTGTATCGCTCGCCCGTAGAGGGCGGCGAGGCGGTGCTGGTGTACGAGGAACACGATCCCGCCATCTTCATGCAGGTGGCCCGCACGGCGGCCGGCGGCTTCGTCGCGCTGACGCTCGGCGGCCCCGACGTGAGCGAGGTCCGCCTGATCGCCGCCGATGCCGAAACCGCCCCGGCGCGCATCGTGCAGCCGCGCCAGCGCGGCATCCGCTACGAAGTGGATGAGTGGGGCGACGCGCTGCTGATGCTGACGGACGCCGACGGGGCCATCGACCGCAAGCTGTTGAGCCTCGACCCGACGACCTTCACCGTCCGGCGCGAACTGGTGCCGCACCGTGCCGGTGTGCCGATCGTCGCCGTTCTGCCCTTCGCCGACGTACTGGTACGGCTCGAACGCGCGGAGGGCCTGCATCGCCTGGTGCTGATGCAGGCCGGCGGCCAGGAGGTGACGGTCGCTTTCGACGAACCGGCCTACGCCATCGAACTCGCCCCCGCCCAGCGCTACGAGGCCCGGCAGGTGCGCATCGTGCACCAGGCGCCGGCCAGCCCGCCGCGCTGGATCGACGTCGGCCTTGCCGATGGGAAATGCACGGTCTTCGGGCAGGAGCGCCTGAGCGGCTTCGACCCCGCGGCGTACCGGGTGGAGCGCCTGCACGCGCGCGCAGACGATGGGGAAACCATCCCCATCACGGTGCTTTCCCGCCGGGATGCGGCGGTGGCTGAGCCGCTGCCGCTGCTGCTCACCGGGTATGGCGCCTATGGCATCTCCAGCGAGCCGCGTTTCTCCCTGCCCGCGACCGTGCTGGTCGATGCCGGGTTTCGCTATGTCATCGCGCACGTGCGCGGCGGCGCGGAAAAAGGCGGGCGCTGGTATTGGGACGGGTGCCGCATGAACAAGCGCAACTCGATGACCGATTTCATCGCCTGCGCGCGGCATCTGCGGGAGATCGGTTATGCCGCGCCGGGCGGGATCGTGGCCCAGGGCGTGTCGGCGGGTGGGCTGCTGGTGTGCGGCGCCATGAACATGGCGCCGCAACTGTGGGCCGGTGTGATCGCGCAGGTGCCTTTCGTCGACATGCTCAACACCATGAGTGATGCCGACCACCCGCTGGTGCCGCTGCTGCGTCCGGATTGGGGCGATCCGCTCGCCGATCCCCAGGCTTACGACTACATCGCCGGCATCTCGCCCTATGAGAACGTGCAACCGGCGGCCTACCCGCCGGTGCTGTGCACCGCCGGCTTGAAGGACGACCGCGTGCCCTACTGGGAGCCGGCGAAACTGGTGGCGAACATCCGCCACCACGCCACGGGTGGCAACCCGGCCGTGCTGGTGCTGAATCATCGAGTACACCAGCGGCACCATCGCGAACTCGGTGATGCCTGCTGCCAAGCGCCCGATGAAGAACAGCGGGAAATTGGGCGCGAGCGCGCTCAGCACCATCATCGCGGTCGATGCCAGGATCAGGCACAGCAGCACCCCCTTGCGCGAGAAACGATCCGCGAAACGCGCCAGCGGCACGGCCAGCGCACTGCCGACCAGCACGCCTGCCAGCCCCTGCAGCGCGCCCAGGGTGGCATCGCCGACGCCGAAGCTGCTCTGGATGGCGGAGAGAGAGATGGCCTGCAGGCCCATGTCGCTCATCTGCACGCCGGCAGTGATGCCCAGCAACGCAACCGTGAATAGCGCCTGGATCAAGCAGGCGATGGGGTTCAGGCAGTTCAGTGTGCGCGGGCTGGCACCGGTCAACGGTGAGTGGAACCTGGTGTGTCTGGCGTCGAACCTGCGCCGAATGCATCGATTGGGCTGGGTTGCGGCCTGATCAGGGCGCGTGGGGAGCCCACAGAAACGCCGCGCGAGTGCATGGGGCGGTATCGAAGTGACCGGCGAGCCACATCAAGCGCATGCCAGACCCCGGACGTGGTCATTGACCCCTCGGTTTGGCGGAAATATCGAGTCGAAATCTTCTACCGCCCACGCTCCTAGAGTCGATCGAAGAAGAGGGTGGGGGAAAGGCTGGTGCGTCCAGTCCTTGGGTTTGTTGCGACGCTGTTCCGCATAGGCTGCGGATTTTATATGTAATCGAGAATTATTTACAAAATCATCGAAAAGTCTGCCATGCGGACAAGGGGCTGCATCAGCCGGCGTGGCTTGAAGCCCATGAAGTGCAACTCTGGATGCGGCACCCTGGCCGTTCTACAGAGGGAGCGGGTCAGGGGCTTGAAGCCGAAGGGGCACGCCGGTTTCAAGAAGGCTGATACCGATCAAAGCCGAAGCACGTCATTCACGCCGGCGGACAAGGCCGGCAGCAGCGACTTTGGAGGCTGGCACCCGGTGGCGCAAGCCTCGAAGCGGCGGAGGGTAGGTGCACGTTTCCCCTCTCAGGGCAGCTCCCGCCTCAACAGCACGAAATGCTCCGCCCGCCGCCCCGCGCCGCGCTGGAATTCCCACACGGCCTGCCATTCGGGGGCGAGCGGTGTCTTCAGGGGCGCATCATCCATCACCAGCAGCAGCGGGCAGGGGGTGCTGTCGTCGATGATGCGTTCGGTGCGCAGGTCGGCGAAATAGTCGAGCGAGGTTTTCACGTGCGCCGGCAGGCCGGTGGTGGCGATGCAGGCGCCGGGGCTGGTTTCCCGTTCGCCGGTGACGGCGATGTCGAGCGAGCGAACCATTTCGCGGTAGCTGCGGCCGTTGTCGAACCAGGGCATCAGCAGTACCACAGCCAGGCACCACAGCATGGTCAGGCCGATGGCCCAGTTGGCGGGGGCGCGCGAGCTGGAGCGCGGCAGCTTCCACAGCAGGGCGATCCAGATCAGGCTGATCACCGCGCCGAGCACGGCCTGGAAGACCGGATCGGGCAGCACGAAATCGGGGGCGTTGCGGGCGACGTGGCGGGCGAGGCCGGGCGGCCAGCCTGCGGATTGGGCGGACCAGGCGAGCCAGACGAGGATGCCGAACACCGCCAGGCTCATCAGCGAGAACCAGTCGAGTGCATTGGCCGCGCCGCGTCGCAGGCTGGGCACGCCGCCGGCGGCGAGCAGTGCCATGGCGGGCAGGATGGGCAGTGCTGCGGCCTGGGAAAGGTCGCCGGCAGCGGCGAAGACCGCGATCATCAGCAGCGCGCTCAGGCCCGGCAGCAGCCAGCGCAGGTCGCCCAGCGTGCGTCGGCCGCGCCATAGGCTCCACAGCGCGATGGGCCACAGCGGCCAGGTGAACCAGCCGAACAGCTCGAGCCCGCGCACGATTTCGCCGGCCGCCAGCGGCGAACTGCCGAGACGGGCCCATTCCGTGCGCAGCCACAGGTTCAGCAGCTCGGGCTGGTGGAGATGGACGGCCAGCGGCCACAGCGCCGACAGTGTGAGGGCGAGGCACAGCCCCAGCAGCAGGGCGCCGCTGGCGCGCGGGTTGCGGCAGTCGCTGCTGAACAGCATGATCAGCGGGAACAGCGGTGCGGTCAGCAGCAGCCCGCCGAGGCCGGCGGCGAGAAAGGCCAGGGCGCTGCCGAGGCCGGCGAGCAGGGCACCGCTGAGAGGGGATTGCGGCACGCGCGACAGGCCGCGCAGCGTCAGCGCGACCATTGCCACGAGGGCGAGCAGGGGTTGGGTTTCGTGAGCGTGGAGAACGAGGCCGAGCGCGCCCAGCATCAGCAGCGCGCCGGGGGTGCGCGCCGGCCGGCCGTACAGCGCTTCCGCCGTGCGGGCGGAGAAATACACGCCCAGCGCGACGAAGAGTGCGCTCGCCAGGCGGGCACCTTCGTGCAGCGCGAGAAAACCGCTGCTGGCCCAGGCCAGCAGGGCGCCGGTCCAGTAATACAGCGGCGGATAGTCGGGCAGCGCTTCGCCGGCCAGCATCGGGAACAGCCAGCCTTCGCCCTGCAGCATGCTCAGGATCGGCCCGAAATGGCGGGCGTCGTCGCCGCGCCAGGGATCGTGTCCGGCCAGGCCGACGAGCAGGTAGAGGCCGACCAGCAGCGTGATGCCGAGCGTGCCGTAGATACGGCGCTGCAACAGGGAGGACGTTTCGGATTCTCGAATCATGCGCGCATTGTGGGGCGGAGTGCTCCGGCAGGCAAAGGCGGTGGCTCGAAGCCGGGTTGGGCCTCGAGCTGAACGATGGTTTCGACGATAAAAAAGGCAGCCGCGGCTGCCTTTTTTGCGATGTGCCGCGAGTCCGACTGAGCGGAGGGCACGAATCCGGCTGTGCAGCCGCGATCAGTTGGCGCGCTGGACGGTGCCGTACTTCTGGCGGAAGCGCTCGACGCGGCCGGCGGTGTCGACGATCTTCTGCTTGCCGGTGTAGAACGGGTGGCAGGCGGAGCAGACTTCGACGTGGTACTGGGGCTTGCCGACGGTGGAGCGGGTGGTGAAGGTGTTGCCGCAGGAGCAGGTCACGTTCACGTCTTCATATTTCGGATGGATGTCCGCTTTCATGGTGTCTTCCTGATGCGCGCGGGCGGCGGTTGTGACCGCCCTGAGTGGTAAAGAGGCGGAATTATCCGCGACTGGGCAATGGCTGGCAAGTGGAAATCGGCTTGCGGCCGCGTCTGGATTAGAATTCCGCTCCCCACGCGGCTTGCCGCGCCCCTGATGAACCCGTTTCGAGGAAGTACCGGTTTGCGCCTGCTGCTCGCTCCGATGGAAGGCCTGCTCGACGACGTGCTGCGTGCCGCGCTGACCGCGTCGGGCGGCTACGACCACGTGGTGACCGAGTTCGCGCGAGTGTCCGGCACGCTGCTGCCCGAGCGCTTCTTCCGCCGCATTGCGCCGGAGCTGCGGCAGGGCAGCCGTACCGAGGGCGGAACGCCGGTGCATGTGCAGTTGCTCGGCTCCGATCCGGCGTGCATGCACGACAACGCGGCGCGGCTGGCCAGCCTGGCACCGGCAGGCGTGGATCTCAACTTCGGCTGCCCGGCGCCGACGGTGAATCGCCATCGCGGCGGTGCGGCGCTGCTGAACGAGCCCGAGCTACTGAACCGTATCGCCGTTGCCGTGCGCGCCGCCGTGCCGGCATCGATTCCGCTCAGCGCCAAGATGCGGCTGGGCATCGACGATGCGGGGAGGACGATCGAATGCGCGCAGGCGCTGAGCGAAGGCGGTGCCGGCACGCTGGTCGTGCATGCGCGCACCAAGGCCGACGGTTATCGCCCGCCGGCGCACTGGGAGTGGGTCGCCCGCATCGACGATGCCGTGGCGGTGCCGGTGGTGGCCAATGGCGAAGTCTGGAGCGCGGCCGACTGGCGGCGCTGCCGGGCGGTGTCCGGCGTCGACGACGTGATGCTGGGCCGCGGCGCGGTGGCAGACCCTTTCCTGGCCGCGCGCATCCGTGCCGGCAGGCTGGAACAGCCCGATGCCGAGGAGCGGGCGCACGAATGGGCGGCGCTGCTGCCACTGATCGGCGCCTTCCGCGAGCGCGTCAGGCACAAGGTCGAGGCGGAGCACGCTCCCGGGCGCATCAAGCAATGGCTTCACCTGCTGGCGCGCAATTATCCGCAGGCGCAGCAGTTGTTCGCTGCCATCCGCAGCCTGCGCACGCTGGCCGAAGTCGAAGGCGCGCTGCGGCGCCACGGCGTGCCGGCGCCGGCCATCAATCCACCGAGCATCGCATGAGCTACGCCAATTCCCGCATTCCGCAAAGCGCCCAGCATGGCATCCATGAGCGCCTCGACGCACTGGTGCGCAAGCATCTGGCCGAGCCCTTCCGCAAGCCGATCACGCCCTGGAACCGCGAAGCCTTCGACTTCAGCCTCGCCGGCTGGGATGGCAAGGCGCCGCTGATCCTGGACGCGGGCTGCGGTGTCGGCCACAGCAGCATCCAGATCGCGCGCGCCCATCCCGATCACTGGGTGATCGGCGTCGACCAGTCGCAGGACCGGCTCGAACGCAAGAAGCCTTACCCGGACGCGCTGATGCCGCGCAACCTGGTGTTCGTCCGCGCCGACCTGGTCGACTATTGGCGCCTGCTCGACGAGGCGGGGCTGCGGCTGGCGCGGCACTACATCCTGTATCCGAACCCCTGGCCCAAGATCGGCCACGTCGCCCGGCGCTGGCATGCGCATCCGGTATTCCCCTTCATTCCGCGTCTGGGCGGTGTGCTGGAATGCCGCAGCAACTGGGATGTCTATATTCAGGAGATGGCGGCGGCGCTGTCGATCGCGCTCGGGCGGGAAATACGGTGGGAAAGTTTCCCCGCCGAAGTGCCGATCAGCCCCTTCGAGCGCAAGTACCGCGATTCCGGTCAGACGCTGTACCGGCTCGAAGTCGATCTGCGCGGCGAGCCCTGCTGATTCGCTTGCCGTCCGGCGCGGCTTCGGCCACCCTTGCAGCCATTTCCGGAGAATTGACATGACCGAGCCCCACAACCCCTATCTGATGAGCGACGAGGATTTCGAGGCGCTCGAAGAAGTGCTGACCTCCGACATCGTCCCCGAGGACTGCATGGACCTCGAGATGCTCGACGGCTTCCTTGCCGGCGTGCTGATCTCGCCGCGGCCGATTCCGGTGGAGCGCTGGCTGCCGGACGTCTGGTCCGCGCATGGCGAGGAGGCGAGCTTCAGCGGCGGCCGCGGGCTGCAGCGGGCGATCCGCCTGGTGAAGGCCTATTACAACGAGATGGTAAGCACGCTCGGCCTCGACGACGATGACGAGATCTGCTGGGAGCCTTTCTGCTTCGCCATCGCCGAAGGCGACACGCTGAAAGTCGGCGAGGAATGGCTGGAAGGCTTCGCCCAGGGCCTGGATCTGTGGCCGCAGGGCTGGGAAGAAGGCCTGGACGAAGAGACCGTCACCGCCGTGCGGGACACGCTGGACGAAGTGCTGGCGCCGTGGGCGGAGGATTCCGCTGCCGAAGCCGGCGAGGAAACGCGCCTGGAATGGCTGGGGGCGATGGGCGAAGCGGTCAACGACATCTATGCGCATTGGCGGGATGCCGGCATTCCGGCGCCGGCACTGCTCGAAGCGGATGCGCCGCGCGAGCCCGCCGCCGCCGGCCCCGGCCGCAACGATCCTTGCCCCTGCGGCAGCGGCAAGAAGTTCAAGAAGTGCTGCGGCGCGCTCGACGATGGTGGGGCAGCCTGACGACCACTGCACGCGTTGCGGCGCGTGCTGTGCTGCATTCCGTGTCGATTTCCACCATTCCGAACTCGAAAGCATCACGCCGGGCGGCGTTCCGGATGGCCTGACGGTGCCGGTCACCGCCACGCTGGTGCGCATGCGCGGCACCGATGCCGCGCCACCGCGCTGTGTGGCGCTGGCCGGCGAGATCGGCACGGCGGTGCGATGTACGCTGTATGCCAGCCGGCCTTCACCCTGCAGGGACTTTGCGCCCTATGCGGCGCTGGGCATCGGCGAGGACGCCTGCGACCGCGCCCGTGCGCGGCATGGGCTGCCGCCGCTGGGTTGATTGAATTTCTGCAAATATTTTAGGCAAACAACTGATAAAAAAAGAAGTTTCGGGTGATTTTCGGGCGCTTTCGGCGGCGTTAGAATGCGCGCCTGCCGGAAAGCCGGCAGCCCCGTGAATCCGCTGCCGTGAATCCACATATCCACCGCCGAAAGCCCGAACATGGAAGAGCCGAACCCCTGCGTTACCTGTGGCATCTGCTGCACGCATTTCCGCATCTCGTTCTACTGGGCGGAAGCCGATGATGCGCCGGGTGGCTTTGTGCCGGTGGGGATGACCGAGAGGCTGAACCACAGCATGCGCTGCATGAAAGGCAGCAATCAGGTGCCGCGGCGCTGCTCGGCCTTGTCGGGCACGGTGGGCGAGCAGGTCGCCTGTACGATCTACGAGAACCGGCCCACGCCTTGCCGCGAATTCCCGGTGTATTTCGACGACGGCCGGCCGAACCCGAAGTGCGATGAGCTGCGCGCGACGATCGGCCTGCCGCCGTTGCCGCATGCGCCGATGCCCAACGCGCCTTCGCCCCACACGCCCTTGCCGAACGCCGCCTGATCAGGGCGGAAAGCCAACCGCGGCCAGTACGGCAAGTGGGCCTTCGGCGCGCAGGCGTTCGATCTGCGTGGGCGAGCGGACGAACAGCGAGCCGGCGTAGCCGAGCGAGTTGATCGAGATGTCCTGCCACTTCTCCAACCGGCGCGGCACCACCAGCAGCCAGTCGCGGCTGACGAGCAGGTTGTAGGGCGGCATCGGGTCGGCCGCCGGCGGCAGGGACACGGCCTTGCAGGCGGTGGCGAAGGCCTCCTGCAAGGTCCGGCCGGCCGCCGCTGGATCGCACCAGTCGATGCCGGCCAGGCTGACGAAGGCGTGCTGCCAGGGCAGGGCGGCGTTGTACTGGGCGATGCCGGGCATGTCGTAGCGCAACGATCGGCTGAAAGCGGCAAAGCCGTCGTCGGCGCGCAGGGCCGAGTCCGGCACCCATTGCAGATGCTTGTGTGCCTGGCTGGCGCCGGCGATGCGGCCGCCGTTGTAGAAGCCGAGCCCGCCCTGCGGGCCGAGAATCGTCGCCAGGGCGCGGAAATCGGTTGCGCTGAGCGGCGCCGTCTGGGCCTCGAAGGCACGTGTCACGATCAGCAGATGATGATCGATGACCGGAAACTTGTTCAGCACGACGATGTGTCCGTCACCGAGGCTGGTGACGGTCAGCGCCGGCTCGGGCGGCAGGAAGGGGTTGAAGTCGGTGCGGCGCGTGCTGATGCTGGCGACGCGGGCCTGGTCCTTGAGCGCGAGCGAGGACACCCAGCGGACCGAGAAACTCAATTCGCCTTGGGTGATCAGCGTGCTTTCGGTCCTGATCGGTTGCAGCGCGCCGGTTGCGAGGGCGTTGCGGATGGTCTGTGCGGACAGGTCGAGCAAGGCGTCGCTGCGGCAGTCGAGCGGTGCGGTGGATTGAAAACTGGTCATGGGGCGGCGGTACAGGCGACAATGCCGCATTCTGACATGAGCGGACGCAGGCCCGGGCGGGCCGGCGCCGCCCGGCCTTGGTGGAGTTTTTCATGAGCATTTCCTTTGCCGTGCGCGGCGAGCACATCCAGCTCGATCAATTGCTGAAAGCCGCCGCGCTGGTGGGTTCGGGCGGCGTCGCCCATGCGGCGGTCGAGGCGGGCGAGGTCAAGGTCGACGGCAAGGTGGAGAGCCGCAAGCGCGCCAAGCTGCGTCCCGGCCAGCGGGTGCAGTTCGGCGGCGAGGAAATCGTCCTGGTTGCCGGCGAGGACGTGAGCTGAACGGCGTGTGAATGGTGGATGGCGCCGGGTGGATGGCGCCGGCGCAGGCCTCAGGGGAGCTGCGGCTTCGTCCGCTTCGTGCCCTGCCGTGACAGCTTGCGCCAGATCCAGCCGCCCGGCAGGTCTTCGCCGCTCAGCAGCCAGGCGAGCGTGTGTTCGTAGGCGATGTTGAGCGCAAAGGCATCGCGGGCGCGGCGCCTGCCGGCCAGCAGCAACGCGTCTCCCGGCCTGAGTGCGGTGTCGGGCGGCGGCATCAGCAGATGGTCGTCGTCGTCGCGTTCGAGATAGAGGACTTCGCAGTCGAGCCGGGTGCCGGGGTCCGTGGCCGAGCGCAGCACCTGGTCCAGCGTGATGGTTTCGCCGCGCATCAGGCGCTGATGCAGGGCAGGGGCGCGGCTCAGGTTGACGCGCTCGCTCCAGACTTCCGGCACTTTCCAGCCGAAGCGCCCGGTCAGGCGTTCGAGCTGTTCGGCACACCAGCCGTCGCCGTGGCCCTGGATGTCGCGCAGGAAAGGCTCCAGCAGCGGCGTGGCGAGAATGGCGAGGCATTCGTGGGCGATGATCTCGCTCGGCACGACGGTGATGTCCGATTCGAAGGTGTCGAACAATACCTGGTTCACCTGGAGGTTCTGGCGCAGGATCACGAACAGTTCGGGGTTCAACTGCCGCGCGGTGACCGCGATCGACAGGTTGTCGATGTCCGAGCTGGTGGCGGCGACGATGCCGGTGGCCTGCTGCACGCCGGCTGCGAGCAGGGTTCCGGCGCCGCTGCCGTCGCCCTGTATCCAGCGATGCGCGCCATCCGGCGGTTCGCTGCGGTCGATGATCGTGACCGGCAGCGATTCGGCGTCCATCGCATCGACCATCCAGTGGCCGAAGCGGCCGTGTCCGCAGACGATCCAGGCGCCGCGCGGCGGGCTGCGGCGGCGCTCGACGGCGGTGCCGGGCAGGCCGGTCAGCCAGGCCAGCAGTTGCGAGGTGGCCGGTGCGTGCAGCGCGGTGGAGAGCGTCGCGGAAAAGCGTTCGAAGGGGTTGATGATGTGCCGCGTACCGAAGGAGGCCATGTTGGCCGAGGTCGAGCGGTGTTCCGCGCGGCACAGCGCGGGCAGCTTCGGTGCCATCAGCCGGGTCGCGATGGCGATGGCGAGGTTGGTGGCGTCGTCGTTGGTCAGCGCGATGACGCCGGCGCAATGGGGATGGGTGAGGCCGGCGTCGCGCAGCACTTCGGGATTCGAGGCGTCGGCGCAGAGCGCGGGCACGTCGGCCGAGAAGCTGCGCAGGCCGATTTCGCCCACCCGGGTTTCGTCGATCTCGACGACGACCGCGCGCAGCCGCATGCGGTCGAGCGCGCCGCAGATCAGGCGGCCGGTCTCGCCGTAGCCGCAGACGAGGTAGAAGGGTTCGCGCAGGCGGCGCACTGCGCGTACGAAACGCTGGGTGGCGATCGCCTGCTGCAGGCTGCGGTCCGACAGCACGGCGAACAGCGTGCCGAGCGTGTAGGCCCAGCCGATCACCGACATGTAGATGCAGGCCATCACCCACAGCCGCTGCTGCTCGGAAAAGCTGTGAGGGACTTCGCCGAAGCCGATGGTGGTGGCGGTGTAGCTCATGAAGTACAGCGCGTGGAAGAAGCTCAGGTAAGTGGTCCGGCCGTCTTCGCCGACGCCCGGCACCAGCGTGAGGCCGAGCACCGACACCGCCATGATGGCGATGAGCAGGATCAGCGGCGCGCGCAGGCGCCGCAGGATCAGCAGGAAGATGCCGTGGTGCCGCGCCAGCGGCTGCGCCCCCTTCATCGCACCGGATCAGCGCCGCTGCATGATCGTTTCGGCGATCAGGATCACCACCGAAACGAGGTTGGCGAGCAGCGCACCGCCCGACAGCGACACCACGTTGGCGGTTGCGGTGGCAGTGAGTCCGGCGCCGGAGACGTGGGCGGCATAGCCCCACACCATCGCCGCGGCGATCAGCTGCAGGTCGGCCACCAGGCTGGTGGCGAGATGGACGGCGCCGATCTGGGTGCGGTCGCCGAACTTGAGCACCGTCGCGATCAGGCTCACCACCAGCGCGGCGAACAGCTCATAGACGTCGTGATGCGCGGGATTGTCGATCTCGCCGACGAAGAAGCCGAAATTGAGCGTCGCGGCGAGCAGGATGAAGAAGCCGAAGATGACTTTCTCGAGGTTCATTGCCGTGCTTCTCCTTCGGCAGTGCCGCCGTCGATGTCGCCATCGACGTAGTACCAGAGGCCGTCTTCGCGGACGAAGCGGCTGTTTTCGTGCAGGCGCCGGGCGCGGCCGCCGACGCGGTAGCGGGCGAGGAACTCGACCTGCGCGTTGTTGCCGTCGGGCTGGCCGCGGGACAGGACCTTCAGGCCGATCCATTTCGGCGCCGGATCTTCGTCCAGGTCGAGCGTCGCCGGGCGGGTGCTGTCGTGCCAGGTGCGCAGCAGATAGGCGGCATCGCGCCGGGTGAAGGCGGTGTAGCGCGAGCGCATCAGGGCTTCGGCGGTGGCGGCGGTGCTTTCGCCGGCGAGCAGCGGGCCGCAGCAGCGCGCGAAAGGCAGGCCCGATTCACAGGGGCAGGGCGTCGTTTTCATCGGCTCGGGATGCTATACCTCGGTCAAGGCCGCCATTCTGCTCCAAGGTGCCGGCAGGGAGTAGAATTGCGGCGCCTTTCATGCGGATACGATGTCTTTCTGCTGCGGTGCACCGCCAGTCTTATAAAAGACATATAATCCGTTCCGATCCGCGCGGGTGATCCTCGCGCGGGGCCCCGATCACCGCCACGAAAAGTGAGGAACTCACCGTGCTTGAAGCCTACCGTGCCCATGTCGCCGAACGCGCCGCTCTCGGTATCCCCCCGCTGCCGCTGAACAAGCAGCAGGTCACCGAACTGGTCGCCCTGCTCAAGAACCCCCCCGCCGGCGAGGAAGACTTCCTCGTCGAGCTGCTGACCTATCGTGTGCCGGCCGGCGTGGATGACGCCGCCAAGGTCAAGGCCGAGTTCCTGGCCAAGGTCGCCAAGGGCGAAGAGGCCTGTGGCCTGGTGTCGCGCGCCAAGGCCACCGAACTGCTCGGCACCATGCTGGGTGGCTTCAACATCAAGCCGATGATCGACCTGCTGGGCGACGCCGAAGTCGGCGCGGTCGCCGCCGAGGGCCTGAAGAAGACCCTGCTGATGTTCGACTACTTCCACGACGTCAAGGAACTGGCGGAGCAGGGCAACGCCAACGCCAAGGCCGTGATGCAGTCCTGGGCCGACGCCGAGTGGTTCACCAGCCGCCCGGAAGTCCCCGCCTCGCAAAAGCTGACCGTGTTCAAGGTCACCGGCGAAACCAACACCGACGACCTGTCGCCGGCGCCGGACGCCTGGTCGCGCCCCGACATCCCGCTGCACGCGCTGGCGATGCTGAAGAACCCGCGCCCCGGCATCGAGCCGGAAGAAGCCGGCGTGCGCGGCCCGGTCAAGTTCCTCGAAGAACTGAAGGCCAAGGGCAATCTGGTGGCCTACGTCGGCGACGTGGTCGGCACCGGCTCCTCGCGCAAATCCGCCACCAACTCGGTGCTGTGGTTCACCGGCGAGGACATCCCCTACGTGCCGAACAAGCGCTTCGGCGGCGTGTGCCTGGGCTCCAAGATCGCCCCGATCTTCTTCAACACCATGGAAGACGCCGGCGCGCTGCCGATCGAGATCGACGCCGGCCAGATGGACATGGGCGACGAGATCGAGCTGACGGTCGACCAGGCCAGCGGCAAGGTCACCGCGCTGAAGAACGGCGCCGTGATCGCCGAATCGCAGCTCAAGACGCTGGTGATCCTCGACGAAGTGCGTGCCGGCGGCCGCATTCCGCTGATCATCGGCCGCGGCCTCACCACCAAGGCGCGCGAAGCCCTGGGCCTGCCGCCGTCGACGCTGTTCCGCCTGCCGCAGGCGCCGGCCGATTCCGGCAAAGGCTTCTCGCTGGCGCAGAAGATGGTCGGCCGCGCCTGCGGCCTGCCGGAAGGCCAGGGCATCCGCCCGGGCACCTACTGCGAGCCCAAGATGACCACCGTCGGCTCGCAGGACACTACCGGCCCGATGACCCGCGACGAACTCAAGGATCTCGCCTGCCTCGGCTTCTCGGCCGACCTGGTGATGCAGTCCTTCTGCCACACCGCCGCCTATCCGAAGCTGGTCGACGTCAAGATGCACCGCGAGCTGCCGAGCTTCATCAGCACCCGCGGCGGCGTCAGCCTGCGCCCGGGCGACGGCGTGATCCACTCCTGGCTCAACCGCCTGCTGCTGCCCGACACCGTCGGCACCGGCGGCGACTCGCACACCCGCTTCCCGATCGGCATCTCCTTCCCGGCCGGCTCCGGCCTGGTGGCCTTCGCCGCCGCCACCGGCGTGATGCCGCTCGACATGCCCGAATCGGTGCTGGTGCGCTTCAAGGGCACGCTGCAGCCGGGCGTCACGCTGCGCGACCTGGTCAACGCGATTCCGCTGTACGCGATCAAGCAGGGTCTGCTGACGGTCGAGAAGAAGGGCAAGAAGAACATCTTCTCCGGCCGCATCCTCGAGATCGAAGGCCTGCCCGACCTGAAGGTGGAACAGGCTTTCGAGCTCACCGACGCCTCGGCCGAACGTTCGGCTGCCGGCTGCACGGTGCATCTGAACAAGGCGCCGATCGTCGAGTACATGAACTCGAACATCACGCTGATGAAGTGGATGATCGCCAACGGCTACGAGGACGCCCGCACTTTGCGCCGCCGCATCAAGGCGATGGAAGACTGGATCGCCAGCGGCGAGCTGCTGAAGGGCGATGCCGATGCCGAGTACGCCGCGGTCATCGACATCGACCTGGCCGACATCAAGGAGCCGATCGTTGCCTGCCCGAACGACCCGGACGACGTCAAGTTCCTGTCCGAGGTCGCCGGCGACAAGATCGACGAAGTCTTCATCGGCTCGTGCATGACCAACATCGGCCACTTCCGCGCTGCCGGCAAGGTGCTGGACGGCAAGACCGACATCCCGACCCGCCTGTGGATCGCGCCGCCGACCAAGATGGACGCGATGATCCTCAACGAGGAAGGCTACTACGGCGTGCTCGGCAAGTCCGGCGCCCGCATGGAGATGCCGGGGTGCTCGCTGTGCATGGGCAACCAGGCGCAGATCCGCAAGGGCAGCACCGCGATGTCGACCTCGACGCGCAACTTCCCCAACCGCCTCGGCATCGACACCCGGGTGTATCTGGGTTCGGCCGAGCTGGCGGCGGTGTGCGCGCTGATGGGCAAGATCCCGACCGTGCAGGAGTACATGGCGCAGGTCGAGATCGTCAATCAGAAGGCAGCCGACATCTACCGCTACATGAACTTCGACCAGATCGAGGAATTCCGCGCGGTGGCCGATACCATCGAGGTGTAAGGCAGGGACGCAGGGCGGGCGTGAGCCCGTCCGCTGAGCGCAAGGCCCCCGTCCGGTTTCGTACTGGCGGGGGCTTCGTACTGGCGGGGGCTAATGAGATGGTCAGCCCGATCCCCGCTCAGCGGCTACGCTGAACGGGGATTGTTCTTTTCGGAGGCCATTATCATGAATGCGGTGACGTTGATCGGGATCGACCTGGGCAAGCACTGCTTCCACCTTCATGCTCAGGACGAGAAGGGGCGGATGGTATTCCGCAAGAAGGTGTCGCGCAGCCAGATGCTGACGATGCTGGGCAACTTTCCCGCCTGCCGCGTCGTGATGGAAGCGTGCGCCGGTGCGCACTGGATCGCGCGTCGGTTGGGCGGCATGGGACATGAGACGCGGCTGATCTCGCCGCAGTTCGTCAAGCCCTTCGTGCAAGGCAACAAGAATGACTTCGCCGACGCCCAGGCGATCTGCGAGGCGGCGAGCCGGCCGAGCATGCGCTTCGTGCGTCCGCGCACCGAGACCCAGCAGACCATCTCGGCGCTGCACCGGGTACGTGAAGCCCTGGTACGCGAACGCACGTCCACGACGAATCAGATTCACGCCTTCTT
>NZ_BCUG01000038.1 GCF_001591165.1 Thauera butanivorans NBRC 103042
GTTGAGCGCAAGCTCATCACAGGACTGGCCGATCTGTCGTTTACCGACCAGGCGCACAACGTCGTCTTCATCGGCGGGCCGGGCACGGGCAAGACCCATCTGGCAACGGCGCTGGGCGTCTCAGGGATTACGCGTCATGGCCGGCGAGTGCGCTTTTACTCGACGGTCGATCTGGTCAATGCGCTCGAACAGGAGAAGGCCGCTGGCAAAGCCGGGCGGCTTGCGCTGTCGCTGCGCAGCATGGACCTGGTCATCCTCGATGAGCTGGGCTATCTCCCCTTCAGCCAAGCCGGCGGCGCCTTGCTCTTCCACCTGCTCTCCAAGCTCTACGAACACACCAGCGTGATGATCACGACCAACCTGACCTTCGGGGAATGGGCCAGCGTGTTCGGCGACGCCAAGATGACGACGGCGCTGCTGGACCGGCTGACGCATCACTGCCACATCGTGGAGACCGGTAACGAGTCGTGGCGCTTCCAGCACAGCAGCGCGGCCGCCAAGTCCCGCATCCAGTCAAGGGAGAAGAGCAAGCGGGCTGTAGCGTCTGAAAGCGACGGGGCTGACCCGTTCTGAGCCGGCGCGACGCGGGGGAATCTGCTTCGGGCTACGCCCTTCGCAGATTCCCCCGCGTCGCCTCTCCCTCGCTCGACAGCAAGCACACAGGAGGGCAAACAGGACCGCGAATCCGATACACTTATCCACAGCTGCAGCAATGACGAGCAGCTATCGCCCCTGGTCAAAATTCAACCGGTACACCTGGTCAATATTGGACCGGCGCCGACACGTGGTGCTCTATGGCACGACTTGACACTGACTTGACGGTATCAGACACGGGTGTCCGGGCTGCTTCAGCCGCTGATACCGTCAAAGTACGGGGGTGATTCGGCTCTGATACCGTTAGCCCCGCAGAAGACGCTGTCGCTGATACCGTCAGACGAGGGGCGAAAGCCGCATCTGATACCATTAGCCCTCAGCATTCGAGGGGGGCTCCCCGTTGGAAAGGGCTCGACCACCCCTCAGTAGGGCAGTTTTGAGGGAGCCGAGGGCGATGCCGGTACGATGGGACAACATGAACTGGATGGAGCTAGCCAGGTGACCCCGCTGAGACGCGGCAATTTGTCGGTATCGTTGTCGGTATCAAGCCACCCGCATCAGGCCGAAAGCCTTGCTACACAATGGTTTCCACGATGCTATTGACAATCGAGTGGAATAAATGATTCCGCGTCTGGCACAGCCAGGCACCTGATGGCATGAAATGCCGCTAAGCCCGCGTAATTGCGGGCTTTTTTTTGTTTGTGTTTGGCACGATCTGGCAACGGGAGGAAGCGCCAAGCACCGTTTGAGCATGGCATTAAAGCTGGTATTATGGTTTGGCGATGCCATGATTGATGCCGATACCATGCTGCGTTCTTTTGTGTGTTCATGGTATTAATATTCTATAAGTTACTGTTTCGTAAGAAAAAATACGATAAATTCGAGATTTTTTCAGCATGGTATCGGAGACGAAGAAGGACAAGGTACATGCTGACCGATACCAAGCTGCGCAATCTCAAGCCCAGGGACAAACTCTACAAAGTGAATGACCGGGAAGGTCTCTATGTGGCAGTGACTCCAGCCGGCTCCATCTCGTTCCGTTACAACTACTCAATCAACGGTCGGCAGGAGACCATCACCTTTGGGCGTTATGGTGTCGGTGGCATCACCCTGGCCGAAGCCCGCGAGCTGTTGGGTGACGCCAAGAAGATGGTTGCGGCGGGCAAGTCGCCGGCCAAGGAGAAAGCCCGAGACAAGGCGCGGGTGAAAGATGCAGAGACGTTCGGTGCCTGGGCGGAGAAGTGGCTGCGTGGCTACCAGATGGCCGACTCCACCCGCGATATGCGCCGCTCGGTTTATGAGCGTGAGCTGAAGCCGAAATTCAGCAATCAGAAGCTGGTGGAGATCACCCACGAAGACTTGCGGGCGCTGGCTGATGCCATTGTTGAGCGAGGCGCACCGGCCACCGCCGTTCATGTGCGTGAAATCGTGTTGCAGGTATTTCGCTGGGCCATCGAGCGTGGGCAGAAGGTCGAAAACCCGGCAGAACTGGTGCGCCCAACAAGCATCGCTCGATTCGAGCCACGTGACCGAGCGTTGACGCCAGAAGAAATTGGGCTGATGTACCAGTACATGGAGCGAGTGGGCACAAGCCCAACAAACCGTGCGGCGGCCAAGCTGTTATTGCTGACGATGGTGCGCAAGAGCGAGCTGACCAATGCGACCTGGAGCGAGATCAATTTCAGCGAAGCGTTGTGGACGATTCCAAAGGAGCGGATGAAACGCCGTAACCCGCACCTGGTATTTCTGTCCCAGCAGGCTCTGGATATTTTCATTGCCATGAAAACCTTTGCCGGTGGTTCCGACTTCGTTTTGCCATCACGGTACGACTCGGATGCGCCGATGAGCGCTGCCACACTTAACCAGGTGCTGACGCTGACTTACAAGGCGGCGCAGAAAGATGGGAAGTCACTTACCAAGTTCGGACCGCATGATTTGCGGCGCACAGCCAGCACGCTGTTGCATGAGGCCGGCTACAACACCGACTGGATCGAGAAGTGCCTGGCGCACGAGCAGAAGGGCGTGAGGGCTGTCTACAACAAGGCTGAGTACCGCGAGCAGCGGGCGGCGATGTTGCAGGATTGGGCCGATATGATTGATGAGTGGACTTCGGGAGGCAGTAAGGGTTGATGTTTTTGCTATCTTTGATAGCATTGAAGTTGATGCCGTGAATTTATAAATAAGGCCGCCATTGGCATCGGGCAGGTCAATTACCGATTAGCTGCTTCGCGCAGCTACTCGATGAATAGCAACTATTCATTTGAGAGGTATTGACCCATGCAAAATATAAAGACCCTCATCAACAGGAAGAAGCTCCTGGAGATGATCCCGCTTTCGACACGAACAATTTATAACCTGGAGCAGCGAGGGGATTTTCCACGCCGTATCGCGTTAACCAGTAGAAATGTCGCCTGGGATTTGTCAGAGGTCGAAGAGTGGATTGAGGCACGTAAATCATCGGGTGATCAAGCTGCGCGACCTGGCCCTATAGAGGGCTAGTTATATGGCTCTTGATCTTATGGCGGCTTTCACGGAATTGCCGCCACCCATTGATTATGTTCTGCCTAATATGGTTGCTGGCACTGTTGGTGCTCTTGTGTCGCCTGGTGGGGCTGGTAAATCCATGTTGGCCCTTCAATTGGCTGCACAGATTGCAGGCGGGCCTGATTTACTTGAAATAGGCGAGTTTCCCACCGGGCAAGTGGTCTATCTGCCTGCTGAAGATCCACCGGCCGCTATTCACCATCGTCTGCACGCCCTTGGGGCACACCTCAGCGCAGCGGAACGGCAAGCCGTGGCTGATGGTTTGCTCATTGAACCCTTGATCGGTAAATGCCCAAACATCATGGCTGCTAGCTGGTTCGATGCTCTCAAACGAGCCGCTGAAGGTCGTCGCTTGATGATCTTGGACACTTTGCGGCGCTTCCACATTGAGGAGGAGAACGCTAGCGGGCCGATGGCGCAGGTTGTTGGGCACATGGAGGCCATAGCCGCTGATACAGGCTGCTCCATTGTGTTTCTGCACCACGCGAGTAAAAGCGCAGCCATGATGGGGTCGGGCGATCAACAGCAGGCCAGTCGTGGATCGTCCGTACTGGTTGATAACATCCGTTGGCAATCGTACCTATCCGGCATGACGCAAGGCGAGGCCGAGATACTGGGGGTCGATGATTGTCAGCGTGGGTATTTTGTCCGCTTTGGCGTCAGCAAGGCCAACTATGGCGCACCTTTTCAAGAACTCTGGTTTAGACGGCACGACGGCGGCGTGTTGAAGCCTGCTGTACTGGAGCGGCAGTGCAAGGTGAAAAGGAGACAGCGTGAAGAAGCCTAAGCATGACCTGACCCACGTCCGACATGATCCCGCGCACTGTTTGGCACCTGGCCTGTTCCGCAGCCTCAAGCGTGGCGATCGCAAACGCTGCAAGCTGGACGTGACCTACACCTTTGGCGAGGACGAATCCATGCGTTTCGTCGGATTCGAACCTCTCGGGGCCGATGATATGCGTCTTTTGCAAGGCATCGTGGCCCTTGGCGGCCCGAACGGCATCTTGCTAACCCCGGAACCGACCAGTGAGACGGGGCGACAGCTACGGCTATTCCTTGAACCCCGTTTCGAAGCCATTGAGCAAGACGGCTTGGTGGTTCGTGAGAGCCTGACCAAACTGCTCTCAGAAACGGGCATGACGGATAGCGGCGACAACATCAAGGCGCTCAAAGCCAGCCTGCTGCGCATGTCGAACGTCACCATCCTTGTGACGAAGGGACGGCGGCAAGCCGCGTTCCACCTGATGAGTCATGCTTTTGACGAGACGGACGGCAGGCTATGGGTTGCCCTGAATCCGCGTATTGCCGAAGCGATCCTGGGGCATCGTCCATATGCCCGTATCGACATGGCGGAAGTGCGGGTGCTACAGACTGATCCGGCACGGCTGATGCACCAACGGCTATGCGGCTGGATCGACCCCGGCAAATCCGGGCGCGTGGAACTGGACACGCTTTGCGGCTATGTCTGGCCAGATGAAGCCAATGCCGAAGCTATGAAAAAACGCCGTCAGACTGCCCGGAAGGCACTGGCCGAACTTGCCGCCGTGGGTTGGGTAGTGAACGAATACGCCAAGGGAAAATGGGAGATCAAGAGGCCTGGCCCCACGGCAACTGCACCCGTTTACCGTCGTAACGTTCCCTTGTTACCGTCGTAACGCTCCCCTTCTGCCGTCGTAACGTTCCCCGTCCCAATTTGGAAAACCCAGACGGTGCGCTGCTTTGCGGGCAGTTTGGGAAATCCATCCAAGATTATCTAAAGATAATCCATCATGCGCGGTGCAGCTCGCGCCTTGAGGGCGCGTTCTGACCTTGCCAATAAAGCCCTGGCGGGCTTTATCAATCGGCCATAGGCCGATGGTTTAACGCCAAGAAGAGAAGGCGGCTTCAGTGGCCGCTGAAACGCCTTGTGAGAGGGGAAAACAACCCGGAGTCCCTTATTCCATGAGCTGAAGCAGAATCTGCGTCTAACGGTGCTGGAGGGCCGCTGTGTGCACTTGTAGTTATCTGTACTGAAACCTTGGCTCGAAACGTGAAATGGCTAAGCAGTGCCCATTCGTTCGGTAAGAATAATAAGAAGATTATTATTCTTATTATTACCAAGCAGGAATGAGCCGTGTGTGTTGGACGCCCATAACCAGTAACCTGCGTGAAGGTGTCAACATCAGGAAAGGTTGCCCCTCAAGTATCAATACGTCGCCTTAGTGGTATGACGGGAGGGGAGGCAAATTTCTTGTGTTCATTGACACTTGAGGGGCGGGTTATGCCCTTCTTTTTTGGCGTCCAACTCGCCCCATCGGGGCGAATGGTTTGTGTCGATTGTTGGCATTTTAGGTTCCGATTTAAAGCCGATTGAGCAGCGATTTTGAAGCGACTATGTCGATTGCAGGCCGATTTGGTGACGATTACGGTTATGTTGCCAAGAATCGGTGTTTGTTTGACGATAAAACGCTTTACGTTCGATATGCGCTAGATTTTCAATAGTGGGTGAAATGCGGGCAGGATGGGTGAAGTTAGCTAACCGGCAAGCCGGTTATCTATCTTCACTGTCCCTTATTCGCGCCGGGGGCACTCAACGGGAATCCTGCCCTGCGGGGCTGATCGGCTACCGCCGGTTGCAAGAGTATAGGTCTTGCTATTTTTAATATCTTTGATAGCATGGTTGTCGGGTACACCAAAAGGGTATTGATATGGCAAATGTGCTTATCAGGAATTTACCCGCCGAGGTGCACCGTGCGTTGAAAGTTCGAGCAGCGCTCAACGATAGGAGCACCGACGCGGAAATACGCGAAATACTGACGGCGGCAGTACAGCCGCTAGAGCTTGAAGAGATTGGCCGGGAAGTTGGCTTGTCCGAAAGCGATAAAAAAACAGAGTAGTTTTACGTTTGTAAGTCCGGGCCTCAGCGCCAAGGGCAATACCGATCAGCTAGTGGCGTAGCTCTTCGATGAAACGTTGCCGAGAACAAGCACAACGCTTGGTCAAGGCAATGCCTTCTTTTCATCGACGGAGTACGACCATGAAGTCCAAAATTTTAGCGGCTAAAAAAACCGCTCTAGCCGTTGCACTCGCAACCGGCTTTATCACCACTACCACCGCCCCTGTGCAAGCTGGTATCCCCGTCATCGACGGCGGCAACCTGGCCCAGAACATCATGACGGCCATCGAGTCGGTGGCGCAGACGCTCAAGCAGATTGAGCAGTACCAGACCCAGTTGCAGCAGTACGAAAATCAGCTCCAGAACACGATGGCCCCAGCCGCGTATATCTGGGATCAGGCGCAGACTACGATCAACCGGCTGATTGCCGCGCAAAACACGCTGGCCTATTACGAGAACCAGCTAGGCAGCCTGGATCGTTACCTGGCCAAGTTTCAGGACGTGGCCTATTACCGCAGCTCGCCATGCTTCAACGGCAGCGGCGGATGCACGCCGGCCGAAAAGGCAGCGATGGAAGAGAACCGCCGCCTGGCGTCAGAGTCGCAAAAGAAGGCCAACGATGCCCTGTTCCAGACCGTTGCCGACCAGCAAAAGGCTTTGAAGGATGACGCCCGTACCCTGGAGCGGCTGCAAGGCGCGGCCCAGGGTGCAACTGGCCAGCTACAGGCCATCGGCTACGCCAACCAGCTCGCCAGCCAGCAGGCCAATCAGCTCTTGCAGATTCGCACCATGTTGACCGCCCAACACAACGCGGAGGCAGCCCGGATTGCAGCAGAACTCGATGCCGAGGCGCGAGGTGATGCCAGGGCCGAGCAAATGCGTACCTGGACGTTTCGCCCGAGTCCGGCAGACAACTACTAGGGAGGCGGTGAGATGAAAAAAATCTTTTTTACTACCGCGGCTACGTTGCTGTTGTTGGCTGGATGTGAACAGGAAAGGATGCCCGAACCAAATGCGGCGACGTGTGCCCCCGATGCGTTCCAGGCAGCACTGAATGAAATGCGCAGCGAAGCGAACCGAGAGGCCTTTACCGAGGAATGCAGAGCATTCCAGAAGGCCAAGCAGATGCGTCAGTGGGAGTTCAAGCCCAGCCCTAAAGATGATTATTGAGGTGGTCGCCATGAGAAAGAAAATTGCTCTAGGTGGCTTGATGATGGTCGCCACAATGGTGCTGGCTGAACCTGCAATGGCGCAGGAGCTAAGTAGCAGCGGTGTTATGAATGATGTGCTCAAGCGTTTTCATGATGCTGCCGCAACATGGGGGCCAGCTATTGAGTCCGCTGCATCGCGTTTGTTCTGGACGCTGGTTGTGATTTCGATGGTCTGGACATTCGGCATGATGGCTTTGCGCAAGGCCGACATTGGCGAGTTCTTCGCGGAGTTCGTTCGCTTCACGATCTTCACCGGCTTTTTCTGGTGGTTGCTGACGAATGCGAACCAGGGCATGAATATCGCCGGTACGATTGTTCAGTCATTGCAAACTCTGGGCGCGCAGGCGGGGGGACTTTCCAATAGCAATCTTGGGCCCTCCAGCATCCTTGATCTTGGTTTCGAGTTATACAACCGCACAGTACAGGCCACCTCGGAGCTGGGATGGCGGCAGATGGCAACTGCTCTGGTCATGGAGCTAATGGCCCTGGCTGTTTTGTTTGTCCTGGCGTTGATTGCGGTCAACCTGTTGCTGTTGCTCGCATCAGCCTGGATTCTGTTGTATGCCGGTGTGTTCTTCCTTGGCTTTGGTGGAAGTCGTTGGACTTCCGACATGGCGATCAATTACTACAAGACCGTGCTGGGCCTGGCCGCACAGCTTATGGCAATGGTGCTTCTGGTTGCGATTGGCAAAGAGTTCATCAATCACTACTACACGCAAATCAGCGAGAACATGGCATCCCAGGAACTGGCCGTGATGTTGGTTATATCGGTCATCTTGCTTTTCTTGGTCAACAAAGTTCCGCCGATGATTTCTGGTCTTGTGTCTGGTGGTGGTATTGGCGCAGCCGGTGGAATTGGAAACTTCGGTGCGGGTGCGGCAGTTGGGGCGGCGGTGACGGCGGCCAGTATGGCAACTGGCGGCGCTGCCCTGGCAGGTAAAGCGGTTATGGGTGCCGCAGCCGGTGCAGCCGGAGGTGCAAGTGCACTCCAAGCGGCTTTTCAGAAAGCATCAGCGAGTATGGAAACCGGCGGTGACATGTCCAGCATGGGGTCAGTTGTCAGCAGTGGCGGAAACGGTGGTGGTGAAGCGGGTACTGCTGGCAGTAGCCCATTCGCCCAAGCGGCTGGCTTTGGTGACAGCGGCAGTAGCTCAAGCGGTGGCGGCTTTGCCAAGGCCGCGAAGCTGGCCACAGGCACGGCCTCCGAGTTAGCCAAGGGTGTCGGCTCTCAAGTGAAGCAGGGATTCCAGGAGCGAGTGAGCGAAACCACAGGCGGAAAACTGGCTGCTTCGATACGCGAAAGCATGGAGCCGAAAGAAGCAAGCCAATCTGGCCAGTTCGAGGGCAATAGCTTGGGCGCCGATTCTGGCCCAGATAGTAACGAAGTCAGGAGTTAGCACGATGACGACATCAACATACATGGCCGCATTGGCGGCCCTGGATGAAGCGCCAAGGGAAGAAGTCAGCCAGGTATTTATTTCGCCGCTGGGTGATCAATCGACCGAGGTCGATGCAGAGACAGAAACAGCCGCTTTTGTATCACGGCCAGACCCTATGAGAGAGAGCGAAACTAAGCCGATAAGTATTGAGGTTAATGGCGGCAGGAATGAGCGGTCAGCATTCGCGGAGGCGGCGGGGCTGTACCTGTAGGCGCACCGGGCTGGCCACAACCAGCCCGGCACTTTCAATCAACACCTACTGGAGAGGTGAATTATGACAACACAACATATTATCGAACCAGGGCAAGCAGTGCATCAAGCAGCGGCTATTCTTTCTTCTTTGGAGTACATCAACCAAGCGGAAGCGCGGAGCCTTGGGCCATTGGCCGAAGCCGTCGCTAATGCTTTTATGGTGGTGTACTACCAAGCTGAAACGGGCCGGGCGACACAGGCTGATTTTCAAGAAGCAATGAACGCCTTGCGCCAAGCGTGCAGCTAATGACGAAAGGGCGGCCACTCGAACTGGCCGCCTTTTTCAATCTTCACTGTTTGGCCATTCCCGACCCACAGACGGCGCATCCATCCATTCGCGTTCCTCCGGCGGCAGCGGGTAAGCCCCGGATGCTTCCGCGTCGGCCAGTAGTTCGGCCAGTGTGTAGCGCACCCGACCAGTGGAAACGGCGCGGGCCGGGTCGGCCTTCTCATGCAGCCTGTTCTCTAGGTTCTTTGGGTCTGTCATCGGGCGACCTCAGCAAGCATGGATACTAGGTGTTCCAGGTCAGTGATCGAATGCGCCAGGAAGCGGCCGGCGCGGCAATCTGCAATCATTTCCTCAGTTTTTTCCTACTCATGTTCAACCTCGTTCGTACCAGCTCTTCGAGCGATTCACCACGCGCACGACCAGCAGCATCACCGGCACTTCGACCAGGACGCCGACCACGGTTGCCAATGCAGCGCCGGAGTGCAGACCGAACAAGCTGATGGCGGCCGCCACGGCCAGCTCGAAGAAGTTGCTGGCACCGATCAGGGCCGAAGGACAGGCGACAGAGTGCTTTTCCCCCGCCCGCTTGTTCAGCCAGTAGGCTAACCCGGAATTGAAGAACACTTGAATCAAGATCGGCACGGCTAGCATGGCGATCACTAACGGCTGCCGGATGATGGCCTCGCCCTGGAAGGCGAACAGTAGAACCAACGTCAGCAGCAGCGCGGCCATCGACCACGGCCCGATCTTCTGCATGGCCCGTTCAAAGGCGGCCTGTCCTTGCTTGAGCAGATGCCGCCGCAAGAGCTGCGCCAGGATCACCGGCACGATGATGTAGAGCACGACCGAAATCAGCAGCGTGTCCCAAGGCACCGAGATCGAGGACATGCCCAGCAGCAGGCCGACGATGGGCGCGAAGGCCACGATCATGATGGCGTCGTTCAGAGCCACTTGCGAGAGCGTGAAAAGCGGGTCGCCGTTGGTAAGGCGGCTCCACACGAACACCATTGCCGTGCAGGGCGCGGCGGCCAGCAAGATCAAGCCCGCGATGTAGCTGTCCAGTTGATCGGCCGGCAGGAACGGAGCGAACACTTGTCGGATGAACAGCCACCCCAGCAGGGCCATCGAGAATGGCTTGACGGCCCAATTCACGAACAGCGTGACGCCGATGCCGCGCCAATGCTCTTTGACCTGGTGCAGCGCCCCGAAGTCGATCTTGACCAGCATCGGGACGATCATTACCCAAATCAGCAGGCCCACCGGCAAATTGACCTG
This sequence comes from Thauera butanivorans NBRC 103042, assembly GCF_001591165.1. Classification (GTDB taxonomy): domain Bacteria; phylum Pseudomonadota; class Gammaproteobacteria; order Burkholderiales; family Rhodocyclaceae; genus Thauera; species Thauera butanivorans. Next base: position 10,420 of record NZ_BCUG01000038.1, read on the forward strand.
GGCCACTTCCATGCGGCCTATGGCCTGGAACACGTCAGGAAGGCCCTGGCCGAGCGCAACACCGGCGACGATGCACAGGGCCACCCACAGCGTCAGGTAACGCTCGAAGCCGCTCATCGGGGCCTGGCGCGGCTTCGCGGCGATGGCCTGTGCGCCGGCGCTCATGCTTCCTGCTCGGTCTTGCCGATGTTCGCCAGCTCGCGCTTGATGGCCGTCTGGTCAAGCATTTTGAGAGGCAGATTCACGAACAGGCGGACGCGGTTCATCATGTGCCGGAAGGTTTGTTCGAAGGCCCGGCGCTTCTCGGCGTCAGTGCCTTCGACGGCGGCCGGGTCTTCAAATCCCCAATGCGCCGAGATCGGCTGACCAGGCCACACCGGACACATTTCGCCGGCGGCGTTGTCGCAGACGGTGATGATGAAGTCCATCTTCGGTGCGTCGGGCGTGGCGTACTCGTCCCAGCTCTTGCTGCGCAGATTCTCGGTCGGGTAATTCACCGACTCCACCTTTTCGACGGCGAAGGGATTGACCTTGCCGGTTGGGTGACTGCCGGCGCTGTAGGCGCGGAAGCGCCCTTGCCCCATCGTGTTGATGAGAGCTTCGGCCATGATGCTGCGCGCCGAATTGCCGGTGCAGAGGATGAGGACGTTATAGATTCTTTCGGTCATGATGTTTCGCTTTCTGGTAGTGGCTGGGGAGCAATGGCGATGGATGAAAGATCGGTGGCCTCGTCGATGACGTGGCCGGCCGCTTTCCGTTCGGAATAGCGGTCTGTCAGTGCTTCACGGTGCGGCCGTACCAGCGCCGTGAAGCGCACCAGTTCTTCCATCACATCGGCTATTCGGTCGTAGTACGGCGAGGGCTTCATGCGGCCCGCCGCGTCGAACTCTTGGAACGCTTTGGCGATACTCGACTGGTTCGGAATGGTGAACATTCGCATCCAGCGGCCGAGCAGACGCAAGGTGTTCACGGCGTTGAAGCTCTGCGAGCCGCCGGATACCTGCATCACGGCCAGGGTGCGGCCTTGGGTCGGCCGGATGCCGGCCATTTCAAGCGGCAGATGGTCAATCTGCGCCTTCATGACACTGGTAATCTGACCGTGGCGTTCCGGGCTGCACCAGACTTGTCCCTCTGACCACTCGGACAGGGCGCGCAGCTCCTTGACGGCCGGGTGATCGTCGCTTTGCACTTGATCGGGCAACGGCAAATCGGACGGGTCGAAGATGCGTGTTTCTGCGCCAAAGAATTGCAGCAGCCGGGCCGCTTCCTCGACGGCCAGCCGTGAGAACGAGCGGGCGCGCAGCGAGCCATACAGCAGCAGGATACGCACCGGCGGGGCGTCGGGTGCCAGCCCGAGCGCCGGGCGCTCGATGGCAAAGGATTTGTCCAAAGCGGGCAAAGAATCGGGGTCGGAAAGATGGCGAAGTCTCATGCCAACACCTTCCCGGCTTCCGTGGTGCAAGACAGGTTGCACACCTGGCCGCCGCAGCAGTTTTCCGTGAGAAAGGCCACCAGGTTAGTGGCCGTCGAAAAGTTCGCCTCGTAGATCACAAATCGGCCTTCTTGCCGCGACGTGACCATGCCGGCGTGTGCCAGCTCTTTCAGGTGGAAGGATAGCGAAGACGGCGGGATGCCGGCCGCTTCGCTGATTTTTCCGGCGGCCATGCCGGCGGGGCCGGCCTGGACGAGAAGCCGGAACACCGCGAGGCGCGATTCTTGAGCGATGGCCGCCAGGGCGGCTACAGCATTTATCGTTTCCATGTTTCAATAATAGTCGAAATATGGAGTGTGCTCAATAGCTCATTTAAGCTGTAAAAATGAGCTAGGCGCATTTAGATCGATATGTGATAAATTGGCCTGCCAGTTTAAGATGGGTGCATTTGAGTATGCCCAAAGGAGCCCGCAAGTATGCGCAGGACGAAGCCAGTAGCCGCGCCGATGGTGGCGCGGGTCTATCTGCGCGTCAGCACCGACGCGCAGGACTTGGAACGCCAAGAGGCGATCACTACGGCCGCGAAGGCCGCCGGCTACTACGTCGCCGGCATCTACCGTGAGAAGGCATCCGGCGCACGCGCCGACCGGCCTGAGCTGCTGCGCATGATCGGCGACCTACAGCCCGGCGAGGTGGTCATTGCCGAGAAGATCGACCGCATCAGCCGCCTACCTTTGCCCGAGGCCGAGCGCCTGGTGGCCTCGATACAGGCCAAAGGCGCACGCCTGGCCGTCCCTGGCGTGGTCGATCTATCCGACCTGGCGGCCGAGGCCCAGGGCGTCGCCAAGATCGTGCTGGAAGCCGTGCAGATCATGCTTTTTCGCCTGGCCTTGCAGATGGCCCGCGACGACTACGAGGACAGGCGCGAACGCCAGCGCCAAGGCATTGAGTTGGCCCGCCAGGCCGGGCGGTACAAGGGCCGCCGTGCTGATCCGAAGCGCCGCGCCCAAGTTGTCGCGCTGCGCAAGTCCGGCTACAGCATCAACAAGACCGCCGAGCTGGCCGGGTACAGTGCGGCCCAGGTGAAACGGATATGGGCCGAGGTCAGCCAGGCCGAAGCGAAGCAGCACGGCGCGTTCGTGGAGGACGCATTGACGGAAGCCGATGCCCTGGCCGCTGTCGGCCAGGATGAGCGCCAGGAGGAAAGGGCATGAAGAAGCCGAACCAAGACGACGAGCCGTTTTTCATCACCGAGGAGATTGCGGCCGAAATGATCGCCGGCGGCTATGAGTTCGAGCTGCCGCCCATTCCTTGCACCATCCGCCTACGCGACGTGCTGGAGCGCATGACCGATGCTGAGCTAGCATTGCAGCCGGGCGAGATCGCCGACCAGGAGCGTGAACGCTGCCGGCGCAAGCCGTGTTCAACCTCATGATCTGGTCATGGTATTTTTCATGGCACTGAGCCTGATAGTTCTTGCAAATTGTTGTCACTAAAGGGTTTTGTGTGCTTGTTTACAATCGAGTGGGAGTGACGGGCACTGGCTGGCAATGTCTAGCAACGGCAGGCATTTCGGCTGAGGGTAAAAGAACTTTCCGCTAAGCGATAGACTGTATGTAAACACAGTATTGCAAGGACGCGGAACATGCCTCATGTGGCGGCCAGGACGGCCAGCCGGGATCGGGATACTGGTCGTTACCAGAGCCACCGACCCGAGCAAACCCTTCTCTATCAGATCGTTGACGAGTATTACCCGGCATTCGCTGCGCTTATGGCAGAGCAGGGAAAGGAATTGCCGGGCTATGTGCAACGGGAATTTGAAGAATTTCTCCAATGCGGGCGGCTGGAGCATGGCTTTCTACGGGTTCGCTGCGAGTCTTGCCACGCCGAGCACCTGGTCGCTTTCAGCTGTAAGCGTCGCGGTTTCTGCCCGAGCTGTGGGGCGCGGCGGATGGCCGAAAGTGCCGCCTTGCTGGTTGATGAAGTACTGCCTGAACAACCCATGCGTCAGTGGGTGTTGAGCTTCCCGTTTCAGCTGCGTTTCCTGTTTGCCAGCCGGCCCGAGATCATGGGGTGGGTGCTGGGCATCGTTTACCGCGTCATTGCCACGCACCTGGTCAAGAAAGCGGGCCATACCCACCAAGTGGCCAAGACGGGCGCGGTCACCCTGATCCAGCGTTTTGGATCGGCGCTCAATCTGAATGTTCACTTCCACATGCTGTTTCTCGACGGTGTGTATGTCGAGCAATCCCACGGCTCAGCGCGTTTCCGCTGGGTCAAGGCGCCGACCAGCCCAGAGCTCACCCAGCTGACGCACACCATCGCCCACCGGGTGGGTCGCTATCTGGAACGGCAAGGCCTGCTGGAACGGGATGTCGAAAACAGCTATCTGGCCTCGGATGCGGTGGATGACGACCCGATGACACCCCTGCTGGGGCACTCGATCACTTACCGTATCGCTGTCGGTTCACAGGCGGGGCGAAAGGTGTTCACTTTGCAAACTCTGCCGACCAGTGGTGATCCGTTCGGTGACGGGATTGGCAAGGTAGCCGGGTCCAGCCTGCACGCCGGCGTGGCGGCCAGGGCCGATGAACGCAAGAAGCTCGAACGGCTGTGCCGGTACATCAGCCGCCCGGCGGTATCCGAGAAGCGGCTGTCGTTAACACGAGGCGGCAACGTGCGCTACCAGCTCAAGACGCCGTACCGGGACGGCACCACGCACGTCATTTTCGAACCATTGGATTTCATTGCAAGGCTGGCCGCCCTGGTACCGAAGCCCAGAGTCAACCTAACCCGCTTCCACGGGGTGTTCGCACCCAACAGTCGGCACCGGGCGTTGGTCACGCCGGCAAAACGGGGCAGGGGCAACAAGGTCAGGGTGGCTGATGAACCGGCAACACCAGCACAACGGCGAGCGTCGATGACATGGGCGCAACGGCTCAAGCGTGTTTTCAATATCGACATCGAGACCTGCAGCGGCTGCGGCGGCGCCATGAAAGTCATCGCCTGCATTGAAGACCCTATAGTGATCAAGCAGATCCTTGATCACCTGAAGCACAAAGCCGAAACCAGCGGGACCAGGGCGTTACCCGAAAGCCGGGCGCCACCGGCTGAGCTGCTCCTGGGTCTGTTTGACTGACGAGCCTGAAGGCCAACGATACCAATCAAAATGCTGCGTTCACAGCGCCGCGGCAGGGATCCGCCGTGCTGGTTGTCGGAAAAGGAGCCGCTAGTGGGAAAGAGGAGGGTAAATTTTCAGCGTTGCTGGCTCCCCGTCAGCCGGATTGGGTTGCATCGCAGGGGTGTCGAAAGAGTCAACTGCGGTCCAAAGCTGTTGGACTTGGGTGAAAAGGGCGTTTATTCTTCCTATACGTTGTCGGCAGCGGGCCAAAAAGGAATACGTCCATGCCCATCGAGGTGAAACCGGCTGTGAGCGCGGGTTCAAGCATATAGCCCGACAGGCGCGTATCCTTGCCGATCACGACACGATGGCGGTGGTCACCGCGACGAAAGACACGGCCAGCCGCCATGCCGACGCGCAAGGCGGTTTCCGCCGTCATCGCGCCTTCGTTGGCTTTGCCACGAATACCGTCTGTGCCGAAATATTTGCGCACCATAAGGTCGATTATCCTGTCGTCGGGTCGCCCTCAAAGGGGACATGCCTGCTGAACCGCGAATATAGAGAAATATCCCGAATGTGCAGTTAACGAATTCTTGCGGTTTCTTTCAGCGCCGCCAATACCGCCAGCCCGTCGCGCAAGGGGCGCGGCTCGTGTGTGCGGATGAAGTCAGCTCCACCTGCGGCGGCGGCAAGCTCTGCAGCGAGTGTCGCGGCCCCGACATCCCCCGGACCACGGCCTGTGAGCGCGCGCAGAAAGGATTTGCGCGAAACAGACAGAAGCACCGGCAAATCGAAGCGCAGCCGCAATTCATCGAACCGCGCCAGCACCGAGAGCGAGGTTTCGGGAGCAGCCCCCAGAAAAAACCCCATGCCGGGATCAAGGACAAGGCGGTTGCGTTTGATACCGGCACCCGTCAGCGCCGCGATGCGCGCGTCAAAGAACGCCGCAATGTGATCCATGATGTCGCCAGCGGGTGCCTCGCGCCGATCTGCCTGCCCGTCTTGCACCGAATGCATAACGACGAGTTTGGCAGATGATTTCGCCAATTGCGGATAGAACGCAGCGTCTGGAAAACCGCGAATATCATTGAGATAGGCCACACCACGCGACAAGGCATAGGCTTGCGTCGCGGGTTGATAACTGTCGAGCGAGACGGGAATGCCATCTGCCTTGAGCGCGTCCAGCACCGGCGCGATACGCGCGATTTCTGTGTCGGACGAAACAGGCGCGGCGTCGGGATTGCTGGATGCCGGACCGAGGTCGATCACATCTGCCCCCTCGGCCATCAGCTTACGCGCCTGCGCAATGGCTGCGTCTGGCGCCAGATACCGGCCTCCATCGGAGAAACTGTCCGAGGTTATGTTGACGATGCCGAAAATGATGAGCGATTTATTCATGGGGGCTTCTATAATAATAATAATCGAGCATGAGTCTCATACGGATGCTCGGGTCGAAAGGGAATCCCCAGGCGAGTAACCTGTTTGCGGTGATCCATTAGCTGCAGGAGCAGAAGAGCATACATCTGGAAGCAAAGCCAGGAAAGCGGCCTATGGAGCTGTGCGGCAGCGCTCAGTAGGCAATTTTTCAAAATATTGTTAAGCCTTTTCTGAGCATGGTATTTTTCATGGTATTACCAATTAGCAGGAAAATAAGCCATTGAATATAAAAGATAAAAATGTCTTGTTTACAATAGAGTGGGAGTAGAGGTTGAAAAATTATTCTTTTAAATCAATATGTTGCAGTGTTGTGCAAAAATAATTCACTGCAATCCAATATTTTTAAGTTGTTGATTTGAAATAGTCTTTACTCAGTACCTCCTGCGCATCAGGTGCTGTCAGGTGATGAATTTGACGGTACGGCTGACGGTACGAATGAGCTCTTTGCGCTAGGCCGCATTGGGGCGAGATCTGGTTGTCATAGAAATACCGTCCGTGACGGTAGGCATTGATCCCAGAAGCTAGGTTTCATGCGGGTTCGCAGGCATCTGTACGCCTCTTGATTGGTGACGGTATTTGGCCGTCTCGATCAGGAGAAAAATTTAGATGCTCACAGACCTCGCCCTTCGGAACCTCAAACCTCGCGCGACCCTTTACAAAGTTGCTGACCGCAACGGCATGTACGCGGCCGTCTTGCCGACGGGCTCCATTTCCTTCAGGTACGACTACCGCATCAATGGCCGGCGTGAGACGCTGATCATCGGCCGCTATGGTTTTGGCGGCATCTCGCTCGCCGCGGCGCGAGAAAAGCTGCTGGATGCCAAGCAACTGGTGCGCGACGGCATTTCACCGGCCCTGCAGAAGCGACGAGAGAAAGCTCGCGATCCCGAAACCAAGACTTTCAGTGACCATGCGACCCAGTGGCTTTATGGGGCCACCATGGCTGATTCGACGCGGTCGATGCGCAAGAGCGTGTTGGACCGGGATAACGGCAGCACGCTCAAGGCCACCACGGTGCTCGCGATGTTCCACTGGCTGGGCGTCAAACCGTCGTACTCGCGTCCACGCGTCTCAGACGACAACGCCTTCGTCGAGTCGTTGTTCAAGACGGCCAAATACCGGCCAGAATTCCCGGCGCACGGTTTCGCCAACCTTGAAGCGGCCCGCGCCTGGGGGCACGCCTCGAAAAGGCTTGACAGCGGAAATTTTTTAGGGCTGATCGGAGTTTATTGGCTCTAATACGGTGGCGTGGCAACCCGTAGGCGCCGCATATTGGTGGACGAGTTGAACGAAGGCGGCCTCGGGCAATGGTCGACCGAACAGGTATCCCTGGTAGGCATCGCAGCCGAGTTCTGCCAGAAAGGCACGCTGCTCCTCATTCTCCACGCCCTCTGCGATGGTCTCGAGGCCGAACGTTCGGGCCAACGCCAATATGGTTTCGATGATTGCTGCATCCGCGCTATTCTGCCCGGCTTGGTTTACGAAGGACCGATCAATCTTGAGCTGATTGAGAGGCAATTGGCGTAGATAGCTCAGTGATGAGTATCCAGTGCCGAAATCGTCCAGGGAAAATGCGATTCCATGATCCTTCAGGACATGCATCTTGTGGATGGTGTCTTGGGTGTCGCCGATCAGCAGGCTCTCTGTTAGCTCGAGCTTGAGGCGATGCGGCGGTGCCTGTGTAGAGGCCAGGATGCCAAGTACCTGAGTGGTAAATTCCGGCTCCCGGAATTGGCGAGCACTGATGTTAACGGCCAGCGTCAAATCGGAGAGCACTGGATCCTCAGACCACGCAACCAATCGCTGGCATGCGGTTTCCAGAGCCCAGTTGCCGAGCTCCACGATGAGATTGGACTGCTCGGCCACTGGGATGAAGATCGCAGGGCTGACGAGGCCTTTGTTGGGTCGGTGCCAGCGCAGCAGGGCTTCGGCACCAACGGCACGTCCGGTCGCGTCGACCTGGATCTGATAGTGCAGTTCGAGTTGTTGTTCTTCAACTGCCTGATGCAGGCAACTTGCCAGGCTGGCATAGTCAGCCGCGGTTTTTTGCATGGTCGGGTCGAAGAAGCGCAAGGTGTTGCGCCCGCTGGCTTTGGCTGCATACATCGCGAGTTCGGCATGTTTCAGAAGCTCTGCCGCATCGCCGTCCTGGCCATGAAATAGGGCAACCCCGATGCTGGATGTGCAGCGGTATATATCGCCGCCCACACGGTATGGCCCCTGGAGTCTTGCCAATAAGTTCTCGCCGATCGCGCGGGCATCGGCCTGTGCTGTCGCGAGCTTGGGGTCCAATTGTGTCAGCAGGACTACGAACTCGTCTCCGCCCCATCGAAAAACGGCATTGGGTTCATGCACCTGGTTCCGCAGGCGTAGTGAGATCTCCTGCAGCAGCTGGTCACCGAGCTTATGCCCTTGAGATTCGTTCAGGAACTTGAAGTTGTCTAAATCGATCAGGAGGATCGCTCCGCAGTTATCCTGCTGGCTCGAGCGGGCGCAGGCCTTCTGCACCGAATCCAGCAGCAGGTGCCTGTTCGGCAACTGAGTCAGCGTGTCGTAATAGGCCAGGCGTTCGATTCGTTCTTCGGCCTGTTTGCGTTGTGTGATGTCGACGAACGCACCGACGTAATGGGTGATCTGTCCTTGCGGATCACGTACGGCGGTTATGGCGAGCCATGCGGGGTAAAGTTCGCCGTTCTTGCGGCGGTTCCAGATCTCGCCATTCCATTTGTCGGTTTTGACAATGGAACACCACAGGTCTTGATAGAAGGATTTGTTTTGCCTCCCGGACTTGAGGGTCCGGACCGGTTTGCCCTGGATTTCATGGAGTTCGTAACCGGTGATCGCGCTGAAAGCACGATTGACGCGGATGACGTTTGTCTCGGCATCGGTGATGATGACTCCCTCCTGGGACTCGAAAGCCGTCGCCGCGACCCGCAAGTCGACCTCCGCCTGTCGCTGGGTCTCGGTTTTTTCGAGGAAGATATTGAACCATCCAATCAGCTGATTGATCTCCCGCAGAGATTTCATCTGCGGCATGCGCCATCCATCACTGAGCCGGTTCGCTCGAAAGTTCTGAAATCCATCGGATAGGGCGCGAATTGGTCGAATTACTCGTTGGTCGAATAGCCAGCTGGGCCAGATCACCAGCAGCAAGGCAATGACCAGCAGAACGCTCCCAATACGGGTTATGTCCCGGAGGGGGGCGAACAACTCGTTCTCGGGCGTCAGGCTGACGATATGCCAGTTCCACTGAGGGAGCCAGCGGAAATTCATCAAGGTAGGATGATTCTCGAGCTGTATCGCGAATGTCCCCTCGGGGGCGCCGAGCAGGTCGATGATATCAGGAGAAACGGCAAGACTGATTAATTTGGAGTCGGGATAGTAAAGAACGTTTCCTGTATCGTCGACGACCATCAGTTTCGATCCGCGCACTGTTCTTGGCTCATTCAGGTCTCGAAACAGGGCCAGAGGATCATAGTTGACCAGCAGCACCCCAAGTGGCTTCTGCAGCGCCCCGCTGGCATCGGTTTGCCACAGGGTCTGGCTGGCCACGATGACCTTGTGCTGATCTGAAGTAAGACTGATATTGCTACGTATGCCGTGCCAGCGGATCTTGCCGTTCGCTTGTCTGGACTCCTGCATGAGCCGCTCAAGTTCTGCCTGGTCGATGTTGCTTGTATCCAGTGTGTCACCGACACGATGATGTTGCCCGCTGTATGTGATCAGATCGATAGAGACCAGCCCTGCCAAGTTTCCGTAGCTATTCAGGATCGCACTGATCCGAGATTGGATGGAGAGCTCGTCGTGGGTTCGAAAGCGAAAGCTTGGAATGCGGCTTGCCGTGCTCTGCTGGCCCACGGGTTCGTCAGCCGCATGGCTAAGCGCAATCTTGATCTCATCGATCGTGCTGATATTGCGCAACAGGTCCTCGATCCGGTCGAGTTGGTGCTTCAGGTAGGCTTCTCGGTCGGCCAGCAGGTCCATGCTGTGTTGAAGAGCCATCCCTGAAATGGTGCTTCGCACGATGCTGAATGTAAGGACTTGATACAGCAGAAACGGAGGGATGCAGAGGGCGAGAAGAAAGCCTATCAATTTGACGGAAATGCTGTTCGGCAGCTTCATCTCTTGATCTCATTCGCCATTCGCTTGAATCAACAGAACGGTATCGATCTCGACTCGCTGCGGGATGGCCTTGCCGGCCAACAGATCGATCGCGGCCTTTACGCTTTTATAGCCTTGCTCCATTGGCTGCTGGTCGACTGTGGCAACCATCTGGCCCTGCTCGAGCGCCTTCCGCGCTTCAGGAATGCCGTCGAAACCAGCAAGCTTGATGTGTGCGATGTTCCGGTCTGCAAGATACTTCATCGCACCAATGGCAATCACATCGCTGATGCAGTAGATGGCCTGTATGCGGGGGTGCTCCCTGAGAAGGATGCCGGTGACCTCGTAGACTTCGTCGGGAGACCACGTATTCTTGCTGGCAACGAGCTTCATCCCGGCATCGACGAACGCCTGACGGGCACCGAGGGCACGCTGCCGTGTATTGAGAGCGTTCGAGTTGCCCTCAAGAAGAGCGACCTCTGACCCTGCAGGTATGGCAGAGGCTAGGGCACGGGCCGCTTGATAGGCTGCCTTGGTATTGTCAATGCCCACGAAAGGCGGCGCTCTTACGCCCTGTCGAGTCAGTGCGTCGGCATCTAGCGGCGTATCGGCGACGATTACGGGAATGCCCGCATTGTGAGCCATTGCAACACTGGGGGCCAATCGTTCGGAATCGGTAGGGATGAGTACGATGGCGTCAGCTGTTCGATTGGAAACAATCTGCTCGATAAATTGAATCTGCTGATCGATTGCGGCCTCGGATCCAACCGATCTGACGAATAGCCCTGCGTTGGATTCGGCTTGAGCACGCCGTGCTCCCTGCTCCATCTCCAGAAAGTAAGGATTCGAGAATGATTTCAGCAGCAGTGCAATCCTCGGTGTTGCATCTTTCGGGGGGGCGTTTTCTTGCTGAGCCACATGAGCAGATTCGCCCGAAACCACGAGCGCATCGACCCGACGGGATTTTTCATCGGAGCATGCGGCAAGTGTGAACACAATAAATGCCGATAGGAGAAGATGCTGCAATGTTTGCATTGATGTAAGCTCAGGTGGTGCGGCTCACAGATCGTGGTTGATTTTCCCAATATCGCCGCCAGGGTGTCGCTCAGAAAGATACGGTCGCGCGCTAGTGGAGACGATGTGTTTGAAGGAGGCAGTTCTTCGTCGAAGAAAATATTCCGGTATGTGTATGGCGTGGATCGTTGTGTGGCTGGTCACTCTGGATGCATGCACAAAGTTTCCAGCCTGGAAAAGCTCGAGCATATTTCGATACTAATCGTATCCGATTAATTTATCCAGAATCATGGCCCATTCTGGGAGATTGCGGCCCAGTATGGTTTCCGCGGGGGTGCAGATCAAGCATTCCCCTGACACGGGCCCCGAGCCGGTGTTGTTTCAGGCGGCGTGCGGCAGGCTCTCTCCGGGCTGTTGAGGATGCCTGCCGGGAAGGCCTGATCGGGGTTTCTGCCTTGCGTCATTCGGCCCTGGTGAGGCCGTTCGTGGTTGTAGTGGTGCAGATACCTGCACCGGTTCCGTGGGACACGACCGAAGCAGGGCGCAAGGCCAGCGACTTGACCGGTCATCGCACCGAGTCCGTGGTGTCGAAAGTGTATGACCGCAGGCGGATACGCAAAGCGCCCGCCGCGCGGTGATCTTACAAATTTTGTAAGAAGCCGCAGACGACGGGCGCTGCTTTCGGGGCTAAACCCCTTTAAATACTTGGGGCGACATACCGGGATCGAACCGGTGACACCTGGAGCCACAATCCAGTGCTCTACCAACTGAGCTAATGCCGCCACTAAAACCTGTCCTGGCCTGCCCGGCAGGGATCGAACCTGCAACCCCCAGCTTAGAAGGCTGGTGCTCTATCCAATTGAGCTACGGGCAGAGTCCCGCGGGCAATCGGGGTGTGAGCTGGTCGGGGTGGAGGGATTCGAACCCCCGACATCTTGCTCCCAAAGCAAGCGCGCTACCGGACTGCGCTACACCCCGAGAGCCGCGAACTATACAGAGGTCCCGCGATGCCGTCAAATATCTTTTGCGGAATTTTTCACGTTTCCCGCGCGCGCTGCCAGTTACGCACAACGCGTAGCATGTTGAGCAGCAGCCACCCGAATTCGATAAGCATCAGCAGCCCGGCAATACGTGCGACAGTGTCTGCGAACACGCCCAGCACGAGGGCGGCGAGTACCGCGAGATGGAGCTTCAGCTGCTGCTTGACAGGGGTGTCGGGCAGCAGCTTCTTCATGTTCGGTGCGCGGATGCCGGCCTGGGTGAGGTGCAGCCAGGCAAGGAAAGGGACGATCTTGTACAGCATCGCGCTGATGGCGCCGGCGAAGCCGCCGTGCAGGATCAGCACGCCGGCGAGTACCGACCAGTGATCGGAATCGACGACGAGATTGCCGCCCAGCGCGGCGATGCCGGCGAGCATCGCGAGCATCGCCGCGCGGAAGGCATGGAAGGGCGCATCCGGCGTGCTGCGGCGGGTGCGCGACTGCAACCTCAGAGTCTGCACCGAGAAGACGCCGGAGGCGAGCATCAACGCGATGCCGAGCACGATGCCGGTGCCCTCGGCATCGAAGCTGCGGGCCAGCGACCACGAGGCCAGGCCCGCCAGCACTGCGGGTGCCCACCAGCGGGTGAAGCGGGCCGGGTAGCTCGGCGTGATCTGGAACATCGGTACCACGACCCAGCTTGTCGCGGCCAGCAGGATGCCGCCCCAGCCCAGCCAGCCCCAGGCGGCATGCAGATCCACCGCCTGGGCCAACGGTATCGGCAAGGTCGCGCCGCGGCCGATGGCGAGTGCGAGCGCCAGCCCGAGCACCGCGGTCACTGCCAGGCCGGCCATGGCCAGGCGCAGATCTCGCGGGGCGTGGCTGGGGATCTTGACCGATGGCGAGCGGATCAGGCCTGCCAGCGCGGCGATCAGGAAGATGCCGATGCCGCCGAGCAGCAGCATCGCACCGCCGATGATGGCGTCCGGGAGGCCGAAGGCGAGGCCGCCGGCGAGCCCGGCGGCGCCGAACGTGAGCAGTGCGTGGCTGCTGCTCGCGACGCCCAGCACTGCGGGGAAGCGGACGCCGGCAACCACGGGCAGGATCTGTTGCAGTGCGCCGATCATCACCTGCAGCATGAAGCCGGCTGCCAGCAGGTGGACGGCAGCGAGCGCACCCGGCGTCCATCGCGAGCCGAGCACGCCGTCGCCGAACAGCAGCACGAGTCCGGCACACATGCCGAACAGTGGCGCCGTCAGGAAGAAGCGCAGCGGTGCCGACAACGGCGGTGTGTCTTCGTAGGCGAGCCCGGGATTGGCGCTGCTCATGGTCTGCTTGCAGTGTTGCGTGAGGGGGCCGTCATGGACGGCCGATCAGGATCTCCACGGCGCCGTCGTCGCGGATGTTCACCTCGTTGCGATAGCCGTCGCGGTCGAGCATGCGCAGCAGCGGATGCGGCATGCGATCGAGCAACAGCGTGAATTGCTGGCCGGGCTGCAACTCGGCCAGCGCTTCCATGGCGCGTTCGAAGGGTTCGGGAGGCTCGAGGCCGCGGGCGTCGACGATGGTCATGATGTGTGCTCCACGGCAAGCGCTTGGGAAAGATGGCTACAGAGCTCGTCCCGGGCATGGGCGAGGCGGGCGTCGCACATCGGATAGAGGATGTTCTCCTCCTTCATGTTGTGCTGCTGCATCATGATCAGCAGGGTTTCCGCCTCGCCGGCGAAATCGTCCGCATCGCGCGCCTGCAGCGCTGCGCGCAGGCGTTCGAGTGCGGCGCGCATGTCGACGTGCTCGCCGCGCATGACCTGGGTTGGCCCCTGGGTCATGCCGGTGGCGGCTTCGAAGGCGGGGAAGAGCTGCTGCTCCTCGGCGTCGAAATGGGCGTTCAGGCCGTGGGCGAATGCTTCCAGGGCTTCGCTTGCGCCTTGCCAGTCGTTCTCGGCGGCGAGCGTTTCTGCGCGGGCGAAATCGTGATCGCAGGCGCGGTGATCGTGGGTCATCAGTTCGGCTATCGTGCTCATGGTCTGCTCCGATGGGACTGAGGCCATTCTCCGCCGTGACCGGCGGCTGGCATTGATACGAGTCAAGTCGGGTAAGGCGCTGCCGGCCGGAGCCGGGCGGTTCGCATTCGATTCGTTTGAGGAATCGTATGCCGCGCAGGCACAATCGCGCTTTTCGTTCCGCCGGAGGCGGCATGTCGAATGCGGCTGCGCCGGGCGCCTGGAGCCGGATCTTCCTGCCCTTTGCGCTCGGCTACTATCTGTCCTACCTGCTGCGCACGGTCAATGCGGTGATCTCGCCGGCGCTGACCGGCGAGCTCGAGCTGTCGGCGGCGCAGCTCGGGCTGTTGACCAGCATGTACTTCTTCGCCTTCGGGCTGGCGCAGATTCCGGTCGGGATCGCGCTCGACCGCTATGGCCCGCGCCGCGTCGAGAGCGCCTTGCTGCTGCTGGCCGCGCTGGGCGCGGCGCTGTTCGCGCAGGGCGACTCGATCGGCAGCCTCGGGCTGGGGCGGGCGCTGATCGGGCTGGGCGTGTCGGCCTGCCTGATGGGCGCGCTGAAGGGTTTTGCGCTGTGGTATCCGCCCGAACGGCAGAGCTCGATGACGGGCTACGTGATGGCTTGTGGAGCGATGGGGGCGCTGACCGCCAGTGCACCACTCGAAGCGATGATTCCGCTGCTCGGCTGGCGGGGCGTGTTCTGGGGCATCGCGGCCGTCGCGCTGGCGGCTTCGGCGAGCCTGTTCTTCAGCCTGCCGCGCGAAACCGCGGCCGGCGGCAACGTGCGTCTGGCAGGCATCGTGCAGGGCGTGGCAGGCATTTTCGCCGCGCCGGCCTTCCTGCGCTTTGCCGGCTCCTCACTGTTTTTCGTCGGTGGCTTCATGGCACTGCAGAGCCTGTGGGCCGTGCCCTGGCTGATGCACGTCGAAGGGCTGGAGCTGGCCGCGGCGGCCCGCATCCTGCTGGTGCTGAACCTCGGCATGCTGACCGGGCAGCTGTCCATCGGCATGTTCGGCGTGCGTCTGGTCCGCCTCGGCGTGCAGCCGCTGCGCCTGCTGCAGGTCGGCTATGCCTGCCTGCTGCTGGTATTGGCGGCGATCCTGTTCAGGGTCGGCCCGGTCGTCGTGGTGTGGTTCCTGCTCGGCGTGCTGTCGGCGGTGAATTCGCAGTCCTACCTGGCGGCGGCGAACAATTTCCCGCGCGAGATGTTCGGCCGGGTCAGCACCTCGATCAATCTGATGGTCTTCCTCGGCGCTTTCCTGGTGCAGTGGGGCATCGGCCTGGTGCTCGATCTGCTGCGCAGCTGGGGCTGGGCGATGCCCGAAGCGCTGAAGTTCGCCCTCGCCGTGCTGCTGTTGCTGCAGGCCTTCAGTTATCTGCCGCTGCTGGGCTGGCGCGCGGGAAAAAGCGGGAACTGAAAGCGGCGGAGTCTTTCGAGGCGGCGAGCTGCCCCCGGTCAGACCGTTGCATGCCGCTGCTGCCGGGCGGCGCGCGCGGCAACGCCCAGGCCGGCCAGCCCGGCCGAGCAGACGCCGAGCACCAGTGCCAGGGCCGAACCGTAGAAGATGCCCGAAGTCATGCCGGCATCGAGCATCGCGCCGAATATCGGTGCCGCGATGCAGAAGCCCAGGTCCAGTCCCGAATACACCGTGCCGTATACGCGCCCGGTCGCACCGGGCGGTGCCGCACGCTTGATCAGCATGTCGCGCGAAGGGCCGGCCAGGCCGATCCCCAGGCCAGCCAGGGCCGTCAGCGCCAGCGCCGCGATGCCCGACGGCAGGCCGGAGCCTGCCAGCGCCAGCAGCACGGCCGTCGCGAGCAGGCACACGCCGATGGTCTTCTCGAGCCGCTCCACGCGCGCGACGAGGAAGCCGCCGACCACCATGCCCGCGGCGCCGCACAGCATGTAGCCGGTGACCACCATCGCCGTCAGCGACAGCGGCAGGCCGTAGAGCTGCTGCAGCGTGGGGCCGGCGAAGCTTTGGATGGCCGACAGCGAGCAGGTGCTCCAGAAGAAGAAGGAAAAGCACAGCCACACGGACGGCAGCTTGAGGAAGGCGAGCGGATGCTCCTCGGCGGCGGCAGCAGCGTGTTTCGCTGCCTGGCCACCCCACGCGCCCTGGCGGTCGTCGAGCGCATCGCGGTTCCAGACCATGATCGCCAGCACCGCCAGCGCCAGCCCGGCGCCGGACAGGCAGGCGATGCGCCACGAGCCCGTGGCTGCGGCGATGCCGGCCATGAACACCGGCGCCGCCGCCCAGCCCAGGTTGCCCGAGATGCCGTGCACCGAGAAACCGTGTCCCAGCCGCTGCGGCGACACGCGCTTGTTGAGAATGGTGAAATCCACCGGGTGGAAGGGGGCATTGCCCAGCCCCGCCAGTACCGAAGCCAGCAGCAGGCCGGCATAGCTGCCGGACGAAGCCGCCACCAGTCCCGCCAGCACGAAGCAGGACAGCGCGCAGAACAGCACCGGCCGGGCACCGACGCGATCCACCAGAAACCCCGACAGCGCCTGCCCGACGCCCGAGATCACGAAGAACACCGATACCAGCAGCCCCAGTTCGGAATAGCTGAAGCCGAACTCCGCGATCAGGAACGGAAACAACGGTGGCAGCAGCATGTGGAAGAAGTGCGAGGAGCCGTGCGCCAGGCCGATCAAGCCGATGGTGCGGGCGTCCTGCCGCAGCGAGGGGGCGTGTGCGATGGAGCTCATGCAGCGGATGATAGGCAGCCTGCCGGCGGCAGATATGCGACAGCAGGACATATACTGTCGCGATCATGCCAAACCAAGCCAGACTCCGGCCTGCCGCGCCTGCTGATGCCAAGCCACGGATGAAGCCCCGCGCGAGAAGCGCCCCGGCCTGCGTGGTGGCGGCAGCGACACCGCATCTCTACGTGCCCACGGCCGAACGTCCGGTGCGGGCGAAGATGCGCAAGCTGCGCGCCGATACGCAGGTGATGCCTCATCGCCACCCCTGGGCGCAAGTAGCCATCTCCGCCACCGGCGTGATCCGCCTGGGCACCGAGCGCGGCACCTACATCGTGCCGCCCTGGCGCGCGCTGTGGATTCCGCCCGGCGTGGAGCACGCGGTGACGGTGGTGGAGGACGCCGACATGCGCACGCTCTACTTTCATCAGCCGGCCGGGCGTTTCGGGCCGGACGTGGCGCCCGAGGACGATGGCCCCTGGCGCGGCTGCCGGGTGCTGGAGATGTCGGAGCTGCTGCGCGCCCTGGTGCGCGAGATGCCTTGCGTGCCCGACGATGCACCGCCGCTGCCGGCCGCGCTGCGGCAGCGCGAGCAACTGCTGAGCACGCTGATCCTGGACGAACTGCGCAGCGCCAGTGCGGTGCCGCTGGGCGTGGACCTGCCCCGCGACAAGCGCCTGCGCCAGTTGTGCGAGGCGGTGCTGGTCGATCCCACGCGCCATGAGACCCTGGCCGACTGGGCGTCCGGCACCGGGGCCAGCCCGCGCACCGTCGCACGCCTGTTCCGCCATGAGCTGGGGCGGACTTTCACGCAATGGCGGCAACAGGTCGTCCTGGCCCGGGCCGTGGCCCTGGCCGCGGGCCGCATGCCGGTGAAGCAGATCGCCGCGGAGCTGGGCTACAACAGCCCGAGCGCCTTCAGCGCCATGGTGCATCGTGCCGTGGGCATGCCGCCGGCGCGTTTCCTCGGGCTGCAGGACGACTGAAGGAGGGCGGCAGCGGCTGCCGCCGGTGCGCGGATCAGGCCGCCAGCCCGCAGGCCACGCCCGACGACCAGGCCCACTGGAAGTTGTAGCCGCCCAGATGGCCGGTGACGTCCATCACTTCGCCGATGAAGTACAGGCCGGGGCAGGCGCGCGCTTCCATCGTGCGCGAGGACAGCGCATGGGTATCCACGCCGCCGAGCGTGACTTCGGCCTTGGCATAGCCTTGCGTGCCCGAGGGCGCCAGCTTCCAGCCCGAAAGCGTGGCGGCGATGGCGCGCAGTTCGGCATGGCGGAAGCCGTTCATCGGCTTCGTCCAGCCCTGCAGTTCGCACCAGGCATGGGCGAAGCGGCGCGGCAGGCGCTCGGCCAGCAGGTTGGCGAGCAGGGTGCGTTCGCCGGCGTGTTCGAGCAGCCAGCCCTCGGTGTCGAGGTCCGGCAGCAGGTCGAGCGTGACGGGTTCGCGCTCGCCGTCGGCGTAGGCCTGGGCCTGCCAGTAGTTCGACACTTGCAGGATGGCCGGCCCCGACAGGCCACGATGCGTGATCAGCGCGGCTTCGCGGAATACCGGGCCGCGGCAGCGGGCTTCGACTTCGAGCGAGATGCCGGCCAGCGGCGCGAGCCGTGACAGGGTCTCCGGCGGCAGCGTCAGCGGCACCAGCGCCGGCAGCGGCGCGATCACCGGCAGGCCGAACTGCTCGGCCAGCTTGTAGCCGAGCGGGCTGGCGCCGATCTTCGGGATCGACAGCCCGCCGCTCGCAACGACCAGGCTGTGCGCAGCGAAGCGACCGATGCTGGTGTCGACGAGATAGCGTTCGGCCTCGGCATCGCCTCGGGTCACTTCCAGCACCTTGGCGGGCATGGCCCAATCGACGCCGCCGTCCCCGCATTCGCTGCGCAGCATGTCGATGATCTGCTGGGCGGAATCGTCACAAAACAGTTGGCCCCAATCCCTTTCGTGGAAATCGATGCCGTGGCGCTGCACAAGACCGATAAAATCCGCCGCCGTGTAGCGCGACAGCGCGGAGCGCACGAAATGCGGATTGCGGCAGAGATAGTTTTCCGCGCCGACGCGACGGTTGGTGAAGTTGCAGCGCCCGCCGCCGGAAATGCGGATCTTTTCGGCCAGCTTTTCGGCGTGATCGACGAGCAGCACACAGCGGCCGCGCTGGCCGGCGGTGGCCGCGCACATCATGCCGGCGGCACCGGCGCCGATGACGATCACGTCGTAGCTGCGGTCGGCCGGCCGGCGGCCGGAGGGGGCTGGGTGCGCCACGTGGGTACCTGCGATGACGAAAGCGGCGCAGAATACGCGCTGCGCTACCGGGCGGCAAACCGCACCGGCCGGATGCCGCGACGAACAGAACGAGAATGTCAGCTTGCTGGAGTGCTTTATGACTGATACCACCACCGGCCCGAATGCACCGCTCCGCAAACGGAGCCTGCTTCGCCCGGCGTTGTGGGCTGCGGGCGTGGTGATCGTGATCGGCGCAATCGGCTTCTTTGCCGTGCCGCCGGTCGCCAGGCATTACGCCGTGAAAATCCTGGGCGAGACGCTGGACAGGCCGGTGTCGATCGAAGGTGTCGCCCTCAATCCCTTCACCGCCACGGCCGAAGTGCGCGGGCTGAAGATTCTCTCCGCCGATGCCGGCAGCGAGGCGTTCGCCTTCGATGCGCTGCGGATCAACGCCGAACCGATCCAGTCGCTGATCCAGCGCGGCGTGGTGGTGCACGAAGTGGCGCTGCGCGGGCCGCGGCTGGAAGTCGGCATCGACGAGGGCGGGCGCCACAGCTGGAGCGACGTCGCCGAGCGCATCGAAGCGATGCTCGCCGACCAGGAAGAGCCGGCCGGCGACGAAGCCGGCGCGCTGTTCTCGATCGGCAACATCCGCATCAGCGGCGGCCACGTCCGCGTGGACGACAAACCGCGCGGACTGGTGCACGAAGTGGCGGACCTGGAAGTGGGCCTGCCCTTCATCTCGAACCTGCCGGTGAAGGTCGATGTCTTCGTCGAGCCCAGCCTGTCGGCCACGCTCGACGGCAACCCGCTTCACATGAAGGCGCGGCTCAAGCCGTTCGCGGACTCGCACGACACCATCCTCGACGTGGTGCTGGACAAGTTCGACCTCACGCCGTGGCTGGTCTACGCGCCCTTCGATCCGGCATTCAGCCTGCCGTCGGCCCAGCTCAGCAGCAACATCGAACTGTCGTTCAGGCAGGCCGGAGGCGGTGCGCCCGAACTCGCGCTGAGCGGGCCGCTGAAGCTCGAAGCTTTCCGGTTGCTGGACAAGGAAGGGACGGCGGTCGCGAACATCCCCGAATTCGAGCTCGAGTTCGCCGACGTGCAGCCGCTGATCAACCGCTGGCATTTCACCCGCCTGCGGCTGGCCCAACCCGAGATCGATCTGGTGAGGCTGGAGGACGGCGGCATCAACCTGATGAAGCTGCTGCCGGCGACGTCGGAGCAGGCACCCGAGGCGAAGCCGAATGGCAACAAGCAGCAGAAGGGGAAGAAGGAGGACGCGAAGGAGGCCGGAGAGCCCGCGGCGGATGCCGCTCCCAGGGGCGCCGCGGCCGAGAAGCCTGACTTCCTGCTCGCGCACGCGCGCATCCGCGACGGTGTCGTGCGCTTCCAAGACCGCAGCTTGAAGCAGCCTTTCAAGACGCGGATCGAGGCGATCAACCTCGACCTGCGCGATCTCGCCACCGATTCCGACATGCCGGCCGAGATCCGGCTCGACTACGTCACCGATGCCGGCGAGAAGCTGGTGCACGAAGACCGCCTGCGTCTCGAGCCCTTCGAGTTCGACGGCCTGTTGAACTTCGAGGCCATCCAGGCGCCACGCTACGCGCCTTACCTTGCCGAAGCCCTGCCCGGCGGCGAACTGCGCGGCGGCGTGCTCAGCGGCGCACTGCGCTATCGCGTCGCGCTGGACGACAAGGGCGAACCCCGCATCGATCTCAAGGCCGACACGCTGGCGGTGCGCGACTTCGCCCTCGCACTGAAAGGCGCCAAGGATGCCGCGCTGAAAGTGCCCGAACTCGATGTGCGCGAGGCGGTGCTCGACCTCGACGCGCAAAGCGTCAAGCTCGCCGCGCTGGACATCAAGGGCGCAAGCGTGTCGGCGGTGCGCCTCAAGAACGGCGACATCGACCTGCTGGGAATCACCGGCCCGGCGGCGAAACCCGGCAGCAAGCCCGCCGCCCGGAAAGCCGGCAAGTCCAAGGGTGGCAAGCCGGCCGCCGAAGCGCCGTGGGTCGTCGCCGTCGACAAGTTCGCGCTGCAGGCTGCGTCGGTGCGGATCGAGGACCGCACGGTGAACAAGCCGGTAGTGCTGGCCGTCGACAACATCGGCCTGGAAGTCGACGGCTTCTCGACTGCCAAGGATGCGCTCAGCCAGCTCAAGCTCGACTCGCGCATCAACCGCAACGGCCGGCTCGGCGTCACCGGCAGCCTCGGGCTGGAGCCGCTGAAGGCGGAACTCCGCATCGACGCGCGCAGCGTCGACCTGCTGCCGGTCCAGCCCTATGTGCTCGAGCAGGCCAAGATATCCATTTCCCGCGGCGCACTCAGCACCCAGGGGCGGCTCAGGCTCGACACCGGCCGGCGGGGCGACCTGCGCGCCAGTTTTCGCGGCGACCTCAGCGTCGGCAACTTCGCCTCGGTCGACCGGCTCAATGCCACCGATTTCGTGCGTTGGCGGACGCTGCGCATCGGGGGCATCAACGCCACTTCCGAACCCTTCTCGCTGGCGGTGCAGCGCATCGCGCTCGACGACTTCCAGACCCGCCTGATCCTCGACGAACAGGGCCGCCTGAACCTGCGGGAAATCCAGGGCGAGCAGGCCGGCGGCGAGGCCGCGGCCGCCGCGCAGCCGTCTCCGCAGCCTTCGGCACTCGACCCCTTCATCGACCCGTCGCTCGCCAATACCGGTCCACGCCAGGTCGAAGGCCAGCGCAGCGCCGAACTGCCGCCGGCGCCGGCCGAACCGCCGCCGCCGATCCGCATCGACCGCATCGAGATCAAGCGCGGCAACATCGCCTTCAGCGATCGCTTCATCCAGCCGCACTACGACGTCAACTTGACCGACATGGCGGGGGAACTCACCGGCTTGTCGACCAATCCCGACACGCTTGCCAAGCTGGATCTGAAAGGCAGGGTGGACAAGGCCGCGCCGGTCGAGGTCGCGGGCGAACTGAACCCCTTTCGCCACGACGCGCATCTCGACATCCTCGCCTCGGTCAAGGATTTCGAGCTGACCGGCCTGTCGAGCTACGCCGGCAAGTACGTCGGCTACGGCATTGCCAAGGGCAAGCTGTCGGCCGAGCTCAACTACAAGATCGAGGACCGCAGGCTCACCGCCACCAACCAGATCTTCCTCGACCAGCTCACCTTCGGCGACAAGGTCGACAGCCCCGACGCCATGAACCTGCCGGTGCAGCTCGCGGTGTCGCTGCTGCAGAACAGCCGCGGCGAAATCGACCTGCACCTGCCGGTCAGCGGCACGCTGGACGACCCCGAATTCAGCGTGTTCGGGCTGGTGGTCAAAGTGCTGGTCAACCTGATCGGCAAGGCCATCACCTCGCCGTTCGCGCTGCTCGGCTCGGTGCTGGGCGGCGGCGAGGAGCTGTCGCAGCTGGAACTGGCGCCGGGCATGGTCGAGCCGGACGAAACCCAGCAGGAAAAGCTCGCCACCCTGGCGGGTGCGCTGCTCGATCGGCCAGCATTGCGGCTCGACATCACCGGCCGCGCGGACCCCGCGGTCGATACCGACGGCCTCAGGCAGGCGGCGCTGCAGCGCGCGGTCAGGGCGCAGAAACTCAAGGCGCTGATGGACAAGGGCGAAGCGGCGCCTTCGCTCGACGACATCGAAGTGGGCGCAGAGGAATATCCCGAACTGCTGAAGAAAGCCTACCGCGAAGGCGATTTCAAGAAGCCGAAGAATTTCATCGGCATGACCAAGGACGTGCCCGTCGCCGACATGGAAGCGCTGATCCTGGCCAATACCGAAGTCGGCGACAACGAACTGCGCGCCCTGGCGCAGCAGCGCGCGCAGGCGGTACGCGACTGGCTGGCGGGCGAGGGCGGCGTGCCCGGCGAGCGCATCTTCGTGCTCGAACCCAAGGTCGAGGCGGCCGGCGAGAACGGGCAGGTGCAGTTCTCGCTGCGCTGAGCTGCATCCGCCGAGCCGGCGTTCAGCGCGCGGGCGGCTCGATTGGTTCGGCGAGGTTCAGGTTGCCGACGCCGTTCTGGCCCTTGATCAGGAACTTGCCTGCCGCCTGGTCGCTGCGGCAGGGCCCGAGCCGGCGGCCGCTGATCTCGGTACGGGCCACCGCAGCGCCGCCGCCTGCCGGGGACGCGCTGAACTCGCCCTGGAAGTTGTACTGGAAATCGCCGGAGAACCTGCCTTCGATCGTCGCGGTGCCGTCCTGTGTATCGCACTGCGCACGGTAGTGGATGTAAAGGCCGTCCTTCGACCATGCCTGGTCCCGGCAGGTGGTTCCGGCGTTCGCCGGCGTGGCCAGCACTTCGTCGCGGCCGTCCCTGGCAATGCAGATGTGGAAACTCTCGGTCTTCGCCGCTTCGCCTGCGGGCCCATGGTTGACCAGCCACAGGCCATGCATCCGTTGCGGTGCTTCGATGGCGCCTGGGGCGGGCGTCGGATCGGCGTGGGCGGTTTGGAGCGCTGCGGCGGTGGCGAGCAGCAGCGGAACGAGGGCGCGCATGTTCAGTTCCAGGATTGGGTGTGGGTATCGGTGGGTATCGGATCGACCGCGAGATCAGCCGCAGATTAACCGCGTGCCGCAGCGTGGAAATTGAGCAAGGACAATACTCGCTCCCGTTTTCGCGAGGCTCGGAACAGCCCCCTCAGAACAGCCCCATTTCCAGCCGCGCCGCTTCGCTCATCATCTCCCGGCTCCACGGCGGGTCCCAGGCCAGCTCGACGCTGGCCTCTTTCACGCCCGGCAGTTCGAGCAGCTTTTCGCGCGCCTCGTCGGCGATCAGCGTGCCCATGCCGCAGCCGGGCGCGGTCAGCGTCATGCGCACTTCCAGGCGGAAGCCGCCTTCCGGCAGCGGCTCGGCGGTGCAGCCATAGACCAGGCCGAGATTGACGATGTCGATCGGAATCTCGGGGTCGTAGCAGGTGGCCAGCACTTTCCAGGCGTTCTGCTCGACGGCGGCGGCGTCGACTTCGCCTTCGGCCGGCGCGGGCATCGGCGGCGGGAGCTGGGGTTCCAGCCCCAGCGCATCGGCGTCGCGTTCGGCGATGCGGTACAGGTTGCCGCCGCACATCACCGTGATCGAACCGCCCAGGCGCTGCGTCACCAGCGCATAGGCGCCTTCGGGCAGTGTCTCGGGCTGGCCCCAGGGCACGCTCACGGCGTCGCAGTCGCGTGCCAGCACGCGGGATTCGGTTTCGGCATAGCGTTCACCCATGGTCGTCTCCGCTCATTCGGTGCGGGCCGGCTCCTGGGCGCCGACGATCGCGTTGTGCAGGGTATGCCAGGCCAGCGTGGCGCATTTCACTCGCGCCGGAAACTCGCGCACGCCGGACAGCACCGCCAGCTTGCCGAAATCGCGGTCGGGTGGGGCATCGGTAAGCAGGGCGTGGAAGTCGTGGAACAAGGCTTCGACTTCGGCCACCGGTTTGCCCTTGACCGCTTCGGTCATCAGCGAGGCCGAGGCGGTGGAAATCGCGCAGCCGTGGCCGACGAAGCTGACGTCCTTCACCACGCCGTCCTCGATGCGCAGATAGACCGTGAGCTGGTCGCCGCACAGCGGGTTGTGGCCGTCGGCCTGGTGGTCGGCATCGGCCATGGCGTGGAAATTGCGCGGCTGTCGGTTGTGGTCGAAGATGACTTCCTGGTACAGCTCGCGCAGGTCGGGGGCGCTGTCGTTCATGAGGCGTCCTTCAGGTTCCGAACAGTTTCTGGGCCTTGCCGATGGCGGCGGCCAGGACGTCGACATCGGCTTGCGTGTTGTACATCGCCAGCGAGGCGCGCGCGGTGCCGGGAATGCTGAAGCGGTTCATCAGCGGCATCGCGCAATGGTGGCCGGCGCGGATCGCGACGCCTTCGGCATCCAGGATGGTGCCGAGGTCGTGCGGGTGGATGCCGTCGACCAGGAAGGACAGGATGCCTGCCTTCTCCCTGGCGGTGCCCACCAGCCGTATCCCGGGCAGCGTGCCGATCGTCGCGGTGGCGTAGTCCAGCAGGGCGTGCTCGTGGGCGGCGATGTGCGCCAGGCCGATGCCCTGCACGTAGTCGATCGCGGCGGCCAGGCCGATGGCGCCGGCGATGTTCGGCGTGCCGGCTTCGAAGCGCTGCGGGGCGTCGGCCCAGGTGCTGCGCTCGAAGGACACGGTGCGGATCATGTCGCCGCCGCCTTGCCAGGGCGGCATCGCCTGCAGGATGGGCTTGCGTGCGTAGAGCACGCCGATGCCGGTCGGGCCGTACAGCTTGTGGCCGGAGAAAGCGTAGAAATCGCAGCCGATGGCCTGCACATCCACCGCCTGGTGGGCCACGGCCTGGGCGCCATCGACCAGCACCAGCGCACCGGCGGCATGGGCACGCGCGGTGAGCTCGGCCACCGGGTTGATGCTGCCCAGCGCGTTCGACACGTGGGTGATGGCGACGAGCTGGGTGTCCGACGTCAGCAAGGCGTCGAAGGCGTCGAGGTCGAGCTCGCCGGCGTCGCTGACCGGCGCGACCTTGAGCACCGCGCCGGTCTGCTCGCACAGCAACTGCCAGGGCACGATGTTGGAGTGGTGCTCCATCGCCGTGATCAGGATCTCGTCGCCGGCGCGCAGTTCGGCGCGGCCCCAGCTTTGCGCGACCAGGTTGATGGCCTCGGTGGTGCCGCGGGTGAACACGATCTCGTCCGCGTGCGCGGCGTTGATGAAGCGCTGCACCGTCACCCGCGCGGCATCGTACAGCTCGGTCGCATGCTGCGACAGCCAATGCACGCCGCGGTGGATGTTGGCGTTGGATTCCAGATAGAAGCGCCGTTCAGTTTCGATCACGGCCAGCGGCTTCTGCGTCGTCGCGCCGTTGTCCAGATAGGCGAGCCGGCGGCCATGCACCTTGCGGGCGAGGATCGGGAAGTCGGCGGTGACGTCGAGCTGCGCCGTGTGGATGTCGGCAGGGGAATTCACAGCAGTTCCTCCAGCAGGGCGCCGCCCGGCAGGCGGGCGAGCAGGGTGGCGCGGGCGTGGCGGCGCAAGGCGTCCTGGGCGATGCGCTCGATTACTTCGGCGGCGAAAGCGTAGGTCAGTAACTGGCGCGCATGGGTTTCGTCCACGCCGCGGGTGCGCAGATAGAACAGCGCGTTGTCGTCGATCTGGCCCACGGTGGCGCCGTGCGCGCATTTGACGTCGTCGGCGTAGATCTCCAGCTCGGGGCGGGCGTCGGCCTCGGCCATCTTCGACAGCAGCAGGTTGTCGCAGCGCTGTACCGCGTCGGTGCGCTGCGCGTCCTGGGCGACGATGATGCGGCCGGCGAACACGCCGCGGGCGTTGCCGTCGACCAGGCCGCGATAGTGCTCGCGGCTGGTGCCGTGCGGCCGGGCATGGTCGATCAGCGTGTGGTGGTCTACATGGCGCCGGCCATCGACGTGGTACAGGCCGTTGAACAGCGTCTCGCAGCCTTCGCCGTCGAAGCGGGTGCGGATGTCGTTGCGCGCCAGCCGGGCGCCGAAGGACAGCGAGTGGGTGGCGAAATGCGAACCGCGCGCCTGCTCGGCCTCGATGCTGGCGAGGTGGATGCTCTGTTCGTCCTGCTGCTGCAGCTTGATGTGGCTGATGCGCGCATCCTGCGCTGCCTGCACGCGGGTAACCACGGTGCCGAGCGTGCTGCCGCCGCCGAGATGATGTTCGACGATATTGGCCTCGGCATTGGCTTCGGCCAAGATCAGGTTGCGCACATGGCTGTCGGCCGCGCCGGTGGCGCCGATGAAGACCAGATGCAGCGGCTGCTCCAGCGCCGTGCCGGGTGCCAGATGGACGAAGGCGCCGTCGCTGCACAGCGCGAGGTTGAGCGCGTAAGGGCTGCTCACGACGGCAGTGTCATCCCCTGCGGCGCTGCCGAAAGCGGCTTCGACCGCCTCGGGCTGGCGGGCCAGGGCTTCGGACAGGGCGCTGATCGTGACGCCCGCCGGCAGCGGCGGCCTCACCGACAGTGTCGGCTCGAAATGCCCGTCGACGAATACCAGCCAGTGGCCGCCGTCGTCGAAATCGGCGCGCAGCGCCGCCAGCGTGGTGGCCGGATGCGGCGCGTCCTCCGGTGCGATCAGCGGCTGCTGGTCGAGGAAGGCGAGCGAGGTGTGGCGCCAGGCTTCGAGCCGGCTGGTCGGCCAGCCGGCGGCGGCAAAGCTGTCGATCGCGTCGCGGCGGTGGCCGGTCAGCCAGGGCAGCGCGGCGCCCGGCAGCGTGGCGGCGCGCTCGCGGTGGCGTGCGACCCAGGTATCGATGGTATTCATGGTTCAGCCTCCGGCCGCGCCCGCGGCTTGCGCGGCGCCGGCACCGCTTTCGATCCAGCCGTAGCCGTGCTGTTCCAGCTCCAGCGCCAGTTCACGTCCGCCGGAGCGCACGATGCGGCCTTTCGACAGCACGTGCACCCGGTCGGGCACGATGTAGTCGAGCAGGCGCTGGTAGTGGGTGATGACGATCATCGAGCGCTCAGGCGAGCGCAGGCGGTTGACGCCTTCGGCGACCACTTTCAGCGCGTCGATGTCCAGGCCCGAGTCTGTCTCGTCCAGCACCGCCAGCTTCGGTTCCAGCAGCGCCATCTGCAGCACTTCGTTGCGCTTCTTCTCGCCGCCCGAAAAGCCTTCATTCACCGAGCGGTAGAGGAATTCCTCGCGCATGCCCACCGCCTTCATCTCGGCCTTGACCCTCGACAGGAAGTCCATCGCGTCGTATTCGGGCAGGCCGCGATGGCGGCGGATGGCATTGACCGCCGCCTTCAGGAAATAGGCGTTGGAGACGCCGGGGATCTCGACCGGGTACTGGAAGGCGAGGAACAGCCCGGCGCGGGCGCGTTCCTCGGCGGGCAGTGCGAGCAGATCGGTGCCGTCCCAATCGACGCTGCCGGCGGTGACCTCGAAAGTGTCGCGCCCGGCCAGCACCTGGGCCAGCGTGCTCTTGCCCGAACCGTTGGGGCCCATGATGGCGTGCACCTCGCCGTCCTTCACTTCGAGATCCAGGCCGTTCAGGATGGCCTTGCCATCCACCGCGGCGTGCAGCTTGTCGATCTTCAGCATGTCATTTCTCCCTGTTTCACTCAGCCGACGCTGCCTTCGAGGCTCACGCCCAGCAATTTCTGCGCTTCCACCGCGAACTCCATCGGCAGTTCCTTGAACACTTCGCGGCAGAAGCCATTGACGATCATCGATACCGCATCCTCGGCGCTGATGCCGCGCTGCATCGCGTAGAACAACTGGTCTTCGCCGATGCGCGAGGTGGTGGCCTCGTGCTCGACGCGGGCGGTCGGGTTGCGCGCCTCGATGGTGGGGAAGGTGTGGGCCGCGCAGCGGTCGCCGATCAGCAGCGAATCGCACTGGGTGTAGTTGCGCGCGCCTTCTGCTCTGGGCGTGACCCGCACCAGGCCGCGGAAGGTGTTGCTGCCGCGGCCGGCCGAGATGCCTTTCGAGAGGACGGTGCTGCGGGTGTTGCGGCCCATGTGGATCATCTTGGTGCCGGTGTCGGCCTGCTGCAGATTGTTGGTCAGCGCCACCGAATGGAAGTCGCCCACCGAATCGTCGCCGCGCAGGATCACGCTCGGGTATTTCCAGGTGATCGCCGAGCCGGTCTCGACCTGCGTCCAGGAAATGTGCGAGCGGGCGCCGCGGCAGTCGCCGCGCTTGGTGACGAAGTTGTAGATGCCGCCCTTGCCGTCCTTGTCGCCGGGGTACCAGTTCTGCACGGTGGAGTACTTGATCTTGGCGTCGTCGAGCGCGATCAGCTCCACCACCGCGGCATGGAGCTGGTTCTCGTCGCGCATCGGCGCGGTACAGCCTTCCAGATAGCTGACCGAAGCGCCTTGCTCGGCGATGATCAGCGTGCGCTCGAACTGGCCGGTGTCGCGCGCATTGATGCGGAAGTAGGTGGACAGCTCCATCGGGCACTTGACGCCCTTGGGGATGAAGACGAAGGAGCCGTCCGAGAACACCGCGGAATTCAGCGCGGCATAGAAGTTGTCGCCCGGCGGCACCACGCTGCCGAGGTACTGGCGCACCAGTTCGGGGTGCTTCTTCACCGCCTCGGAGAAGGAGCAGAAGACGATGCCGTGCTCGCCCAGTTCCTTCTGGAAGGTGGTGGCGACCGACACCGAATCGAACACCGCATCCACCGCCACGCCCGCCAGCCGCGCGCGCTCGTGCAGCGGCACGCCGAGCTTCTCGAAGGTGCGCAGCAGTTCGGGATCGACTTCGTCCAGGCTCTTCGGCCCGTCCTTCTTCGACTTCGGCGCCGAGTAATAGACGATGTCCTGGAAATCGACCGGCGGGAAGCTCACCGCGGCCCAGGTCGGCGGCGCCATCGTCAGCCAGCGGCGATAGGCTTCCAGCCGCCAGTCGAGCAGCCAGTCCGGCTCGCCCTTGCGTGCCGAGATCAGACGGATGGTGTCTTCCGACAGGCCCTTGGGCACGGTGTCGGTTTCGAGCCGGGTCTCGAAGCCGGCGGTGTAGTCCTGTTCCAGGAAGGCGCCGAGGGCGTCGCCGCGCGTGGCGACAGGGGCGCTCTTGGGGGAGGCTGGGGAGGTCACTGGGGAGGGGGTGGCAGAGGTCGGGGCGTTCATCTCGGTTTCTCCTGTCGTTCAGCCCGGGTGGCGTACCAGGCGGCTGGGGCCGCGCACGCGCCGGCCGGCTGGGGAAGTGGCGTCGGCAAACCTGGGGGGTGGCGTCATCTCGGCGATGCTCACGCCCTGCAGGGCCTCGCGGACCACGGTGTTGATGCGCAGCCAGCCGTCGCGGATGCGACAGCCGGTTTCCAGCGTGCAGGTGCCGCTGCCGGCGCTGCATTCGGTCAGCCCGAAAGGCTGTTCTTCCAGCGCATCGACGATGTCGGCGATGCTGATCCGTTCGGGCGGCCGCGACAGCAGGTAGCCGCCGCGCGTGCCACGCTGGCTGACCACCAGTCCGTGCCGCCCCAGCGCCTTCAGGACCTTGCTGACGGTGGCCAGGCCGAGGCCGAGGGCGTCGGCCAGTTCGGTGGCGCTGACGACCTGCGTCGGCGTCGCCGCCATGTGGGTCGCGATCAAGGTTCCGTAGTCGGTGAGCTTGCTGATCCGTAGCATGATGAAGGGCCTCCGGGGTGGCCTTGCTGTCTAGCGTGTTTAAACTGTACTGAATTAGTACTGTATTTGCAAGACGGCACCACGGCCAGGGACGGCGGTCGAAGAATGCACGGGAACTGCCGCCGGAATGGCGCGTGGATGCGCCGCCGGGCCTATGATGCGAAGAGGAGCACGCAGGAGGAAGCGATATGGAGCTGGAAGTGGGTCGGGTCTATCCGGTGCGCCTGTGCAGCGGCGAAATCCGCGCCTGGCGCTTCGATGGCCGCGATGGCCGTGGCCTTGCCTGGTGGCATGACATCGAGACCGGCAAGGGCTTCAACGAGTCGGGCGTGCTCTACGCTTGGGAGTTGCTGCCGGAGGGAGAGAGCGATGGCTGAGCCGTGGTGGATTCGCGTGGCGCTGCCTTTTCCCGCCTCGCTGGCGTTGCCGGCACTCGGTCTGGGCGTCGCCTGGCTGATGTGGCCGCAGGCGGCCGGTGCCTGGGCGCCGATGCTGGCACTGCTTGCCGGGCTGGCTGCCTGGACGCTGGTCGAGTACCTGCTGCACCGCTTCTTCATGCACGGCGTCGAGCCTTTTACCGCGTGGCACCTGCAGCATCACCGCGATCCGCTGGCGCCGCTGCGGGTGCCGGTCGCGTTCAGCCTGATGCTGGTGCTGGCCATGCTCGGCCTGCCGTTCATGGTGCTGGGACCGGACAGCCTGGCGGCACCGTTTTCGGCCGGCCTGCTGCTGGGCGACATGCTGCAGGAAAGCGTGCATCAGAGGCTGCATGCACATGAAGTGTCAGGCCATTGGCTGCCGTATCTGCGTGATCACCACGCCTGGCACCACTTCAGGGACGAAGGTCTGGCCTTCGGCACGCTGACGGATTTCTGGGACCGCTGCTTCGGAACCTGCCCGCCATCGGAGCGGGGACGCTGACGACGGCGGTGCGGAGGCCAGATTCAGGACCGGCGCTTGCCCGTGCGAAGCGCCTGCCAGGCGAGCACGACCCAGCCCAGGATCATCAGACTGCCGCCGACCGGCGTCACAGCCCCGAGCCAGCGCGGCCCGCCCAGCGCCATCAGGTACAGCGTACCGGCAAAGATCACCGTGCCCGCCGCCAGCAATGCGGCAGGCAGCAGGCTGCGCGGCAGCCGGGCCGCTCCCAGCGCGACCAGACCGACTGCATGCCACATCTGATATTGCACCGCCGTCTGCCACCAGGCCAGCGCATTGGCGTCGAGCAGGCTGCGCAGGCCGTGCGCGCCGAATGCGCCCAGGGCGACACCGAGCGCGGCGAGCAGGGCGCCGGCGAAGAGGGGGAAGCGTTGGAGATCGTGCATATCGAGCTGTGTTCCTCCGGGCGAGGCAGGGAAGGGTAAGGCGCGGATGTCTGGTTTGACGAGGGTTCTCATGCTGCCGCTCAGGACGCGGGAGCGATCCGCAACGGAATCGTCACTGGCCCGTCGTTGATCAACTGGACTTTCATGTCGGCGGCGAAGCGGCCGGTCTGCACTACTGGATGTGCGGCGCGCGCGCTGGCGACGAAGTGTTCGTACAGTGCCTCGCCGGTGCCCGGATTGGCGGCTTTGCTGAAACTCGGGCGGTTACCGCCGCCGGTGTCCGCCGCCAGCGTGAATTGGCTGACCACCAGCAGACCGCCGGCGACGTCCTGCAGCGAGCAGTTCATCCTGCCGGCCTCGTCGGCGAAGATGCGCAGCTTCAGGATCCTGGCGAGCAGTTTGTCGGCTTCGACCGGCGTGTCGCCGCGCTCGGCGCAGACCAGCGCGAGCAGGCCGGGGCCGATTTCGCCGATGGTTTCGCCATCGACGACGACGCGTGCTTCGGAGACGCGCTGCAGGACTGCGAGCATTTTTCGGGAGTCTTCAGGCCGGCGCCCCGAAGGGCGCCGGGCGTCGATGCACCGCCGGGGTGGCGGTGCTTTCGGTCAGACGGCGGCGAGCGCCTGCTCCAGGTCGGCGATGAGATCGTCGATGTGCTCGATGCCGATCGACAGCCGCACCATGTCGGGCGTCACGCCGGCCTTGGCCAGTTCTTCCGGCGACAGTTGGCGATGGGTGGTGGAGGCCGGGTGGCAGGCGAGCGATTTGGCGTCGCCGATATTGACCAGGCGGGTGAACAGCTTCAGCGCATCCTGGAAGCGGGTGCCGCCTTCGATGCCGCCCCTGTTTCCGTTCCCCTTTACGCCGAAGGACAGGATGCCCGAGGCGCGGCCGCCCATGTACTTCTGCACCAGGGCGTGGTCGGGGTGGTCGGGCAGGCCGGCGTAGTTCACCCATTCCACCTTGGCATGGCTCTTCAGGTACTGCGCCACCTTCACGGCGTTGTCGCAGATGCGGTCCATGCGCAGCGCCAGGGTCTCGATGCCTTGCAGGATCAGGAAGGTGTTGAACGGCGACAGCGCCGCGCCGGTGTTGCGCAGCGGCACCGTCCGGGCACGGCCGATGAAGGCCGCCGGGCCGAGCGCTTCGGTATAGACCACGCCGTGGTAGGACACTTCCGGCTCGTTCAGGCGGCGGAAACGGGCCTTGTGCTCGGCCCACGGGAACTTGCCGGAATCGACGATCACGCCGCCGAGCGAGTTGCCGTGGCCGCCCAGGTACTTGGTCAGCGCGTGCACGACGATGTCGGCGCCGTGCTCGAAGGGGCGGCACAGGTAGGGCGAGGGCACGGTGTTGTCCACGATCAGCGGCACGCCGGCCTTGTGCGCGATCTCGGCCAGGCGGCCGATGTCGGTGATGTTGCCCAGCGGGTTGCCGACCGATTCGCAGTAGATCGCCTTGGTGCGCTCGTCGATCAGCCCGGCGAAGCTGTCGGGGTCGCCGGAGTCGGCGAAGCGCACTTCGATGCCGAACTGGGGCAGGGTGTGGGCGAACAGGTTGTAGGTGCCGCCGTACAGCGCCGTCGCCGAGACGATGTTGTCGCCGGCCTCGGCGATGGTCTGGATGGCATAGGTGATCGCCGACATGCCCGAAGCCACCGCCAGCGCGCCGATGCCGCCTTCCAGCTCGGCCACGCGCTGCTCCAGCACCGCGTTGGTCGGGTTGGTGATTCGGGTGTAGATGTTGCCCGCCACCTTGAGATCGAACAGGTCCGCGCCGTGCTGGGTGTCGTCGAAGGCATAGGACGTGGTCTGGTAGATCGGCACCGCGACGGCCTTGGTCGTGGGATCCGGCGAATAGCCGCCATGCACGGCGATGGTTTCGAGCTTCATGCGAGGGTCTCCCCTTTGGGTGAAAGTGTGGCGAGAGTATAGCGAGGGTGGAAGATGGCGGGGGCGGCACGCCGATCGGGACGAAGCAGCCCTGCTACGGGGCGGTCCGTTCCTGTTCCCAGCGCTGGAAATATTCTTCCATGTGCTTGACGCAGAGCTTGATCTTCGCCGATGAGCTCAGGCGCTCGGGATAGACGGCCCAGATGTTGGCTTCCTGGGTGTATTCGGGCAGTACCGTCACCAATGCGCCGGTCTGCAGGTGGCTGCGTACGTCCCAGATCGAGCGCAGCGTGATGCCATGCCCGCGAACCGCCCAGGCGACGGCGATCTCGCCGTTGTTGGTGACCAGCGAGCCGCGCACCTTGACGTTGTAGTTGCGGCCGCGCCGCGTCAGTTTCCACAGGCCGACCGGATGGTCGCGCTCCTTGATGATCAGGCAGTTGTGCTGCATCAGCGTGCCCAGGTCCGGTGGTGCGCCGTGCTTCTCGATGTACGAGGGCGAGGCGCACAGAACCCGGTGGTTGCGTGCCAGGCGCCTGGCGATGTAGTGCGGCGAGATGACGTCGCCTATGCGGATGTCGAGGTCGATCTTGTTCTGCGCCAGGTCGAGCAGGTGGTCCAGCACGTCCAGCCGGACCTGGATTTCGGGGTATTTGCGCGAGAACTCGGCCAGGCTTTCGCCCACCACCCGGCGGCCGAAGCCGAAGCTGGTGGATACCCTCAGCACGCCGCGCGGCTCGTTGCGCTTGACGCCGAGTTCCTCGTGCAGCTCGATGACGTTGTCGAGGATCCTGCGTCCCAGCTCATACACCTGCTCGCCCTGTTCGGTCAGGGACACATGGCGTGTCGAGCGGTGGAAAAGCTTGCATTCGAGCTGGGCTTCCAGGGTCTGGATGCGCTTCGTGACGTAGGCCGGCGAGGCGCCGAGGCGCTGCGCCGTCTGCGAGAAATTCAGTGTCCGCACCACTTCGCAGAACACCTGCAGGTCTTCGATGGAGAACTTGTTGTTCATGATCCGTAAAAACTGATTTTAATTTCGGCTGCTTGTCCGGCCCTTCCCCGGATCGTACGATGAATTGAACTTATCGATCCATCGAACGACGCAAAGGAAGGGGAAGAGCTTGAACGCGACCGGTCTCTCGCTTGCCGAACTTGCCCGCGGGCTCCGCAGCCGCAGGTTCAGCGCGGTCGAAATCGTCGATCGCTGCCGTGACGCCCATCGGCGCAGCGAGCCGCTGCTGAATGCCTGGAAGACCTGGAACGGCGATGCCGCGCGCCTGCTTGCCCAGTCCGTCGACAAGCTGTTCGACAGCGGGATGGACTTCGGTCCGCTGATGGGCTTGCCCGTGTCGGTGAAGGATCTCTACGGCGTGCCGGGCATGCCGGTGTTCGCCGGCACCGACCAGGCGCTGCCTGCCGCGTGGGAGGCGGCAGGTCCGGTGGCGGGCGCGGTGCTGCGCCAGTTCGGCATCGTGATGGGCAAGACGCATACCGTCGAATTCGCCTTCGGCGGGCTCGGCGTCAATGCGCACTGGGGAACGCCGTTCAATCCCTGGAGTGCCGACGGGCACCGGACACCCGGTGGCTCCAGCTCGGGCGCCGGGGTTTCGCTGGCACAGGGCAGTGCGTTCGTCGCGCTCGGCACCGACACTGCCGGATCGGTGCGGGTGCCGGCGTCGATGACCGGCCAGGTCGGGCTCAAGACCACGCATGGCCGCTGGCCGCTCGAAGGCGTCGTGCCGCTGTCGCCGTCGCTGGACACCGCGGGCCTGCTGACCCGCAGCGTGGAGGACATGGCCTTCGCCTTTGCCGCCGTCGATGCTCTGCTCGGCGGCCGCCGGCCTGCTTGCGCCATGCCGTCGCTGAACGGCCTGCGCCTGGGCGTGGCTGAAAATTTCTTCTGGGACGGGCTCGACCCCGGCATCGGCGAGAGCGTTTCCGCCGCCATCGAGCTTCTGGCGGGTGCGGGAGCGCGCATCGTCCCGGTGCGGGTGCCGCACTGCGACGACGTCTACGAAATCTTCCGCCAGGGCGGACTGGCGGCTTCCGAGCTTGCCGCGTTCATGAACATGGAATTCCCGGCCAGGATCGCCCGCCTCGATCCGGTCGTGCGCGCCCGCGTCGCCGCTGCGGAGCAGGTGTCCTCGGTCGAATACCTGCGCCGCAGGCAGGTGCTGCAGGCCTGCGCGCAGCGGGCGACCGCCGTGTTCGACGACGTCGATGCGCTGCTGGCGCCGACCGTCGCCATCACGCCGCCGCTGCTGGACGGCATTGCCGACGGTGCCGCCTATGCGCGGGCCAACATGATGGCGCTGCGCAATACCGTGATCGGCAATCTGTTCGGCTGGTGCGCGCTGACCCTGCCGGTCGGCTTCGATGCCCGGCGGATGCCGGTCGGCCTGCAACTGATGGGAGCGCCGATGACCGAGGCGCGCCTGATCGGCATCGGCCTGGCGGCCGAGGTGCGGATCGGCCGCGGGCCGGAAATCCTCGGCCATGCGCCGGCCCTTGCCTGAACGGCCCTGCCGTGTTCCACCGGTTTTACTGTGTGTCTGTGTGTTCATCAAGGAGGAGACTCTCATGTCTGCCAACAAGAAAAGCTGGAAGAAGATCGTTGCCGCGTCCCTCGTCGGTGCACTGTTCGCGGGTGCGGCGCATGCCGCGGAGTTCAATTTCACTTTCGCCCACGTGCTGGTCGAAAGCACGCCCAACGCCAAGGCCGCGGTGAAGTTCAAGGAGGAGGTCGAGCGCAACTCGAACGGACGGATCGCGATCAACATCCGTCCTGCGGCGCAACTGGGCGGTGACGTCGAGATCATCGAGCAGACCCAGATGGGGCTGGTGCACATCGCGATTCCGCCGACCGGCAACCTGGCCAACTTCGAGCCGAAGATGTACCTGTTCGACCTGCCTTTCCTGCTCCCCGACACCGCGTCGATGAAGCGTGTGCTCGACGGCGAAGTCGGTCGCGAACTGCTCGACACGCTCGACAAGAGCAACCTGTACGGGGTGAATTTCTGGGGCGCGGGCTTCCGCCACATGACCAACAACGTCCGTCCGATCACCGGGCCGGACGATCTCAAGAACATCAAGATGCGCACCCTGCAGGCGCCGGCGATCCTCGCCACCTACCGTGCCTTCGGCGCCAACCCGACGGCGATGGCCTTCACCGAGGTCTATAACGGCCTGCAGCAGGGCGTCGTCGAAGGCCAGGAGAACCCGCTCGCCAACATCTACTCGATGCGCTTCCACGAAGTGCAGAAGTACATGACGCTGACCGGCCATGCCTACCACACCTATGTCGCGGTTGTGAACAAGGCTGCCTGGAATTCGCTGCCCGACGACCTGAAGCAGGTCATGCGCGATGCCTTCGATGCGGGCCGCGACCATGGGCGCCAGCTCACCGACGACGACGAGGCGCGGATCGTCGCCGAGATCAAGGACAAGATCGAGATCCGCGAACTGACCCCGGAAGGGCGCGCCGCCTTCATCGAGAAGTCGCAGCCGATCTACAAGCAGTTCGAAAACCGGGTGACGCCGGCCCTGCTGGAGAGGGCCGTCAAGGCCGCGGCCGGCAACTGATCCTGGAATCGTGAGAGGGGACGGCAATGCTCGAAGCGCTCAACAAATGCATCGACTGGGTCGAGAACGTGATGATGGTGGTCCTGATGCTGGTCGCCACCATCGTCGCCATCGTCCAGGTCGTGGCGCGGTATGTCTTCAACAATTCCCTTTACTGGTCGGAGGAGCTCATCCTGTATTCGCTGATCACGATGAGCTTTCTCGCCGCCAGCATGGGAGTGAGGTATGCCGCCCACATTGCGGTGGAAATGCTCTACGCTTTTGCCGGGCCCCGGCTCACGCGGGTGCTGAAGTACGTGGCCGCGGTACTCGGCCTGCTGTTTGCCGTTTCGCTGATCCACTATGGCGGGCGCCTCTTCATCAACACGCTGAACATGGGGCAGTTGTCGCCGGCCATGCAGATTCCGGTGGCCTACGTCTATCTGTCGATTCCGA
This sequence comes from Thauera butanivorans NBRC 103042, assembly GCF_001591165.1. Classification (GTDB taxonomy): domain Bacteria; phylum Pseudomonadota; class Gammaproteobacteria; order Burkholderiales; family Rhodocyclaceae; genus Thauera; species Thauera butanivorans. The sequence continues at coordinate 47,726 of NZ_BCUG01000038.1, forward strand.
TCGCCGGTGCGTTCATGACCCTGCGCTATCTGCTGATCCTGCGGACGCTGTGGAGCGGGCGGGACTACCAGCCGCTGCTGACTTCGATCAGCCCGACGACCTGAGGAGCGCCGAATCGTGATTTCCGCCCTGATTCCGATCTTCTTCAGCTTGCTGCTGTTCGGGCTGCCGATCTTCGCCGCCCTCGCTTTTGCCGTCACCGCGGTGCTGAACGTTTCCGGCGGCATCGACCCGCTGGTGGTGCCGATGCGGATGTTCTCGGGGATGAACAACTTCTCCCTGATGTCCATCCCTTTCTTCATCCTCGCGGCCGAGCTGATGCGCATCGGCGGGCTGCCGGACCGCCTGATCGAACTGGCCAAGGTGCTCATCGGCTGGCTGCCCGGCGGGCTGGCGGCGGCCACGGTGCTGGCCTGCCTGTTCTTCGGCTCGATCTCGGGCTCCAGCCCGGCGACGGTGATCGCCATCGGCACGATCATGTACCCGGCGATGGTCAAGGCGGGCTACGACAAGTATTTCGCCATCGGCCTCATCGCCACCGCCGGCACGCTCGGCCCGATCGTGCCACCGAGCATCGCGCTGATCATTTATGGTTCGGTCACCGGCACCTCGGTGGGCAAGCTGTTCGCGGGCGGCCTGCTGCCCGCGCTGCTGATCGGCAGCCTGCTGATCGGCTACACCACCTGGTATTCGATCCTGCGCAAGTATCCGCGCGACCCTTTCCCGACGCTGCGCCAGATCGGCCATGGCTTCGGGCGCGCGGCCTGGGGCCTGGGCCTGCCGGTGATCCTGCTCGGCGGCATCTACAGCGGCGTGTTCACCCCGACCGAATCGGCGGCGAGCGCATGCCTGTACGGCTGGTTCGTCGGCGCGGTGATCTACCGCAACATCGGCCTGCGCAGCCTGCTCGAGATCCTGCGCAACACCGGCCTGCTGTCGGGCACGCTGCTGCTGATCACCGCGGGCGCATCGGCTTTCTCCTGGCTCCTGGCCTCGACCGGCACGCCGACCCAGATCGCCACCCAGGTGCTGTCGAGCACCGATTCGCCGCTGCTGATCATGCTGCTGTTCAACGTGATCATGCTGGTCGCCGGCTGCTTCCTCGACAGCGCCTCCGCGATCATCATCCTGGCGCCGCTGATGCAGCCGATCGCCGCGCAGGTGGGTGTCGATGCGGTGCATTTCGGCATCATCACCCTGGTCAACCTCTCGGTGGGCATGCTGACGCCGCCGGTGGGCCTGAACCTGTTCGTCGCCATGGGCATCGCCAGGATGACGCTGTACGAGATCTTCCGCGCGGCCCTGCCCACCATCGCCCTGATGCTGATCGCGCTGCTGCTGGTGACCTACGTTCCGACGATCAGCATGCTGCTGCCCAACACCCTGTATTGAGGATGTCGATGAAAACCATCCATCTGCTATCGACCGGCGGCACCATCGCCAGCGCGCCGGGCCAGGACGGGCGCGACATTTCCGGCGCACTGCCCGGCGAGGCGCTGGTGCAGGCGCTGGCCCTGGGCAGCGAGATCCGGCTCGAAGTGCATTCGGTGCTGCAGAAGCCGAGCAATGCGATCGACGCCGGCGACTGGGCACTGATCGCCCGCGAGTGCGCCGCGCTGATGGCCTCGGGGAAGGCCGACGGCATCGTCGTCAGCCACGGCACCGACACCCTGGAGGACACCGCCTACTACCTGGAATGCGTGCTCGACACGAGCCGGGCGCCGGTGGTGGTGACCGGCGCCCAGCGCGTGCCGCATGCATTGGGCAGCGATGCCTACATCAACCTCCGGCGCGCGATCGAGGCCGCGGCCGACGATGCCTGCCGCGGCCTGGGCGTGCTGGTCGCCTTCAACGAGTCGCTCTACGGCGCAAGCTTCGTGCGCAAGGTGAGCAGCTTCCGGCTCGATGGCTTCGATGCGCCCGGCCTGGGCTGCCTGGGCTTCATCGACAACGGCCGCGTCGCGCTGCTGCAGTATCCGGCGCGCCAGCCGCGCCTGGGCCACGCAGCGCCGCTGCCCAGGGTGGACATCGTCCCGGCCTATGGCGGCGCGGCCGCCGCCATGCTGGCGGCCGTTGTCGCCAGCGGCCCGGCAGGGCTGGTGCTCGATGGCGTGGGGCGCGGCCATGTGCCGCCGGAATGGATGCCGGTGCTGCGCGAGGCCATCGCCGGCGGCCTGGCGGTGCTCGTGTGCAGCAGCACACTGCATGGCGCCACCCACCAGAGCTACCAGTTCGCGGGTTCGCTGCACGAGCTCGAACAGGCGGGCGCGCTCGCCGTGGCCCATCTTTCGGCACGCAAGGCCCGCATCCGGCTGGCGGTCGCCCTGGCCGGGGGCATGAGGGCGCCAGAGGCATTGCGACAAGCATTCACCTGGCAGCGCGAGCGCTGCTGAACCTCTCGACAAGGAAGAAAAAATGTCCGCACTCAAGATCGCCGTCATTCCGGGGGACGGAATCGGCAAGGAAGTGATGCCCGAAGCGATGCGCGCGCTGGACGTGCTGTGCCAGCGCCACGGCCTCGAACTGGCGTTCGAGCATTTCGACTGGGCCTGCGCCGAGTACTACCGGCAGCACGGCGACATGCTGCCGCCGGACTGGTTCGAGCGCCTGAAGGGCTTCGACGCGATCCTGTTCGGCGCCGTCGGCTGGCCCGACGTGGTGCCGGACCACGTCTCGCTGTGGGGCTCATTGCTGAAGTTCCGCCGCGAGTTCGACCAGTACATCAACCTCCGCCCGGTGCGGCTGATGCCGGGCGTGCCGTGCCCGCTGGCCGGCAAGAAGCCGGGCGACATCGACTTCATGGTCGTGCGCGAGAACACCGAAGGCGAATACACCGACCTCGGCGGCCGCATCTACGGCGGCACCGAGCGCGAGATCGTCATCCAGGAATCGGTCTTCTCGCGCCACGGCGTCGACCGCGTGCTGGAATTCGCCTTCCAGCTCGCCGCCCGGCGCGAGCGCAAGCACCTGACTTCGGCAACCAAGTCGAACGGCATCGCGATCAGCATGCCGTACTGGGACGAGCGCCTGGAAACCGTCGCCGCGGCCCACCCCGACGTGCGCTGGGACAAGTACCACATCGACATCCTGTCGGCGCGCTTCGTGCTGTCGCCGGAGCGCTTCGACGTGGTGGTGGCGTCCAACCTGTTCGGCGACATCCTGTCCGACCTCGGGCCCGCCTGCACCGGCACCATCGGCATCGCGCCGTCGGCCAACCTCAACCCCGAGCGCCGTTTCCCCTCGCTGTTCGAGCCGGTGCACGGTTCCGCGCCGGACATCTACGGCCGCAACATCGCCAACCCGGTCGGCATGATCTGGTCGGCGGCGCTGATGCTCGAATTCCTCGGCGAACGCCAGCCCGCCTGCGCGGCGGCGGCGCAGGAACTGCTGCGCGCGATCGAGCAGGTGCTGGAGCACGGCCCGCGCACGCCGGACCTGGGCGGTAATGCGGATACGACGGTGATGGGCAAGGCGATCGCTGACATCCTCGAGCAAGCCTGAGGAAAGGCGCGGCAATTGCTGATCGCATCTGGCGGGTAGCGGCTGGGGGCGCCAGTCCCCAGCGGAGATCAGCGAATCAGCTTGAACAGCGACGAGACCTGCTTCTGGTGTTCCGCAAGCTTGAAGACCTCAGGCCGGTAGGGGCCGAGCCACTCGAGCACTTCACGGCTCTCTGCCCGGCGAGGCGTGCGCTTGGCGTCGAGGATGCGATAGTAGCCATGAACGCCGCCGCAATCTTCAGGCGGGCATGCCCGCCCGCCTTCGAGCAGTGCGGCCGGTTTGCGCAGGGGGGCGCTCGGCAGCCGCTTCTCGATCGTGATGTGATGGTGCCACGCATCGCCGAAGTCGTAGATGTAGGTGAAGCTTCTGCGGCGGCCGATCACTTGGCCGAGTTCGACATGCTCGCCGGGCAGTGTGTCGCTGAAGGGGAGGCCGTGGTCTCCGCTGGTACTGATGCGGTGATCGCCGACCTTGAATTCGTGCAGGTGCGCATCTTCCCAGCCCATGGCGCACTGGATCACGTGATGGAGCGCTTCGAAAGTCAGCGTGTTCTCCACTTCGACGCGGCGCCATATCGGCGGATCGATGCCTTCCAGCGCGATGTGCAGCAACAACCGGCGTTGCGGATAGTCCTGGGGAAGATCAGCGAGTGGGTCGTCGAGGCGATTTGCCAGCAAGGCATGCAAGCTCTCGATCAGATGCCGGTTGTCCTGTTCCGGATCCCGAGCCAGTTTGGCCGTCCAGTATTCGACCCGGGCGCATGCGTCGGCGTCCCGGCCTTCAGCCAGCAGCAGCAGCACTTCGAGCTGCGGCAAGGAGCTGTCGTTCGGGGTGAGACGTTGGGCCTCGTTGAATGCCCGCCAGGCGCCCTGGCGGTCACCGCGGTCGGAGCAGAGGGTTGCCTCGCGCTGCAGCGCAGCGCTGCGCAGTTGGCGGTCCGGTGATGTCTTCAGCCGTGCGACCAAGTCTTGCCGTGCCTCATCCTGCTGGAGCTCCAGGTAGCAGTTCATAAGAACGGTGAAGGCATCTTCGGCGCGTTCGTCGAGCTTGCTGACGTCGGCGAAAAGGGGGCCGAGCAAGCTGAGTACGTCGCCGAAGCGACCTGCGTGAAACCAGTGATCGGCAACGAAGGCGAGATGCTGAGGCGGAGCACCGAGCGCGGCAACTTCAGCCAGGCGGGATTTTGGCAGGTGCTCGAGCACGCGTGCCAGCATTTCTTCGGGCGGGAGCATCAGGTTCATGCCGGCATGATCGCCGGCGCCGCAGCATTGCTTGTATTTGCGCTGCGAGCCGCAGGGGCAAGGTGTGTTGCGCTCGGGGCGAGCCAGTTTCCGCGGGTGGAAGTGCTTGTCCGGAATCGGGGTTGCATTCCAGAGATCGTAGGCGATCTGGGTGGCCAGGCCGCGAGCGGTACGATCCAGATCGGCTTTCGTGCTCGGGACGCCTGCCTGAGCGATGATGGCCGCAGCCAGTCGATGCAGGGCCCGCTGCAAGTGGGCCAGCAGGGCAGGGAAGTCGTTCGACTCGAGAATGACGCCTACGGCGCTGTCCAGCGCATCTTCCAACAAGGTCTGCAGGGTCTGGTCGGAGCCGGCTGCGCGGGTAGGGGTGTTCATGGGGCCTCGATATCGATGGATGGCGGTTTCCGGCCTTCACCGGTTTTCGGAACGGGCGAGACCTTAGCGCCAAACGCCGCATTTCGTCCACGTGATTCTTGGTTGCCGGGAGTGAGGAGAATGGGTGGAACCAAGCATGACGCGATGCAAGACGCCAATCGGGTTTGGGCCGGCTCGGCCCGAACGATATTCTTGCTTGCCGGGTCGATGGCCAAGCCTTGACCCGCATCATTTTCCCCCGCCGGGCGCTCGGCTCTAATGGGCTCCACACAGGAGAGCCCTCATGTTCCGTATCGCCAACTTCATCCGCGAACTCGATCAACCCACGCCGGTCGGCCCGCGCCGCAATCCGCCCGGCCCGGTGGTCATCTGGAACCTGATCCGGCGCTGCAACCTGACCTGCGAGCACTGCTACTCGATTTCGGCCGACAAGGATTTCCCCGGCGAGCTGAACACCGCCGAGGTGTTCAAGGTCATGGACGACCTGAAGGCAGCGCGGGTGCCGGTGCTGATCCTGTCGGGCGGCGAGCCGCTGCTGCGGCCGGACATCTTCGACATCGCCCGCCGCGCCAAGTCGATGGGCTTCTACACCGCGCTGTCGTCCAACGGCACGCTGATCGACGCCTCGAACATCGATGCGATCGACGACATCGGCTTCGACTACGTCGGCGTCAGTCTGGACGGCATCGGCGCCACGCACGACCATTTCCGCCGCAAGCAGGGTGCTTTCGAGGCCTCGATGGCGGGCATCCGGCTGTGTCTGCAGCGCGGCATCAAGGTCGGTGTGCGCTACACCATGACCGAAGGCAATGCCCACGACCTGCCGGCGCTGCTGAAGCTGGTCGAAGACGAAGGCATCGACAAGTTCTATTTCTCGCATCTCAACTATGCCGGCCGCGGCAACAAGAACCGCGCGGGCGACGCCCGCCACCGCACCACGCGCGAGGCGATGGAGCTGCTGTTCGAGACCTGTCTGGAGCTGCACCGGCGTGGCATCGAGAAGGATTTCGTCACCGGCAACAACGATGCCGACGGGCCTTTCCTGCTGCAGTGGGTGCAGCGCCGCTTCCCCGATCGTGCCTCGCACATCGAGGCCAAGCTGCGCCAGTGGGGCGGCAACGCCAGCGGCGTGAATGTGGCCAACATCGACAACCTCGGCATCGTGCATCCGGACACGATGTGGTGGCACGTGCCGCTGGGTGACGTGCGCAAGCGTGCCTTCGGCGAGATCTGGAACGATCTGGACAATCCCTTGCTGGCCGGCCTGAAGCAGCATCCGCGCGTGCTTGAAGGCCGCTGCGGCGGCTGCCGCTATCTGGACATCTGCAACGGCAGCTCGCGCGTGCGCGCCTCGCAGATCACCGGCAACCCGTGGGCGGAAGATCCGGGCTGTTATCTGGACGACGACGAGATCGGCTTCGCCGGCGGCGGCGGGCGCGTCGTCACCACACCCTGGACGCGTATCGCGAAGGTGCCGGCATGAGCAAGAATTCCTGCGCCCGCAGCAATACAGCGGCCCTGCCTGCTGAGGGGGTGTTTTCGTTCCGGGGCAGTCCGGCGATGAAGGCGTCGTTGAGCGCGATCCTGTTCGGTGCCGCGATGCTGGCGGCCGGAAGCGGTCATGCAGCCGACGCGGGCCGCCCTGACGTTTCCGCGCTGTACGCCCAGCATTGCGCTGCCTGCCACGCGCCCGACCGCCTGGGCGGCATGGGGCCGGCGCTGCTGCCGGACAACCTGTCCCGCCTGCGCAAGCCCGAGGCGCTGAAGATCGTCGCCGAGGGGCGCACCGCGACGCAGATGCTGGGTTTCGCCGAGCAGTTGAGCAAGGACGAGATCGCCGCGCTGGTCGACTGGATCTACAGTCCGGTCGAGCCGCCGCCGCGCTGGACGGACGACGACATCCGTGCCTCCTGGATCCAGCACGTCGATCCGGCCACACTGTCCGACAAGCCGGTGTTCGATGCCGATCCGATGAACGTCTTCCTCGTCGTCGAAGGTGGCGACCACCACGTCAGCGTGCTGGACGGCGACAGGCTCGAGCCCATCCATCGCTTCCAGTCGCGCTTCGCGCTGCACGGCGGTCCGAAGTTCGCCGCCGACGGGCGCTACGTGTTCTTCGGCTCGCGCGACGGCTGGATCACCAAGTATGACCTGTGGAACCTGAAGGTGGTGGCCGAGGTGAGGGCGGGCATCAACACCCGCAACGTCGCCGCGTCGCCGGACGGCAAGCACGTGGCGGTGGCCAACTACCTGCCCAACACGCTGGTGCTGCTCAACGGCGACCTGAACCTGGTCAAGACGATCGCCGCCACCGACCGCGACGGCAAGCACAGCTCGCGCGTCTCGGCGGTGTATGACGCCACGCCGCGCCAGTCCTTCATCGCTGCGCTGAAGGACGTGCCGGAAGTGTGGGAGATCAGCTACACCAGGGCGGTGGAAGACATCCCCACCGGCTTCATCCACGACTACGCGCAGAAAGAGGGCAGCTTCATCCCCGGCTACCTGAACCCGCGCCGCACCATCCTGCAGGAAGTGCTGGACGATTTCTTCTTTACCCAGGACTACGCCGAGCTGATGGGCGCCTCGCGCGAAGGCGTCGGCCAGGTGGTCAACCTCGACATCCGCCGCAAGATCGCCGACCTGCCGCTGGACGGCATGCCGCACCTGGGTTCGGGCATCACCTGGGAATGGACCGGCACCGACGGCAAGCCGCGCACGGTGATGGCGAGCACCAACCTGAAGGCTGGCGAAGTCACGGTGATCGACATGAAGACCTGGGAGGTCATCAAGCGCATCCCCACCCGCGGCCCCGGCTTCTTCCTGCGCAGCCACGCCAACAGCCGCTATGCTTTCGTCGATTCGATGATGAGCCCGCAGGCCAAGCACATCCTGCAGATCATCGACAAGCAGACGCTGGAAGTGGTCAAGGAGATCACCGGCGAACCGGGCAAGACCCTGGCGCACGTCGAGTTCACCCGCGACGGCCGCTACGCGCTGGCCAGCCTGTGGGAAGACGAGGGCGCGGTCATCGTCTATGACGCGCAGACCCTGGAAGAAGTGAAACGCCTGCCGATGAGAAAGCCGGTGGGCAAATACAATGTGTGGAACAAGATCACACGTGAAGAGGGCACCAGCCACTGAGTGCCCCGTAATCCCTGACGAAGAATGAAGCCATGGCCCTGATACCCCTCGAAGAACCGACCACCAAACGCATCCCGCCCGACACCTTCTCGCTGTGGGCGCTGGCCTTCCGCCCCTTCTACCTGCTGGCCGCGGCCTTCGCGGCGATTGCCGTGCCGATATGGGTGGTGGTCTTTTCCGGTGCGCTGCAGACGCCGATTCCCGGCATGTGGTGGCACGCGCACGAGATGATCTTCGGCTTTGCGGTAGCGGTCATCATCGGTTTCCTGTTCACCGCCGGGCGAAACTGGACCGGGCTGGACACGCCGTCCGGCGGCCAACTCGCGGCGCTGGCCGCGCTGTGGCTGGCTGGCCGGCTGGCGATGGCCTTCGGCAGCGGCGTGTGGGTGGCGGTGGTCGATCTCGCCTTCCTGCCGGTGGCCGCGGCGCTGCTGCTGCGGGTGCTGGTAAGGGCCAAGAGCAAGCGCAACTACTTCGTCGGCGTGCTGCCGGGCCTGCTGGCGCTGGCCAACCTGGTGTTCCACCTCGCGGTGCTGGGCGTCATCGGCGCCGACCCGCTGGCGGCGATGCATCTCGCGCTGGGGCTGATCGTGGTGCTGGAAACCATCATCGGCGGGCGCGTGATTCCGATGTTCACGTTCAACGTGATCCAGGGCATCAAGCAGTGGCGCGACAAGCGCCTGGACTGGGCGGCCGCCATCGCCACCGGTATCGCGCTGCTGCTGTGGGCGGCCGGGGCGGGCGCCTGGGCCGCCGTGCTGTCCTTCGCCGCCGCCGTGTTCCAAGGCTTGCGCGTCGGCGGCTGGAACCCGTGGGCCACGCGCAAGGTGCCGCTGCTGTGGATCCTGCACCTGTCCTACACGTGGATTCCCATCGGCCTGGCCCTGATCGGCCTGGCGCAGCTCGGCCTGCTGCCGCGCACCGCCGGCATCCATGCGCTGGCGATCGGTGCCACCGGCGGGCTCATCATCGGCATGATCACCCGCACTGCGCTCGGCCACACTGGCCGCATGCTGGCGGCCGGGCCGCTCGAAACCGCCGCCTATGCGCTGGTGCAGCTTGCGGCGCTGACCCGCGTGCTGACCGTGGCCGCGGTCCCCATCGCCGCCACCGGCGGCATCCACGCCGCCGCCACGCTGTGGGCGCTCGGCTTCCTGCTCTACCTGTGGCGCTATACGCCGTTCCTGCTGAAAGCGCGGGTGGACGGCAAGGAAGGCTGAAGAAAATCCGGCAGGCTGGGGGTGGCGCCTGGCTCTCGAAGCGAGAGGGGTACCCAGGCGCTGTCCCGATGCAGCGGGTCGGCTTGGTGCTGTACCTGGCCGGGGAAAGGGTGCCGAGCACCCTGCCTAGAGATCCGGGGCACGTGCGGGGGCATCGGCGAACCGCTGCCCCCGCGCAGCGTCTACCGCGTCTCAGTCGCGGACCTTGGCGATTTCGGCCTGGGCCGCTTCGAAGATTTCCTGGCCGGCTTCCTGCGAGAAGGCGGACCACAACGGCATCGAAGCTTCGCGCATCCGCGTACGCTCCGCGGCGCTGATCTCATTGACTGCCAGGCCTTTCGCCGTCATTTGCGCGATGGCGCTGAGCTCCTGCTCCCGGGCCACGTTGCGCTGGTAGCTGCGGGCATCGGCGGCGGCCTGCATCAGCAGCTTCCGGTCGTCCTCGGAGAGCTTGTCCCAGAACTTCTTGCTGGCGAGCGGAATGAACGCACCGTAAGTGTGACGCGTCAGCGAGAGGTACTTCTGGACCTCGTCGAGGCGCAGTGCCGCGGTCACCGCCGCAGTCGTGCCCTGGCCGTCCACCGTGCGGGTCTCGAGCGCGGTGTACAGTTCGGGAACCGCCAGGGGTACAGGAGTCGCCCCCAGAACCTTGATCGACTCCTGGGAGATCCTGGCCTGGATGGCTCGTAGCTTGAGGCCGTTGAAATCTTCCAGCTTGGCGATCGGACGGCGCGAGTTGGTGAAGTTGAAGAAGCCGTTCTCCCAGAACGCCAGGCCCACCAGGCCCTTTTCCGGCAGGCTGTCGAGCAGGCGCTGGCCCACCGGACCGTCGAGCACGGCCTCGACTTCTTTCTCGCTGTCGAACAGGAAGGGATAATCGAGCACTTCGAAGTCCTTGATCATGCCGGTGAGCGTGGTGGTCTGGGGCACGACGAACTGGATGCTGCCGCCCTGCAGGGCGGAGGTGACCTGGACGTCGTTGCCGAGCGCGGCGTTGTAATAAGGCCTGATGTTGATCCGGCCCTGGCTGCGCTCCTTGACGAGTTCGACGAACTTCGCCACGCCCTGGCCCTGATGCGAGGACTCCTGCAGGGTGACGGCGAACTTGGCCGTGATTTCCGCCGCGGCGGCGGATCCTGCGAGCAGGGCGCCACAAGCGAGCGATGCGGCGAGAAGCGCCGATCCGAGTTTGGTATTCATGTGAGTCTCCTCCTGTTGGAACGGAAGTGGGGGTGGGGTGAATCAGCGCCACCAGCCTGCCGGCACGGTGACGAATGCGGGGAACAGCAGCAGCAGGACCACGATCATGGTCTCGGCGACGAGGAACGGAAGCACCCCGCGTATCGCACGCTCCACGGATACCTTGCCGATGGAAGCGATCACGTTGAGCACCACGCCGACGGGCGGGGTGATCATGCCGATTGCGGCGGTCATGATGAAAACCACGCCGAAGTAGACCGGATCCACCCCCGCTTGATGGATGATCGGCATGAACACCGGGGTCAGGATCAGGATGATCGGGATGAAGTCCAGCACCATGCCGAGCAGGAAGGCGACCAGCACCATTGCCGCGACCAGCATCCCGGGGCTGCCGGCAAAGGGTTCGAGCCATGCGCCGATCTGGTCGGGGACGTCGGCGATCGTGATCATGTAGGACGCCACCATCGCCATTGCCACCAGGATCAGCACCACGGCCGAGGTCCGCGCCGCGATCAGCAGGCAGTGGTAGATCGATTGCAGGTTCAGTTCGCGATACACCACGAGACCGACGAAGAGCGCGTAGAAGGCCGCGACCACCGCTGCCTCGGTGGGCGTGAAGATGCCCATCTTGAGGCCGCCGATGATGATCACGGGCATCATCATCGCCCACACTCCGCGCCCGAGCGCGCGCATGCGATCGGGCCAGGGCGTCCTCGGCGCCGGAGTGAAGGCATCGCGCCGCGACACCCACCACCACGCCACCACCAGGGAGATGGCCATCATGGCGCCGGGTGCGATCCCTGCCATGAAGAGTTGAGTGATCGAGACGTTGGCGACCACACCGAACAGCAGGAAGCCGATCGACGGCGGGATCACCGGCGCGATGATTCCGCCTGCGGCGATCAGCCCGCACGAGCGCTCGGTGTTGTAGCCCGCCTCGCGCATCATCGGCACGAGCAGGGCGCCGAGCGCTGCGGTATCGGCCACGGCCGATCCGGACAGGCTCGCCAGCACCAGCGCGGCCATGATCGCGACGTAGCCCAGGCCGCCGCGCAGATGCCCGACGAAGGCCATCGCCATGTCCACGATGCGGCGCGACAAGCCGCCCGCGTTCATGAACTCGCCCGCCAGGATGAAGAAGGGCACCGCCATCAGGATGAAGTTGTCCGCGCCGCCGACCGCATTCTGCGCGACCACCTGCGGATCGAACTCGCCGAGGAAGAGCATCAACAGCACGGCGCTGATCAGCACTGCGAAGGCAATCGGCATGCCCAGGAGCATCGCCCCGAGCAGCCCGCCGACAAATACTGTTGCCGTCATTTTCCGGCTCCCTTGTGCTTGTTCTGTTCGAAGGCTTCGGCTTCTTCCGCGAGCAGGCCGAGCTCCTCGTCGATGCGATCTTCCATTTGGCGGATCAGCACGAGTTCCTCCGGAGCGTGCGGCCGGGTCACGGCGTCGAAGATGTTGTATGCGATGCTGATCGCCATGCCGATGCCGAACACCACGGCGGCGGCATAAAGCCAGGCATAGGAGATCCCGAGCACCGGATAGGTGTTGTCGAGGTTGATGATCGTCTGCGACCAGCCGCCGATGACGAAGAGGGCGCAGCAGGCGAGCATCAGCACGCCAGAAAGGCAGAGGAAGATCTTCTTCCAGCGCGGCGAAAGACGGCGCACGAGCGCGTCGAAGCCGATGTGGGCGTGCTCGCGGGAGGCGAGGATGGCCCCCAGAAAGATGACCCAGACGAATAGAAGGCGTGCCAGTTCGTCCGACAGGGCGAGCCCCGAGTCGAACACATAGCGCAGGATCACGTTGCCGAAGACCAGGATCGCCATCAGTGCAAGGCTGACGACGAGAACCAGCTCCAGTGTTCGTGTGACCATTCGGGTCAGACGATCGAAAAACATGCTGTTCTCCTTGCGTCCCGGCGGCGCGGCGGCCCTCGCCGGCAGCCGGGAACGGTCTGCCCCCGCATCGCGGCCGTGAGCCTGGACGCGGGGGCGCTGGCGGATGTCAAAGATCCTGGCCGGCGGCCTCGATCATGGTGTTGAAGCGGTCGGCATCACCGAGCGCCTCGGCGGCGAGGATGGCCAGTTTGACGAGGAACAGTTCGGCGTGCTGTGGCGTTGCCGCGTCGATTGCGAGCGCCAGCTTGTCGTAGATGCGCTCGAGTTCTTGGATGGAAAGATTGGTCATGTTCAGTTCTCAGTCAGGAATTGCCGAGCACGGTATTCAGGGCCGCGCGCAGGCGATCGGGAGACAGGTTCTTCCAGCGTGCGCAGACATGCTGGTCGGGACGCACCAGATAGGCCGCACCGTCGGCGAGCACGCCGTACTTCTCCCAGAAGTGCCCGCTTTCATTGCCGAATGCCGCATCGGCGCCTTCCACCGCCTGCTTCCGGCCGCGGCGGACCACGATGATCCGCACGGGCACGCCGCGCGCGCGCAAGGCCTCGACTTCGGCGAGGATCGGAGCGGGCACCGCGTCGATCTCGGCGAACATCAACAGGTGCAGCGCGGGGCCGAAGTGGTCGAAGAGGAAGCCGTCGCTGCCGAGGCGGACATTCATCAAGGGCGCGCCGTCCGCCGGGCCGGCGTGGAACAGCGCGTTGTCGTCGCCGAGGCTGTTGAGCATCGAATCGGAATACTCGTGCGGCCGCGAGGTCCGCCAGTGGAACAGCGGGCGGACGAAATCGTGCTTCAGGGACAGCACTGCGTCGCGCAGCAGGCGGAAACCATCCGAGGGCGGTGTCATGAAACGGATGCTCTTGCCCGCCTCGTCGATGATCTCGCGCGCGGCCTTCACCCGTTCCGCCGAGTAGCTGCGCAACAGCTTCTCCGTCCCCCAGCCCTGGATCGCGAATGCGAGCTTCCAGCTCAGGTCGAAGCCGTCCTGGAAGCCGGTGTTCGCGCCCCGCACGCCGAAGATCGGCAGGATGTGCGCGGCGTCGCCGGTAAAGATCACCCGGCCATGCACGTAGTCAGGGAGGGTCAGGGTGCGCGCGGAGTAAACCGAGCACCAGTCCATTTCCCACTCCGGCTCCTCGACGCCGATCATCCTCAGCTGGGCGTCGATGCGCGCCTTCAGCGAGTCGGGCTGCAGCGCCTGCTCCGGGGTCTCGTCCGCCGGCAGCTGGTAATCCACCCGCCAGATGTTGCCCGGCTCCCGGTGCATCAGCACCGTGTTGCCCGGGTTCCAGGACGGATCGAAGAAGGCCAGGCGTTCGGTGGGCAGATCGACGTCGATGCGGATGTCGGCGATGACGAAGCGGCCTTCGTAGGAAGCGCCCTCGAGACCCAGACCCATCATCGTGCGGATCACCGAGCGGGCGCCGTCGGCGGCCACCAGCCAGTCGGTCTCGAGGGTGTACGGGCCGGCCGGCGTGTCGATCTCGACCCGCGCGTGATCCGCTGCCTGCTCGACGCCGAGCACCTTGTTGCCCCAGCGCAGCTCGATCAGCGGATGAGCCTCGGCGGCATCGACCAGAAACTCCTCCAGATACTGCTGCTGGAGGTTGATCATCGGGTAGTAACGATCGTCCGCGTCATGCGGCGCTTCCATGCGGAACACGCGCTGGCCGCGGTAGAACGAATTGCCGAAGCGCCAGGGCAGGCCCGCCGCACTGATCCGGTCGGCCACCCCCGCTTGTTGCAGGATTTCCATGGAGCGGCGGGTGAACACGATCGCCCGGCTGCCCTCCGAGACCTGCTGCTCGGATTCGAGCAGCACGGAAGGCACCCCGTAGCGCGCCAATGTCAGCGCCGTGGTCAGGCCGACAGGACCGCCGCCGACGATCACGACGCGCTTGCGTTCTTCCGGCCCCGAGGGAAGGCGGGCAGGGTAGATGCGGTAGTTATAGTAGACTCGATATTTGGCTGATGCATCGTTTCTTGTCTCCTGAATGTTCAACTGCGAGCGACACTGCAAACTTGGCGGTGCCGTTTTCGGGATGGAGCGGAGGCCGGCACTGTTTTGTCGTGCCGGACCGCTCCCGCCCCCGGTCATTCATTGCCGGGGCGAAGGTTTTGCACGGCCGTTCAGCCGG
>NZ_BCUG01000039.1 GCF_001591165.1 Thauera butanivorans NBRC 103042
CCATAGCTGAAGAATGGGGTAGAAAAGAATTCAATGGCTATTCGATTGACCAAAATGGAAATTTATCGATACAGCCCGATTTCGGAAGATGGGCGCGCGAGGCCCACTCCTCATCGGACGCTACTGTTAACGCACGGATAACCATACATATGCCGACTGCCGAGAGGCCATATGCGTTTGAGACAGTTTGGCAAACATGTCGTTTTACCCCAGCCAAGCCATTTGTCGATTACGCAAAGAAGATTGGATTGACAAACCTTGCGACCGCGATGTATGAATTTTTGTCTGAAAAGAAGTTTACCCCTGAAATAATAGTCATCTGCGATATAAAAGAAGACTATGAGCTATTCTGGAAAAAACTCTTCACCGAATTTACGTTGAAGTTTGAAATGACTCCAAATAGATGGCTGCTTGCTTATTCAATGAACCAGACAGGGGCGCTCTTTTTCTATTCGACACTGCCAGAACGGTTGCAATCTGACCCGAGACGAAGCTATGAGTAACAATGGGAAAATTTTATCAAAAGTGATTCCCATCATTCATAACCTCAGTTGACGAAGTTCCCTGCTTGCGCGAGCAGGCGCAAGCCCTCTGTTGGGCGTATCCGCCGCATGACGACGACTTGAACCCGATCCGAGACGGGGCTACGATTGGGGCGTGCCTGCCTCCTCCCGGCAGCACGCCGCACACAAGAGGAACATCAACATGATCACAACCTTGGAAGCGAAGACCCGCGACCGGAGCACGCTGCTGCTGTGCGCCGGCGGTGGCGCGTTTGCGGTCGTGGCGACGGTGGCGCTCGTGGGCGTCGTGTTTACCGGCAGTTCCCTGCTGGGCAGCGTGGGAGCCTTCACGGCAGTGGCCGCAATGGGCTGCCTGTTCGGTGCGTTTCTGCCGCCTGGGCTGATGGAAGGTCTGGTGGAAAAGTATCGGTCGCGCGACAACTACCATGGTGATAACGACGATCCCATTCATTTGCATGATTGGGATGATTATTTCCACAATCGTCAAATTAATCCGGTATATGCAGATATGCCCGGCAACGTGCATCACGATCCATTCGAGTCTTGGAATGACTGGAACACCCCACCGGGCCAATTCAGCCAATTCGACGACGACGATTTGCGTACAAATCCGGCGTACAGGGAGAACCCAATCAACATCTGGCATGATTCGTTCAAGAACTGACGCGCCGTTCGCGTAATTCCTACTCACGGTTACTGCTTCCGGATCCTGCCGCCATCCGTGCCGGCATTCTTCGATGCCTCTTCCTTGGCGCGCTCGGCAGCTTGTACTGCCGGATTCTCGCTGAGGGGATTGAACGTCGCCCCCGTCAGGCTGTGCGCGAACGAGCGCTCATCGATCCGATCTCTTAGTTCGAACTCCTCCTCCGTCCATTGCTTCTTGCCGGCCGCGACCTTGGCGTTGTAATCGTCGATGGCCTGCTGCCGGCTGGTCTCGTAGCCTGCCCGGAGCTTGGCGTCATCGGTCGGCGCCGGGCCGCCGATGCCTTCATCCGCCGCCGCACGCACCGTGCTCTGCGAACCCAATCCGAAGGCGGCTGCGCTGCCGTGACTGCCGCCCACGTCCGCCGACGCGGCTTTGGCACGCAATGCGCCCGCGTCGGCATTCGCATCGGATTCGAAGCCGACCGGGTGCCGGGTGATGTTGCCCGGCCCGAAGCCGTCGTAAAGCGACAGCGCAGGGCGCCCATCCTGGGTCATGCCGATGCCCACCTCGTGGAAGAATCCGCCCTTCACCAATCCTTCCCATTGCGCCTGTCCGGATGCCCCCAACAGATCGGGGCGGTATTCCTTCATCCACTTGTGCGCTTCCGGCGTCCAGTCGATCTTGCCGCTGAACGCCGCGCTCTGCACGAGTTCAGCCGTCTGCCTGTACTCGTCGGCCTCGCGGAAGGAGGCGCTGGCACCCTGGCGGTAGGCCTGGGCGCTGCGCACCTCGGCCGAGATGCGCTCCGCCATCCCCTGATCGGTCTTGCTGAGATGCCGGAAGTCCTCGGAGTTGACGTAGTTCTCGGTGAGCTTGTCGAGGCTGCCGATGCCTTTCGAGCGAGCGGCGGTTTGGGCATCATTGATCGCGGCAGATATCTGTTCATCCGTCCGGGATTCCCCACGGGCCGCCAATTCGGCCCTGACCCCCGTCAGCGCTCCCCCCGGCGTCGACGCCGCCAAAGCTACAGACAACGCCCTGCTCGCCGTCGAACTGTCGGCAATACCGAGGCTCCGCGCAAATGCGTCGCGCACCTCCATCGCCTTGCTGATCGAATGATCCAGTCCCACGCCGTTGCTGTGCGTATAGCCGGCGTTGCCGGTTGTGCCAGTGCCTCGCGAGTCGGCATATTCGAGCATGTTCGAGAACGCGCCGGCAGTCGAACGCTCCGCCGCCCTGCTCTGCTCCAGTCCAGCGGCGTGCGACCTGCCCGAGGCCTCCGAGGCCCGGGAGGCGATTTCCGTCGAACTGCCCAGGCTGACCGCGCTTCTGCCGATGTTCTGCGTGTAGCGGAACTCGCCGTCGCGCACGTCCTGCGTCGCGGTGCCGCGCACGTCGCTGAAGGACTCCATGAATGCGCTCGAGCGGTTCGGCCCCAGGGCCTGGTGCTGGAACTGCACGTTGCCGGCGCTGACGTTGCCGATCGCCGTCTGGTTGGCGATCGGCCCGGTGGCCGAAGTGACAGCCTGCGACATGGTCATGGCCATGCCGGTGATCTTGTTGAGCCCGAAGACGACGGCGCCGGCGATCATCGGCACGGCCAGCACCATGTTGCCCATGGTGCTCATCGAGGAGATGGTCGCGTCGACGATCGGATTGGCGGTGGCGAGCGTCATGCCGGTGGCGCCGCTGGCCGGAAGGTAGGCCGCGGCTGCGGCCTTCTTGATCCAGGCCAGCGTGCCGAGATAGTTCACGATGGCGTAGATCGGTGGCCACAGCGCGATCCAGGCCAGCGCCAGGGCGTAGGACTTGAGCATCTGCACGGCCTGTACCCCGCCGAAGACCAGCGCCAGCAGCAGCACGAACGGGAACAGGCCGTACAGCATGGCCTCGATGCCATTGCGGATCAGCGGCAACGCCTCGCTCATCATCGACGCGCTGGCGATCGACTGCGAGTTGAGCTGCGTCGCAGCCTGCGCGCGCGCCAGGTGCATCAGCATCGCCGTCGGGTCGTTCTGCGCCTGGCTCGCCAGCTTCGACGCATCGCCCACCGCGTTGATCATCGCGTTCTGCAGCACGAGCGAAGCGGCACTGTCGGCGGCCGAGCCGATCATGGCGCGAGCGTAGGCCACCGGCAGTTGATCCGTCACCCGGATCAGGGCTGCCGCATCGGGGAGACCTGCACCCCCTGTCAGTTGGAGCGCGGGATTCATTTCCAGCCCGAGGCGGCGCAACATCGAATTGACAGCCGACCCGATCCGCAGGTTGAGTGCCGCGTAGGCACTGGGGCAGTTAAGCGGCTCGACGATGTTGGTCGCCAGGTTGGTGACACCCGTGAAGCGTGCTGGGTTCGTGTCCGCGGCCAGCGACCAGATGTCGGTCGAGCTGCTGAAGACGCTGGCCGGGATAAAACCCTGGCTGATGTCGTAAAAGGTGCAGTTCCGGAAGTAGTTGGCCACGTCCGCCCGCGTGCGCGGATCGTCGAACACCATCTTGCGCGAACGCTCGACCATTCGCGCGCCGAACATCAGGCCGTTGTTGGTGAAGGTCATCTCCGCCGGCAGACCGGCCGGCCCGGGCAGGACGGTGAGCGCCGTCTCGAACAGATCGGTGAGCGTGCTGCCGATCGAGGACACGACGCCGGCCTGCGCGGCCAATCCGAGTGGCACATTGTCGATCAGGCCGGGCGGGCCGTAGCCGGTCTTGTCGACGACGTGCACCGTAGCCTTGGGCACGAAGAGCACCAGGTAGATCAGCACCACGGAAACCAGCCACTTCGGCCCGGCCATGCGTTCTGGCGCCAGCGCGAAGGCCAGGAAGGCTGCAAAGAAGCCCACGACGACCACCAGCGCGATCGCGCTCATGAAGGTGCCCGAATTCATGGCTGCGGCCAGGGCGTTGAAGAGCCCGGCCAGGGCGTCTACGTTGCCGTATGAGAAGATCTCGTAATTCATGGCTGCCTCAGAACGTTCCGCCGGTGGCGTAGCCCAGCAGGTCGGCCACTTGCTGCGGCATGCTGGCGCGCAGCGCGCGATCGAGCCGGTCGATGTCATCGCTGATCTGAACCATCGACTGCTGGCGCTGCTCGGCAACGGAGCGATCGGCCTCGGCCGTGCTCAGCATCGCCACCGCATTGGCTCGATGCGCGTTCAACTGGGCAATCTGATGCTCGGTGAGCGGTGCGGTGAACTGCGCCGTGTCCATGCCCATGCGCGCGGCACGGGCCAGCATCGAGTAGGCGAACTCGACCGCGACGTACTGTGCGTACTGCTCGATCTTCGAGCTGGCGATGGCCGGATTGTTGATCGCATTCGAGCTGGACAGCAGCCGATAGACCGGCGCCGGCACCCTGTTCACGAAATTGATCTCCGCCGTACCGATTGTTCCGGAGCGGCTGGCGATCTTTTCCGAGAGGGAGTGCATGATGGTGCGCACCCGCTCGGTGAGCGAATCCATCACTTCCTCCGTCGAAGACACCGTGTCGCAGTCGGAGCCGCCGCAGCGCAGCAGCTTGACCCGCACCCGCCCGGCCGGCACCGCGCCCCCGGTCTCGACGTTGCCGTAGAGCACGTCGGACAGGCTGCGGATCGTCGGCGGCACCGGACGCGGTTCGGGTGAGCCGTCGACCGCGCGGCTGTAGATCGTCGTGCCGGTGATCGACATGATGAGTTCCTTCTCACCCTGATCCAGATGCTGCAGCTTCTTGAGCGCGGCCCACACCAGGTTGCCGGTGAAGGGCAGCGTGTCCTTCAGGGTGGGGTCGGCGCCGGCCGAGGCCAGCGTGGCGTTCACGTCGCCGGCGCTGCGGCAGCGGTCACGCGCGGCTTCGGCATCGAGGCCGAGCGCCCCCAGGGCGCCAGCGGCACGCTCGCAGGCCTTCGTGCTGTCGAAGCCGGCCTTGCCCATCACGGTGCCGGCGAGCGAGGTCGCGGCTTCGCACGAACTGATGTTCGAGCGGTTGATGACCGATTCGATCTCCTTGAAGTATTCGATCGTGCTGCCGAAGAGCGGCTCGACGCTCTTGATCATCATCTGGAAGATCACCGACGGCAGCGCCGAGGTGATGTTTTTCAGCATGTTCTTCATCTCGTCGCTCGAGATGTGGCTGAAGCTGCCGCCGAAGAGATCGATGCCGCCGCAGCCGGCCCGCAGGCTCGGTAGTGCGACGCTGGCCAGGTTGTAGGTCTTGGTCGGCGTGCGGATGAAGACGCTCCCGCCTGTGTAGGTGCTGAGCGTCTGGCCGTGGAAGGCCTGCGGTGCGGTGACGTTGCCGACGGCGCCCAGGTCGTCGAACATGCGCTGCGCGGCGCTGTTGAGTGCCTGGGCATGGGCGCCATTGACCGCGATGGCCAGGCTGACAGCCGCGGCGAGGCGGGAGATCGTGTTGCGGTTGTTCATGGACGACGGTCCTGAAGTGAGATGTGCCGTACCGGCGTGGCTGCGCGAACCGCCGCAGGCTTCTGTTCATCGGCGATGGCGACGATGCGCTGGGCGAGATCGGCCTCGTTGAGCACACCGTAGCCGACGGGCATGATCGTGCCGGCGCCGGGCTCGGCCAGGAACAGCGCTGGGACCGTGTCGACGCCGACGGCCGCGGCCATGCCGTTGTCGCGCGCCGGCGCCGGAAAGTCCGGCAGCCCGGCGCCATCGAGGCTCACCGGGAAGACCTGGATGCCCGAGGCCGTCGCGAAGGCGCGCAGCGTCGGCCCGAAGGCGTGGCAATACGGGCAGTCGCCCCGGAAGAAGAAGTAGAAGACGTGGGTGCTGGCCAGGCGCTCGAAGGTATCGGCACGCTTTTGCCGCGCCTGGCCCTCGTAGGCCGCCAGGCCGATCGGGTTGACCGGACGCTCGAGCGTGAAGTCGAACTCCGGGCTGGACCAGATCGTGCGCTGCCACACGTCGGCGACGTCGCTGGAACGGCGCACGAAGCTCGTCTGCAGTGAAGCCATGGCCCGCACGTTCTCGTCCGACGGGTCGAAGAAGGCGCGGGCACGTGACGCCTGCACGCGCTTCTGGAAGGCCTCGAGGCGCGCGATCATGGCTTCGTCCGAGTTCGGATCGGCTTCGGCCGAGGCGGAAGGCTGGGGTGTCTCGGGGGGATCCAGCGTTTCCTCCGCCGGCGGCGGTTCGTACCAGAACCATCCGCGCTCGCGGTCCTGGAAGTAAGTGCCATTCGCCTGCGCCGCGCCGGCGGCGCCGAAGAGCGCCACGCAGAGCACGGTGGCCAGCGACCAGGTACGCGATGTCACAGGCGCCCTCCTCCCTCTGCCGGGACACGTCCGTTCTCGCAGAAGTCGATCTCATAGACCAGGCGCTGATCGGTGGGCGGGTTGTGGGTCGGCTCACCCGGCGCAGGCGTGTGGGTCTTCGGTTCGGCAACCTGCTCCTGCGTCGTCGTCACTTCCACGCGGGCGCAGCCTGCGGGCTGGATCGGCCGGACGCGGCGCACCTTGATGACGATCGGTGCGTGCGCACCAAAGGTCTGCGCCATGAATTCCTTTGCCCGGCCGCCCAGGATGCCCTCGGCGTCGCCGAGGCGGACCGCCTCGATGAGCAGCGGCTGCAGGTTTTCCACGGTGCGCATCTGTGCGTGCGCCGCGAACGGCGTGGCCAGGACAAGCGGTAGCGCCAGGGCCAGGACGTGGGGTCTCATTCGCAAGCTCCTCCTGCAAGGGCGCACGCTCCGATCCGGCCCGGTGCAATGGCGGGCATTTCGAGCGCAGCGGCGCGGATTTCATCCATGAATTCGGACAGGTCCATGCGGCTCAGATCGAGCGCCTGGAGCTGGGCGACGGTGAAGCCGCCGCAGCCGCCACCATGGATACCGAGTTGGGCGCGCCCCTGCCGATTGATGATCTTGGCCAGGCGGCTGTTGAAGCAGCAGTAAGAGTAGGTCCGCTCGATGCAGGTACGCACGACCTTCAGGCGCTTGGAGCAGCGGCTGCCGTTGTCGACGCACAGGTCCGAGTCGCGCTTCATCGCGAGGACCTGTTCGTTCTCCGAGCAGGACAGGAGGCCGGACATCTGGATCGCCATCATCGCGATCGTCCACGGACCGGGAATCAGCGAAGTGGCGAACTGCGAGACGGTCAGATTGCCGGTCAGCAGGCCGGCGAGCGTGCTGGAGGTACCGGAACCGAAGAGCGACGAGAATCCGCTGATGACCCAGTTCGGCGCGTCGGAGACGAAGAGCGCGTCGAACATGTAAGTCGAGGCCAGGGCGTTGCCGACCGTCCCCGCCACCCCCATGATCGCCGACAGGTTGTTGAACATCTGCGGATCGATGCCACTGCGGCTGCAGCAGTTGATCAGGCCGAAGAGCTTCTTCTTGCAGCTGTTGTTCACGCCGTTGAAAACCGTCAGCGAGCCTTGATCAATGTAGCGTCCGGCCTGGCGCCCGGCTTCCATGTAGGTCACCACGGTGAGGAGATCCGGATCTGGCGGGGACGAGGCATCCCAAACGTTTCCGTCGCGATCCGAGAAGGTCTGCGCCCCGCAGTTCAGCCGCGTCTCGGTGCGCCGCGTGTCCCGGTGGGTGCAGTCGAACTCCAGGCGCTCGGCCGTGCAGAATCCATCCTTTTCATCCTGATCGATACACGTCGCTGCAGCCGCAGGGCTGCAGCTGCCGAAGCGAGGCTGGTCGCAGTCGGACACGCCGGTCGAGCTGACGCAGTCGAAGGTATTGGTGTAGGCCCAGCACTCGCGGGTGATCGGGTACCCGTTGATGAGCCGCGTGGCCGGATACGGATCGGTGCATACGGAAGTGCTGCGAACGCATTTGTCGACGCGGCCGGTCGCCATGAACGGCAGCTCGTCCGGCGTTTCCTCGCCGTCCGGCAACAAGGTGCCGGGCGGGGCGCGGCTCTCATAGTCGGCGCAGGCGTTGACCCAGGCCTCGAGGACGTGGGGCGTGGCAGCGAAGTACAGATGCTCCGGAACCATCGCCGCCGGGCTGGTTTCGCCCGTTTCATTGTCGAAGCACTGCGTCTGGTCGGGGCTGATCGTCTGGTTCTCGCCGCAAGTCGCAACATGGCGCGCGATGCGGTAGCAGTAGTTGGTGCCCCGCTCGAACCGGTCGCCCCAGTGGTCCAGGTAGGGGCCCATGCTGCCGGCCGGACACTGCCAGGTCACACGCACGTCACGGGTCTTGGTGCAGCTGTTCTCGAGGTCTCGCCGGTAGTACCGGTGGCAAAACTGGATGTCCCGGGTGACGATGCCGGTCTCGGTCGTTTCCCCCACACAATCGGAATACACGGCCTCGAGGCCGTCCAGCGTCACCTCCCGCGAAGCGGCGATCGCCTCGACCACAGCGGGATCGGACCGCATGCCGGGTGTGCTGTCAGCGCGAGCAGTGGCGTCGGCATGTGCATTCGCCAGGGCTTCGCAGCCCGGGGTGCCGGGCGCCGCACCGCACTGTGCGAGCCGTGCATTGCCGGCGGCGGACAGGTTTCCTTCCTCCAGGGCAGCTTCGGGGGGCGTCTCCGTGTACCCTGGCGTCATCGACTCGACCAGGTCGCGGGCCGCCGGCGTCGTCCCCGCGATCGCATCCCGGGCGGCTTGCCCAGCTTCGCGGGCCTCGGCCGCAGGATCGGCCTGTGCGACGACCGGCAGGCCTGCGGTGAGCGCGAATGCGAGAAGGATCGACCGCAGCATCATCGGTTGCCCCTGAAGTGCCGAGCTGCCTGCGCGAACGCCGGCGCGCCGTGCTCGATGCGCTCGAGCGCATAGTCGATCGGCACGTCACCCGAGATCCTCACGAAACTGTCCTCGCTGAAGCACTGCCCGGATCCACATTCGCGCGGCGACACGCCGGCGGGCAGCAGCACGTAGCTCGGCACCGCCTGGACGCCGAATCGCGTGAAAACCTCCGGATCGATCGTCCAGGCAACGCGACGCTCGCCGATGAGTCTGGCGGCAGCCTCCATCGTTTCGCGGATGCTGTCGTTGCGCAGCCCGCGCATCACGAGTGTCGCGCCGGTACGCTCGGCATCGATGATCAGGCGCTCGAGCGAGGCGCGTGGCATCGACAGGCTCACGAGGGCCAGCAAGGCCGGCGCCTCGCTCACCATCGGGCGCCCGGTTTCCTGATAGCGCTCGGCAAGCGCCTCGAGGTCGACCGCAGCGGGGCCCTGTGCCGGTGCTGGCAGGTGTTCGAGCCGAGGACCGCGCATCGCGCTGGATCCGGAACTCGCCCGCTCGGCCGCCTCGAGGGCGCGCTGGATGCGTTGCTCGAGGCGCGTGCGCTCGTCAACGCTATCGTTTGGCTGAGACCACGCTGCAGCGCTCGCGAGACTCAGGCCGACCAGGAAGGAAATGGCAATGGGACGCATGGTTGCTCAGTACGGGCTCAGGCAGCAGTTGCGCTTGCGGAACAGCAGATACACCGCGTCTTCGCCACGGATCGGAAACTCTCGGCCGGCGCGCCAGCCGGCCGAGCTCGCGCCCATGGGCGGGCAGCAGCCGCCAGGAAACGCGCCGGTGACGGGGCGCGGCGCGATCATCTGCGGCCGGTAGGCGCGCTTGTCGATCAGGGGCTGGAACTGCGGGCCGCACAGCGCCGAGGCGCCGTGGTAGCGCCACGCGATCAGCTGACGGTGCAGCTTGAGCATCAGGCGCTGGGTGAGCAGCAAAGAGGTGTCCACCAGGCCCGTGTGATGCGTCGTCCACCCGTTGTTGGGGTACATCGAGCCCTGGCAACCCGCGCACCACCACAACTCGCGGCGCGGAAATCCTGCGCTGGCCGACACGCAGTCGGCCGCGCAGGCAGCCTGTGCGACGGGATTGGCGAAGAGCAGCGACTCGGGCGTGACGATTGCCGACAGCGCGGCGTTGTCCCAGGTCGGATCGACCTCCGTCATGTAGCCGATGTCCCATGATTCGTGCTCCAGGCAGGGGTGATCGGCCAGAACACCCAGGAGGAAAAACACCGGGTAGATGTACTGATGGACCTGGTAGAAGGCGTCGGGCGCCTTGCCACCGCTGCGGGTGCGGCGGCCGTGCCGCGAGGCCGGAATCGAGTCGGGCAGCTTCAAGCCGCCCAGCGCCGGGAAGCAGTACGGTGTGCGCACCACTTCCGTGAGATACACCGGCTCCCAGAAGCCCATCGAGACGCCGACCTTGGGCGGTGTGCCGTCGCACACGCACACGGGACTGCCCGGGTTCGGCAGATCTCGCTGTCCGCCGATGTTGCCGAGCTCGACCGAGCCGATCGAGATCGGCAGCACGCACCGCCAGCAGATGTCGGTTGCCGGATTGGTGAAATACGAAGGGCAGGAAGATGCCTGCGCCGGCGTGGCCAGCCACGTCGCGACCAGGACAGCCAGCGAGAGGATCCAGCGCCGCTGCATCAGTTGCCCTCCCCCGTCACCGGCAGCTCATCGATGCGCAGCAGCGCGCCGTCCTGCGTGACCAGCGCCGGCACGCTCGACAGGCCGAAGCGCTGGCTCAGGATGCCCGACTGGTCGAAGTAGACCCGCCGCTGCCAGGATTCAGCCAGCGGCGCCCACGCACCACCAACCAGGACCGGCGTGACCGCGCCGGCACGCTGCTCGATCACGGCAGCGGCCAGCGCGACCTGTGCGTCGTCACGGGCGTCGAAGAAAAGCAGCGGTTCGGCCAGGTCGACGACGTCGAGCGGATTCACCCGCGTGCCGGCCGGAAACAGGATGCGCCCCTCGCGATCGGTGATCGCTTCTGAGAGCACGATCGACGGATCGAACGTCCAGTGCCGGGCCTGGCGCGAGACGCCCAGGCCTGCGACAGGTTTCGGCGCCTGAGCATTCTGGATCACGCGGGTCTGTGCCTCACGCTGGATCCGCGCCCACTCGCCGCTGTCGATCTTCTGCTGCACCTGCGCAGCCAGGGCCTCGAGGAGATCCGGCTCTTCGATGGGATACACAGGCCCGTGCGTGCCCAGATCGATGGCCATCGCTTGTGCCATGATCGCCGTGCCGAGGCTGGCAAGCAGCATCCTGATCCTAATCATGTGGCTGCGCTCCAGTTCAGAAGATGGGTCGGGCCACGCCGACCACCCGCGCCAGGGGCACGAGGCCGGAACTGGCATAGCGCGAATCGAAGCTGTCGGGGCTGTCGGCCTGGGCGAAGAAGTGGCCGTCCGGAATCACACCGGCGGTGATGACCTCGAGCGGATGACCGGCGCGCGTGCGCGGCTTGGCGAAGCCGATCTCCGTGCCGTTGACGGACACGATTCGATCGGACACGGCGATGGTGTCGCCGGGCAGGCCCGCGATGCGCTTGAAGAACCTCACTCCGTCGACGTAGCCGAAATCCGGCCAGGGCGTGCCGGCATAGCGGTACACGACCAGGTCACCCCGCTGCGGGGCCGCGCCGTAGTCGAGCCACACCAGCGTGTGCGGCAGGCTAGGCGTGACATTGACGTACAGGTAGTGTTGCGCGACGCCGTAGGCGCACAGCGCCGGCACGGTGACGTACCAGCGGCGAAGCAGCCACCGCGCGAGTGAGAGGCAGTCGTCGGCCCGCCGCTTCAGGAACGCGATCATGGTCCCTCCTTCGCCAGCGAAGTCCTCAGCGCCTCGGTATAGTCGGTCAGCCGATGCCGGGCTGCGACGGCGTGGGCCGGAACCAAGGTGCAGCGGCACTCGGCCGCCAGCGCCTCGAGCGCGACCGGCAGGCGCTTGGCGAAGGCCTCTGCGCGGTCGAGTGCGCGGAGGCGGTCGAGGTCCGTGACCTGATCGCCGGTGACCATACGGGTGAATGCCGCTTCCTGCTCGCGGTATACCGAGGCGACGTCCACCACGCCGAGCCGCGGTGGCGGAGCGATCCAGAAGTGGTAGGCGGCAATCGCGATCCAGGCATTCGCGACCGAGAACGCCACCATCGCGATGGAGCTGAAGCCACCCGTCTCCGGCCTGGTGGACGATGTGCTCATGACAGCACCCCGCGTTCCTGCAGCAGTTCCTCGATGGCCTCGTCGATCGACAGGCCGCGGGCCATTTTCTCGTCGAGCGGGGCGTTGTCCTCGATGCGGTTGCTGAACAACAGCAACGTCGCCGGATCGATGATCGACCGCAGGACGCCTTCGCCCATGGCCGTGAAGGCATAGATCTCGGCGTAGGCACCATCTTCCTTTCGCAGGGTCTGCAGCAAGCGCTTCTTGTGCTCATCGACCGAGAGCCGCCCGGTCTTGGCCAACAGATCGATCGCCTCCTTGCGCTGCCGCAGGATGAAGATGGTGTCCGACAGGTTGAATGCTGCGGTCAACGCCGGTGAGGCATAGTAGTCGTCGAGCATCTGCGTCGCGGTGCCAAGTGCCCCGCCATATTTGCGGGCGCGGCGGGCAGCCTCCTCGACGATGATCAACACCACCGAGTCCTCGTCGGTGCCAAGCTGCTGCTTGAGCTCGTCGATGATCAGCAACTTGATCATGTCACGGTTGAAGTACATCTCGGATGTGATCCGGAACAGCAGGATCATCATCACGACGCGATGCAGTTGCGGCGAGCGCTTGAGCGCCTCGACCTCGATCACGATCAACTGGCGGTCGAAGTCGATATTGGATGGGCCATCGAAGAACTCGGCGTAGGCTCCTCCCCGGGCGTAGGGTGCGAGCATGACCGCCAGATCGGTCAGCCGCGTGTCGTGGGGATCGCCGGGGTTCAGGCGAC
Source organism: Thauera butanivorans NBRC 103042 (assembly GCF_001591165.1). Classification (GTDB taxonomy): domain Bacteria; phylum Pseudomonadota; class Gammaproteobacteria; order Burkholderiales; family Rhodocyclaceae; genus Thauera; species Thauera butanivorans. The sequence continues at coordinate 12,816 of NZ_BCUG01000039.1, forward strand.
CGGGCACGAACACCTCGCGCACGTCGGTCATCGTCATCGCGGTGCCCTTCTCGTTCCAGCAGCGCGTAAGCGCGGTGGCAATGGCCGCGTACTGGAATGGGTCGAGCTGGCCGTAGGGCGCCGCAGCTTTCGCGACGACCGCCTGCAGCATGGCCATGTCGTCGTTGAAGTCCACGATGTGGGTGAACGGGTTGACGTTCAACCCGCAACCACTGGCCAGTTCAATGTGCTGACCGTGGGCCTTTTGGCACAGCCGCTCGAACGATTTTCCGAGGTCGAGCATCCACACCTTGGCGCCCGTGCCCAGGTACGACCATGCGATCTCGTTCAGGAAGACCGATTTGCCGGACCCGGAAGAACCGCCGATCGCAAAGTTGTAGTTACCTTCCGTGTTGTCGAAAATATCGAAGCCCGTGACCTGGCCGCGCCGGCCACCGAAGAGCATCACAGGCGAACGGCTGCCCCGCCACTCGGAGAACATCGGGGACAGGTTGGTCGCGTTCGGAATGCTCTTCGTGCTCGAAATGCCGAGCGAGTAGAGCGCGTCCTGCATCGGTTTCGTGAAGCCCATCGGCAGCGCCGTCATCAACGCCGGCCGGTGCAGGAAGGTGATGTTCGACAGCGCGAATCCCGCGTCGCGCCAGATGCCCTCTGCGATCGTGCCGGCCCGATCCGCGTCGCCGCGCCGCGGAAACACGCCGATGGAGTGAAACAGCCGGACGAGCGTGCCGCTCGCGTTGACCTCCTGCAAGGCCTGATCCCAGTCCTGCTTTTTCTCGGCGAGATCGGGCATCAGCTTGGCCATGGACGATTCCGCGTTCTGCGTCGCGCGCAGCTGGTTCGCCGTGGTCGAGGCCTTGACGTCGCTCGGATCCATGAACTGGACGCCCATGGTGATCAGGAATGGGCACGGGTACTGCAGGGTGTTCTGCAGGGCATCGCCGACGAGTGCCCCCATGCGCCAGAGCGCCGCCTTCTCGGGGTAGCTCTTCGCGACGAAGAAGCGTGCGCTGATCTCTTCCTTGTGCGACGGCTTGCGGAACAGCAACTCGCCCTCGGTCGCCCGTTGGCGGGTATCGATGTCGACGATCTGATCGCGAATCTGCCGATACGGGTCGTAATGCAGACGCGGTGCGTCGCTATCGTGCAGCCGGTGCGGGTTGCAGAAATCCGCGCACCAGTTGATCAGATCGTCGGCATCCCACTGGCGCGACGGGAACCCGGCTGCCGACAGGGTGGCGCCGACGCTGGCGCGCAGGTTGTTCAGCCGATGAGCGGCGGCGGTATCTCCGGAACGCGACGGCATGTACAGGCTCACCACCAGGCGAAAGTCACGCAGAAGGTAGTTGCCAGTGGGCGCGATCGAATCCACTGCCCCTTTCAGATAGTGCTGGACGCGGCGACGCGCCAAGGTGCGGTAGAGGTTGGTGTTGCGGGCTCGCCGGCCCCAGTGGGCCGTCTGCTCGGCCTGATCCTCGTCCGCGATGCGCAGATCCGCATACCGCTTCAGGATGGGTTTGATGTGTGGTGTGCCGAACAAGTTGAACTGGATGCTCGCACCCTTGGGCCACGGCGCGGTGTAGATGCCGCGCAGGATGTCCGCCATGGCCAGATCAGCGCCGGACTGCGGCAGGCATTCGATCACGCACCCCACGCCGTCGGCCAATACGAAGGTTTGCTCCTTCGGGTCGTAGGCGCGATAGGGGAGCCAGCTGGAAAAGCGGCCAGGATCCCGGCCGACCTCGGGATCGTCATCCAGATGCGAGTCCTCCGCAGCGCCGAACAGGCTCGTCAGCCGTTCGGCGAACGACTCCCCGAGAAAAGGGTGCTGAGCTTCGCCTGCAGGCTCACCAGTCGTCTCCTTCCAGCTTCGGGAAGTCATGGCGCGGCGCCGCCGGCGCGGCCGGTGCTGCAGCTGAGGTGGGCCTGCCGCCAAGGATGCTGGCGAAGAAGCTCTCGTCCTGGCCGGCGCCGACGGTCCGATCTGCCGGGGGTTTCAGCCGGGGCTGCGCACCCGCCTCGCGGCGCACGCTGGCGTCGAAGTGCTCGATGCGCCATCTGCCTTCGTCGATGCGGGTGTAGACCCGCCTGCCATCCATCAGGTTGTCGTCGGAGTCGCGCCAGGGCGCGATATAGACGCGCAGCACACGGGGTGTGGTCATCAGCGGCGCGCCGTCCAGCGCATCGCCGAAACCTGGCGCCAGGGTGACGATACGCACCGGTGCCTCGCCCTCCTCGCCAGCGCCCTGCCGGCCCCGCGTCACGCTCGGGCCGTCGCCATCGGCGTAGTTCTCGATGATCGAGCGGCAGGCGCCGCCTTCAGGCATCGGACATTTGTGCGAATCGCTGCCACCCACACCGGTCAGGTCGGTTGCGCAACCCGACAGGCCGGCCAGGACTGCGATACCAAGCAAGATGAAACGCTTCATTGTTGCGGAGTCTCCATGTCGGACAGGGCGGTGGCCGGTTGCGACAGCCACGCCGTGAGGGCGCCGGCTTCGATTGCGCCGGCCTGCATGCGGCCGTCGTCGGTGACGAGCGTCGGTGTTCCGGCTATGCCGAGCCGGCGGGCGATGTCCTCGTTGCGGGCCGGTGCGGATTCATCGCAGTGGCCCGCAACGGGTGCCGGCGCGGCCTCCTCGCGCATCCAGGCACGCCACGCCGTCGCCGGATCGGGCGCGCAGCCGATGCGATGGGCAATGCCGTCCGAGCCAGGCTGCCAGGTCAGCATCGCGATCTGGATGCCAATGCCGGGTACTGTGGCAAGCGTCTTCTCGAGCGACTTGCAGAACCCGCACAGCGGGTCCGAGAAAACCGTCACCATCGGCGTACCGGGCTGGATGACGAAGGTATCGGCCTGCGACAGCACCGCCAGATCGGCACGGGTGCTGTTGCGTGCATGCTCGGTCTTGCGGTCGGCCGTCAGATCCACCTGTTCATGCATGTCGTAGATATGGCCGAAGAAGAAATAGCGGCCGCTGGGCTCGATGTAGGCGAGATTGCGGCCCAGCTCGACTTCGTACAGACCGTCGATCACCGAGGGACGCACCTCTCCGAACTGTGTCGCCGGATAGGCCTCGGCAAGCCGGGCACGCAGTTGTGCGGTGGAATCGCTGGCGTGGGCGCTGCCCGCCAGCGCCAGGGCTGCACCGAGGGCGAATGCGCGCAGCGCGGAATCAGTCTTCATCGAAATACCCCAGGGCCAGTTGATTCGAATCGGGCAGCGGCACCGGCAACTGCACCCCCTTTGTGAACACGATGTCGACGTCTCGTCCGCCATGCACCTCGATGACAGGGAACAGTTGTTCGGCAAGGCGGATGTAGTAGTCGGCCATGCGGTCGAAGGCACGGCCGAATCCCTGCCCGAGCCCCGCCTTGAATGCGTCACTGCCACTCGCGCTGCTGACAGTCCCGAGTGCCGAGGTGCTGGTTTCTGTTGCCGACATGGCAAAGCCGCGACCAAAACCACCGACCACGGCCGCCAGCGCCGCGTTGGCGAGTACCTGGCCTTGTTTGGTGCGGACATAGCCGCGCATCCCGAGCTTGCCGGTCTCGTCGTAGATCACGCCGTGCACCGGCGTCTCGAGCACCTGGCCGTCGTGCCGGATGCACGACAGCAGTTCGATGCGGGCATAGGCCCGCTCGGCCGAGAGCTCGCCGTAGGCTGCACCGACGGCGAGGCATCCCTTGAGATTGGCGCGGAAGTGGTTGGGCAGGATGGCCAGATCGGCAATGCGCAGAGTGACCGGCAGCGGGTTGTTCTGCGCCTGGCCGCCGGTGGGTGCGTCGATTCCGCCGATCAGCCTGGCCTTGACCAGGCCGACGGGCAGGAAAGTCTCGCCGCTGCGGCGATCATCACGTCTGAAGGAGGCGGTTGCAGTGGCCGGCTTCGCATCCGCGGCAGCTGCAGCTGCCGCTTCTGGTAGGCGAACACGGAATTGACCCAGGGCACGGGTCGGTGGTGTGGCTTGAGGTGCCGCTTGTGCAGGCGTCCCCCGAGCACCCAGCCAGTTGGGCAGCGGACCACCTTCGGACAGCGCCCCAGCGGCGCGCCCTGGCGTCGCCGGAGGGAAGGTCGACGGTGAAGGCGTGGCAGCCGACTCTACGGCCGGCTCGGGTGTTGTTGCAGCGACCGGTTCGGGTTTCGGTGCTGAGACAGCTGGCGCCGGGGGCGGTGTCCGCTGATCGGAGATCTGTTTCTGGAGCTCCGCGAAGCGACGATTCAGCGCTTCGAGCGATTGATCTTGCTTCGTTACGCGCTGACGCATCTCGGCCACTTCCTTGCCGGCGCCACCGACCCATGCGTCGCGTGGATCGACCTGCTCGCCTGCGGCACGGATGTGCGTCGTTGCGATGTCGGCGTTGCTGGTGACCGTCGGCGTCGGCTCGTTGCTACTGGTGGCGAAGATGAGGTACATCCCGCCATAGATTGCGAGGAGCACGCCGGCGAGAATGGCGTACTGCTTGCCCTTGCCGGATTTGAGCCCTGGAATGCGAGTGCCCTTCGGGCCACCTCTACGTCCGAATGCCATCAGAGCACCTCGTCGTTATAGGCGATGCGCACGACAGCGCTCTGTCCGGGCGCCAGCACGGCCTGCTCCAGCCCGACGGCAACCACGCCACGCCGCACGAATTCGCGCTCGTCGATCACCAGGCGCTCCGATGAACGGTTGGTGAGCAGGTAGGCCTCGAGACGCCAGCGGGGATGGCCACGGTACTCACGGATGAGCGTGAAATCGGTCTGCTCCCACAAGGCGACCGGGACGTTTCGCTCATGCACCTGGATGTACGGCGGCACCTCGTCCGCGGCGATCGCGCGCATGAGCATCACCAGCGCCTTCTCGTGGTTGGGAAGGCGCGTGTTTTCGGCGGCAACAGCCGGAATTCCGGCCGACCCGATGCTGGGGGTGATCCGGATCGTGTCGGCCGGAATTCCGGCGGGTGCCAGCACGAGCGTATAGGTGGCGTTGGCGGTGCTGACGAAGAGCGAGGTCGCCGGCATCGCCGGATCGGTGGGCTGCACGAAGACGTCGCCCCGCTCGTTCGAGCTGACCTTCAGCCGGCCGAGCGGGTTTTCCTCGGAGTGAACTTCGGCACCGACGAGGTCGATGATCTGTGCGCCCTCGACGCGAAGCCGCGTGGGATCCTTGATCGAGATCCTGACCGCGGCCGACTCGCCATCGGCCAGGGTCAGATCGACCGCCGCGCCTGCGTGCAGCGGCCACGCGAAGGCGGCTGCAAACGCGAGGACGATCGGCTTAAAGCTCCGCGAGCGCGGCGTTGAGATCGCCATGGGGAACCTCTTTGAATGCAGTGATGTAGGCGCGTCCGGACGCGATGCGATAGGCCACCAGGTAGTGCCGGGTGATCGAGGAGACGCGCTGGCCGTTGATGTACGTCTCGAGCTTTCCGCTCATCAGCGCGGCCAGCCGCTTCGTGTCGGTACGCATCGTCTCGAGATCGAACTGTGTCGATGCGTTGTCGCGCTTCAGGCGCACGGCGGCCAGCTCGCCCGCCTCTTTCAGCGTGCCGTGAGCCGATGGCGCGACGAACTGCAGCAGCAGCTCGTTCTTGTAGGCGACATTGCTGGGCGTCACGTCCAGCACGAGCGAGGCCACCCACAGCGACATTTGTTCGAGGTATTCCGTTGACACGGTGCCGCCCTCGATCCAGAACGAGCGCTCGACCGTCGGCGGTACGACGATGGTGCGTTCCCGCCCGAACTGCAGGTAGCTGTTGAAAATCGTGAGGATCAGGGCGAGGATCGTCCCGAGCGTGGTCCACTGTTGTCGCTTCAACGACGATTTGACGTCGTCGAGATCGTGCTCGTAGCGGTTGGCGTCCATGGTGTTCCTGGGGCAGTCAGCCGACCATCTCGTACTGCGCGGAGGGCGGGAAACCCTTCGGCGAGAACCCGACGAGTTCCGGCATGATCCAGTAGAGAAGGTGACGGAAATGGCGCGGGTGCCCGCGCGTCTTGATCCTTGTGACGCGGTACGCAATGAACCAGCCGACCAGGACGGATACGCCCATCGAGATGGCCGAACCCTTCATGAGTCCGAACATGAGGCACATCGAAAACGGCAGCGCGACATCCAGTTCCCACAGCCCCAGCTTCCAGGGGTCGTCGCAGCGTCGCAGGACGCGGGATTCGCCGTTCTGGTCCATTGCGTACCTGCCTGCTTCAGATGGTCGCGCCGAGAATCGCGCCACCGATGGCCAGACCGACCGCGCCGAAGATCGCGACGCCGATGTACAGCATGATCGGACCCATGTTGCGCAGCGCCGCCAGGGACACGAAGGCCACGGCAAATGCCAGGAAGCCGACCAGCGCCTTCATGCCCGGCGTCAAGTTGGAGAGCTGGGTCAGCGCGGTGGCGAGCGGGCCACCGATCGCATCGAGCGCGGTGAGATCGACGGCCTGTGCCACGCTGGCGATGGCGAACGTGACGACGAGCATCGACAGCGTGACGAAGGCGTTGCGACGGGTGAGCCAAGCCGGGAAACGGGTTGCAGTGAGAGTCATTGGGATTTCTCCTGAGAGTTTTGGTGGGTGTTTACCGGGTAAACACCTGGCGGGTCGGATTGGTCGGATGTCAGTAGGCCGTGCATGACGGCGAACGCGCGCTGGCGTGCGCGTTCGCGTAGATTCGGTATGGCCGTTGCAGCCTCCAGGACGACGGCGCTGACGGCGTCCTTCAGATCGAAGGTCACCGCCAGCTGCTCGCCCGGCTGGCAACGCTGGATCGATTTCAGAATCTCGAACGCCTCTTCGGAGACGAGCACTGCCTTGTGCCCAGGGGTGTGCTTGCGGCTCATGCCCCGGCTCCCTCGGCACGCACGGTCACGGTGACGCGGCGGTTCTGCGCACGACCGCCTGCGGAAGCGTTGTCGGCGATGTAGCAGCATTGGGGATGGCCGACCGCCTGCACTGTGACGCGATCGGCCGGCAGGCCGGCGCGTAGGCGAGCAGCGACGGTATCGGCCCGAGCCTGAGCCAGTCGTGCATTGACGCTCGCGGGGCCTGTGGCATCGGTGTAGCCGAGAACGTCGATCTCGATGTTCCGGCTGGATTCGAGCAATGCCCGGATCGGTGTGACGATCTGCTCCAGGCTGCCTGGATCTCGCAGGACGGCGCTGCCCATTGCGAAATGGGCCGAGACAACCGTGTACTCGGAAACGACCTCGAACTGCCCGGCAGGCTCAGCGTTTTCAAGCGCTGCCGGATCAGGAAGTGCGCTGGCACGCGCGACGATGGGCGTCTTCGGCGTGACCGCGAGATCGCAGCCAGTCGTGCAGAGCTGCCAGCCTGGTCCAGTCCAAACCGGCACGATCTGGGTGTGCCCGGCCGGCAGAAACCGGCGTTCGCCCTCTTCCGATGGCACCGTCGTCGCGCATGCGGACAGCGCCGATGCGAGGATCAGGGCAAACAGCCCGAACAGCCGGCCCGGCATCATGAGCATGCTCCGCGACGTGCCAACGCCTGCATGGCGCCGTACACTTTCCAGGCATACGTTGCGCGGGCACGCTCGCAGGCTTCGCCCTTCAATTGGGTGCAGGCGGCGTTATAGGCTCCGGTGGCATTCCAGCTATCGCCGTGGCGCTTTTTGAGGTCGGCGAGGATGCCCGCCCCGACTTCGATGTTCGTGCACGCGTCGGTCAACAGCCTGTCGCGCGTGATGCCCTGCGGCTCGAGTTTGGGCAGCCAGCGGGAATTGATCTGCATGAGCCCGAGATCGACGCTGCCCGTGCGGGCCACATGCCGATCATTGATCGCATCGGCGCGCATGCTCGACTCGACGCAGGCATGGGCTGCCAACTCGAGTGCATGCAGGCCGTAGCGTTGTGCGGCCTGCTCGAAGCAGGCTTGGTACGCCGGCGGCACTGCAGCAGTCGCGCTGGATATGCCCAGGGCAAGTGCAAGCGTGATGGTCACGGCGGCTCGGCTGGTTCGCATGCAGGTTCTCGTCACAGGTTGCAGACGAGGCCAGCCTACTTGCCCGACCCCCTGAAAAACCGGACAAAGATTTGTACGGTTTTTCAGGGGGTGCATCTGGTATGATTTTGAACCTGTGGGCCTATCGCTTTTTATTCTCGAATAACGCAGCAAAAACAATGCGTTATAAAAACGGCGTGCAAATGGCCTGAGGGCAATGGATAAAGGCGCTACCCAAAAAGGGCGGCTTCGCGTCACTTAAACCCCGTTCCGCGAAGCCGAAATGGCCCTTGAAGGGCTTTACGGGGAAAGGTCACTCCCTTAAAAATCAATGGCTTACGGAAACGGTCGGCTGCGCCAAAAAAGGGGCGCAAGATTATACACGTCGACCCTTCAAACAATCCGTACAAATCTTTGTCCGGTTTTTCAAAGGGGGTGACCGCTAGGATTCGGCGCATGGACCCGAATCCCGACACCCGGCAGCAGAGACAGGCCCGTCGACTACACGCACTGTTGCTCACGTGCGCGCTCGGGCATTGGCGCGACACCTTAGAAGACTGGATCAGGGAGTACGAAGCGCTCGATCACGTCGTCGACGACGAGCGGGACGGACCGCGCGCTGCGGTGATCGCGTTGCTGCGTTCGATGGCGTCCATGGCTGCGCGCCCGAACGACCTCGAGTTCGCAACCCTGCTTTCCGGGCTCGATTTCCTCAACTACCGCATCCTGCGCACTCCTGCAGGGCACCGCCCGTCGATCGACGAGGCCGAGCCCTGGGATCCGGCCTCAAGCAGCCTGCGGGCATTCTGTGCCGACCGTTCGTATGATCCGGCGGGATACCGCAGCGCCAGCCCGCAAGTGTCGCCCGAGGCGACGGTGCGCCACTTGCTGCGCGCCCTGCAAAAGCGCAAACAATGATCCAGGTCGAGACGGTTGCCGGTGTCGGGCTGCTTGTTGCGGGTATTGGTGCAGGCGCCTGGCTGTGGCTACAACACCGGCAACCGTCGCAACCCGCCCCTCCTCCCGCCCACGCCACTGAGCCAGTAGACAAGTTCAAGGCGCCTGAAGCAACGCTGCCTGTACAAACATTCAAGGAGCTGGTGCAGACGACTGGTGTCGATGGCATTTTGACGCGCACGCGGGCTGCGAGCGCGCTGAATCCCGCTACCTGGGACGGGCATGTACTGCCCGTCTTCGACCATGTTGCTGAACTGGTGCAGTTGTTGCCGGCATCTGAGTCCCATCACCATGCAAACCCGGGCGGGCTCTTCGTCCACCTGTGCGAGACCGTGGAAGCGGCCGTCCAGTTGCGCCGTGGTGTGATCCTGCCGCCCGGCCGGCAGGCAGACGATGTGAGCCAGCTCAAACACCGCTGGACCGTGGGCCTGGTCATTGCCGCCCTCCTCCACGACATCGGCAAGCCTGTCTCGGACGTGCGGATCCGCCTGTATGGGCCTGGCCTGGATGGCGTGCTCTGGAATGCAATGGCCGGTTCGATGCTCGATGCCGGTGCACGCGCGTATGCCGTCGACTTTCCCCCGCCGGGCGAACGCGACTACCAGTCGCATCAGCGGCTCGGCGCGTTGCTGATGCAGCGCCTGGTGCCGGCGAAAACCATGGCGTGGATGGCCGAAGACGGCCAGCTGATGCGCGAACTGATCGACTACCTTTCCGGCGAGGCCTCGGGCAAACCTGGTGCGCTTGCGGACCTGGTCAAGCGCGGCGAAGCCAAGAGCGTATCGACGAACCTGCGTAGCGGGCCACGCACGCGGTTCGCATCCGCTCGTGCAGTCCCGCTCATCGAGCGGCTGATGAGCACATTGCGCCGCATGCTGGCCGAGGGCTCGCATCTTCCGTTGAACCGGCCTGGTGCAGTGGGTTACGTCTACGAGGGGGAAGTATGGTTTGCGGCAGCCCGCCTGGCGAATGCCGTGCGCGACTACCTGATCGCGCACGAATCGGCAGCGGCCGTGCCCGGCCCCGACAAGAACGATCGATTCTTCGATGCCTGGCAAGACTACGGCGCCTGCCTGACCAACCCTGCCACCGGACGGGCAATCTGGGCCGGCCGCGTCGAGTTCGAGCCGCAGATCAGCAATGCCGGCTACGAGCTGCCCGCCATGCTGCGGTTTCCGGTCGAGCTGCTGTTTCGAGCGGAACACCTGCCGCAGCCGATGCCTGGCCGAATCGTCGCGATCACTGGAGCAGTTCCCGGATCGGCAGATCCTGCCTCTGAAACAGTACCAAGCGGTGAAGGCGCTGAGCCAGCTTCATCATCATCGCCTGGTGATGAGCCAGTTGCTGACACGGTCGCTCCCAAGCCAGCCACGGAGTCCGAATCTGCGCCAGTCCAGACACCCGTCAGTACAGCACCGCCTGCCGCACCTCCTCCGCCCAGCCCCCCCAAGTCCACGCAGAGCTTTCTTGACGAGGACGACGCGGCATCCTCCGTACCGCCCCCCATTGCTCGCAGGTCGGCGCCGAAGGACCCCTCATCAGACACACTCAAGCCAGTCTCACCAGCCATCGCCTTGCCGCCTGGCAAGCCGGCAAAAGGAGCACCGTCCTCTGGCGCAGTCGCGTTCATGGCCTGGGTTCAGCACGGCGTCGCGGATGGCTCCCTGCCGTACAACACGACCGGCGCCATGGTCCACTTCGTCAAATATGGCGAAAAAGTTGGCGTACTGCTCGTAAACCCATCGATTTTTCGGCAATACGCCTCCACAGAGCCCGAGCGTGGCAAGCGCGAAAGCGACGCGCCTGGTCAAGCGACGCAGCGTGTCTTCTCGAACTCGGGCTGGCACATCAAAGGCCCATCCGGCAAGAACATCTGGCCGTATCAAGTCATGCGGAGCGGCGAGAAGGGCGGAAATCTGCTCAACGGCTTCCTGATTCTCGAGCCTGAGCGCTTCTTCGACCCGGTTCCACCCCCCAATGACCGCTTGGTGCTGTGGAACGGTCCAGCTGCCGGCAGCCTCTCCTCGTCCAAGAAGGAACGCGATGGCATATCGTCTTGAAGCCCTTCTCCGCCCTCCGTATGAGTGGGTTTCGACCGCCGGCTTTACCGTGGCTGCGCTGGCGCTGGCAATCGACTCCCATGCCGGAAACCATGGCTTGATCCTCATGCCCCGGCAATGGGCGATGCCGATCGCTTTCGTCCTGTTGACGCTGGCCTTGCTACGGCTGGTTCAGGGCCTGCGTGTCGTGCGCTATCAGCGCAACTTGCGCACCCTCGCACGCTATGTGCTGCGTCCAGATGAAATCCAGTGGTCGCGCGAGAACCTGTTCCTGGGCCGCGGCTTCCGGTGGGATCAGCGCCACACCCAGCGGCTTTACGACAGTCGTGAGCCCAGTGCCCGAAAGTATGTCGAGCAGTCGAAGCTGTATCACAAGGCACGGGCGTTCGAGGTCTGGGCCGAACACCGCCCAGGCTGGGCGAAGTACATCGCCTATACGCGCAGCGACAGCAAGTGGAATCCGGTGAAGCCCTTGCCCGACGTCGGCGGCGACCCTTGCCTGCATGGGGTCGAACCCGATGAAGAGGACGTGATGCTGGCCATCTCGAACCGGGTCGGCCACATGATCGTCCTTGGTACCACACGCGTCGGCAAGACGCGCTTCGAAGAGATCCTCGTTACACAGGACATCCGCCGGGGCGACATTGTGGTGGTTTTCGATCCCAAGGGCGATCTGGCACTGCTCAAGCGCATGTACGCCGAAGCCAAGCGCGCCGGCCGGCTCGGCCACTTCTACATTTTTCATCTGGGTTTTCCGGACATCTCCGTGCGCTACAACCCGGTCGGCTCGTTCGAGCGCATCACCGAGGTCGCGACCCGAACCAGCGATCCACTGCCGGACGAGGGTAATTCCGCGGCGTTCAAGGAATTCGTCTGGCGGTTCATCAACGTGCTGGCCAAGGCCATGTTCGCACTCGGGGAGCGGCCCGACATGACAAAGCTCTACGCCTACGCCGTCGACACGGAATCTCTGGCGGTGCGCTACATCGAGCACTGGCTCGATCAAGTCTCCCCGGCCTGGCGCGACGAGTTCGACTTCGATGAATCCGTGGATGGCAAGGACAAGGTCAAGGCCGACCAGGCGCGCAAGACCGGGCGCTCGCTGCGCACGGTCTGCCTGATGCTGTACGTGCGCGAGAAGCAGCTGCGCGAACCCGTCGCCGAGGCATTGATGAGCGTGCTCGGCAACGACCGCACCTACTTCGAAAAGCTGGTGTCGAGCCTCTATCCGCTCATGGAAAAGCTCACCACGGGCAAGACGGCCGGGCTGATCGCACCGGATTACACTGATCTCGACGATCCGCGCCCAATTCTCGATTGGCTGCAGCTCATCAACGAGGGCGGTATCGCCTATGTTGGGCTGGACTCGCTCTCCGACCACGAAGTGGCATCAACGATCGGCGGCTCCATGTTCTCCGATCTGACCAGTGTGGCTGGAACAATCTACAAGCACGGCGCCGACGTCGGGCAGGCCGAGGCGATGCCTCCGCGCAAGCTGGCCCTGCATGGCGACGAGTTCAACGAACTGGTCGGCAACTCCTTCATTCCCATGGTGAACAAAGCGGGCGGAGCCGGCTACCAGGTCACAGCCTACACACAAACCTGGCACGATGTCGAAGCGCGGATCGGCTCCAAGCCGAAGGCGGAGCAGATCGCCGGCAACTTCAATTCGCTGGTGATGTTGCGTGTGCAAAACGTAGAGACGGCCGAAATGCTGACGAACCGGCTCCCCGAGGTGAGCGTGATGACAACCATCACGGACTCGATGGCCAGCGATACAAGTGATCCGACCGAGTTCGCAGACTTCGCAAGCCGAAACGGTGATCGACTGACGCCCAAAGACGTCCCGATGCTCCGTCCTGCGGACATCATGAAGCTGCCCAAGGGGCAGGCGTTTGCCCTGCTGAACGGCGGAGAGCTATGGAAGATCCGCATTCCGCTTGCCGATGACACTGGCGACGACTGCATGCCGGAGAGCGTCGCCGAACTGGTAAGCGAGCTGCGGGAGGTGCAACGGGGGCGTCAGCATGTTCATCACGCGCTGAGCCAGCGCGTCGCCGTGGAGGGGGCTGGCAGTGGCTGGTGAAACGAAACTCGAGGACGGCGTCAAGAAAGCAATCTGGTCACCCTTCAGGACCGTATTGTTCCTCGGCCTGGCACTTCTCGTCGCAGTCGCCGGCCGAATGTTGATCGACCTGGCGTACACGGGGTCGGATCCAGCCCGGATGGAGAGGCTGCGCCAGGTGCTCGTCACTGAAGTGACGATGGCCGACGAGACCTTGCCCCACATCCTTGGATCCCCCAGCGAGCGGGCGATGCGCTGGGCACTGGGTGCCTACGACATCCTCTACGTGAAGACCGGGCTCGACCGGAGCATGATCGCAACACCGAGCGATTTCACCGAATTGGACCGTGCTGTCCGCCGCGGCGTCGATGCTGCGGTGGCGCAGCCTCATTGGCAGTCCATGATGCTCGGGACTCAGCTGCTGGCCGCTCGAGCCGCCCTACTCCCGAGCCTGTTCCCCACACTGTTGTTCGCCTGGTCAATCGGCCTGGTCGATGGTGCAGTCGCTCGCTGGAAGCGCCGCGCTGGTGGAGGTCTTGAATCTTCGACCATCTATCACCGGGCGAAATACTCCAACGTGTCAGCCACCACGATCGCCCTGGTCGTCTGGTTCTGGTCCCCGATGGCCATCGAATTGTGGCAGTTGGGGCTCTTTCTAGCCCTGCTCGGAGGGATCTTGCTGCGCATCCAGTTGATGTATTACAAGAAATACATCTGAACGGTTTGACAGGGGAATATGTTACAGGCCATCATGTCGCCGTGCGCGGGTAGGTCTCCTGCAACGGGAGTCCAGGACACACCCCCTTCACCGAGTACCGAGGCATGGTAGCCGACGGCCGAAGCCAGCTTAACGATAATGCAAATTATCGCGGTTTCAGGCGGCTACTCGTGCAGTTCCTGCCCAATTCAGTACTCCAGCGTGAACGGCGTCATGAATGCCACCTCCTTATCTGACTACCATGCTCTTCATGAAAACCAGTGTTCTGGTCACGCTTATTGCGTTGATCGCCTTCCTCGGTATCGTGTCGTTGTTGCTGTTCACCGGCAAGGCGCCAACGCATATACGCATCCAGCCCGTTCAAGTATCCGGAGCCGCAGGGTCGTCAGCGCCGGATTCCGCTGTACACAACTGAGCGCTGTGGTGGCCGCGGGCCGATCGCCCCCGCGCGCCACCTCGAGAACAGCAAATGGACCGTCAAAGCAGCTCTTTGCGCAACTGGGCCGGCGTCTTGATCGACAGCAGTCCGGGTGCCACATCGAAGGCGGTCTTGGCGCCGAACTGGCCCTGTACGTTCAGGCGATAGGCTGCCCGTGCATAGGCCACCAGAACGCTGGCGGTGAACTCGGGATTGCTTTCGAGTTGGAGCGAATACTCGATCACTTGGGCGTGTGCCTCGGTGGTGTTGCCGCTGCGAATGACGAAGCCGCCATGCGGCATGCGGCTGTGTTCGCGGAGCAAGGTTTCTTCGCTGATGAAATGGACCGTGGTGTCGTAATCGGCAAAATAGTTGGGCATGGTGACGATGGTCCGCTCGACTTCGGCTGCATCGGCGCCTTCGTTCAGAACGACGTAACATTCACGCGTGTGCTTCTGACGGGTCGTCAGTTCGGGACGCAAGCCACTGCGCACTTGCTCGATCGCATCCCGTGACGGCAACGTGTACTGCACCCCCGCTTTCACACCGGGCACGCGGCGAATGGCATCGGAATGCCCCTGGCTGAGTCCCTTGCCCCAGAACGTGTAAGTTGCGCCATCGGGCAACAAGGCTTCGCCATACAGACGATTGATGGAAAACATGCCTGGATCCCAGCCAATGGAAATCAACGCTGTTTTGCCGTTTGCGCGTGCTGGCGCATCGACAGAATCGAAGTACTCCGGGATCCGCGCATGTGTGTCGAAGCTGTCGACGATGTTGAACCTTGCCGCCATCTCCGGCCCCTGGCGAGGCAAGTCGTCCTTGGAGCCGCCACATAGAATCAATACGTCGATCGTGTCACGACAGTCGGACAGTGCGGTGATGGGCTGCACCGAGGTCCGGGCGGACAGAGGCTTCACCGACTCCGGCGAACGGCGGGTAAATACGCCGACCAGCGTCATGTCCGGGTTCCTAGCGATGGCGGCTTCGACGCCGCGCCCCAGATTTCCGTAGCCAGCGATACCGATGCGAATTTGTGTGTTGTCCATCAGGAAATCGACTCCAACTTCAAGAGAATGAATGTTCGCTCAGCGCCCTGTCCATAAGAGCACGCGTCGTGTTCGGCTCTGCTCTCAGCGCCTTTCCATATCTGGGAACAGTACATCAGTGAAGCCGAAACGGGTGAAGTCGTTCACCCGCATCGGGTACAGTACTCCGGCGAGATGATCGCATTCATGCTGCGCCACACGAGCGTGAAAACCCTCGACCATGCGATCGATGGGATTCCCTTGCGGATCGAACCCTTGATAGCGGATGCGTTGGTGGCGTGCCACCACCCCACGCAGCCCGGGGACCGACAGGCAGCCTTCCCACCCCTCCTCCATCACGTCGTCCAGTGGCGTGATGACTGGATTCAGCAGGATCGTGCGCGGTACTGCGGGGGCGTCGGGATAGCGTTCATTCTGCTCGAAGCCGAAGATCACCAACTGCAGGCCGACGCCGATCTGCGGTGCTGCCAGACCAACACCACCATTTGCGCTCATCGTGTCGAACATGTCGGTGATCAATTCGTCGAGTTCCGGCGTTCCGAACGCCGTGATGGGTTTGGCCGGTTCGAGGAGACGCGGATCTCCCATGCGGAGGAGCGTACGAGCAACCATTGTCTTCACCAGATGTTTGTCGGGATATTTTACACTCTGATTGCAATGCTTTTGAAAAGATCATGGAAACATTATTGATTACAACTATTTGATCAAGTAGGTGTGAATATTGCTTTAGAATGGCCTGCGACCTTCACGTTGCGACGACGTTAACCCCCGCACTCTGGCCATACGCCAGCCGTGACGTACAGACAGGAATCACTCATGAAGAAAACCGCCTTCATCGCTGCCACTGCGGCTCTTGCCACCTTCAGTGCCGGAGCATCGGCTGCTTATGTCAGTCAGGTCGATAGCCTCAGCGGTGGTTTCACCGTCTCTGGATTCAACGATGGCACACCGAATACCTACACGATCAATCTCACGGGCCTTTCAGGCAGCGGCGTGGTCAACGTCGGTCCGAGCGGCGGCTATGAAATCAGCGCCGGCCCCGGCACCTTGGGTGGAAGCGCTTCGGTCGAGCTCACCGTTCCGGTCCTCGGAAGCCGTACGTTTACGACAAGCAGTTTCACCTCGCTGTTCACCGGTGACGTCAATTTCAGCGGCCTGGCCGAGGGCAGCTACCCCTTCGCCTTCGGCACCGGAGCCGTCACCACGCCCATCGGCGTCAATTTCGGCGGCAGCTACGATGGTGCCACGACCATGGGTATTCTCGGCTTCCTGAACGCCCTGCTGGGGACTTCGTTCGTCGATCCGTCGGGGGCCGGCACTTTCAGTGCCGAAGGCACCATCACTGACACCGGGGTCGTGCTGGATGTCACTGAAACTGCTACCGACTGGCCCGGCGCGGGCCAACTCCTGCTGGATTTCATCGGTGATGTTCCCGTCATCGGCGGCAGCTTCCGCATCGACAATCTGGCAATCGTCGCAACGCCGGCCCCCACCGAGGTTCCCGAACCTGCTTCTCTCGCCCTGCTGGGCCTGAGTATGGCCGGCCTCGCTGTAATCCGGCGCCGTAAGCAAAGCGTCTGATCCAGGCGTTTCGGCAACATCTCGAAACCGGCGCCCTCGACAGGGGGTGTCGGTTTTTTACGCTAGCGCCATGTTCGAAAAGATACTCATCCTTTGCACGGGCAACATCTGCCGCAGTCCATTGGCCGAAGCCCTTCTCCGCGACCGAGCTCAGGCGAAGGGCAAGAAGGTCCTCGTTCGTTCTGCCGGCATTGGCGCTCTCGTCAATCACGGTGCCGATCAGACCACCCTGCAGGTGGCCGGCCGGCATCAGATCGATCTCGATGGTCATCGGGCACAACAGCTCAACCTCGAGTTGACGCGCTGGGCCGATCTCATCCTCGGCATGGAAAAGCATCATCTCGACTACACGAACGACCTCGATCCAACCACACGCGGCAAGACCTTTCTGCTCGGCCACTGGAGCAAGGCTGAAGTGCCTGATCCCTACCGCAAGCCTCAGGAAGCCCACCAACTGGCTCATGACATCATCTCCGAGGCGGTTGAGCAATGGATCGCCAGGATTTGATGCCGCCCTCTTCTCCAATCAGCCCGGAGCCATCTCATGTCTGAAACACGAATCGGTCTGCTCCCTGCCCTGCTGCTCGCCGGCAGTGTTGCATTTGCAGGCTTTCAGGTAGGAAAAGGGATCGAACGCTTCAGAATGGCCGATCGCAGCATCACCGTCAAAGGCCTTGCCGAGCGTGATGTAAAAAGTGATTTCGCCGTATGGACCTTGAGCTTCCGCCGTGCGGCGGATGAGTTCAGCACCGTTCAACGAGCGTTGACCACGGACCGCGAGCAGATCGTGTCCTTCCTGCACGGCCAGGGGTTCGAGGATGCCGAGATCGAGATACGTCCGCTGCAAGTGCAGGACCTTCTTGCACGCGAGTATGGCCCGGAGCGTGTCGCCCTGCGTTTCAACGGCCAGGGGCAAGTCACGGTGAAGTCTGCTCGGGTCGATGCTGTCGCAGCAGCCTCGAACAAGGTCGACCCCTTGATTGCCGCCGGTATCCAACTCGGCGGAGATGGCCAGGGGGAATGGCCGCGCTATCAATTGCGCGGCTTCAATGACATCAAGCCCCTGTTGCTGGAAGAAGCGACACGCAGCGCACGTGAGCAGGCGAGCAAGTTCGCGGCCGATGCCGGCGCTCGTCTCGGGCCATTGAAGAGCGCAAATCAGGGCGCCATCCGCATCCTGGACGATGATGGCAGCGACATGGACAGCTCGCGCACCATCGGCAAGCGCCTGCGCGTTGTCAGTACGTTCGAATTCGGGCTGGAGTAGCGCCTTTCACCGCGCAAGCGGCTTCTTGCCCCGAGCATCATCCACCACGGCCTCCAGCATCGCCAGCATCTGCTGCGCCAACTCCTTTCTGTCATATTTTCGGGCCCCTTCCAGTCCCTTGCTGCGGTATCGCTCGTACGCCATCCGATCCTCGAACATCCTCACCACACCGTCGCAGAGCGCATCTGCGTTTTCCGGTTCGAAAACGATGCCTGCGCCTTCCTGTTGCACGATATCGGCCGATTCGCCCGCGACACCGTGCAATACCGGAATGCCCATGCCCATGCATTCGAACAATTTCGATGGGATCACTGTCGTGAAGAGCTCCGTCCTGCGCAGGTGGATGATCGACACATCGAGCAGAGACCAATAGCGCACGACTTCCTGCTTGGATACCGAATCGACGAATACAACGTTGTCCAGCCCCATCGACCGCGCTTTCGTCACCAGCTCCGCCTTGCAAGCGCCATCGCCCAGCAGAAGCAGCCGATATCGGTCACCATCGGGCAAGGCCTTCAGCTTGGCAGCGGCTTCCAGCAGCGTATCCAGCGCATGTGCCATTCCATGCGTGCCGATGTAGCCGGCGATAAACTTTCCTTCCAGCCCCAGTCGAGCGAGCAATTCGGCATCCTTCTGCCGTGGTTTGAAACGGCTGATGTCGACGCCGTTGGTCACGACATCAATTTTTTGCCCATCGATCCCGCGCCTGATCAGGTTCTCGCGAAAGGCGTTGGTCACCGTCACCACGGCATCCGCCTTGCGATACAGAAAAAGCTCGAGCTTCTCGACGAGATCCAGCACTTTCGATTCCTTCATCGCCCCCACTGCGCGGATCGACTCCGGCCAGAGATCGCGCAGTTCGAATACCCAAGGCACGCGTTTCATCCGACTCGCCACATACGCCGCGCATGCGGTGAAGAATTGTGGCGACGTGCCCACTACCATATCAACCTTGCGCACGAAGGGACTGGCCAGCACTGCCGACAGCATGAAGCTCTGGTAGTCCAGGATGCGCTTCACGAAACCTTCGTTTGCCGTGATGTAGGACCATACTCGAATCACGCGGATGCCTTCGACCTCCTCCGTCTGCCAAAGGTGGTTTCGATAACCATCGAAGACCTTGCCCTTGGGAAAATTCGGCGCGCAAGTGATCACCGTGACCTCGTGACCCATGCTCCTCCACTCGCGGCAATGTTCGAAAGTACGGCTGGCCGGGGCGTTCACCTCGGGCGGGAAATTGTCAGTCAGAAAGAGAATGTGCATAGGGATGGCAGCAATGATTGAGTACTGGATCTAATGAATGGCGACTACAAGGCTTCGGCATGAGCAGCATGCTTGGTCGCGTAGGAATCGGCATCTTCCGAAGACCACGAAAAGCGTACATGGGCCCTTCGGTCCACGATCTGCACACGTAGCAGCCTGCATGGCCTCGACACGCCGAAGTGGGGATGCCACGTGGACTCCACCAGTTCCCCCATGCCGTGCTCGATCACCCATTCCACTGGCTGACCACCTGGCAGCACGGCCCTCCCCCGGCGTCCATTGCCCTCGATCGAAAGTGCCACATCGGGATGGAAGCGATACTGCGCCACCGCCTCGGCATAGGTGCCTGTCAAACCATCCGCGACGCTCAGCTCACCAGGCCGCAGGGACCAGCTCCGCGTGTGCAGCGGACGCCCTTTCAGCCGGCGATAGCCGTCGTGGCTGCAGCTGACCTGCATGCAGGCAACGTCCTCCCTGCATGCCAGTCCACTCGGATATGCTCGCCCGGCGACTCGAAAGCCGCCCCATACCTCGGACGAATCCATGCCATCCACAATCACCGTGTTGTGTGCTGCGGTACCGCGCTGGCGCAGGCGTTCGGCACTCGCGCCGTAGCACGAAGTTCCGCCATTCACCAGGAGGCGCTGTCCGAACAAGGACAGCTCGAAGCCCAGCGTGTCGGCATGCGCATGCCCTGGCAGGTAATCCGGCCCCACCCGTGCCACATCCAGCAAGGCAAGCGCTGCGTCCGATGCCAGGCGTACATAGCCACTGGCTGCCAATACTTCCATCGGTTTCGGTACCGGCACGCTCACGGCCGGAAAGCAGCGCGCGAAGTACGCTTCCATCTCTGCAATCGAAGGGGCAATTCCGATCGCCGAATCATTGAACAGCGAGATCTCGCCGTCCGGATGACACATCGTCCGCAGCCAATGCATCATCGCCGCAACCTTCGGCACTAGCCAGGCACGGACCAGCGCGCAGTCCTCGGATGCGGCTGATTCGTAACAAGTGGCGATATTGACCAGATCGAGCACATCCTCCAGGGCCAGCACGTGATACATCGTACTGAGTTCGAAGTGGCCGCCATCGGGCAGTATCTGTTCGGATATCTCGCGCACCAGAATTCTCAGCGCCGTTCTTCTCCAGCCGTCTGCTTCCTCGCCTTCGAAGAACAGGCCGGCAAACAGCAAGGCCTTGGCATTGGCAAACAGATGGTTGCCCAGCAGATGGATCTCCAGCCGCTTGCTCAGCCAGCGCGCCTGCACAGCCAGGCTGTGCCGTGCCGCCGGCGGCAGTTCCCCGCCGGCCAGCGCCCATTTGATCCAATTGACAATGCGCAGCGAAAGCGGATATGGCTCCCAGCCGTTACCCTGCCCGGGCGGATTGTGCCGGATCCAGTCCTCGATCAGGGCGACATGCCAGGCGTATCGCTGTTCGGCGCCGATCGCGTTGAGATCATCAAAATAATGCTGGTTGTAGCGCCACAATTTTTCACGCTGAGGTCCGTCCCAGCCGATCTCGTCCAGTCCGCCCGGCTCGTTCAAGAAAACGAATTGCCGCGGTCCATCCATGCTCGCCAGTCGCCGTGCGCTTGCCTGCCACGTGCCCCTATGGGCACGAAGGGCAGGCGCCGGGCGCAGGTCAGGCTTGGGTCGTGAATATCGGAACCATATCCGGCCATAAAACTGCACCGGCCGCAAATGGCGCAAGGTGCGCCAATAGAGTCCCGCCTTGCTCAATAGATCCATCGTCGTTCGACTCGGTTCACCGACAAGGGAGCGCTGTCTGCATGGCAGCCTCTCATGTGTTCTGGTTCAAAATCCGTATCGGCAATTCAGATTGCGCCGAGCCGTTCTTCAAGCCGCGAAGCAGCGCGTTCAATTCGTCCTGATTGCCATATCCATAGAGCTTCACGCCATCCGGGCGGGGTACGACATCGGATGCAAGGACAGGGCAGCCGAAATGAATGGCCTCCCTGATGCTGATGCTGTCTCCATCGGTCGAGGTGAGGCGAAGAAAGGCATGCACCCTCTTGTATACCGGCCAGAACTGATACTGCCCCAGCATTTTCACAAGCACTCCGGCCGACGCCAGCCTATCCATGCGCACAGCCAGATCACGGGGCAAGAGGCTTTCGTCGAACTCCGCGATTGCGAGCAAGCAGCGCGGCTCGCATCCCTCCTCCTGGAGGTATTCAAGTGACGCGATGAGCGCATCGATACCATAAACGTCGCGCCCGGCACCATCCCGTACATATACGGACGCGGAAAGCGCCAGCTTCAAGCCATGCGTGCTTTCCAGAAAATCCACGACCTCTTCCGGGTAGCTTTTCAGTATCTCCGCCTGTTCAGACTCCACCGGCGGCAAAAAAGGGCTCTCCACTTCAACCTTGTGCCCCAACCCCCTGCTCTCATATCCAGCCTTGAGGTGTTGGTGAACAACCCTGATCCCCAACGCATTCTTCACCAGAAAAATGTAAAGCCTTTCCAGTCGGCCCCTGCCCCAGTTTCGCCGGGAAGCATTGTGATCGTAAACGTAGGAGCGCCTGAGGGCGCCAAGCAGATAGCACGCAAGGAGAAAATGGATATTCCCCGTATTCACATAGAATTCACATCGCGAGGAGATGACAAGCCAGAACAGCTTCGCCGGCCACCACAGGCTCCTCAAGTCGACATATCCAGCACCGGCTGAACGCATCGACTCGTATTTTCGCTTAACGAAAATGCTCACTCCGCCGTAAGGTGGAGGAAAGCGACCAACGACAACGACTTTCATGATGGATCCGGGAGTTGAAGAAAAAGCCCTGAGCATTCACTCTCTGCTTCTGGCAGCATGTCCTAAAGAAACTTGGCGCCGGCCCATAACAGATGCAGAACGGCCGCAGCCGCCAGAACCACGCCCGTCACTCTCTTGTACCTGGCCCGCATGAGATGGTCCGACATGTCCGGCTGGAGAGCGAAAACCAGCAAGGGCACCAGAAAGGCGCCGAAATGCCTAGGCTCCAGGCTGGTTGCCGCTATCGCGAACATCATCCCTCCGCCCAGAAAGGCCAGAAAGAGAGTTTCCGGTGTCCTTTTCGAGCGATCCCTTGCAAGCTCCAGCAAGGCAAGCCACAGAAGCGGAGTCACGAAATAAAAGTAGATTGCGTTGACAGATCGAAGGACATGAATGGCGCTTGCCACCTCGAACCCCGACCATACCGGCACCGGAAATACGAGAAGATAGAGAGAGCCGAGGACCAGTCTGATCGGCAATGGTTGCTTGACGATCAGTGCCATCCCGAGTGAGCCCGACCCATGCTGGCCTTCGCTCATGCCAAGATACGCCTCGTTCCCCTTGACGAGCCGATCCAGGATCTGGTCGCCAAAAGCAACGAGCAGTCCTATGACACACGCACCTGCAAGGACGGCCATCAAGTAGAGGCCGCCTTTCCCTCGACCGCCGGCGTTGCCGATCAGGAGCGCAGTGACGGCGCACAAGGCCATCGCAAAAGGAACGAAGGAAAACTCGGTTCTCAGAAAACCCAGAATCGTTGCGCCCGCAATATTGGCCACGGCAAGAGGGACGAGATTCAAGCCAAAACGCGGTGTGCGGAGCGCCTTGACCCATAAGAACACCAGGAAAGTGACGAGCAGCAGCACGACCGCATCACGGAGATGTATGGCTGCGAACATCCAGAACAAGCCGCAGCATGCCGCCAATAGCTTGAAAAGTCTGATTTTTTGAACGTCGTCGCCATAAACGCATCTGACTATTCGCACCCCGATCGCTGCCGTCATCGAAACGGAGGTGATATTTACCGCAACTCCGATGTAGCGCTCTTTCTGAAATCCGAGAAAGGAAAAAAGATCGTAGATCTCCGACCAGAACGCGATTGCCAGAGAGCCCTCATGAACCTCTCTCAGTTCCGCAAGCGTCAGGCCGCTTCCTTTTCCTGTCGCATAGTCGAAGAAACGGCCTGCATCGCCGTGCAGTTGAACCTGATCGAAGAAAAAGTTCGCGTAGATTGCCGCAATGCCTGCCACTGCGAAACAGACAAGAAAAACCAGACCGAAGGCGGAGTACTCCTGGGACCTAGAGCCGTTCAGCGGGACAATGAAAAGCGAGCCCAGGAAAAAAAGCAGCGCCGATGCCACGAACGGCTCGATCGTGCCATATGCAAGAACATTGAGAAAAAAACCCGCTCCAAGGAGAATGGACAGGGCGAAGAAGCTGTTCACCAGGTTTCTCGCGAAATATGTATCATGAAAGAAGCTCGAATGCGGCTCTCTTTTCAAGAGAATGGCTGCAAGGAGCGTCCAGCCCCACCAAGCAAGGCCTCATACTCCTCAACCATTCTATCCACCCCCAGTTGACTCCGAGCGTAATTCATTGAATTTTCAGACATTTCACGCCACTCCTGCTCCGGGAGGAAGACGACATGCTCGATGGCCTTGCAGATCTGTACCGGATCCAGCGGGTCAAAGATGAATCCGCGCGCCGGCTCATCGACAAGAGATGGATGATCGCAGACGCCCGATGCAATCACCGGGCGTCCGGCAATGAAAGCCTCGCAGACCACGTTCGGCAGGCCCTCATACAACGATGGATGTATCAGCGCCCGATGCTCGCGCAGAAGATCCATGATGTCCCGCCGCTCGCCAAGCCAGTTCCATTGCGCCCTCACTCCGGGATACTTGTCGAGGATCGCTCTGAGGGCGGAAACGTAGCGCTGTCCAGCAGGAAGAATGTCCTCCTTGCCTGCCCATGAAATATCGGGCACGTAGCCGTGCTTCCGGCGAAAAAGCTCCAGCGCCTCGACCAATCGAATGCCGTTCTTTTCGGGGCCAATCCGACCGACAACCAGGAAACTCATGGGCGGAATTTCGCCGCTGGCAGCTTGGTCTGCCATTGGGAATCCGTTGTAGATCGCCATGGTTTTTCCGCGGAGCCACGGATACCGCCGTAGCCACTCGGCCTGGCTTTTGCTGTTGGCCACCACCTTGTCTGTGAACCCGTACAGAAGCCGCTTTCCCAAAGCAAGGTATTTGTTCTTGTCGTGGTGATGGCTGGACCGCTCCGATACGACGAGCTTCAAGCGCGGAGAGAAAATCGACGCCACGACGGAGTACACGTTTGGCGTATCGAGAAACGAAATCAGCGCATCGTATTCCCTTGCGTGCAGCAGGCGCACGAGTCCAACGAGCACGTTGACGCCCAGTTTTCCCTTCTTGGGGAGCGCATGCACCGCCACGCCCGCTTCTGCCAACTCGGACAGGAAAAAATCCTGGTGGGGATAGTAGATGAACACATCCACGATATGCCCACGGGCCTTCAGGCCGCATGCCAGGTTGACCAACTGACGCTGTGCCCCTCCCGAGCCGAGCGAGTCGATTACACATAGAATCTTCATCGAGTCCTCGAGCCTGCCAATGTTCGTGTGTTCCACGGAAAATGATTCATCACATCGACTTGGGCGGCAGGCCGACGGACGCGATCAGCCCTTCCAGAATCTTGACGGGCATGCTCGTCTCGCCATCGTGCCAGGCTCCGCTTCGATCGAAATACCCCGGATAGACCGACGTCACGCAGCCAAAGCTGATTTCGACGACCATGGGTTCGCCATTGGCCGTGTACACAAGATCGATCGCAACGCTCTGCATCTTCAAGGTGTCTGCAAGCCTGAACGCGAGTTCGATCGAAGCCTTGGGAAACGCGTCCGGCTCATAGCTCTTCAAACCGGAACCCGATGCGCGAAAATCTCCCGTCCTGCAGAAGCGCCGTACTGCAAAGCAGAAATCGCCGACGACGACCAGCCTGTCGTCGAATCTGTTGTCTGGAATGAATTCCTGGAAGTAGGCGTATCCAATTTCCCGCGGATGGAGGTCGGATTCGTCGCGAATGGAGGGCAGCAAGGAGCGTCCCAGGTGATAAAACACCGCAGCCATCGAACGTGGGCTCCTGTCGCGCCTCGCGCGCCAGATGCTCTGCTTGAAGATCTCCCACCTTTCAAAGTACGGGAAACCCGTGCCAAAGGCTTTCCTGACGAGTTTTCGCGCCTCGGCCCTTGTCCTCGCCAGCCGTACATTCAGGGCACCCGCTCCACCACGCAGCTTGAAAACGACCGGATAGGAGCAGGTTTGCAGCCAGGCGTCCGCCGATGCCTGGTCGTAGAACACGTGGGATTTTGCCGCAGGCAGGCCCGCCACCTCGAAAACGTATTTCTGTGCGACCTTGTCATCGAAGTGCCAGCAGGTCTGGATATCCGGATACGTCCGAATCGAGGTGCTTGCCAGCGCCGAAAACAGCTGACGGGCAAAGAGCTGGTCCTTGTAGGAATCATGGCGCCAATGCCATAGAAAAGCCGCACCATCGCGGATCTTCGAAACGAGGTCACTCCGATAAGGGTTCACGGTCTCGAAATCCACTCCAGCTTTGGAGCAGTATTCGATCCACTCGTCTGAAAACGAGCCTTTCCGTTCGACGATGTATAGCTTGCGTGAGGCCGGTGCCCCGTGCGCGCCTGGATTCCCGGCCACGGCGCAAGTATTTTCCGGGTACTGATCTTCTTGCCTGATCACGACTGATTCGCCTCATTGATGGACCGGGCCTTCCGGATGACGTGAAGCACCAGATACAGGTTGACGATCGCTCCGGCGCAGGAAAAAAGAGCCACGGATATCGTTTCATCCTTGAGAACGAGGATCCCGAAAGCCAATGCCAGGGCCTTCGCAACGATACTCAGCACTTCATAGCCGAGCAGAAATTTCTGTATCCCCAGCGGGGCGATGGCAGAAACCGATGGCCTGTTGATGAAGCCGAACAGAAGCCAGATGGAAATCCAGCCGGCGAACACGCCGGCGTTGTGCCATTGGGTTCCGAAGACGAAGGAGAAGAGCTCGGGGCCATAGAAGAACACCACGCCGAAGGGCAGTGCAGCGATACCGAAGAGGATTAGGGTCGACCTGATGAGCAGGCGGCTGACGTCTTCCCTCTCGGCCACGGCTTCCGCCAGGCGTGGATAGAAGACGTCGGAAACCGATTTTCCGACCAGCGTCAGCGGAGCGCTCAATATGCTCTTCGCCAGCGCATAATAACCCACCACCGCCTGATCGAACGCAAAGCCTAGAACCAGAATCGGCAGGCTTTGCGAGATGGCGTTGATGAATCCCTGGGGGGCGCGATAAAGCGCGAAATCACTGAATTTCCGTGCGACGACCGGAGCATTGGCGAGCGCGTCGAACGTGCCCAGGGCAGCCAGGCCGCGCCTTGCCTTGAGGCCGAGCGTGTAGAGCAAGGTCTGCACGGCCTGGCCGAATGCGTATATCCCGATCAGTGCCGCGGCAAGCGGGAAGAAGAAGCCGAGGGCGGATTTCGAGACATTGTTGAAGAGCGAGTTGATCACTTCCATCCGCGCCAGCGAGGAGAAATCCTTTTCGCGTAAAAGCCAGCTTCTGAACACTTGCGCCAAACCCGAGAACAGTACGGCAAAGGCAAAGAGATACGGCAGCCCGGTGAAGTTCTCCATTCCCATGTAATCGAGCAGTTCGCCCTCGAACATCAGCGCCAGAAAAAGCGTGACTGCGGCAAAGAGGAGCGCGATCAGGCCGGATAGCTGGGTCAGTGAGACAGCCTCGCTGTCGTCGCGGGACAGCACGATCGCCATGGGGTAGGACAAGGCCACAAGTGGAACGAGAATCGTGATCAGCGAAGAGAAGGTGCCGAGCGCGCCATAAGCTTCCGGCGGAAAAAGCCTTGTAATGATCGGCGTGAAGAGGATGGTGATCGCCTGAGCGAGGGCAGTGCCTCCCGCCATGGTGGCGACCGATTTGACGACTTTCGGTTTCACTTTGAGCGTTCTTTTCCAGATGCCATCTCGCTGTTTGGCTCGACCCTGCAAGCGTGTTGCATGGCGGTACGTCGCCGATCAGACCCGCGGTTTTCTCCATGCACGACCTGAAGCATTCGGTGCCAGCATGGCCCCGAGCAGCACGGTCCTCGTGCTGCTCGGGTTTGCTGTCAGTTACTGGAGACTACAGCCTCAAGTCCGCCGCATCGCGCGGCAGTACATACTTCAGGTCGTAGAGCACGTGCTCGCGCTTGCCCAGCGCGCGGATGCCCTGATCGCTGAGCACCTTGAACTGGTCGTGGGCCACGGCCACGACGATGGCGTCGTAGGTGCCCGGCGCCGGGATCTGGATCGGCGTGATGCCGTACTCGTGCTCTGCCTCGGCCGGATCGACCCAGGGGTCGTACACCTCGGCCGCCATGCCGTACTCTCCCAGTTCCTTGACGATGTCCACCACGCGGGTGTTGCGCAGGTCCGGGCAGTTTTCCTTGAAGCTCAGGCCCATGATCAGGATCTTCGCGCCTTCGACCTGGATGCGCCGCTTGAGCATGGCCTTGACCAGCTGCGACACCACGTAGGCGCCCATGCCGTCGTTGAGCCGACGGCCGGCCAGGATGATCTCGGGGTGGTAGCCGATCGCCTGCGCCTTGTGGGTGAGGTAGTACGGATCCACGCCGATGCAGTGCCCGCCGACCAGGCCCGGACGGAACGGCAGGAAGTTCCACTTGCTGCCGGCCGCCTTCAGCACTGCTTCGGTGTCGATGCCCATGCGGTTGAAGATGATGGCGAGTTCGTTGATCAGCGCGATGTTGACGTCGCGCTGGGTGTTCTCGATGACCTTGGCCGCCTCGGCCACCTTGATGCTCTCGGCCTTGTGGGTGCCGGCGAGGATGATCTGGCGATACAGCGCATCGACCAGGTCGGCCACCTCGGGCGTGGAGCCGGACGTGACCTTGCGGATGGTGGAGACGCGGTGCTCCTTGTCGCCCGGATTGATGCGCTCGGGGCTGTAGCCGGCGTAGAAGTCGACGTTGAAGCGCAGCCCGGAGTGCTGCTCCAGCACCGGCACGCAGTCTTCCTCGGTGGCGCCGGGATAGACGGTGGATTCGTAGATGACGATGTCGCCCTGCTTGAGCACCTTGCCGATGGTCTCGCTGGCCTTGATCAGCGGCGTCAGGTCTGGCTGCTTGTGCTCGTCGATCGGCGTCGGCACGGTGACGATGAAGACGTTGCAGGCGGCCAGGTCCTGCGCATCGGCGCTGTAGCGCAGGCCGGTGGCTTCGCGCAGCTCTTCGTCCGAGACTTCGAGCGTGGCGTCGTGGCCGGCCTCGAGCGCGTCGATGCGCGTCCGGTTGATGTCGAAGCCGAGCACGTCGCGCTGCCTGGCGAACTCCACCGCCAGCGGCAGGCCGACGTAGCCCAGGCCGATGACGGCAAGCTTGATCTGATCGAGGGAATGGGCAGTCATGGTGGATGACACTCCGCGTGAATGAGAAGAAGTGTTGAGAAAATCAGTGTTTTGCAATCAGGGTGTCAGGGGCGCCGACGGCCTCCTCACCTTCCGTATTCGTGTGCTTGACGTCCTGGTCCAGGATTCGGCCATGATCGACGTAAGTGAAGGACTCCTCCAGCAACTCGCGTTTGCGCTGCCGGCGGTTGCGGACTCGCATCTCGACTGCGGGCTCATCCGGATTGATCCGGCGATCATTGAAAGGGTCTCGATGGACATAGCTGCGAATATAGACCCCGTTGTATGGATGCAGCGCTTTTCGTATCAAACGCAGATATTCGATTTGGTGGGTCAGGGGCGCAGTTTCATCGTCAAGCATGATCTCCACCACGGCATACCGCATCCCGGGACTGCCGTCGGCCTCCATGCGCTGATACAGGCGGGTCCGGAAAGCCGTGTTGTCGCGGAGCTGAGGAGCGACCAGTTCGTTGATCTGCTCGACACGCTCGAGTGCGCAGTTGCCGAAGAACACGCCGCAATTGGCGGCAGGCGTAAGATGCAGATAACGGTGAATGCCGCGCAATGCAGGCACGAAACGCCATGGGCGCGCGGTGACCATGACGTAAGCGGCAAACAGGCACAGAAAGGCCATGAACATCACGCTTTCGGGCACGCCCCAGAGCAAGCCGGTGACGCCGGCTCCTCCCAGCACGAGGTGCAGCAAACCTATGGACGTCACCACGTCCTCCACGCGAAAGCCCGCACGTTGAAGCAGGTGGTGCAAATGGTGGCGATCGGGTGTGAACGGAGACTGCCCCATCAGCACTCGGCGTACCATGACGCTGAGCGTGTCGATGAGCGGAATGGCGAACAGCCACAAAGCGGCAACGGGGCTGATCAGCGCGCCTTCTCCCTGGGTCAGGCCGATAAGCAGCCATACGATCAGCAGTCCCAGCGTCATGCTGCCGTTGTCGCCCATGAAGGTACGTGCGCGGTGCTGCCGTCCATGGCGCATGTTGAACCACAGAAACCCCCCTACTCCGCCCAGCAGGGCCATCGACAGCAAGTGCATCGGGCCGTCTCCGCCAAAGCCCGTCATCAGCGCGATCAGCAGCAGCGTGATGCCGGCGATGGTGCCGACCAGTCCATCGATGCCATCGACCATGTTGAGCGCATTGATGCCGCCGATGGTGGCGAAGACGGTGAACGGCACGGCCAGAAGGCCAAGCGCGATGTCGCCGGTGAATACCACGTTGCCCAGTCCGGTCAGTAAAATCCCGCCGCCGTATACCATGAGCAAGGCCAGCACGGCTTGAACGACGAGCCGGATCCTGAAGCCGAGCTTCCAGCGATCGTCCACCAGCCCCACCAGGAACATCGTGCCGCCGCATATCAGCAGCGAGATCCACGCGGTATTCCGGGCGGGATAAAGGCTGATCAACATCACGACCGCGAGCAGCAATGCGGCCATTATTCCGAAGCCGCCGATGAAGGGCGTGACGTGCTCATGCTGCTTGTGCTCCCCGGGATGGTCGATCAAGCCCGCGCGCGGAGCCAGCGCGATCATGGCGCGTATGACGATGGCGGAAACCAGGATCGCCAGCGGTAGAACGATGAGCCCATGCATCATGAGAGCCTCCTTTTTTGAAGTCGAACACACCCGGCGAGGCGACGCCGGGGTGCGCGCTCGAGAAGCTGAAGTGTCGTCAGGCGGGCGCCTGTAGATGATTGGGGGGGCGCCCGTGCGTGGTGCCTGCCTGGTCGTCAGGCGGAATATTTGTATTGGTATTGATAACCCTGGTAACCGAAACGGTGCCGCTGTCGCTGCAGGTCCAGGCCATTGAAAACGAATCCCTTGACGCTCACGCCACCCTGCTCCAGGCGCTTGACGGCTTGGTCCAGCTCGCCGATCGGATGGCGGCCTGCCCGTGCGACCAGAAGCGTGGCGCCCGTCAGGCGGCCAACGATCACGGCATCGGACACGGCAAGCACGGGAGGCGCATCGACGATCAGCACATCGCATTGCGTCTCCAGGCCGTGCAGCAGCGCCGCGAAACGCTCATGCATCAACAACTCCGAGGGATTGGGCGGGATCTGGCCGGTCGTGACGATGGACAGGCCCTCGACGATGGTCGGGCGCACGATCGATTCGAGTGACAGGCCGCTGGTAATGAACTCGGAAATCCCGCCATTGCGCGGCAGCGCGAATTCCTTGTGGATGTGCCCTTTGCGCAAGTCGGCATCGACGATGATGACGCGCTTGCCACTCTGGGCCAGCACGGCGCCGAGATTCTTGGAAATGAAACTCTTGCCGACGTCTGGCGCCGGACCGGTGATCAGCACTGAACCACGATCTGCCCCCAGCAGCGCGAAATGCAGCGTGGTGCGCAGGCTGCGCAGGCTTTCCACCGCGCCGTCGTCCGGATGCGCCACGGCCAGCAGTTCTCCAGCATTCCTGCCGCGCTTGATGCGGCGATCGATCTCTTCCTCGGCCTTGCTCTCCGGCACGGTGGCATACACGGGTAGCGAGAGTTCCCGCTCGATGGTCTCGGGGTCTTCGACGACCACCCGCAGGGCGCGAATCGCCCAGACCGAGCCCAGGCCGATCAGGGCACCGAGCACTCCCGACAGCAGCACGATGAGCGCCTTGCGTGGGGCGATGGCCTGATGCGCGGTAACCGCGCTGTCGATGATGCGCACGTCACCTACCGTGCCCGCCCGGGCGACGCGCAGTTGCTGCGCGCTATTGAGCAGGTTGGTGTAGAGCGCGGTGGAGACCTCGACGTCGCGATGCAGCCGCAGCGCGGTCTGCTGCGTATCCGGCAGGCGGGAAACGTCCTTGTCCAGGGTGCTGCGCAATGCCCGCAGACGGGCGATCTGCGAGTCCACCGACTGGACCTGCGGGTGCTCGGCGGTGAAGCGCTGGCGAAGCTCATCGCGTTTCTGCTGCAGCACGACGATGTCGTTGTCCACTTTGACGATGGAACTGAGCATCGCTTGCGTTTCCATCGTCAGGTCGATGGAGCCGCGGTTCTGACGGTAGTTGTTGTAGGCAGCTTCCGCCGTATCCAGCTCGTTCTTGAGTTCCGGCAACTGGGCCTCGAGGAAAGCCAGCGTGGACTCCGCTTCCGCGGAGCGGTATTCCACGTTCTGCCGTACATAGGCATTCAGTACCTCGTTCAGGATGGCCGATGCCCGGGCCCGATCGGTGTCGGAGAAAGTGGCTTCGATCACGTTCGACTGGCGGGCGCGCTCCCGTACCTCCAGGACACCACGCAGCGAGGCGATCGCCTCGGCCTGGCTGCGCCGGGATACGTCGAAACGGGTGCCGGGACGTGCGACGAGCTCGGCCACGAACAAGCTGACGCGCTCGCCATTGACCGGGATGCCCACGGCGCCTTGTGCAAGCAGGATGCCGTCTTCATCGAGAAGCCGGAACTGCTCGCCCTCATCCACGACGAGGGTCAGCGGCATGCCGACGAGATCCGGCGCCACCTCGAGGCTTTGCACCGTGATGCGTTCGCCTCCCCAGGCATGACCGGACAGGCCGAGGAGCGGCTCAGCCGGAGCATCGGCATTGGCGTGGCGACGAGCCAGGGCGCGGCCGACGATCGGAAAATACCTTGGCTCGGCGACAATGGTGAGGTTGAGGCGTTCGACGACACGGCCGAGGATCATGCGCGAGCGCAGGATCTCGAGTTCTGCGGCCACCGAGGTGGAGTCGCCCAGCACGGCCTCGACGTCGCGCAGGGCGGCAATTCCGCCCTTGGCCGTACCCTTGTCCTCCACCTGCAGCATGGCGTCGGCACGATAGATGGGAGTGGACACCAGTGCGACGAACACGCCCACGGAGACTGCAAAAGCGGTGATGCTCAGGATGAGCCACTTCCATTCGAACAAGGTGGCGATGATTTCACCCACATTGATGAAATCGTCCCCCTTGCCGTGCTGGCTGGGCATGTGCTTGTGTCGAGTCTCGTCGAAGGGAACAGCGTGCGGAGTTTGTCGAGCCAAGGGCGGAGCTTCCTGAAGAGGGTTCGATCAAGCGCAATCGTATGCGTACTGGATGGCGCCCACGTTACTGGCGGCCATTGAAGAGCGGATAGCGTGTTTCGCCGAGGAGGTTGAGCATCTGCGATGTGGGCAGGATGTTGCTCACGACACGATTCCAGCGCGCGACGGCGGCCACATCCACGTAGACGATGTCACGGGGGCGCAGCGGGAAGCCTTCGGCCAGCAAGAGTGCGTCGGGCGAACCTGCGTTGAGGTGGAAGAGCTCCGACGTGCCATTGTCACTTCGCATCACGTAGATCCAGCTCGGATCGGATGTGATCTGGTTGACGAAGCCTGCTTCGCTGAGCGCTTCGGCCAGCGTGGTGCGCCGCTTGTTCATGACGAACGAGCCGGGCTCCCTGACCTCGCCCAGCACGAAGATCTTGTTGAGCTGGCGATCGGGCACGTTGACGATGTCGCCGGGCTGCAGCTCGACGTTCTGCGACACGTCGCCGTCTTCGTACAAGGCCTGCAGATCGACGCGCCACGTCTGGCCGCCGCGCGTGAGCAGCACGTTGCCGTGGTCTGCCTCGGTCGTGATGCCGCCGGCGCGATTGATCGCCTCGACCAGGGTCATCCTGATGTCGTTGATCGGCTGCAGGCCCGGCTCCCTGACTTCACCGACGACATAGACGCGCTTGCTGCGGAAGGACACGACGCGAACGTCGAGCTGAACGTTCTCGATGACCTTGGACAGGCGCTGGGACAGGATCTCGCGCACCTGTCGAGGTGTCTTGCCCGCTACGTCGAGCGTGCCGGCATAGGGGAAGAAGATGGTCCCGTCGTCGGCGACCAGGGTGCCGGACTGCTCGGCAGAACGATAGGAGCCCGCAGGAATGGTGATCTCGGGATGGTCCCAGACGATGACGTTGATGATGTCGCCAGGGCCAAGCTGGTAGTCCTGATGGGCGAGGCCGAAGTCGGGCACCGTCGCTGGCCGCACCGCAGTGCGGCCGCCGGATTGCGTTGCCCGGAATCCGGGCTCGCCATTGCGGACTTGAGCGATGATCAGATCGGCCGTGATCGGGGTGATGGTGACGTTGTCCGGAACGGGCTCGGATTGGCGGGCTTCGTCATCGACGATCGGCAGAGGCACCGAAGAAGTCGTCCGCATATCCCAGGCGGAAGTACCGGGGATCACCGTGCATGCCGACAGCGCTCCCGCCAGGCCTGCAATCAACCCCGTCCGTACGAACCATTCTCCGCTGCTGATCATGGTGGGCGACAACCCGAAAAATGATGACGAAAGCCATTTGCCTTTCATTAAGCAGCCCTATCCAAAACCGCCATGATTGCCGGCCGACATCCTTGATGTTCATCAAAACAGCGAAAAACACCAAAAATACCCAGCTCGCAATAAAAAACAGGAATGTCAAAAAAATATGGAAATAGGCAGCTAATTCTATTTATCAGCGCCTTGCGGTGCACAATAATACATGGATGCTAAGCATTCATGCTTTTATTATTGCTTCAGCATGTAAACGGCGGTTTTCGAACCGGACTGCGAAAAAGGATTGCCGCAGGGACGCGACAGGCGTGCTCAAGCCTGCTCGCGCATCCGCTCGAGCGCCTCTTCAACACGATCGACGGCGATCACGTTCAGGCCTTCGATCGCCTGGCGCGGCGCATTGGCCCTGGGGATGATGGCGGTATCGAAGCCGAGCTTCGCCGCTTCCCTGAGCCGCTCCTGACCGCGGGGCGCCGGACGGATTTCGCCCGCGAGCCCCACTTCGCCGAAAACCGCCAGCCCTTGCCGCAGCGGGCGGTCGCGCAATGACGAGACGATGGCGAACAGGATGGCGAGATCGGCTGCTGGCTCGGTGATCTTGACGCCGCCGACGGCATTGACGAACACGTCCTGGTCGTAGCACACGACGCCCGCATGGCGATGCATGACGGCCAGCAGCATCGCCAGCCGGGTCGGCTCCAGGCCCACCGACAGGCGCCGGGGATTGGGGCTTTGCGCCGAATCGACCAGGGCCTGGATCTCGACCAGCAGCGGGCGCGTGCCCTCCTGGGTGATCAGCACGCAGCTTCCCGCCACCTGCTGGGCATGCTGCGACAGGAAGATCGCGGAAGGATTGGAGACGCCTCTCAGGCCCCGCTCGGTCATGGCGAACACACCGAGCTCATTGACCGCGCCGAAGCGGTTCTTGAAAGCCCGGATCAGCCGGAAGCTGGAATGGGTGTCGCCTTCGAAATACAGCACGGTATCGACGATGTGCTCGAGCACGCGCGGGCCGGCCAGCGTGCCGTCCTTGGTGACGTGGCCGACCAGGATCAGGCTGGTGCCGCTCTGCTTGGCGAAGCGCGTCAACTGCGCCGCGCACTCGCGCACCTGCGCCACCGACCCCGGTGCGGACTGCAGGGTTTCGGAATACACGGTCTGGATCGAATCTATGACGGCCACGCGTGGCCGGGCGTCGCGCAGCGTCTGCAGGATGCGCTCGAGATTGATCTCGGCCAGCATCTGCAGCTCGGATGGCGGCAGCTGCAGGCGGTGGGCGCGCAAGGCCACCTGCTCGCCCGACTCCTCGCCGCTGACATACACGACCTTGTGGGCGCCGGACAGATGCGACAGCGCCTGCAGCAGCAGGGTCGACTTGCCGATGCCCGGGTCGCCGCCGATCAGCACGACGCCGCCCGCGACCAGGCCGCCACCCAGCACGCGGTCGAACTCGTCGAGCCCGGTCGGCTGGCGCGGCTCCTCGCGCGGCTGCAGCGTCGACAAGGGCCTGAGACGGCTGGTTTCGCCCGCCAGCGCGGCGAACCGCCCGCCCGTTGCCGGAGCGGCGGTGATCGCGGTCTCCACCAGGGTATTCCAGGCCTGGCACTGCGGGCATTGCCCTTGCCAGCGGGCCACCTGCCCGCCGCATTCGCTGCAGACGAAAGCAGTCCTTGCTTTTGCCATCAGCCCTCGGCGTCCGTGTCGCCGGCCATCCGGACGAACTCCTCACAGACGTAGTCGGCAAATGCCGTGATCAGGCGCGAGCGGAACTTGTCGCGCGGCAGAATGACTTCGAGCGGGGTGTAGATGCGGGGCTCGAGGCGCACCGCGGCCAGCCGCCCTTCGGCAACGTCGCGCCGGATGGCACGATCCGATGCGATCGCGAAGCCCAGGCCGGCAGCCGCGAGCTGCTTGATCGTCGCCAGGCTGCCGAGTTCGGCGCAAAGGTTGATTTCGCTTCCGGCGATGCCTGCGGCCTCGAAGAATTCATCGGCGATCTGGCGGATGCCGTTGCCCGGATCACGGTCGATGAAGGGGTGGCCGATGAGATCCTTGGCCGTCAGCTTGTCGAATTTCGCCAGCGGATGGTCGGGGCTGCAGATGACCATGAGCTCATCGCGGGCGGCGCTGCGGCGCTCGACGCTACTCTGTTCGGTGACGATCTCGATCAAGCCGATGTCGAGGTCGCGCGCGGCGACGCTGTCCTCGGTCAGTTTGGAATTCCCGACCACCACACGAGGCAGTACCCGAGGGTATTTGCGCTTGAAACCCTCGAGCACGACCGGCAGCCAGTAGGCCGCGATCGTCGTGCTGGTGCCGATCTTGATCTGCCCCGCCAGTTCATCGGTCAACTCGGATACGCGCGAATCGAGCTCAGCCGACAGCCCGAGGATACGCTCGGCGTAGGCCAGCACGAGTTCACCAGCGGGCGTCAGCGTGATCTTGCCGTGGCCGCGGTCGAGCAAGCGCGTGTCGAAGTGCTCTTCGAGCTGCTTGATCTGGAAAGTGACGGCCGGCTGAGTCATGTAGAGATGCTCGGCGGCACGGGTGAAGGAGCCGTGCTTGGCCACGGCATGGAATACCTGAAGTCTGCGGTCTGCCATGGTGTAGATAAGTATGATTTATTAAGTGGATTAGATCACAAACCGCTCCACATTGGACAGATGTCCGGAGCACTCGGTGAGGGTAGATCGCCTCCTGCGGCCCAGGCAAGCGCCCATCCGTGTTATAAACCGCGCTTCCCGACCACAGCTGCCCGGTACATTCACGATGCCGCTTGGCTTCTACATCATCATGGCAGCGCAGTTCTTCTCTGCGCTCGCGGACAATGCCCTGCTCATCGTCGCGATTGCCCTGCTGCGGGACATGGCTGCACCTTCTGAGTACGAGCCCCTCCTGAAGCTGTTCTTCACGGTCTCCTACGTCGCGCTCGCGGCCTTCGTCGGCGCCTTTGCCGACTCCATGCCCAAGTGGCGGGTGATGCTGATCAGCAACACGATCAAGATCGGCGGCTGTCTGATGCTGTTCCTCGGCGCCCATCCCCTGTTCGCCTACGCGGTGATCGGGCTTGGTGCGGCGGCCTACTCCCCTGCCAAATACGGCATCCTGACCGAATACCTGCCTCATCGCCTGCTGGTCGTGGCCAATGGCTGGATCGAAGGCCTGACCGTCGGTGCGATCATCATCGGCACCGTGATGGGCGGCTTCATGATCCTCGACGGCGTCGCCGACGGCTTGATGGCCCTCAGCCTGCCTTTCGTCGATACGCCTTTCGAGGCGGCAGTGCTCGTCATCGGCTCGCTTTACCTGGTTGCAGCCATCTTCAATCTCTACATCCCCGATACCGGCGTCGACCACAAGCCGCTCAAGAGCAACCCGCTTTACCTGCTGCACGACTTCAACCACTGTCTGCGGCTGCTGTGGCGCGACAAGCTCGGGCAGATCTCGCTGGCCGTCACCACCTTGTTCTGGGGCGCGGGCGCGACGCTGCAGTTCATCGTGATCAAGTGGGCCGAGCACAATCTCGGCATGAGCCTGTCCCAGGCATCGATGATGCAGGGCGTCGTCGCGCTGGGCGTCGCGGCAGGCTCCATCGTCGCCGCGCGCTATGTGACGCTGCGCAAATCCGTCCGAGTGATTCCGCTGGGCATCGCCATGGGGGTCGGTGTGATTTCGATGATCTTCGTCACCAGCACCAGTGCGGCGATGCTGCTGATGGTCGCGGTCGGTGCGCTGGCCGGCTTCTTCGTCGTGCCGATGAATGCGCTGCTGCAGCATCGCGGACACATCCTGATGGGCGCAGGCCATTCGATCGCGGTGCAGAACTTCAACGAGAACCTGTCCATTCTGGTCATGACCGGCACCTACGCCCTGCTGATCATGCTGGGGCTGTCGATCAATACCGTGATCGTGCTGTTCGGGCTGTTCGTCGCCGGCACGATGCTGCTGGTCAAGCTTCGCCACGAAGCCAATCAGCGCGAATTCGACAGCGCCGCCCTGCTCGAAGACCGTAGCCATTGAACGGCACGGCGGTACGGCCGCAGGCCTGCCGCCCGCTCAGCTTCCCTGCTGCATCACTTTGCGGGCAAAGCACAGATCGGCCCAGGCCTTGCCCTTGTCCTGCGGATTGCGCAGCAGATAGGCGGGGTGGTAGCTGACCACCACCGGAATGCCCTTGTAGTCGAAAATGCGGCCTCGCGCCCTGGAAATGCTGATTTCGGTATTCAGCAGCGCCTGGGCGGCGGGGCGGCCCAGCGCGAGCAGCAGACGAGGCTTGACCAGTTCGATCTGGCGCTCGAGATAAGGCAGGCAGGAGCCGATTTCCGCCGCTTCGGGCGTACGATTGTGCGGCGGACGGCACTTGACCGCATTGGCGATGTACACATTGGCACCGCGTTGCAGCGCGAGCGCGGCAAGCATGTTGTCCAACAGGCGGCCCGCCTGGCCGACGAAAGGTTCGCCGCGCTGATCTTCCTCACGCCCTGGCCCCTCGCCCACCAGCATCCAGTCGGCCTCGCGGTCGCCCACGCCGGGCACGGCCTGCTTGCGCTGCTCGCACAAGACACATGCCCGGCAACTGCGTATTTCGGCTTCCAGCGCGTCCCATTCAAGCGTGGCGATGCGCTTCGGGCGTTCGGGGTCGGGCATGTTGGCGGCAGGCCGGCTCGCATGCGCGGATTCGGTGTGCGCGGCGAAGCCGGACTGCGCCAACCCCGTTCGGGGGCCGTGCTCCCGGCTCCACGCCGCATCGCCTCCTGCCCGAGCTTGCGGCCGATGCGAAGGCATGGGGGCAGATGACAGTTCGGCTGCTGCATCCGCCGCAGGCGCGGCCGGCGACGGCATCTCCGCCACCGCCGTGCTCCCATCGTCGGTTTCCCTGGCTGCCGACCGCAACCGCCAGACCGGACCCAGACCCATCTCGCGGATGATCGCATCACGCCGGGAGCTTGGCCTGCGCATGGGTGTCGCCATTCGTTCAGAGCCTCCGCCGCATCACGATCGCATCCTCGCGGCCGTCTTCTGCGGAATAGTAGCCTTTGCGCAGGCCGATCTGCTCATAGCCCAGTGCCCGATACAGCGACAGGGCGGGGGTATTGGACGGACGCACTTCCAGAAAGAACTGCGTCGCCCCCTTGCTGCGCGCATCGCCATGCAGCCATTCGAGAAAGAAGCGCCCGAGCCCACGTCGCTGGGCGCTGCGGATGACGCTGATGTTGAGCAGATGGGCTTCGTCGAGAACGGCGAGCACGATGGCGTAGGCAAGCATGCAGCCCTCCTCCTTCAGGACCCAGGCTCCATGTCCCGCCGCCAGCGAATCGAGAAAATTGCCGCGGCTCCAGGGAAACGCATGCAGTGAAGCCTCATGAACCTCGATCCAATCCAGATGCCCGGCCTGCATCGGCACGAATTCGCAACGTCCCGTCATGCTCAAGCTCTGCCGCCGCGCGCCAAGCGTTCGGCCGTGGTCAAGGCCACCTTGTCGCGGATGTAGAGCGGTGCGGCGGTTTCGGGCGATACCAGGTCGCCACGCGCCGCCGATCCTGCTGCCAGCCTTGCCACTTCGTCCGCCCGGGCAGTCAAGCCATCCAGGCAGACCGGGAGCCGGTCACTGAAACGCGTGTACAGGGCATCCGGCCAGACCCGGAAGGCGGAACCCGCTGCTGTCCAGCATCCAGGGGGCAGTTCGACGTCCTCGGGCGCCAGGCAACGAATGGGGGATAGTGCCTGCACCACGTCCTTGCCGGCCTCGAAAGCAGCACAGTAGACCTCTCCCATGCGCGCATCCGTTGCCACAAACACCCTCTCCGCCCCCGCCTGCAAAGCAATGGCATCGAGGCTGCCGATGACGGCAATCCCCAGATCGGCGCCCAGGGCAAGCCCCTGAGCCACGCCGCAGGCCAGCCGCAGCCCGGTGAAAGCGCCCGGCCCGGCACCGAAGGCCACGGCATCGAGCGCGGAGACGGAAAGCCCGGCGTCGGCCAGCAACTCGCGCACTTGATGCAGTACCGATGCCGAATGCCGTGATGCGCCTTCGATTCGGCGGGCGACGATGGCACCATCGACGAGAAGCGCAACGCTGGCCAGTTCGGATGAAGCTTCGAGTGCGAGGATTTTCATGGTGCCGGTATTCTACCGGCTCGGACCATGGGATTCAGTGCGACTTCTTCTTTCTGGAAGGGCCGGGATGTTCCGGATAGGCGCCACGCATGGCATCGCGCAGATCGCGGTGGAGAGCGTTGCGCTCTTCCACGTTCAGGCGACGGGGTTCGGAGGCTTTGCCGCCAACTTCGTGGGAGCTGGTCAGCAGGTGATTGCGCAAGCCCTCGTGGCGCAGCCCCTCGCGTATCGGCACCGGACCGCTCGGCAACCCGGAATCTTCACCGCGCGTGCGCGCATCGGCAACGCCGGCGGCAGTGAGCAAGCAGACCGACAGCACACAGGCCATCACGCATCGGCCATGATGCGGCAAGGCGGAAGACCTGTATAACGGACCAGGAGAGGCGAAAGTCGGTGTCATCGGATGGGAGGCACTGCGCATCGATCATGGACTCGAACATACGGTAAATCCACGTTTTGCGACAGTCCTGCGCATCGGTACCGATGATGCTTTGTAAAACGGTGTTGCCTGTTTGCCACGCTCTTACGAAGCGTTACCGGCCCGCCGGCACCGGCCTTTCTCCAGCACTGGCAAGCTCTCGCTTTGAAGGATAGGATTGGCTCCATGAACCTGAAAACCCGCTATCGCGTACTGTTGGTGGACGACGACGCTCGTCTGCGTGAACTGCTGTCCCGCTATCTTCAGGAGCAAGGTTTCGCGGTCAAGGCCGTGAGCGACGCCCCGATGATGGATCGTGCATTGCATCGCGAGCACTTCGACCTGATGGTGCTCGACCTGATGCTGCCCGGCGAGGACGGACTGGCTATCTGCCGCCGGCTTCGTGCGGCAGAAAACAATCTGCCGATCATCATGCTCACCGCCAAGGGTGACGACGTGGATCGCATCGTCGGTCTGGAGATGGGGGCCGACGACTACATCGCCAAGCCGTTCAATCCGCGCGAACTCGTCGCCCGCATCCAGGCCGTGATGCGGCGGCAGCCGCACACCCTGCCCGGCGCGCCGACCGCCGAAGACGAGATCGTCGCTTTCGGCAACGTCAGCGTCAATCTGGGCACTCGTCTGCTAGAGCGCAACGGCGAGGAGATCCAGCTGACCACCGGCGAATTCTCACTGCTCAAGGTGCTGCTGCAGCATCCGCGCCAGCCCTTGTCGCGGGACAAGCTGATGGAACTGGCCAGAGGGCGCGAATACGGCGTCTTCGACCGGGCGATCGACGTGCAGATCTCCCGCCTGCGCAAGCTCGTCGAGGAAGACCCGGCCAAGCCCCGCTTCATCCAGACGGTATGGGGTTTCGGCTACGTGTTCGTGCCGGAGGATGTCAAGAACGAATCGGGTGAAGGCAAGGCAGCCGCCAGCGAGTAAGCGCGGCATGTCCGCCAAGCTGCACCCCGGTCGCCGGCCGCGCCCGGTGACGCGCCTGCTGCAGGCCTGTCTGCCCGGCACCCTGCTCTGGCAGACTTTCCTGCTCGTCGCCTTGCTGCTGATCCTGGCACTCGGTGCCTGGTCCCAGATCTTCAGCTATTTCCAGGAGCCTGCCCGGTCGCGCGACGTGGCGCAGATGGTGGTCTCGGTCGTAAACCTGACCCGCACCGCACTGATCAATGCCGATGCAGGACGCAGGACCGATCTGCTGATCGAGCTTGCCGCGCTCGAAGGCATCCGCATCTACCCGGCGGAAGCATCCGACGAGGTGGAGCCCCTGGCCGATACGCGGCCGAACCGGCTGCTCATCAACGACGTGCGCCGGCAACTGGGAAACCACACGCGCTTCGCCTCACGCTGGAAGACGCTCGATGGCTTCTGGGTGAGCTTCCGGCTCGACCCGGATGATCAGCACAACGAATACTGGGTCATGCTGCCTGGCGAGCGGATCGAAAGCCCCGACACCCTCGACTGGCTCGTCTGGGGGCTCGGTGCGCTCTTTGCCGCGATGCTCGGCGCTTACCTGATCGCTTCGTGGATGGGCAGGCCGCTGCGCCAGGTGGCACGCGCAGCCCGGCTGGTCGGCAGCGGCCAGACGCCGCCGCCGCTGGATGAGTCCGGTCCGCATGAAATTGCCGTGGTCGCCCATGCCTTCAATCAGATGACGGGCGATCTCGCCCGCACCGATGCGGATCGCGCGCTGATTCTGGCAGGCGTGTCCCATGACCTGCGCACGCCGCTGGCGCGCCTGCGTCTGGGTGTCGAGATGTCGGGAGCGCCGGACAGCGAGGTCACGGCGATGGTGTCGGACATCGAGGAGATGGACCGGATCATCGGCCAGTTTCTCGACTTTGGCCGCGGCGTGCCGCAGGAGCCCGCGCAAGCAGTCGATGTCGTGCAACTGGTGCGCGAAATTGCCGAGCCTTACCGCTTGAGGGGGATCGATCTCCAGCTCGACACACCGGAAAGTCTGACATGCAGTGCCCGCGCCCTGTCCCTGCGCCGGGCGCTCGCCAACCTGATCGACAATGCCCTGCGCTATGCAGGAGAAGACATGCGACTCGACATCGTGGTCGGGCCGCACGATGGTTTTACCTGCATCGAAGTGGCCGATCGGGGCCCGGGGATTCCCGAAGACGAAGTCGAGCGCATGCGTCACCCCTTCACCCGGCTCGAAAAGGCCCGGAGCAACACCAAGGGTGCCGGCCTGGGCCTGGCGATCGTCGAACGGGTGATGCGTTCCCACGGCGGCCGGCTGGATCTGCTGCCCCGCGAAGGCGGCGGTCTCAGAGCGATCCTGTGCCTGCCGGCAGATGGAAACCCGGGCGCGCGCGCTAGAATGCACGGCTCACAGGAGGACAGTCCTTCCCATGCCCACTGATAACGCCCTGCCGCCGAACGCCACGCCATACGAGCGCCTGGGTGGCGAAGCCGCCGTCCGCAAGCTGGTCAAGCGCTTCTATGGACTCATGGACACGCTGCCCGAAGCCTGGGCTGTGCGCCGGATGCATGCCGAGGATCTTTCCGGCTCGGAAGAAAAGCTTTTCCTGTTCCTGTCCGGCTGGCTCGGCGGGCCGAATCTCTACGTCGAGCGCTACGGCCATCCTTTCCTGCGGGCCCGGCATCTGCCGTTCTCGATCGGCATCCGGGAGCGCGATGAATGGATGCTCTGCATGCGCCAGGCGCTCGAGGAGCAGGTCGCCGACGGCGCATTGCGCGCCAGCCTGCTCAGCGCCTTCTCCTCGCTCGCGAACCACATGCGCAACAGGGCCGAAAGCGGAGCCGCAAGTGCCGCCGTGACGCTCGACACGCTTGGCAACGGGCAGGCTTGAACACTATCGCTATAATTCGACCGCATGAAATTCCTCTTCGACCTCCTTCCGGTCATCCTCTTCTTCGCCGCCTACAAGCTTGCCGGCGCCCAGCCCGAAGCTTCCCATGCGTTTGCGGCCCAATGGCTGGGAGACGGCATCGACGTCGCGCAGGCACCGATCCTGATCGCCACCGCGGTCGCGATCGTCGCCACCTTCGCGCAGATCGCCATCGTCTGGGGCAAGCATCGCAAGGTCGACACCATGCTCTGGGTCAGTCTGGCGATCATCGTCGTGTTCGGCGGCGCAACCCTGTTCTTCCACAACCCCACTTTCATCAAATGGAAGCCGACCGCGCTCTACTGGCTGTTCGGCGCCGTGCTGATCGGTTCGGCCACGCTGTTCAGGCGCAACCTGATCCGCAAGATGCTGGAGGCGCAGATACAGTTGCCCGACGAGGTCTGGACACGCCTGAACCTGGCCTGGGCGGGCTTCTTCGTCGGCATGGGCCTGCTCAATCTCTACGTCGCCTACAGCTTCAGCGAGGAAGCCTGGGTCAACTTCAAGCT
The DNA here is from genome assembly GCF_001591165.1 of Thauera butanivorans NBRC 103042. Taxonomy (GTDB): domain Bacteria; phylum Pseudomonadota; class Gammaproteobacteria; order Burkholderiales; family Rhodocyclaceae; genus Thauera; species Thauera butanivorans. The sequence goes on from NZ_BCUG01000039.1 coordinate 56,612, forward strand.
GTTCGGTGGAATGGGCCTGATGCTTGCCTTCGTGCTCGGCCAGGGTTTCTATCTTTCGCGCCATATCGAAGAGGAAAAAAACTGATGTTCTACGCCCTGATCGGAGAAGACGCGCCCGGCACGCTGGAGCAGCGCATGGCGGTACGTCCCGAACACCTGGCCCGCCTTCAGGCACTGAAGGACGAGGGCCGCCTGCTGCTCGCCGGCCCCATGCCTGCGATCGATTCGCCCGACCCGGGGCCGGCGGGCTTTGCCGGCAGTCTCGTCGTCGCCGAATTCGATTCGCTGGCCAGCGCGGAAAAATGGCTGGCCGAGGACGCCTACGTGCGTGAAGGCGTCTTTGCGAGAACCAGCGTGCGCCCCTTCCGCAAGGTTCTGCCATGAGCGCCGTCGCCCGGCCGCCCGAAGGCGGCGCTCTCCTCCCGCGGGGAGGTGGTCGCGCCAGCGACCGGAGGGTAGTCCAATGAGTACCGACGTGGCGGAGCGGATCCGGCTGCGCTTGAACGAAGCCTTTGCGCCCGACGAGATCGAGATCCGTGACGACAGCGCCCTGCATGCCGGGCATGCAGGCGCACGCAGCGGCGGCGGCCACTATGGCTTGCGCATCGTTGCCAGCGCCTTCGCCGGGCACGGCACGGTCGCTCGCCATCGCATGATTTACGAAGCCCTGGGCGACATGATGAAAAAGGACATTCACGCGCTCGCCATCAAGGCAATGACGGCCGACGAGGCCACCCAAGCAACCCACCCCTGAAGGAACACCGATGAAACGCTTCCCGAGCCGCCTCGCCATCGCCATGCTGGCTGGTTTTCTCGCTTTCCCCGCCGCTGCGGCCACCCCGGTCGCCAAGGTCAACGGCGTCGCCATCCCGGCCGAACGCGCAGAAGCGATGCTTGCCGAACAACGTGCCCAGGGTGCGCAGGACAGCTCCCAGTTGCAGGACGCGGTGCGCGAAGAACTGGTCCGCCGTGAAATCCTGAGCCAGGAGGCAACCAGCAAAGGGCTCGCCAAGAAGTCCGAAGTGCAGACCCAGATGGAACTGGCCAAGCAGGCCATCCTGATCCGCGCCTACCTGCAGGACTTCGTCCAGAAGAACCCGGTCACCGACGCTGAAGTCCAGCAGGAATACGATGCAATCAAGGGCCGCATGGGCGACAAGGAATACAAGCCCCGCCACGTGCTGGTCGAGACCGAAAACGAAGCCAAGGCGATCATCGCCAAGCTGCAGTCGGGCACGCCCTTCGAGGAAGTGGCGAAGGAGTCGCGCGATCCCGGCTCCAGGGACCGCGGCGGCGATCTGGGCTGGAGCAACCCGGCGATGTTCGTCCAGCCCTTCTCCGAAGCCATGGTCAAGCTCGAGAAAGGCAAGTTCACCCCCACGCCGGTGAAGAGCGATTTCGGCTACCACGTCATCCAGCTCGACGACGTGCGCACGACGCAGGCGCCCCCGCTCGACGAGGTCAAGCCGCAGTTGCAGCAGCGCCTGCAGCAGCAGAAGATCGAGAAGCACGTGCTCGACCTGCGCGCCAAGGCCAAGGTGGAATAATTCCCCTTCTTCGCACGGCGGGCTCCGGCCCGCCCTCGAAAAAAAGAGAGGCTGGATCACGACGATCCAGCCTCTCTTTTTTGGACTGTTGCTGCGGCCTTTCCTCGAGGGAAAGGCCGCATGCAGGTCAGAACTGCTCTTCCGTCAGTTCGAGTGCCCCGGTGGCGCCATTGACGATGGTGTAGGCCAGGCCGGGCGCCTGTGCCAGCACGTGATCGGCGTAGAAGCGCGCGGTGACGATCTTGGCCTGGTAGAAGTCGGGTTCGCCCTCGCCTGCTTCGAGCCTGCGCTTGGCGATCAGCGCCGCACGGCCCATCTGCCAGCCACCGGCGACGATGCCCAGCAGCTTCAGGAAGGGAACCGAGCCCACCGATGCCGCCTTCACATCCTTGCCGTAAGTGGCCAGGATATAGGCGACCGCTTCTTCCACCGCGGCGATGCCGGCACCGAGCGACCTGGCAATGGCGGCGAAGGCCTCACCGTCCGCGGCAGACAGTTCGGCTTGGACTCCTCGCATCGCCTCGATCAGGGCGGCGATGGTGGCGCCGTTCTCGCGCGCGATCTTGCGGCCGATCAGGTCATTGGCCTGAATCGCGGTGGTGCCCTCGTAGATCGTCGTGATGCGGGCATCGCGCAGGTGCTGGGCGGCACCGGTTTCCTCGATGAAGCCCATGCCGCCATGAACCTGCACGCCGTCCGAAGCGACGTCGATCGAGTTCTCGGTGCTCCAGCCCTTGACGACCGGGATCATCAGATCGACAAAAGCCTGATTCTGCGCCCGGACCGCTTCGTCCGGATGGTGGTGGGCCTTGTCGGTGGCAGCGGCGACCACATAGGCCAGCGCACGCATCGCCTCGGTCTTGCTCTTCATGTTCATCAGCAGGCGGCGGACGTCCGCATGGTGAATGATGCTGACCTTCGGGCCGCCACGGACGCCCGCCTCGGTTCCCTGGATGCGATCCTTGGCGTACTGCAGGGCGTGCTGATAGGCGCGCTCGGACAGTGCCAGGCCTTCCATGCCGACCGCGAAACGGGCCTCGTTCATCATGATGAACATGTACTCCAGGCCGCGATTCGGCTCGCCCACCAGGGTACCGATCGCCCCGCCCTTGTCGCCGAAGGCGAGCACTGCGGTCGGGCTGGCATGGATGCCGAGCTTGTGTTCGATCGACACGCAATGCACGTCGTTGCGCGCACCGAGGCTGCCATCGGCATTGACCAGGAACTTGGGCACGACGAACAGCGAAATGCCCTTCACCCCTTCGGGCGCGTCCGGCAGGCGGGCGAGCACCAGATGGACGATGTTGTCGGTCATGTCGTGCTCGCCGTAGGTGATGAAGATCTTCTGGCCGAAGATCTTGTAGGTGCCATCACCCTGCGGTTCGGCCTTGGTGCGAACCGCAGCCAGATCCGAACCGGCCTGGGGTTCGGTCAGGTTCATGGTGCCGGTCCATTCGCCGGAAACCATCTTCGGCAGGTACATGTCCTTCTGCTCGTCCGTGCCGCGCAGCATCAGTGCCTCGATGGCGCCGGTGGTCAACATCGGGCACAGCGAGAAAGCCATGTTGGCCGATTTCCACATTTCCATGACGGCGGTGGACAGCAGCTTGGGCAGCCCCTGGCCGCCGTACCGGGGGTCGCAGGCGACCGCTGTCCAGCCGGATTCACAGAACTGGCCGTAGGCATGTTTCCAGCCCGGCGCGGTGAGCACTTCGCCGTCCTTCCACTTGGCGCCTTCCTGATCACCGACCCGGTTCAGCGGCGCGAGCACGCCGCTGGCGAACTTGTCGGCTTCTTCGAGGATGGCATCGACCAGGTCGATCGAGACTTCTTCATTGCCGGGCAGCTGCGCGACTTCGTCGAGACCGGCAAGCTCGCGCATCGCGAACTGCATGTCGCGAATCGGGGCGTTGTAAATGCTCATGGATTCGATATCTCCCTCAGATTGTTGGAATCACTTGTTGATCAGGTAGCGATTGTCATCGAAGCCGGCTACCCAGTCCGGCCGGTAGACCACCAGCAGCGTCACGACCGCGCCGCTGATCCAGGCCTCGGCAAAACCGAGGAGTAGAAAATAAGGCAGGTATTCCGTCAGCAGGTAGTCGGCAGGGTATGCGCCTGCCGCGACCAGCGCCGCCGATGCGGTCAAGCCCTGGAACATGACGGTCAGTGCAGCCCCGGCGAAGCCGGTGACGAAGATGAAGATGAAAAAATGGGCTGGAAGCCAGCGTTCTATGGCGCGCTGGATCAGGTGCGCCACGGCCACCGGAATCGCCGCCATCAGGATGAAATTGATCGGCCATGCGCTCCACTCCACCGCCCCGTTCAAGGTGATTCCCGTCAGCGCTCCGGCCAGCGCCAGCAAGCCCAGCCAGGGGCCGAGAACCAGGGTTGCCGCCATCGCACCGAGCATGTGCAGGCTCAGGCCGGGCTTCACGCCCGCGCGCATGCTCCACAGCAGCATCAGCCCGACGATGAAACCCAGCAGCAGATTGAGCTGCGAGCCGTTCTGCAGGCGCCGCCATGGCGCACGCACCAGCAACTTCGACAGGATGAACACGGACAGCACCAGCATGCCCCAGTGCCAGGTCGCCGGAAACAGCGAACTTGCGAGGTTCATGCCGACGCCGTCCGTTGCCGACCGGACTCAGAGCGCCGCGGTCAGTTCCGGCACGACCTCGAACAGATCGCCCACCAGGCCGTAATCGGCCACCTGGAAGATCGGCGCCTCCGGGTCCTTGTTGATCGCCACGATCACCTTCGAGTCCTTCATCCCCGCCAGGTGCTGGATCGCCCCCGAGATGCCGATCGCGATGTACAGCTGCGGCGCGACGATCTTGCCCGTCTGGCCCACCTGGTAATCGTTGGGCACGAAGCCCGCATCGACCGCCGCACGGCTCGCGCCCAGTGCCGCGCCCAGCTTGTCCGCCAGCGGCTCGAGCAGCGTGTGGTAGTTCTCCCCGCTGCCCACGCCCCGGCCGCCCGAGACGATGACCTTGGCCGCACCCAGTTCAGGGCGCTCGCTCTTGGTCAGCTCGCGGCCGACCAGCGCCGCCACGCCCAA
>NZ_BCUG01000040.1 GCF_001591165.1 Thauera butanivorans NBRC 103042
AATTGTTAGCACGCATCACGCAGCGTCCGCTTCCATTGTGACTGTCCGACTTTCCGCATGCCGGATAAAATGCTGCATTGATTCAGTACAGATCCGTATCTGCTCTCCATACCTCAACCAGCTATCGACCTTCTTTCTCCCATGAAAGATGTTGTTCCTGAAGCGATACACGACTACAGAGACAAGGTAAATTGATTCAGATGGCGTGATATCTGAAATGTTTTTGGATAGCACTTGCTTAAACCGCTCAGTTACCTTCTGTGGAGTTTTGTCGTGCAGCAGATTTCTCAATCTCTCACTATCTTGGTATCTCTGGTGGAAATGGTTAGCGGCACTGGAGATCGTCTCATGCTCAAAACCCTCATCACTGATACGTTTAGAAAAATTGTATAGGTCAGTTGCGCGAAGAAACCCTGTAAAGCACTTTGATTCGAAAATTGACCAAGCGATGAGGAAGTGCAAAGCATCTTTGTCGCGCAAGAAGCGCTCAACCTGAACTTCAGGTTGTTTGAGCAAATCGGCGAGCCACTTGGTAAACGAATCCATGAGATAACCTTGTGCGCGCTAACTATTAGGAGACGACAAATGTCGGCGTAAGGATGTTATCCGACATCGAAAGATTCGAAAGAGGCCCTCGCATCATGTTGATTCCCTTCATTTGATGCATAAGTTTCACCGTCATGTTGTCGCCTAACATGTTTGGCACGATCGTCGCCCGTGCCGTGCTTGTCCGATGTGCACTTACATCAAGCAGGATCACCCGCACACCAAGAAAGCACGGATCGTCCGCATCAAAAGATACATTCTTCCCCACGGCAACCGCCATCCATACAACATGCCGTGTGTGACATGGGTCATACGAGCATGCTGATGGGAAGAAGAGTCTGCGGCTGCTTGCTATCGCCCGGAGCTTGTTCCCGACCAGCAACGTGGTGTTCGTCGCCATCAACGGCCTGGCGGGGCTGGTGCTGGCGACGGAGAAATGAAAAAGAGCCATGGTGCGACCCATGGCTCTTTTTCATTCCTTGCCCGGCGAGGTGCCGGGTGTGTGGCTCAGCGTGGTGCCGACGTTCTGCCCGATGCCAGCCGCTGCAGCACGGCCACCAGCGTGTCGACTTCGCCGCAGGTGTTGTAGAACGCCAGCGAGGGCCGCACCGTGGCTTCCACGCCGAAGCGGCGCAGGATGGGCTGGGCGCAGTGGTGGCCCGAGCGCACGGCGATGCCTTCCTCGTTGAGGGCGCGGCCGACTTCCTCGGTGGTGTAGCCGTTCAGCACGAAGGACAGCACGCTGGCCTTGTCCCTGGCGGTGCCGATCAGGCGGATGCCGGGGACGGTGAGCAGGCCGTGCGTCGCGTAGGCGAGCAGGTCGTGCTCGTAGCGCGCGATGTTCTCCATGCCGATGCGCTCGACGTAGTCGATCGCCGCGCCCAGGCCGACGGCGTCGGCGATGTTGCCGGTGCCGGCCTCGAAGCGGGTCGGCGGGCCGTGGTAGATCGTCTTCTCGAAAGTGACGTCGGCGATCATGTTGCCGCCGCCCTGCCACGGCGGCATGTCCTCCAGCACTTCGCGCTTGCCATACACCGCGCCGATGCCGGTCGGGGCGAACACCTTGTGGCCGGAGAAGACGAAGAAGTCGGCGTCGATGTCCTGCACGTTCACCCGCATGTGCGACACCGACTGCGCGCCGTCGACCAGCGCCTTGGCGCCGGCCGCGTGGGCCATGGCGACGATCTCCTTGACCGGCACCACGGTGCCGAGCGCGTTCGACACCTGCGTCACGGCGACGATGCGGGTGCGCGCGTTGAGCAGCTTGCCGTACTCGTCGAGCAGCACCTGGCCGCTGTCGTCCACCGGGATCACCCGCAGCTTCGCGCCCTTGGCTGCGGCGAGCTGCTGCCAGGGCACGATGTTGGCGTGGTGTTCGAGGTGGGAGACGATGATCTCGTCGCCTTCGCCGACGTTCTGCGCGCCCCAGGTCTTGGCGATCAGGTTGATGCCTTCGGTGGCGCCGCGCACGAAGATGATCTCTTCCGCCGAGGCGGCGCCGAGGAAGCGCGCCACCTTGCTGCGCGCGCCTTCGTAGGCGTCGGTCGCGCGCGCGGCCAGTTCGTGCGCCGCGCGGTGGATGTTGGAGTTCTCGTGCTCGTAGAAGTACGCGAGCCGGTCGATGACCGCACGCGGCTTGTGCGTGGTGGCGGCGTTGTCGAGCCAGATCAGCTGCCGGCCATTGACGCGCTCCTGCAGGATGGGGAAGTCCCTGCGCACCGCGTTGACGTCGAAGGGCGGATGCGCGCTCGGTGCCACCGCCGGTGCCGGCTGTTCAGCCTCCGGGTCGAGGAAATAGAACGCCGGGCCGCTGGCCGGGGTGAGGGTGGATGTGGGGACCGGGCTGTGCCGCCCGACCTCGATGCCGCCGAGCAGGTGGTTCAGCTCCGCTTCGCCCGGCAGGCCGAACGAGCGCGCGGTGACGCGGTCTTCGCGGGGCAGGCCGGCGCTTTCCGCCTGCGACGGCCAGGCGCTGGCTTCGCCGAGGAAGTAGTAGGGCGAGGAGGGTGCGCCCGGCACGCTCGAAGCCTGCGGCGGCGCGATCGGCGGCAGCGCCGCGGCGTGGGCCTCGGGCACGCCGAGTACCGGGTTGGCCGCCCGGCCGAAAGCCGGGGCGGCATCGACGGCTTCGTCGGGCGCAGCAGCGGGCGTGCCCGGCAGTGGCGCCAGCGCAGGCGCGCGGTTGCCGAGCGCGATCTCGGTCTGCGGCGGTTGCGGCGGCGCGCCGAAGGGAAGCTGCGCGTCCGGCGCGCCGGTCGGCAGCAGGGCGAAGAACTCGCCCGCGAGCCGGCTCAGCAGCGCTTCCTCAGGTAGGCCCAGGCCCGCCGGCAGGCCGGAAGGCAGGCTCGGAGGTGGGCTCAGATGTGGGCCGCCGACGGCGGCCAGCCCCTCACTTGTAGGTATCGAGTGCGGAGTAGTCATGGTACTTGCCCACTTCAACGTCATCGAGCACGGCCAGGGCGTCGTCGGAATGGACCACCAGCGAGCAGTACAGCGAGATCAGGTAGGAGGCGATCGCGTTGCGGCTGATGCCCATGAAGCGCACCGACAGGCCCGGCCCCTGTTCGCCGGCGACGCCGGGCTGGAACAGGCCCGACACGCCCTGGCGCTTCTGGCCGACGCGCAGCAGCAGGATCTTGGTCTTGCCGTCCTCGACCGGCACCTTGTCCGACGGCACCAGCGGGATGCCGCGCCAGGTCAGGAACTGCGAGCCGAACAGCGATACCGTCGGGGGCGGCACGCCGCGGCGGGTGCATTCGCGGCCGAAGGCGGCGATGCCGAGCGGGTGGGTGAGGAAGAAGGCGGGTTCTTTCCAGACCTTGGTCAGCAGATCGTCGAGATCGTCCGGCGTCGGCGCGCCGGTCAGCGTCGAGATGCGCTGCTCGTCGGCGATGTTGGCCAGCAGGCCGTAGTCCGGGTTGCTGATCAGCTCGGACTCCTGGCGCTCCTTGACCGTCTCGATGGTCAGGCGCAGCTGTTCCTTGATCTGGTCGTGCGGGCTGCTGTAGAGGTCAGAGATGCGGGTATGGACGTCCAGCACCGTGGTGACGGCGTTGAGGAAGTACTCGCGCGGCTGGTCCTCGTAATCAACGAAGATCTCCGGCAGATCGCCTTCGTCCTCGCGCTGCGAGCAGGACACGCGCACGTCCTGCGGGTTCTTGACCTTGTTCAGGCGGTAGATGCCGGCCTCGACCGGCAGCCACTCCAGGAAGTGCACCAGCCAGCGCGGCGTGATGGTGGAAAGCTGCGGAACGGTCTTGGTGGCGTTGGCGAGCTGGCGGGCCGCCGTGTCGCCCAGTGCGTGATGCACCCTTTCTTGTACTGCCATGGTCGACTCCTGTCTGTCAGAAAGCATATGGGATGGAAAGCGGGACGCGCCAAGTGTCCTGCCCCGGGCGGGGCGGCCTCAACCGGCTATCGCCATCAAATTCAGGCGCGGTATGCGCCGGAGGGGTCGTGCTCGCAGACTGCGATCAGCGCCGACAGCGGGGTTTGCAGCGCGGTGGCGAGCTTCTGGGCCGTCAGCAGCGAAGGCGTCACGTCGCCGCGCTCGATCTCGCCGATGTAGCTGCGGTCGAGGTCGGCCAGTTCGGCCAGGCGCTCCTGCGACCAGCGCTGGCGCTGGCGCAGGCTGCGGACGACCGGGCCGAAATTAGATGTTGGCCCTATCCCGCCCCTCCAGCCGTTCGTGGTGCAGGCCGGCCTGGGTCACGTTGCTGCCCGGCGGCACGCTGCGCGTCAGCCACACGTTGCCGCCGATGCTCGATCCGCGCCCGATCGTGATGCGGCCGAGCACGGTGGCGCCGGCGTAGATCACGACGTCGTCCTCGACGATCGGGTGGCGGGCGCCGCCCTTGGCGAGGTGGCCGTCGCTATCGACGTCGAAGCGCCGGGCGCCGAGCGTGACCGCCTGGTACAGGCGGACGCGCTGGCCGATCACCGCGGTCTCGCCGATGACCACGCCGGTGCCGTGGTCGATGAAGAAGCCGGCGCCGATCTGCGCGCCGGGGTGGATGTCGATGCCGGTGTCCGAGTGCGCGAGCTCGGCCAGGATGCGTGCCACCAGCGGCACGCCGAGCTCGTACAGCGCATGGGCGAGGCGGTGGTGGATGACCGCCAGCACGCCGGGGTAGCACAGCAGCACTTCGTCCACGCTGCGTGCGGCGGGGTCGCCCTCGAAGGCGGCAATCACGTCGGCGTCGAGCAGTGTGCGCAGCGCCGGCAGGCCGGCGGCGAAGCTGCGCACGATGCCGGCGGCGCGCTCATCGACCTGGGGCGCGAGCGTTTCGTCGTGGCGCGCCTGGTATGCCAGTTCGAGCCGCACCTGGGCCAGCAGGCCGGTGAGGGCGCGGTCCAGGGTGTGGCCGACGTAGAAATCCTCGCCTTCGACGTGCAGGTCCGGCGGCCCGAGCCGCATCGGGAACAGCGCGCCGCACAAGTCGGTGGCGATGCCGCGCAGCGCGTCGCGCGACGGAAACTCGCGCGCGCCGCCCTCGCCGCCGCGCTTGCGCAGTGCGCGCCAGAGGTCCCGCGCCTCGTGCAGGCCGGCGACGATGCCCCGCAAATCGAGATGGGGTATCGAAGAGGGCGCTGCCGCCGACAGCGGCGCGAGGCTTGCGGGACGGTCGCTCACGCCGGCAGCCCCGCTTCGTTGAACAGACCTTCGAACAGCACCGAGCTGAGGTAGCGCTCGCCCGAATCCGGCAGGATCACGACGATGGTCTTGCCGGCATTCTCGGGTTTCTTCGCCAGGCGGGCCGCCACGGCCACCGCCGCGCCGCTGGAGATGCCGGACAGGATGCCTTCCTCGCGCGCCAGGCGGCGGGCGTAGTCGACCGCGTCCTCGTTGCTGACCTGCTCGATGCCGTCGACCAGCGCCAGGTCCAGCACCTTCGGCACGAAGCCGGCGCCGATGCCCTGGATCTTGTGCGGGCCGGGCTTGAGCGGCTCGCCATTGCGCGTCTGCGTCAGCACCGGGCTGGCGGCGGGTTCGACCGCGATCGCCTGGATGGCCCTGCCCTTGGTCTGCTTGATGAAGCGCGACACGCCGGTGATGGTGCCGCCGGTGCCGATGCCCGACACCAGGATGTCGATCGCGCCGTCGGTGTCGTCCCAGATCTCCGGGCCGGTGGTGGCTTCGTGGATGGCCGGGTTGGCCGGGTTGTTGAACTGCTGCAGCAGCACGTACTTGTCCGGCTCGGCGGCGGCGATTTCCTCGGCCTTGGCGATCGCGCCGGGCATGCCCTTGGCGCCTTCGGTCAGCACCAGCGTGGCGCCGAAGGCGGCCAGCAGCTTGCGCCGCTCGATGCTCATGGTCTCGGGCATCGTCAGCGTCAGCGGAATGCCCTTGGCCGCGGCGACGAAGGCCAGCGCGATGCCGGTGTTGCCGCTGGTGGGCTCGACCAGCTCCTTGCCGGGGCCGAGCAGGCCGCGTTTCTCGGCATCCTCGACCATCGCCGCGCCGATCCGGCACTTGACCGAGTAGGCCGGGTTGCGGCCCTCGATCTTGGCCAGCACGGTCGCGGGCGCGCCGTCGATGATCCGGTTCAGGCGCACCAGCGGCGTATGGCCGATGGACTGCGCGTTGTCGGTGTACCAATGCGACATGATGTGACTCCTGTTTCCGTGTGATTAGTCCTGGGCCCAGGGCAGGCCGGCGTGTCGCCAGCCGTTGAAGGAGCCACGGCGCTGCTGGTCGTCCAGGTCGCCCTCGAAGCCTTCGCGGATGTTGAACACATGCTTGAAGCCTGCCCTTGCGGCGGCCTCGGCCGCCTGGGCCGAGCGCTTGCCGCTGCGACACAGTAGCAGCACGACCGCGTCCTTGCCGGTCTTGCTTTCCAGGTCGCGGACGAAGCGCGGATTACGCGTCAGCGAGGTGCCGGTGGCCCAGGGCACGAACAGGGATTCCGGTACGTGGCCGACGAACTTGCGTTCCTCGCCGCTGCGCACGTCCACCAGTACGGCTTCGCCGGCCGACACAAGTTCCCAAGCCTCGGTCGGCGTCACGCCGCCGGCGTAGGGCAGGCCTTCGTCGGCCGCGTGTGCCAGGGCGCGCTCGAGAATCGGGTGGAGCGGCGCCTGCTGCGAGGCGGCGGGGGTGGTGGGTGCTGCGCTTACGCTGATGGCCATCTTCCTTCCTCCTGTGTCTTCGGGCGTTTTTGCCCTGCGTCGATATGCGCAAACCTTACGCTTGCCCCGCCTGCATCCGAACCAACAAAAATTCCAATGGATTCCCGTGCGGGGAATAAGAATCCAGCGCTCCCGCCAGCCGGATGGCGGGCATGTGGTCGAGTTCTATGGCCGGCTCGCTACGCGGGCCTCGCCGTTGATCAGGCGCCGGGTCTGGTGGCGCAGCCGGGCCAGTGCGCCGGTGCGTCCGCGCCGGCCTTCCTTGCGCGACGCGATCACGCCGAGCGGGGTGTCGGCGGCCGCGCGCAGCTGCGCCAGCAACTCGAGCGCCTGCGGCCATGGCCCGTGGCCGGAGTCGGTATTGATGTGGCCGGCGTCGCCGACGTCGATCAGGCGGCTGCCCCAGCGCTCGGCCCAGGCGCGGGCGGCGGGCATCCTGAGCCAGGGATCGCTGCGGCTGGCGACGAGGATGCTGGGACAGTCGAACGCGGTGCGCGGCAGGTAGTCGGCCAGGCTCTGGCCCTGCCCGGCGTCGTGGCGCAGGCCGAGCGGATCGAAGCGTTCCGGGTCGGCGGGCGCCACCAGCAGCAGCCCGGCCACTTTCTGTGGCCGGTCCGCCGCGGCGACGACGCTGGCGAGGCAGCCGAAGCTGTGCGCCACGATCCATACCGCGCCGGCGGCGTCGTCGATCTCGCGCCTGACCTCGCCGGCCCAGCGCGCCAGCAGCGGGTCTTCCCAGTCGATGCCGCCGACGCGGCGCGCGTCCGGCAGCTCGCCTTCGAGCCAGGTCTGCCAGTGCCCGGCGCCGCTGCCGTGGTAGCCGGGTACGGTCAGTATCGTGTGGCGCACGGTGGGCTCAGAGCGTCGCGATCGACACTTCGGTGGATTTGACCAGCGCGACGACTTCGGAGCCGGGCTTCAGCCCCAGCTCGTCCACCGAGCGCGTGGTGATCACCGAGGTGACGATGCCCGAAGGCGTCTCGACGTCGACTTCGCTGACGACGTCGCCGCGGATGATTTCCTTCACCCGCCCGCGGAACTGGTTGCGGACGTTGATTGCCTGGATTGCCATGGCGGGCCTCCCGATCACTTGGCGTAGAGCTGGTCGAACACGCCGCCGTCGGCGAAGTGCTTCTTCTGCGCCGCCTGCCAGCCGCCGAGGTCGTCGATGGTGACCAGCTTGACTTCGGGGAAGCGGGCGACGTCGGCCGGATCGGCATGTTCCGGCGCGGACGGCCGGTAGTAGTGCTTGGCGGCGATCTTCTGGCCGACCGGCGAATACAGGTATTCCAGGTAGGCCTGGGCGACCTTGGTGGTGCCGCGCTTGTCGGCGACGCCATCGACCACGGTGACCGGCGGTTCGGCGAGGATCGAGATCGAGGGCACGACGATCTCGAACTTGTCCGGGCCGAGTTCGTTGATCGACAGGAAGGCCTCGTTCTCCCAGGCCAGCAGCACGTCGCCGATGCCGCGCTGGACGAAGGTGTTGGTCGAACCGCGCGCGCCCGAATCCAGCACCGGCACGTGCTTCAGCAACTGGCCGACGAATTCCTTGGCGCTGTCTTCGTTGCCGCCCGGCTGCTGCAGCGCGTAGGCCCAGGCGGCGAGGTAGTTCCAGCGCGCGCCGCCCGAGGTCTTCGGGTTGGGCGTGATGACTTCGATGCCGGGCTTCACCAGGTCGCCCCAGTCTTTGATGCCTTTCGGGTTGCCCTTGCGCACCAGGAAGACGATGGTCGAGGTGTAGGGCGAGCTGTTGTGCGCCAGGCGCTTCTGCCAGTCGGCGGGGAGCTTGCCGGTCTGTTCGGCGATGGCGTCGATGTCGTAGGCCAGCGCCAGCGTGACGACGTCCGCTTCCAGGCCGTCGATGACCGCGCGCGCCTGCTTGCCGGCGCCGCCGTGGGATTGCTTGATGGTGAGGGTTTCGCCGGTCTGCGCCTTCCAGTGCTTGATGAACTCGGGGTTGAACTCCTGGTAGAGCTCGCGCGTCGGGTCGTAGGACACGTTGAGCAGCGTGGTCTGCGCCTGGGCAGTGCCGGCGAAGCTGGCGGCGAGCGCCAGGGCGATCAGGCCGCGGCGAACGGGATTGAAGCTGGGATTGAAGGCCATCGGTGTTTCTCCATGTAGTGATGATTGCGATGGCGGAAATCTAGTCTTCCTGCTTCATAACCTGAACTTAGAAAAAACGGATTGCTTATTCCGTTTCTGTGGAAATGGCTCGAAGCGCCGTCTCCGGTGCTGTGGCGCTTCTGTAACAGTGTCATTTTCTTGCGTCGGAAAACGCATAATTGCGGCGATGCAATATCGATTCGTCCCGCCCTGCACCCTGACGTGAATTCCGAAGCCGAAGCACCCGCCGCACAAGAAACTGCTGCTCCCCCTGTCCGGCGACGCCTGCGTCCCTGGCGTTTGTTCGGTGCCGCGCTGCTCGCCCTGGTTCTGGTCGCCCTGGTGGCGGGAGCCGTGCTGTTCGCCCACGAACTGCACAGCTCCCGCCTGCAGGCGCGCGAGATCTCGCGTTTTGCCGCGAAGCTCGACTACCAGCGCGTCGCGGGCCGCAGCGAGGCGCTGCGCTACCCGACGCACGGCCCCTTCGACCAGCGCCTCGGCTACACCGAACTGCCGGACTTCATCGAGCGCCTGCAGGCGCGCGGCTTCGAGCTGGCGGCGCAGACCCGCTTCAGTCCGGAACTCATCGACTACGTCGATCGCGGCCTGTTTCCGCCCTACCGCGAGAAGACCCGTGCCGGCCTGGACGTGCTCGATTGCCGCGGCGGATCGCTGTACGACTTCCGCTATCCGTATCGCGGTTATGCCGACTTCGCCGCGGTGCCGCCGGTGGTGGCGCAGGCGTTGCTGTTCATCGAGAACCGCGACCTGCTCGACGACAGCCGGCCGACGCTGAACCCGGCGGTCGACTGGGTGCGCTTCGCGCGCGCGGCGGCGGCGCAACTGGGGCGCATGGTCAAGGAAGACCTCGACGCCCCCGGCGGCAGCACGCTGGCGACGCAGATCGAGAAGTACCGCCACTCGCCCGACGGCATCACCGTCGATGCGCGTGAAAAGCTGCGCCAGATGATGTCGGCCAGCGTGCGCGCCTACCGCGAAGGCGAACGGACCCTGCCGGTGCGGCAGCGGCTGGTGCTCGACTACCTGAACACCGTGCCCTTGTCGGCGGCGCCGGGGCATGGCGAAGTCAATGGCCTGGGTGACGGCCTGTGGGTGTGGTTCGGCGCCGATTTCGATCGCGTCAATGCGCTGCTGTCGGCGCCGCCGGGGCAGGGCGGGATCCTGCGTGAACAAGGGCTGGCGCTGCGCCAGGTGGTGGCGCTGATGATCGCCCACCGCCGGCCGTCGTGGTACCTGGCGCGCGGCCGCGACGAACTGGCGCGCAGCACCGATGCCTACCTGCGCCTGCTCGCCGAGGCCGGCACCATCGACGCCGCGCTGCGTGATGCCGCGCTGTCGCAGCGACTGGTTTTCCGCGACCTGGCGGCCGACCCGGCGCTGTTGCCGGCCCGTCCGGGCAAGGGCACGACCGCGGTGCGCACACGGCTGGCGGGCATGCTGGGCATTTCGCTGTACCGCCTGGACCGGCTCGATGCCGAAGTCGGCACGAGCTTGCACGGCGGGCTGCAGCAGGCGGTCGGCGATTACCTGGGCCGCCTGGCCGATGCGGACTTCGCCCGCAGCCAGGGGCTGGTCGGCGATCGCATGCTGAACCCGGCGACGCTCGGCGCGGTGCGCTACAGCTTCACCCTGGTCGAGCGCACGCCGGGCGGCAACCGCGTGCGGGTGCAGACCGACACCTCCGACCAGTTGTTCGACATCAACGAAGGCAGCAAGCTCGAACTCGGCTCCACCGCCAAATTGCGCGTGCTGGCGACCTATCTGGAAATCGTTGCCGAACTGCACGGACAACTGGCCGAACTGGACATGCCGGCGCTGCGCCGGGTTGACATCGCCCGCCAGGACAACCTGACGCGCTGGGCCATCGACCACCTCGCCACCGCGAGCGACCGCAGCCTGCCGGCGATGCTGGACGCGGCGCTGGAGCGGCGCTTCGCCGCCAGCCCGGGCGAAGGCTTCTTCACCGGTGGCGGGCTGCACAGTTTCGGCAACTTCAACCGCAGCGACGATGTGCGCATGCCGACGCTGCGCGAAGCGCTGCAGGCCTCGATCAACCTGCCTTTCGTGCGGCTGATGCGCGAGATCGTGCGCCACACCATGTACCAGGTGCCGGGCAGCACCGCGCAACTGCTGGAAGACGCCCAGGATCCGCGTCGCGCCGAATACCTGGCGCGCTTCGCCGACCGCGAGGGCCAGGTCTTCCTGCGCCGCTTCTGGCGCAAGTACCAGGGCCTGGGCGCGGAAGACATGCGCGCGCTGTTGCTCGACGGCCTGCGTCCCGGCGCCGAGCGCCTGGCCGCGGTGTTCCGCTATCTCGAACCCGATGCGCCGCCCGAGGCGCTCGCCGCCTTCCTCGGCCAGCGCCTGGGCGAGGCGCTGCCATCCGAATCGCGCATCGCCCAGCTCTACGGCCGCTACGCGCCGGAGGCTTTCGACCTGCCCGACCGCGGCTACGTCGCGCGCCTGCACCCGCTGGAGCTGTGGCTGGTCGGCTACCGCATGCGCAACCCGCAGGCGAGCCTGGGCGAGGCGATCGCCGCCAGCGAGGGCGAGCGCCAGGCGGTGTACCGCTGGCTGTTCCGCACGCGCTCGCGCAGCGCGCAGGATTCGCGCATCTTCACGATGCTGGAAGTCGAAGCCTTCCTCGAGATCCACCGCCGCTGGGCGCGGCTGGGCTATCCCTTCGGCCATCTCGTACCTTCGCTGGCGACGGCGCTCGGCAGTTCGGGCGACCGCCCGGCGGCGCTGGCCGAACTGATGGGCATCATCGTCAACGACGGCCTGCGCCTGCCGATGCAGCGCATCGAGCGGATCGATTTTGCCGTCGATACGCCGTACGAAACCGCTTTCACGCTGCGCGCCGGGGGCGGCGAACGGGTGATGGCGCCGGAAGTGGCGGCGGCGCTGCGCAACGCGCTGTCCGACGTGGTCGAGAGCGGTACCGCGCGCCGGCTGGCGGGCAGCTTCCGCCTGGCCGACGGCAGCGAGCTGGCGCTGGGCGGCAAGACCGGCACCGGCGACAACCGCATCGTCATCGGCGGCCGCGCCGGCACCGCGCTGAACCGCACCGCGACGTTCGTCTTCTATCTCGGCCCGCGCCATTTCGGCACCCTGACCGCCTACGTCACCGGCCCCGGCGCCGCCGCCTACCGCTTCACCTCGGCGCTGCCGGTGCAGATACTGAAGTCGATGACGCCGGTTCTGGTGCCGCACCTGGAGCCGGAAGCCGATGCAGGCTGCATCCGATCCGCCGGATTCGCCCGTACCGGCTCCGCCCGCATGGGCGGGTAATTTTTCGCCACGTCCCCAAGTTGGGTACATCAGTCTGTGCCGATAAAAGGTACAGGTGACGAAGAGCATCCACACCCCGGAAATGTCCTGCTTGAACCGCTGGCTGCGCGAGAGGCGCAAGAGTCGGGGCCTGACCATGCGCGAACTCGGCGAGCGCCTGGGCGTCGCGCATTCCTACGTGCAGAAGGTCGAATCCGGGGAGCGCCGGCTGGATGTGGTCGAATACATCTGGTATTGCCGGGCGCTAGACGCGGAGCCCGGCGAAGGTCTGGGCGTGGTGCTGAAGTGCGCCGAGAACATGCCCGAGTGGGGCAAGGAGTGAGCTCGGGCCCGCCGGACGGTGATTGAAGCCGTCGCTTTCCGGATGTCATGCCGGGCGAATCCCTGTCCTTGCCAGCTCCGCCCGGAATGGGTAACTCCAGCCGCCTGACGGGCGGCCCATCTCTTGCCGCACGGGTAGCATCCATCCCGCAATCACTTGATCGACGCGATCGTGCGGTTTGTCACCGTGCGGAGCTTTCGGCGCTGATAATGTACCTGTTATAGGTACATTTACAGTCCATGCCGGATCATGCGCATCCGATCCGGCCCGAAAAGTCCGAGAGAGAGAAAAGTTATGTGTGCATCGCATGTTCGTGCAGACCGGGGAGCAAGGCGGCTGCCGCAGCAGGCCGTCATTCGTGCCGCAGTCCCGGGGCCATGTGCCTGCCGGTCGATCGGGCGGCTGCGCATCGCGGGGGGGCGCTGAGATGAGAACCAATCTGCCGGTCACCGACAAGGAGGTCGTCTACCCGCGCGATGCCCACCTGATCACGACCACCGACCTGCAAGGCGTGATCACCTTCGTCAACGACGATTTCACCGCGGTGTCGGGATTCAGCCGCGAGGAACTGGTCGGCCAGCATCACAACGTCATCCGCCATCCGGACATGCCGCCCGGCGCGTTTGCCGATCTGTGGGCGAGCATCAAGTCCGGCCGTTCGTGGAAGGGCCTGGTCAAGAATCGCTGCAAGAACGGCGACTATTACTGGGTGGATGCCTACGTGACGCCGATCGTCAAGGATGGCGAGGTCATCGAGTACCAGTCGGTACGGACCCTGCCGTCTCCGGAGGCGAAGGCACGCGCCGAGCGCGAGTATCGGCGCTGGCGAGCCGGCGGCACCCCCGCCGGCTCGCGGGCGCCGCTGTTTTCCCTGGCGATGAAGCTGGTGTCGGTGGCTGCCCTGCCGGGCCTGGTCGTGGCGGCGCTTGCGCTGTGGCGCGGCGAACCGGTGCTGGCTGCCGCGGCGCTGCTGATGGCGGTGGCGGCGGGCGCATCCGCCGCGACGCTGCTGCAGCCCTTCCGCGCCATGGTGCGCGACTTCCGCCGCACGGCCGGCCATCCGGCGTTTGCCTATCTGTACAGCGGCCGCAAGGATGAGCTGGGCACGATCATGCAGTCCTTGCAGAGCCGGGCGTCGGAAATGCGTGCGGTCGTCGCCCGCCTGAACAATTCCTGCCAGCTCATCTCGCATTCCAAGCAGAGCGCCGACGCCTGTGTGGATGAGGCCAACCAGGCCGTTCAGGGCCAGGGCCAGGAAGTGGCGGAAATATCCCGGGCCATGACGCGCATGCTGGACAGCCAGCACCAGGTGGCGGAAGCCTCGGCGCACACGGCGGAAGCTGCCGAGCAGTCGCGGCGCGCGACCGCGCAGGGGCGGGAGCAGCTGGCGCAGATGATGGGGGCCATCGATCGTCTGGCGTCCGGGCTGCAGGAAACGCGCAGCACCGTCGGCGCCCTGGCCGAGCGCAGCAACGACATCGCCAGGGTCATCGACGTCATCACCGCGATCGCCGACCAGACGAATCTGCTGGCGCTCAATGCGGCGATCGAGGCTGCCCGCGCCGGCGAGACCGGCCGCGGCTTCGCGGTCGTCGCCGACGAAGTGCGCAACCTGGCGCAGCGCACCCAGGATGCGACGCGCGACATCCGCGAGACCATCTCGGGGCTGGTGGATGGCACCCAGGCGTGCGTGACCGCGATCGGCAATGGAGTGGCGGTTTCGCAGCAGACCGTGGATATCGCCGGGCAGACCGACCGGGCTTTCGACGTGATCCTGGAGTCGGTCGACAACATCAACCGGCTGGCAGGCAACGTCGATGCCGGGATGCGGGAGCAGTCCCTGATCAGCGAGCAGACCGGCCGGCAGATGGACGTGCTGCGCGGCAGTGCGAACCAGGCGATCGAGTCCAGCGCGACTTTCAACGCGCACACTGCCAGGCTGGGCGAGCACATCGCCAATCTGCGGGTGCTCGCCAGCCATTTCGCCAGCAGCTTGAGCCGCTGAGCCGGCGTGCATGGCCCACTCGAGCGGAGAGAGCAAGGAATGAGCGTGCCGGATGTGAGTGTGTACGGGATGCTGCTCCCGGCGCTCGAGCAGTCGATCATGGCGGCAGTGCTGGTCGACGAGAACAACTGCGTGCGCTATTTCAACCCCGCCGCCGAGCGGCTGTGGGGCTATGCGCGCGAAGAAATCATCGACCGCGACATGCAGCCGCTGCTGCCGAAGACGCTGCAGGCCGTCCATGGCAGCTACATGCGCAGCAACCGGGAAGGCGGCAAGCCACGGGCCGTCGGCATGAACCGCGACCTGCTGGTGGAGCGCAAGGACGGCCGGCAGCTGTGGGTGTCGTTCTCGCTGTCGAAGATCGAGCTGTCGGGCCGCATCCACTACCTGGCCTTCGCCCGCGACGTGTCGGACGAGGTGGACCGGCGCGAGCAGAATCGCCTGCTGCTGCTGGCGGTCAACCATACCGAGCGCCCGCTGTTCGTCGTCGATGGCGAACGCCGCATCGTGCAGATCAACCGCGCTTTCAGTGACCTGTTCGGCTATACCGCCGCCGAGGCGGTCGGCTGCCTGCCGAGCGAACTGCTGGCCAGCCCGCACACCGATGCCGAGACGCTGGCGCGGGTGCGCAGCAAGGCCTGGGGCACGGAGGGATTCAACGAGGAGATCCTGGCCAGGAGCAAGGACGGCCGGGACATGTGGGTGAAGGCTTCGGTCAATCCCATCTTCGACGAGGACAGCGGACAGCTGCGCAACCAGGTCATTGCCGTGTCCGAGATCACCGAAGCACGGCGGATCAGGGATCTCGAGCGCGACGTGCTGGAGGCATTGACCAGCAACCTGTCCTTCATCGGGCTGGGCAACTTCATCTGCCAGCGCATCGAGGCCATTGCGCCGGGCGTGCTGGTCTCGGTGTTCAGGGTCGTCGGGCGCAGGCTACGGCACTGGGCCGCGCCGAGCTTCCAGGCCTCGTATGCGGCCGGCTGGGAGGGCGTGGAGATCGGCGAAAGCGTGGCAGGCTACGGCACCTGCGCCCATCGCGGCGAGCCGGTGATGCTGGCCGACATCAAGGCCGAACCGCTGCGCTCGGCCTACTGCGGGAGGGTGCCGCCGGCCGGCTGCCGGGCGTGCATGGTTTATCCGGTCAAGCGGCGCGATGGCAGCGTGATCGGCATCTTTGCGCTCTACCTCCGCCAGGGCGCCCCGCAGGACGCCTACCTGAGGCGGATTGCGGATATCAGCATGTATCTGTGCGCGCTGGCGATCGAGCGCGAGGAAAGCCGGCGGCGGCTCGACGAGCTGGTTCACCACGACGCGCTGACCGGCTTGCCGAACCGCAACAATCTCTATCGGTATACCGACGATCTGCTGGCCTCCGGTGTGGAGCAGGAAATCGCCTTCTTCTGCATCGGCCTGGCCCGGTTCAAGGACGTCAACAACACGCTGGGCCACAGGGTGGGTGACCAGATGCTGGTCGAGGTCGCCAATCGCCTGCGGTCCCGCCTGAGCGGCGGCGCCTTCCTTGCGCGGCTCGAGGGCTGCACCTTCGTACTGGTCGTGTCCGACTGCAGCCCGGCCCGTGCCGCGCAGGTGGCTTGGCACCTCCAGCAGGTCATCAGCGAACCGGTCGACATCGCCGGCGTGCTGCTGGATCTGTCGGCCTGCATCGGCGTCAGCCATTATCCCGACGAAGGCTGCCGCGACCGCGACGGACTGCTGCAGAGCGCCAAGAGCGCGATGGACGAGGTCAAGGCATCGCATGGCGGCGGCATCCTGTTCTTCGATGCCGGCATGAACGAGCTCGCGCGCGAGCGCCTGCTGCTCGGCACGGCGCTGCGCCGGGCCGTCGCGGGGGCCGGCCTGCGCCTGGTGTATCAGCCGCAGGTGCGCTCGGAGGATGGCGAGCTGTACGGCGTGGAGGCGCTGGCGCGCTGGCACGACGACAATTTCGGCGAGATCCCGCCCGGCAGGATGATCGCGCTGGCCGAGGAGATCGGCGAGATCGAGGCCATCGGGCTCTGGGCCCTGCGCGAAGCCTGCCGGCAGATGGCCGCGTGGCGCGGCCAGGGCGTGCATGTGCCGGTGGTGTCGGTCAATCTGTCGCCACGCAGTTTCCGCAGCCGCGAGCTGCCGGATTTCGTCGCCGGGCTGCTGCAGGAGCATGCGCTGAGCGGCGACAGCCTGACCATCGAGATCACCGAGAGCGCGGCAATGGTGCTGACCCCGGAAATGCTGGAGATCGTGCACGGCATCCGCGCGCTGGGGGTGGGCCTGTCGGTGGATGATTTCGGCACCGGCTTCTCCAGCCTGTCCAATCTGGCCAGCCTGCCGGTGACGGAGGTCAAGATCGACCGCAGCTTCATCGACAGATGCCTGCAGGAAAGCCGCCTGCAGGCGCTGGTGACGGCGGTCATCGGCATCGGCCGGAGCCTGAACCTGGCGGTCGTTGCCGAAGGCGTGGAAACCGCGGGGCAATGCGAGCTGCTCAGGCGGCAGCGTTGCCCCGTCGTGCAGGGCTATCTGTTCTCCCGCCCGCTCGAACCCCGGGACATCCCCTCGTGGCTCGAACGCTTCCGGGCGGCTGCCGCTGCGCCGGAAGCCGTGGAAGCCCGCCCGGGGATGGGTGGATGACATTCCTGCCGGATGCGCTGTTCACCCGCATTCTCGATGCGCTGCCCGTCGCCGTGGTGGTGGCCACCATGCCCGATGCCCGGATCCGCTACAGCAATCATGCGTTCGACAGCTTGCTGGGTTGTCCGCCCGGCCAGTTCAGGACAGCGCGGCAGTTGATCGCGAGAGCCTGCGTCCATGAGCGGCAAAAGGCCTTGCTGCTGCGGCACTGGGATGTTTCCCTGCGGCGCCCGGCTGGCGGGGACGTGGGCGTCGTGCCGGACATCGAGATCGACATCCACTGCGGCGATGGCCAGGTTCGCACTGCCCTGCACTGCGGCCTGGTCCTGCACGAGCAGAAGCTGGCCGTCGCCATCTGCAAGGACATCACACGGCTGAAGCGCGACAGCCTGCTGTTCAAGGAATTCGCGTTTCTCGACCCCCTCACCGGCATCGCCAACCGGCGGGGCCTGGAGCAGCACTGGCGCGAGGCGACCTCCGATCCGCTGCAGCGGCGCCTGGCCTTCCTGATGCTGGACCTGGATGGCTTCAAGCCGATCAACGATACCCACGGCCACCTGGTGGGCGACGCGGT
Organism: Thauera butanivorans NBRC 103042; assembly: GCF_001591165.1. Taxonomy (GTDB): domain Bacteria; phylum Pseudomonadota; class Gammaproteobacteria; order Burkholderiales; family Rhodocyclaceae; genus Thauera; species Thauera butanivorans. The sequence continues at coordinate 17,626 of NZ_BCUG01000040.1, forward strand.
GCTGTGCACGGTCGCGAAGCGCCTGAAGCGGGTGGTGCGCGACTCCGACCTGGTGTGCAGGCTCGGCGGGGACGAATTCGGCCTGCTGCTCGAGGTGCCGGAAAAGCTCGAGCGGATGGACGCCATCTGCCAGCGCATCATCGACCTGGTCGGCGAGCCCATCGTGCTGGCGGACAGAACGGTCCATGTCACGGCGAGCATGGGCGCCTGCATCCATCCCGATCAGGCGGCGGACCTGCATCAGCTGCTGCAGCGGACCGATCTCGCGCTGTATGAAATCAAGAAATCGCGCAAGGGGCAGTGGCAGTGGTGGGCGCCCGCCCGTTGAAGCCTTCGATGTCGATCGGGCGCTTCCGGCAGGCTCCGCAGATGCGGAGCCGGATTTTTCCTAGAGCTTGAAGCGGCCGACCAGTGCGCCGAGATGTTCGGAGGCGCTGCCGATCTGTGCGAGCGTCTGCGAAGTCTGCTGGATTGCGTCGTCGGTGCTCTGCACCACGCCGGATGCCTGCTCCGCGGACTGGGCGAGCGCGGTGGTGGCGGCGGACTGCTCCTGCGTTGCTTCCGCGATTTCGCGCACGCGCCCGGCGGCGCGCTGCATGCTGGCCTCGATGGCGGCGATTTCGTCGGCCACGTGTGAGGCGCGTTCGACGCCGGTTTCCACCGCTTCGCGCGTGGCATGCATGCTGCTGACCGCCTGTCCGGTTTCACCGCGCATGGCTTCGATCATGTCGCGGATTTCGGTGGTGGCGCTGCTGGTGCGTTCGGCGAGCTTGCGCACTTCGTCGGCGACGACGGCGAAGCCGCGGCCCTGTTCGCCCGCGCGTGCGGCCTCGATCGCCGCGTTCAGCGCCAGCAGGTTGGTCTGGTCGGCGATGTCGCGGATCACCTGCACGATGCCGTTGATCTGGGTCGAGCGTTCGGCCAGGCCGTTCAGCGACGTGGCCAGCGCTTCCATGTTGCCGGCGATGTCGCGCATGTGGGTCTGCATGTCGCGCACCGCTTCGCCGCTGCGCTGCGAGGCGGCGCAGGTTTCCAGCATGACGCCGTTGGCTTCGTTGGCATTGCCGGCGATATGGCCGATGGAGACGGTGATCTCCTCGATGGTGGCGGCGTTGTCGCCGGTGGTGGCCGCCAGCGTGTGCGAGCTGCCGGCGATGCGCTCGGTCGCGTTCGAGACTTCGCGGATGCCGTCCACCAGCGTGTGGCTCTGGTCGCGCACTTCGATGAACATGCGCTGCAGGCTGGCAAGGAAGGTGTTCACCGAGCTGGCGACACGGCCGAGTTCGTCGCGGCTGCGGGTTTCCGGCAGCCGGCGCGTCAGATCGCCTTCACCGCCGGCCAGTGCCTGCATCGCGCCGGCCAGCGTCGCCAGCGGCCGGGTGAGGACGGCCAGCAGCAGGGACAGCACCGCGGCGGTCAGCAGCACGCTGACGGCGCCCATGACGATGGCGGTGGTGCGCAGCGTATCGGCCGAGGCGGTGATGATGCCTTCCGGCACCGATACCACGCTGCTCCACCAGGCATCGCTGTCGCTGAGCGATACGCGCTGCAGGAAGTGGAGCACGCCGGCGCCGTCCTTCCAGTGCATCGCACGGCCTTCGCGCAGGGCGGCCAGCGCTTCGGCCGGCAGCTCGGATGCCGGCTTGCCGATGCGTGTCGCGTCCTGGTGCGCAACCACCAGGCCCTTGGGGGTGTACAGCGCGACGCTGCCGACGCCGAAGGGCTTGATCCGGCCCAGCCGTTCGGCCAGTTCGTCCAGCGCCACGTCGACGCCGGCGATGCCGGCGAAGCGGCCGTCGATCTGCAGCGGCTTCACCAGCGAGGTGATCAGCAGGTTGCGCCCGCCGGCGACGTATTCGTAGGGTTCGGCGAGGTAGGCACGGCCGCTCTGCTTCGGCTGCTGGTAGTAGTCGCCGGCGCCGGGCTGGTCGTAGTCGACCAGCGGCTCCAGCACGACGGTATTGCCGCTGCGGCTCCAGTACGGCACGAAGCGGCCGCTGGCGTCATGGCCCGCATGGCCGGCGAAATCGGCGTCGCGGCCGTCGAAGGCATCCGCTTCCCAGCCGGTATAGACGCCCAGCAGGCCGGGGCGCCCTTCCAGCACGCGCTGCAGCACCTTGTTCACCGTGCTCCGGTCCGGCACGCTGCCGGTGCGCAGGCCGTCCAGCGACAGGGCCAGCGTGGATGAAACCGCCATGGCTTCGTCGAGGTGGGCGCCGACGCCGTGCGCGACCGATGCGGCTTCGCCCTCGGCGCGCGCCATGCCCTGTTCGAGTACCGCCTGGTGGCTGCGCCAGGCCAGCACGCCCAGGGTGATGGCGAAGCACAGCAATACGGTGATGACCGTGGCGGACAAAAGCTTCGCGCGGAAGCTCAGAGCGTTCAGGCGCATGATCGACCTCGTGCGTTGGGAATCCAGGTTGACGGCGATCATGCGGCATTCTTTAAGGTCAAGTGCGGACGCATTCCGCACCTGTCCTGCATCCGATCTGCCCGCGGAACGGGCGCGGGCGGATCGGGCTGCGCTGCGACGGCCTCAGTGTCCGCCCAGCGCCAGCGGGTTGAACGGCTTGCCATTCACCGTCAACTGACCCTGGCGGAAGGCTGCCTGAGTCTTGACGATGCCGTCGTTGCGCTGCAGGTAGCCTTGCGCTTCCAGCGCTCCGAGCTGGGCGTCGAGCTGCGCCGCCGCGAACGCCGCTTCGTCCTCGTTTTCGGCCTGGCCGCTGCCGAAGGCCTGCAGCAGGGCCTGCGGCACCGACAGATCGGCCGCCGCCTGCAGCTTGGCGATCAGCATCATCGGATTGGCCAGTTCTTCGGGCTGCAGGCCGTCGAGGCTGAGCTGCGCCGACAGGTCGGTCTTGCCGTGCGGGCTGGTGAAGCTGATGCGGTCGATGCTGAACGCCGGGTTGTGGCCCAGCAAGGCCATCGCCGGCTCGGCCAGCGGCGCGAACACTGCCGTGGGGTCTTCGGCCTGGGCGGCAAGCGCCGCGGGGTCGGAGCTGATCTCGATCAGCTTGCGCCACAGCGTGACGAGAGTGCGTCCGTGCAGGTGCGTGAGCGAGAAGTCGTAGTGGGCGGGGCCATAGTCGGCATCGCCGATGCGCAGCACGTCGGTACCGATCAGCGCCTTGATGTCGACGTAGTCGCCCTTGGCCGGAGCGTCGATGTCGTAGCTCATGCGTTCGAGCTGGAAGGCCATGCCGTCGAGCTCGCTGTCTTCCTTGCCGCTCACGTCCATCGACGCCACCGTCGCGCGCTGCCTGCCGACATGCAGCCAGGGCTCGTCGTCGAACAGGCGGCGCTGGTCGCCGTCGAAGACCAGCCCGGACAGCGTGATGCGCATGTTGGGGTCTTCCATCGACATGCTTTCCGCGCTGCCCTTGGTGGTGTAGCTGCGCAGGCCGGCGCTGAAGGCGACGTCCGCCTTCAGCCCGCCCAGGCCGATGCGCAGTTCGTTGCCGCTGCCGTCGGGCATGCCGAATTCCAGTGCGGGGCTGTCGACCGCCGAGTGGCCGCTGCCGTCGAACTGGAACACCGTGCGGGCCGTCAGCGGCGCCTTGCCGGCCAGCGTCGCTGCCAGCCTTTCGCCCTGTTCGCCGTCGATCACGAGTTCGGTGTCCATCGTTGCCGCGGCCAGCGTCGACAGGCCCGGCAGCGGGCCGTGCTTGATCTGGTTGACGGCATGCATGCGGAACGGCTCGCCCGCCTGCAGCGTGCCGTCTTCGGCGACGGCCGGCATCGCCATCTCGAAGCTGACTTTTTCGGTGCTGGCGAACACGCCGCGCTCGTAGCTGCGTTCGGTGATCTTCAGCGTGGGGTGCGACTGCATCTCGGCGTACTGTTCATCCAGGATGGTCTGGATCTTCTGGCCGGCAAACCAGGCGGCGGCGGGGTAGCTCAGGGCGATCACGGCAAGCGCGGCCGCGATCTTGGTGGGGCGGTTCATCCGGGGGGGTCCTTTTTCCGGTCAAGAGGTCGTGGCGGGCCGCAGGTGGGCGCCGCCGTATGTACAGGCCATCGTGTCCATGTCATTGATGCATCGCAAAACGGCGCACAGTATATGTGAGTGGGGTGATGGCCGGGAGTAGCCGTCCGGCCGGTTGCTCAGAAATTCGGCGAAGGGGCAGTCCTGGGCGCGTCGGCCGTTTCGACGAAGGGCTCGGCAGCGGCGTCCGTGGTGCCGTCCGCGGACGCGTCGAGGGGGGCGCTGGCGGATTGATCATCAGTGTCGGGTTGCGCCTTCGTGCTTGCTTCCGCATCCGGCGACACCATGTCCAGCGCCGTGGGCGAGGTGCGCAGCATGGGCGAGAAGTGCGCGGCCTCGTCGACGATCTCGTCGCTTCCGCGCCGGGCCTGCAGCAGCGCGAAGACCGCCAGCGGCGCGAAGGCGATGGCGAAGTGCAGCGGCAGGCCGGCAGGGCCGGCGAAGCCGAGCAGCGCACCGGCGATCATCGGGCCGATGGCGGCGCCGACGCCGTGCAGGAACAGGACGCCGGTGTTGCCGGCGAGGATGTCCTGCTGGTGCACATGGTCGATCAGGTGGGCGACGGTGACCGGGTAGATGGTGAAGGCGGCGGCGCCGAAGATGAAGAAGCCCGCCAGCGCGACGGCTTCGATGCTGCCGGTGACGCCGCCCAGCGCGGCCATGACGGCGCCGGTGACGGCCGCCGCGGCGGCGACCAGGCCGAGTGCGCGGCGGCGGTCGCCGCTGTCCGACAGGCGGCCGATCGGCCATTGCAGCAGCGCGCCGCCCAGGATGGCGCTGCTCATCAGCATGGCGATGCCGGCCGGGTCGAGGCCGATGCGCTGGCCGTAGATCGGCCCCAGGCTCCAGAACGCACCCATGCCGATGCCGGACGACAGCGCGCCGACGAAGGCCGCCGGCGCGGCGCGCCACACCATGCGCAAGTCGAGCCTGGGCGTGTGCCCGAGCTGCGGCTGGGGCAGGCGGGTCATGGTCACCGGCAGCAGCGACAGACAGGCGAAGATGGCGGCGACCGCGAACAGGGTGAAGTTCCCCGGCCCGTCGAGCCGCAGCAGTTGCTGGGCGCCGGCCAGCGCCAGCAGGTTGACCACCATGTACACCGCGAACACCTGGCCGCGCCGGTCGGCGGTCGTCTGCTCGTTGAGCCAGCTTTCGATCACGGTGTAGAAGCCGACCAGCGCCACGCCGGTGATCACGCGCAGCACCATCCAGAATGCCGCGTGCACGACGAGCACGTGCAGCAGCATGCAGGCGGCCACCGCTGCGCCGAAGAAGGCGAAGGCGCGGATGTGGCCCATGCGCCGGATCAGGCGCGGCGCGACGAAGGCGCCGAGGAAGAAGCCGAGGAAATACGTTGAGCCGATCAGCCCCAGCGTGGTGTCGGAAAAACCTTCCAGGCCGCCGCGCAGGGCGACGATGGTATTGAGCAGGCCGGAGCCGAGCAGCAGCAGGGCGATGCCGGCGAGCAGGGAGCCGATCGGCAGCAGGGTGGGGAGCATGGGCGGAATCTCGAAGACCGGCGATGCCGGCACAAGCACGTCTTGACGACTATTCGGGCAAATAGTTTAGCCGGCGTGCGTTGCGGAACGGGAGCCGCCCATGTGGCACTTTGTTACTCGAAGGATGGCAGGCTCGGCTGCTCGACCGGCTTGCCGGCGGCTGCCCACGCATCGAAGCCGCCGACGATGGCACGCACCCGTGTGTAGCCCATGTCCTGCATCGCGCAGGCGGTCAGCGCGGCACGGGATGAGAATCAGTGATGGCTTATATTTTGGCAGCGTGATGCCGCACCCGCCGCCGCGTGCCACGCTTGCCAGAAGTGAGGGGGATTTGCTAAAAGGTTCGCTGGTCCACGCCAGTGGGCCTCGTGTTCCGACGCGGGGACGGCCCCGCCCGCCATGCGCAATGACGCAGCGACCGTCGGTTACCCACGGGACGACCCGTGCTGACGGCAACCCCCTGGGTTCAACCCTCGGGGTCGCACCTTCATTGCAGGATTTCACCGTGTCTTCAAAACCCAAACTTCGCTCGCTGGGCGACCGACTGCGCCAGATCACGATGTTCGAGGTCGGCGGGCTGCTGATCGTCACGCCGCCTTTCGCCTGGGGCAGCGGCGTCCCCATCACCGAATCGCTCGGTCTGCTGGCGCTGCTGGCGCTGATCGCGGCGATCTGGAACGGCTGTTACAACACCAGCTTCGACTGGATCGAAGGCCGGCTTACCGGCCGCCGCGCCGACCGCCGGCCCTTCCGCCTGCGCTGCATCCACGCGGTCGGCTTCGAGTTGGGCCTGTTCTGCATGACGCTGCCGATCATCGTCTGGTGGACCGGCATGGGCTGGATCGAGGCGGCGATCGCCGATATTTTCCTCGCCATCACCTATACCGTGTACGCGTTGCTGTTCAACATGGGCTACGACCGCCTGTTCCCCATCCCCGACACGCCTGCCGCCCCCGAGCGCGACACGGCGAGGCTGGAGCGCTGACATGCCCGCCGCATCGCCGCGCATCGAGACGCAGGCCGACCTGTCCGCGCTCAACACTTTCGGCCTGCGCGCGCGCGCGGCACGGCTGCTGCGGCTGCGCTCGGCGGATGAGATCGGCGCCCTCATCGCCGCGCCCGATCGGGCGCCGGAACCGCGGCTGGTGCTCGGCGGCGGCAGCAACCTGGTGCTGCGGGGCGACTTTGCCGGCACCGTGCTGAAGGTGGAGATCGCCGGCCGCCGCCTGGTGCGCGAGGATGCCGAGGCCTGGATCGTTGAGGCCGGCGCGGGCGAGCCGTGGCACGGTTTCGTGCGCTGGACCTTGGAGCAGGGCTGGCCCGGACTGGAAAACCTGTCGCTGATCCCCGGCACTGCGGGTGCGGCGCCGATCCAGAACGTCGGCGCCTACGGCATCGAGACCGCCGACCGCTTCGACTCGCTCGACGCGGTGGACCTCGAAACCGGCGAATGCCAGGTCTTCAGCCTGGCGGACTGTGCCTTCGGCTACCGCGACAGCGTGTTCAAGCGCAACCCGGGGCGCTGGCTGGTGACGGCGGTGCGCTTCCGCCTGCCGAAACCCTGGCAGGCGGTGACGCGCTATGCCGACGTCGAACGCGAGCTGGCCGCCGCAGGCATCGCCACGCCGACGCCGCTCGACATCTCCGACGCCGTCGTCGCCATCCGCCGCCGCAAGCTGCCCGACCCCGCCGAGATCGGCAATGCCGGCAGCTTCTTCAAGAACCCCGTGGTCGACGCCGCCCACTGCGCCCGCCTGCTGGCAGCGTACCCGACGATGCCGCATTACCCGCAGCCCGACGGCCGCGAGAAGCTCGCCGCCGGCTGGCTGATCGAACAGGCCGGCTGGAAAGGTCGCGACCTCGGCCCGGTGGGCTGCTTCGAGCGCCAGGCGCTGGTGCTGGTCAATCGGGGTGGGGCGACGGGGGCGGATGTGGAGCGGATCGCGCGGGCGATCGTGGCCGATGTGGAGGGGCGCTTCGGCGTGGTGTTGGAGGCGGAGCCGGTGTTTGTGGGTGGGGACAGTCGGTAGTAAGCTGCCTCGGGCCGCCGCTGTCGTGCGGCACGACTTGAAGCCTCGTTCAAACAATGCAGTGGCTCGAGACAAAAATTCCACCGCCGATCGTCATGGTGCTGCTTGGTGCTGCCGCATATGGCGTCGCACCTTTGCTGCCCGTGCTCTCCTTTGAATTTGCGCTGCGCACCACTCTCGCGATTGCGCTGGCCCTTGCAGGCCTGGCGTTGAATATCCTTCCTGCACTCGCCTTTCTGCGCGCGGGTACGACCTTCAATCCGCTCCGGCCCGCTTCGGCCACGCGTCTGGTGACATCCGGTATTTATCGCCATACCCGGAACCCGATGTACCTCGGTGACTCCGTAATCCTGCTGGGATGGACGCTATGCCTCGGCAATGCCGCGGCTTTGGTGGCTGTTCCGGCTTTCGTGCGCTACATCACGCGATTCCAGATCCGGCCGGAGGAGCGGCATCTATCCGCTCGCTTCCCGGAAGCGTACGCCAGCTTCTGCAAGCGAACCCGGCGTTGGCTGTGAACCCTGGCAATCGAAGCATGGCAGGCAAGTAGATCACCAGCGGCATCGCCGGGCTGTGCGCCATGTTCTTGCTTGATGATCGCGGCCTTGGTGTTGCTGTGCCTGTTCCCCTGCATCGCTACCTGCTTGCCCGGCAGGATGTAAGTGTAAGCTTGTTCGCCATTGAACCCCGGAAAGGAAAAAACCGCCATGTCCACACCCGAATCCGCCCTGCAACGCCGCCACGTCGGCACGCGCCTGTCCGAAAGTGCCGTGTTCAACGGCGTGGTCTATCTGGCCGGGCAAGTGCCCGAGAACAGCCCCGGTGCCGACATCGCCACGCAGACCCGCGAGGTGCTGGGCCACGTCGAGCGCTTGCTGGAGGAAGCCGGTTCCAGCAAGCGAAGCATCCTGCAATGCCAGATCTTCCTGGCCGACATCAGCGAGATCGGCGCGATGAACACCGTCTGGGACGAGTGGGTCGTGCCCGGCCACACGCCGCCGCGCGTGACGGTGCAGGCGCAATTGGCCAACCCGGCCTACCGGATCGAGATCGTGGTGGTCGGCGCGGTCGAGTGCTGACGCCCCCGGTCGCCCACGCGATTCTGGTGCTCGCGCAGGTGGTCGGCAGCATCAATTCATGAAAAACGCGACCAGCAACGTTCAGCGCTTGACCTGTGCCCGTTCGACGATGATGTCCGCCTGCGCCTGAGTCACGCCCGGGCCCAGCGAGCCGAACATGGCGCCCCAGCTGTTCATGCTTCCGCCCAGCCGGGTCTTCATGAACACGTCGATCACCTCCGGCGTCGAATGGCGCAGCAGTTCGGCGCCCTGCAGCGAGCGGGCGATCGCTTCGGATGCGGGGCGGGCGAGGAATTCGTCCTGCAGCATGGCGTCCAGCAGCGGCCCCATCGCGGCGACGTAGGCGTCGAAGCGCGTGTCCTGGCCGCGCACGTCGGCCAGTTCGGCGAACAGGGCGTCGCGGCAGCTGGCGTCCTTCAGCATCGCGCGGCGGACGTCCATGCACATCATGTTCGCCGTGCCTTCCCAAACGCTGTTGAGCGGCGCTTCGCGGTACAGGCGGGCCATCGGGCCGTCCTCGACGAAGCCGTTGCCGCCGTGGCATTGCAGGGCTTCGTTGGCGACGGCGACGACGCGGGAGCAGTTGAAGTACTTGGCCATCGGCGTCGTCACGCGAGCGAAGGCCTTTTCCTGCGGATCGGTGTCGATATGGTCCGTCGCCCTGGCGATGCGCAAGGCCATCAGCGTCGCGGCCTCGACTTCCACCGCCATGTCGGCCAGCACGTTGGCCATCATCGGGCGCCGGGCCAGGCTGGAGCCGAAGCCGTTGCGGGTGGTGGCGTGGTTCAGCGCCAGCGTCAGCGCCTGGCGCATCAGGCCGGCGGAGCCGACGGCGAAGTCCAGCCGGGTCAGGTGGGAGTGGGAGAGGATTTCCCTGAGGCCGGCGCCTTCCTCGCCGACGCGGATCGCCAGGGTGCCGCTGTATTCCACTTCGCTGCTGGCATTGGAGCGGTTGCCGGCCTTGTCCTTGAGCCGCTGGATGAAGAAGCGGTTATGGCTGCCGTCGGGCAGCGTGCGTGGCAGGAAGAAGCAGGTGACGCCGCCATCGACCTTGGCCAGGGTGAAGAAGCCGTCGGACTGCGGCACCGAGCAGAACCACTTGTGGCCGGTCAGCTCGTACCAGTGGGCCGTGGCACCGTGATAATCGGCCGTGTGCGAGAACACCGCGGTGGTCTGCGTTTCGCGCAGGTCGGAGCCGCCCTGTTTCTCGGTCATCGCGTAGCCGATCACCACCGAGGGCTTGTCGGCCACTTCGCGGCGGCTGTTTTCATAGACCGTGCCGAGGCTCTTCTCTGCCCAGATCTTCAGCGCCGGCTCGTGGCGGAAGCCGGCGTAGGACGCATAGGCCATCCCGGTCGGGCAGCCGGTGCCTTGCTCGATCTGGTTCCACAGATAGGAGAGCACGGCGCGGGCGAAATGCGGCTGCTTCTCCTTGCTGGTCCACGACAGCGTCGGCACTTCGTGCTTCCAGGCCAGCGACATCAACTCGTGCCAGGCGGGATGCAGTTCGACCCAGTCGATGCGGTTGCCGAAGCGGTCGTGGGTCTTCAGTTCGGGAGCGTTGCGGTTGGCCTGGCGGGCGAGCTCCTGCACTGCGTCGTCGCCGGCCAGCTTGCCGATGGCCGAGCAGCGCGACGCGGCCCATGGCGCCTCGCGTTCGATGGCGGCCTTCAGCACCACGTCGTCGTCGAAGGCGTTGAAGCCGGTCGGCATCGCGGCCTGGTTTCTGACGACATGGGTGGAATGGCGGTCGGATGCCGGCTTGAGCGCATTGCTCGAGGGAATCGGGGCGTTCATTTCTGTCTCCTTCGGGTGGCGTCGAATGAAGCAAGCTTGCCGTTCTGTGTGGCGACTGCCGCGCAGCAGACATCGGCAATCTGGCTTGCCAGGGCGTGAACCGCGTCGGGCGTCCGTTTGCCCGAGCGGTCGAAATCGGCGTTGAGGGGCGAAAGCGGACCGATCAGGCTTTCCATGAAGCCGCCCACGATCACCGTGGCGGCAATGCTCGGGTCGAGATCTGCACGGAAGTCGCCCTGCGCCTGGCCATCCTTGACGATGCGCATGATCTGCTTGCTGATGGCATGGCGATACACCAGCCGGGCTTCATCGAGTTCCCGTTCGCAGGGCTCGGCGATCAGGGCATAGGCCAGCCGCCGGTTGCGCATCGCACGCTCGACGAAAGTCGAGACCGCGACGTGGAGGGTCTGCCAGGGCGCGTCGTCGCTCTCCGCGATGGCCTTCAGCACGTCGACTTCGCGCTGGGACACGACGGACAGCACTTCGACGAACAGATCCACCTTGGACGGGAAGTAGCGATACACCGAACCGGTCGCCACGCCGGCGGCGGAGGCGACGTGGCCGATCTGCGCCTCGGCCCAGCCGCCCTCGGAAACCAGCCTGCGCGCGGCGTCCAGGATGCGCTGCCGGTTGTCGGCAAGGCGTGCTTCGATGCGTTCTGTCTTGCGATAGGCCATGATGAAGTGAACAGAGATTCATTTTGTGAACGCTAATTCACTTCATCGTGGAATGCAAGCATGTCGATCGGGATGGCGATGACGCTGCAAGTTGATCGTGCAGTATGCGGCCAGACGTCGATGTGGCCTGGCCTTCAATTCCCGGAGCCAGATTCTGCCGCTTTGGCCACCCGTTCGCGCAGGCTTTGGAAGTAAGCGGCATCGGCTGGCGAGGTGGGCGCAGAAGCAGCGCCTGCCAGCAGCAGGCCGCGCACATGCTGGCGATCCCGATCCTTGCGGATCAATTCGCGCACGTACTCGCTGCTGGTGCCGTAGCCGCGTTCGTTGACCTGCTCATCCACGAAGGCCTTCAGGCTGTCGGGCAATGAGATGTTCATCGTGCTCATGGCCTGAGCTTAGGCGGCATGGCAAGAATTGGTAATGCCGGTTCCAGCAAGGCCGCTCCCGGGCCGCAGCCTGAAGGTGGCGCCCGCTTTCAGCCGCTTCTGCCGACCTTCGGCAGCGGCACCATCACCGGCTGGCCGGGCTGGCTGCAGCCGGCGTCGCAGCAGCGCCCGGGCTGCTTGTTCCTGCTGATCGAGCGGCCGTCCTCGGCCAGCACGCCGCGTTCCAGCAGGCGCTCGACCAGCTCGACCTTGTTGCCCACCGGGTAGTTGCGCCAGATTTCCTGCTTCAGTGCGGTCGGCGAGCCGCCGCCGTGCAGGCTGATCAGCGAGTACCAGCCGCCCTGGTAGGAAGCGGTCAGGTCTTCGATGAAGCGGGACACTTCGATCCGCTTGTCGTAGGGGATGGCCGGGTTGGCGCGCAGCACTTCGGCCAGCGTCGCCGCCGTGGCCGGGTTGTGGTCCTCGTCCGGTCCCGGCAGGGCGACGATCAGGCCGCCGGAGACTTCGTGGGCGAGCCGGTGCATGTCGTAGATCTGGGTGGAGAGCAGCAGCTTGCCGATGTTCGAATACACCGGCTCGGGCATGAAGCTCTTCGAGTACGGGTCCTGCACCGAATAGACGCTCGCGGCGACGCCGCAGGCGTAGAAGCCTTCGGTGATCTTGATCAGCTCGACCATCGGGTCGCGCAGATTGGCCTTCTTGTCCGGATCGAGGCCGTTGGCTTCGCACATCAGGGCGCCGGCGCCGATCAGCAGGTCGCCGAAGCCCGCCCGCGCGCCGATGCAGCTGTGGCGGTGATGGGTGGCGTAGTTGTAGGTGATGTCGCCGGAAAACTCCCATTCGCCGGCCAGGAACACGCGCTCCCAGGGCACGAAGACCTTGTCGAAGATGACCACGCCGGTCGATTGGCCGTACTTGCGCGAGAACAGCGGCGCGCCGTGCTCGGGCTTCTCGCCGGGGCGGCCGGCCGGCCGGGCGACGATGGTGATGCCCGGCGCGTCGACCGGCACCGCACAGCAGAGGGCGAAGTCCTTGTCGTCTTCGCGCATGTTGCGCGAGGGCATGACGAGGAATTCGTGCACGTAGGGCGCGCCGGTGACGATGGCCTTGGTGCCGGAAATGATGATGCCTTTGGCATTGCGTTCGACGACATGGACATAGACGTCCTGGTTCAGCTGCTGGTTGGGGCGCTTGCTGCGGTCGCCCTTGGCGTCCGTCATCGCGATGCCCAGCGTCAGGTCTTCGTCCTGCACCTTCTGCAGCCAGGCGGCGAACTTCGCGCGGTATTCGGTCGAACCCCTGGCATCGTCCAGCTTGGCCATCGCCTGGCCGATGCCGTTGAGCGCGTCGTGCGCCAGATAGCGCTGCGCACAGCCCGTCTCCTGGCAGAGCACGCGGACCGCTTCGAGCTTGTTGAGCAGGTCGCCGGCCGATTCGTTGACGTGCAGCATGCGGTTGACCGTCCTGCCCGAGGCCGTCTGCTTCGCGAGCATCAGCGGTGCCAGCGCGGGGTCGTGGGCGAAGTCGTAGGTGACGGCAAGGGCATTGATGCCGGGCTGCAGCGAAGGAGCATCGACGACCGATTCGATCCGTTGGCCATCGACATAGACGACGGGCTCGTACTTCCGCAGGGATTCCCGGAATTGCCGGCCGTCCATCAGGCCGCTGGTGTTGGTGGCAGACATGGTGGCTCCTTTTTGAGTGGCGTTGACTGTATTGAACAGTGTTCAATATGTCGCGCAGTGTAGAATTCTGCTCATGTCCAAGTCAACGACCGCCCGCCAGAGTCCGCCTCGATCACGCGCCCGTGCGGCCGCTGCCGGAATGGCAGCCGAGTCGCGGACGGAATCGAGGGCAATCAGGGAAAACACGCTCAACCAGGCGCGCCGTGCGCTGATCCTGGATGCGGCGCGCTCGGCCTTCTTCGAGCTGGGACTGGACGGGGCGAGCCTGCGGGAGATCGCCAAGCGGGCGGGCTACACCCCCGGTGCCATCTACAGCTACTTCGCCAACCTGGAAGAGATCTACGGCGCGCTGCTCGGCGAGTCGCTGCAGCGCTTGAACGGCGTCGTCGATGCGGCAGGGGCGGACGCGGCCGGGCCGGTCGAGCTGCTGCGGGCCAAGGCCACCGCCTTCTACGTGTTCTACCGCGACAACCCGAAGGAGCTGGACCTGGGCTTCTACCTGTTCGACGGCGTCAAGCCGCGGGGCCTGACGCCGGAGCTGAACCAGCAACTGAACGAACGGCTGATGGCCGCGCTGCGACCGGTCGAGCAGCAATTGAAGACCTTGGGCCTGGATGCCGACGAAGCGGTGGCCGAGACCACCGCCGCATTCGCCCACATCGTCGGCGTGCTGGTGCTGAACAACACCGGGCGGATCCGGCTGTTCAGGCAGAACCCGGACGCGCTGTTCGAGCGCTACATGGATTCGCTGGTTCGCCGGCTGTCGGCGAGCTTGAGGTGTGTGCGGGGCTGACGTCGCTCATGTGGGGCATCAGCCCGGCGATCGCATGCACCCGGTTCGACCGCGGTGCAGGTATTCACCTGCCCCGTCAGTATTCATCGTCCTTTTCCGCTGCGCAGAATGGAGAGCAGCAGCCATACGCCGCCGACCATCGCGCCGAGGAAGCCGATGAGGCCGAAGACCGGCAAGCCCAGGAGCGTCGGTCCTCCCGGCACGGTCATGACGATGGACGAACCGACGATGAGCGCGGCGACGACGACTCCGATCACGAGGCGGTTGGCGGCGCGATCGAGTTGATCGCCGAGCCGTTTCAGATGGGGGACGTCGATGTGCATCTCCAGCCGGCCGCGACGGGCAAGGCGCAGCAGGCGGGAGAGATCCTGGGGCAGGCTCGCCAGCAAGGAGAAAACCTCGCCTGCTGACCGTTGCCCCCGTTTGAGCAGCGCAGCCGGGGAGTAGCGCGCCTGCATGGTACGCTCCAGCAGGGGCAGGGCCTGGTTGGCCATGTCGAAACCGGGGTCGAGTTCGCGGCCCAGGCCTTCGAGGGTGACGAAGGCCTTGACCAGCAAGGCCAGATCGTTGGGCAGCACGAGATGGTGGCGTCGCGGGATCGCCACGAGGTCGCTCAGCAGTTCGCTCAGGCGCAGCTGCTTCAGTGGCACGCCGTGGTAGCGGTCGACGAAGGACTGGATTTCCAGCAACAGCTCCTGTTCATTTGCCGCACCGTCGTTCGCCCATTCGAGCATGACGTCGACGACGCTGCGGGCATCGTTCTTCACCAGCCCCAGCATCAGCCGGATCAACTCGTCGCGGCGTTCTTCCGAGAGTCGTCCGACCATGCCGAAGTCGATGAAGGCGATGCGATTGCCCGGCAGGTAGAACACGTTGCCCGGGTGAGGGTCGGCGTGGAACAGCCCGTCCTCGACGATCATTTTCAGTACCGCATTGGCGCCGCGCCGGGCGAGAAGCTTGCGGTCCAGGCCGGCCTGCTCTACGGCTTGCAGCCTGCGCCCGGAAATACCGCCGATGAATTCCTGTACGCAGACCCGCTCGCCGATCCATTGCCAATAGACGCGGGGAATGACGATGATGGCCGGGTCACCGGCGGGATCCGGCTCCCCGCTGCCGGGAACGGCAGCGGCAGAGTCCTGGTCGGCATAGCCCGCGAAGTTTCTTGCGATGCGATCGGCGTTGCGGCATTCGCCGGCGAAGTCGAGTTCGTTGCGCAGCGACTGGGCGAACTGGCGCACCATCTCGCGCGGATGCAGGACACGCCATTCGGGGCTCTCGGCCTCGGCAAGTTCGGCCAGGCGTGCAAGCCAGCGCAGGTCGGCTTCCAGAATCGGGCGAATGCCCGGCCGCCGCACCTTGACCACGACCTCGCTGCCGTCGTCGAGACGCGCCCGGTGAACCTGTGCAATCGAGCCGGCTGCCAGCGGCTCGGGCTCGAACGCGGCGAAGACTTCCTCGGGTGGCGCACCGAGGTCTTCGCCGAGCTGCTGATGCACGGCAGCCCAGGGCGCGGGCGGTGCGCTGTCCTGCAGTTTCCCGAATTCGGCGATCCACTCGGGTTCGAGCAGATCGACCCGGGTCGCGAGCACCTGGCCGAGCTTGACGAAGGCCGGCCCCATGTCTTCCAGCGCCCGCCGCACCCGTTCGGGCGGCGTCATGTGGGCGAAGTCGGCCGCTTCACGCCAGTGCAGCGCCGTCCCCGCGCGTTCCAGGGCGTTGGCCAGCCCCATCCGCCGCACGACGTCGCCGAATCCGTAACGGACCAGGATCGAGGCGATTTCGTGCAAGCGCCCCAGATCGCGCATCGTGGTCAGAGCCTGCCAGAACATCGCGTTTCCTCACACGGGAGCATCATTCAGGACGAGCGGGGCTGCTCGCATGGAATGGCATCCGGCAAGCTGGACGCCCGCTTGATGAAGCGCTTGTCGAACGTCAGCAGCGCCGTGCAGGATGCGGCGCGGCTCAGGTGCAGCGCATCGGCAAAGTCCAGCCCCTGCTCGAAGGCCTGCAAGGCCGCCAGCACGCGGGCACGGTCCTCGACGACGACGTTGCCATACGTGCATAGTGCGCTCAGGGCGCGGTGGATGGACGCACGCGGCAGTTCGTAGAAGCCGCGCAGCACCCATTCCAGCTCCAGCAGCACGGTGACGGAAACGAACACACGGCCCCGCATCGCCTCCAGCGCGGCAGGGCGCCGGCGCGCGGCTTCCAGATCGTCCGGGTCATCCACGAAGAAGCGTGCCAGCACATTGGTGTCGACGGCTTTCATGGCCTGGCTTTGGCAAGCAGACCGGCGGCATCGAAATCCGCCAGGCGCCGCGGCTTGCCCCTGGATCGAGGCTTGAGCATGCCGTAGCCGGACTCCACGTCTGCCTGGGGCGCGGGATGGGGAACGATCAGCCGGATGCCGTCCGGTTCCTCGACCAGTTCGAGCCGGCTGCCGGGGACCAGGCCAAAGTGCTGCCGCACCTCGGCGGGCAGCACCAGTTGGCCCTTGGATGAGAGAATGACCGTGGTCATGGCGTACTCCGAGGGGGCCTGTCGGCCATCCTATCCGTGTCTTACTGGTAAGACAAGGCGGCATCCACGCCTGCAGCCCTTTCAGGTCGCGAATCGATTCGCCGGCCTCGATTGCGCCTGGCGTGTCCACGGTGTCGGCGCTCCGCATCTCGCCTCATCGCGAGGCTTGCCCCACCCGCCGTTCGCCTAGCTCTAGGCTATATCGCCACCAGGCTCCGGATGTTTTTCTCCTGCATCTCGCTGCCCGGCCCCTGGGCGATGACTTCGCCGCGTTCCATCACCAGGTAGGCGTCGGCCAGTTCCTCGGCGAAGTCGTAGTACTGCTCGCACAGCAGCACGGCCATGCCGCGTTCCTTGGCGAGCATGCGGATCACGCGGCCGATGTCCTTGATGATGCTGGGCTGGATGCCTTCGGTGGGCTCGTCGAGGATCAGCAGCTGCGGCCCCGGCGCCAGCGCGCGTGCGATCGCCAGTTGCTGCTGCTGGCCGCCCGACAGGTCGCCGCCACGGCGCTGCAGCATCTGTTTCAGCACCGGGAACAGTTCGTACAGGTCGGGCGGTATCGGCGTGCCGGCGCGCTGGTAGGCCAGGCCCATGCGCAGATTGTCCTCGACCGTGAGGCGGCCGAAGATCTCGCGCCCCTGCGGCACGAAGCCGATGCCGGCGCGGGCGCGTTCATAGGGCGCGCGGCCCGACAGCGACTGGCCCTGCCATTCGATCGTGCCGTCCCTGATCGGCACCAGGCCCATCAGGCTCTTGAGCAGGGTGGTCTTGCCGACGCCGTTGCGGCCCAGCAGCACGGTGATCCGGCCCGGCTCGGCGGTGAGGCCGACCCCGCGCAGGATGTGCGAGCCGCCGTAGTACTGGTGCAGGTTGTGGACTTTGAGCATGGTTCGGTCTTTATCGCTTATCCATCGGGAGAGGGCATGCCGGGGCTTCAGCGCCCCAGATAGACTTCGATCACGCGCTCGTCGGCCTGCACGTCGTCGAGCGTGCCTTCGGCCAGCACCGCGCCGTCGCACAGCACGGTGACTTTTTCCGAGATGGCGCGGATGAAGTGCATGTCGTGCTCCACCACCATCAGCGAGTGCCTGCCCTTCAGGCGCAGGAAGAGTTCGGCGGTGCGCGCGGTTTCCTCGTCGGTCATGCCGGCGACGGGTTCGTCGAGCAGCAGCAGCTTGGGGTCCTGCATCAGCAGCATGCCGATCTCCAGCCATTGCTTCTGGCCGTGGGAGAGTTCGCCCGCCATGCGGCGCATGCTGCCGGCGAGGTGGATGGTGTGCAGCACCTCGGCCAGGCGATCGCTCTGCGCGCTGTCGAGCTGGAAGAACATCGAGTGCTTCACGCCTTTGTGCGTCTTCAGCGCGAGTTCGAGGTTCTCGAACACGCTGAGCTGTTCGAACACCGTGGGCTTCTGGAACTTGCGGCCGATGCCGAGCTGCGCGATGCCGGGCTCGTTGTGGCGCAGCAGGTCGATGGTCGAGCCGAAGAACACCGTGCCCTTGTCGGGCCGGGTCTTGCCGGTGATGATGTCCATCATCGTGGTCTTGCCCGCGCCGTTGGGGCCGATGATGCAGCGCAGCTCGCCGGGGGCGATGTCCAGGTTCAGGCCGTTGATGGCCTTGAAGCCGTCGAAGCTGACGTGCACGTCTTCCAGGTACAGGATGCGGCCGTGAGTCACGTCCACTTCGCCCGCCACCGCGTGGCGGGCATAGCCGGCGCTGCGGCCGCCCGATTCGGTGAGCGCGGCGCGGCGCTGGGCCTCGCGTTCGAGGTGGCGTTCGAAGCGGGCCGTGCCCGCCTTCATCAGTTCGGGAGTCATGCGCGCGTCTCCTCTTTGGCAGCGGGGCTGCGGCCTTCCGCCTGTGCGCCTGCAAGGGGCCGGGCATCGCCGCCGCTGCGGCGCAGCTTGCGCGCCAGGCCGGCGATGCCTTGCGGCAGGAACAGCGTGACGGCGATGAACAGCGCGCCGAGGAAGTACAGCCAGAACTCCGGCGCCACCACCGTCAGCCAGCTCTTCGCGCCGTTGACCAGGAAGGCGCCGGCGATCGGCCCGATCAGCGTGCCGCGCCCGCCCACCGCGGCCCACACCGCGATCTCGATCGACGCGGCCGGGCTCATCTCGCCGGGGTTGATGATGCCGACCTGCGGCACGTACAGCGCGCCGGCCACGCCGCACATCATCGCGCTGATGACCCAGATCGTGAGCTTGTAGGGCAGCGGCGAGTAGCCCGAGAACATCACCCGGCTCTCGGCGTCGCGGATCGCCTGCAATACGCGGCCGAACTTGCTGCGAACCAGCCAGCGCGCCAGCAGGAAGAAGCCCAGCAGGGTGCAGCCGGTGAGCACGAACAGCAGCATGCGCATTTCCTGCGTGGCGAGCGGCTGGCCGAGGATGCGCTTGAAGTCGGTGAAGCCGTTGTTGCCACCGAAACCGGTCTCGTTGCGGAAGAACAGCAGCATCGCCGCGTAGGTCAGCGCCTGCGTGATGATGGCGAAATACACGCCCTTGATCCGCGAGCGGAAGGCGAACCAGCCGAACACGAAGGCCAACAGTCCGGGGACGGCGACGATCAGGATCAGCGTGGCGGCGAAGCTGTCGGACAGCATCCAGTGCCAGGGCAGTTCCTTCCAGTCGAGGAAGACCATGAAGTCGGGCAGGTCGCTGCCGTAGTTGCCTTCGGTGCCGATCTGGCGCATCAGGTACATGCCCATCACGTAGCCGCCGAGGGCGAAGAACAGGCCGTGGCCCAGCGACAGGATGCCGGTGTAGCCCCAGATCAGGTCCATCGCCAGCGCGCAGATCGCGTAGCACATGATCTTGCCGAGCAGCGCCACCGCGTAGTCCGACAGGTGGAAGGCGCTGTCCGGCGGTACCCACAGATTCAGCACCGGCGCGAGCGCGCACACCGCCAGCAGCGCGGCGCAGAACGCGCCCCAGCCCTTGCGCGTCAGCAGCGGCCTGCGGCCCGGGAGTTGTACCGCGGGTACGGCAGGAGTCGAAGAAGTGGTAGCTTGCATGTCATGCCTCCGCACTGCGGCCCTTCATTGCGAACAGGCCCTGCGGGCGCTTCTGGATGAAGGCGATGATGAATACCAGCACGGCGATCTTGGCCAGCACCGCGCCCGTCCAGCCTTCGAGGAACTTGTTCAGCACGCCCAGCCCCAGTGCCGCGTAGACCGTGCCCGCCAGTTGGCCGACGCCGCCCAGCACCACGACCATGAAGGAATCGACGATGTAGCTCTGCCCCAGGTCCGGGCCGACGTTGCCGACCTGGCTCAGCGCGCAGCCCGCCAGCCCGGCGATGCCGCTGCCGAGCGCGAAGGCCATGGTGTCGACGCGCGCGGTATTGACCCCCATGCACGAGGCGATCGGGCGGTTCTGGGTGACGCCGCGCACGAACAGGCCCATGCGCGTGCGCGAGATGATCCAGGCCACCAGCGCCAGCACCGCGAAGGCGAAGCCGATGATGACGATGCGGTTGTAGGGCAGCGTCAGGTTGGGCAGCGCCTGCCAGCCGCCGCTCATCCACGAGGGGTTCTCCACCGCCACGTTCTGCGCGCCGAACACGGTGCGCACCAGCTGCATCAGGATCAGCGAGATGCCCCAGGTGGCCAGCAGGGTTTCCAGCGGGCGGCCGTACAGGAAGCGGATCACGCTGCGTTCGAGGATGGCGCCGACCAGCGCCGAGGCGAGGAAGGCGGCCGGGACCGCGGCGAGCAGGTAGGCGTCGAAGGCGCCGGGGAAATACTGCCGGAACACGCCTTGCACCAGGTAGGTGGCGTAGGCGCCGATCATCATCAGTTCGCCGTGCGCCATGTTGATGACGCCCATCAGGCCGTAGGTGATGGCCAGGCCGAGCGCCACCAGCAGCAGGATGCTGCCCAGGCTCGCGCCGGTGAAGACCACGCCCAGGCGCTCGCCCCAGGCGAGCCTGTCGTCGATCTTGCGCAGCGCGCGCTGCAGCTCGCTTCGCACCTGGTCGTCGGTTTCGGCGGCCATGCGCTCGCCGAGCAGCAGGCGGGTGGCGGGGCTGGCATCCCCGGCCAGCGTGGCGATCGCGGCCAGCCGTTCGGCGGGCAGTTCGGCATTCAGGTGCACCGAGGCGCGGATCTGTTCCAGCGCCTGCTTCACGCGCGCATCCGTTTCCTGGGCAAGGGCTTTATCCACCAGCGGCAGGCGCTCGGCCGATGCCCCCTGGCGCATGGCGTGTGCGGCCTGCAGGCGCTTGCCGGCATCGGCGGCGAACAGGTCGAGCGCGGCCAGCGCGGCGTTGATCGCGCCGCGCATGCGGTTGTTGTTCATGACGCCTTCCGCGCTCGCTGGCAGCGGCAGGGTTTCGCCGCTGACGGGATCCTGCGCCTGGCCGTTGCGCACGATCAGGGCGCGGCCGTCGGCGACCGCCACTTCGTTGGCGGCCAGTGCGCGCAGGAAGGCGGCGGTGCGCTCGTCGGGGTCGTCGGCGATGGCCGCCTGCATGGCGGCGATGCGGCTGCTGCCTTCGCCCCGGGCCATCGCCAGCGCGGCTTCGGGCGTCAGCGCGTGCGCCAGGCAAGGCAGTGCCAGGCAGGCCAGCAGGGCCAGCGTTCGCAAGTATCCAGTCATGGGGAAACACTCGAAAGAAACGGTGCGGCTTGCGCCTGGCGGCACGCGAATTGCAGCGAGTGGCGCGGCACGCACCGGTGTCGGACGCAGGGGGCCGCGGACACGGCGCACGCCGTGCCCGGGCGATCCGCCAGGGCGAGGGACGGAAGAGGAGGTTTACTGCTTTTCCGGCTCGTCCTTCTTCTTGTCGTTGCCTTCGATGTAGGGGCTCCAGGGCTGGGCCTTGACCGGCGCGGGCGTCTTCCACACCACGTTGAACTGGCCGTCGCCGCGGATCTCGCCGATCAGCACCGGCTTGTGCAGGTGGTGGTTCTTCTCGTCCATCGTCAGCGTGAAGCCGCTGGGCGCCTCGAAGCTCTGGCCAGCCATCGCCGCGATGACCTTGTCGGGCTCGGTGCTGCCGGCCTTCTCGACCGCCTGCTTCCACATGTGGATGCCGACGTAGGTGGCTTCCATCGGGTCGTTGGTCAGCGGTTTGGTCGATTGGCCGGGCAGGCGCTTGGCCTTGGCGTAGTCGCTCCACTGCTTGATCCAGGCGTCGTTGGCCGGGTTCTTGACGCTCATGAAGTAGTTCCACGCCGCCAGATGGCCTTCCAGCGGCTTGGGATCGAGGCCGCGCAGCTCTTCCTCGCCGACGCTGAAGGCGACCACCGGCACGTCGGTGGCCTTCAGCCCGGCGTTGCCCAGTTCCTTGTAGAAGGGCACGTTGGAGTCGCCGTTGATGGTGGACACCACCGCCGTCTTGCCGCCCGCGGCGAAGCGCTTGATGTCGGCGACGATGGTCTGGTAGTCGCTGTGGCCGAAAGGCGTGTAGGTCTCCATGATGTCCTTGTCGGCCACGCCCTTGGCCTTCAGGAAGGCGCGCAGGATCTTGTTGGCGGTGCGCGGATACACGTAGTCGGTGCCCAGCAGCACCCAGCGCCTGGCTTCGCCGCCGTCCTCGCTCATCAGGTATTCCACTGCGGGAATGGCCTGCTGGTTGGGCGCAGCGCCGGTGTAGAACACGTTCTTCGACAGCTCCTCGCCCTCGTACTGCACCGGGTAGAACAGCAGTGCGTTGTTTTCTTCATAAACCGGCAGCACCGACTTGCGGCACACCGAAGTCCAGCAGCCGAAGGTGACGGCCACCTTGTCCTGGCCGATGAGCTGCTTGGCCTTTTCCGCCGCCAGCGGCCAGTTGGAGGCGGTGTCGATGACGACCGGCTCCAGCTTCTTGCCCAGCACGCCGCCCTTGGCGTTGATGTCCTCGATGGTCATCAGCGCCATGTCCTTGAGCGCGGTTTCGGAAATCGCCATCGTGCCGGAGAGCGCATGCAGCACGCCGACCTTGATGGTGTCCGCAGCCTGCGCGGAGAAGGACAGGGACAGGCCGGCCGCGGCGACGGCGGCAGCGAGAGTCTTGAGGCTGAAATGGCGCGGGCTCATGGTGAAGATGTCCTCCGAAGGGCTGAATGCCGCCGGATTGGCGGGTTTGTCGTCCCTTTAGCAAAGGCTGTGCCATTCGCCCGGAAGCCCTTGACTGCGGCGGTTCAGCAGGATTTTGCGGCTCGCCCTTTCACGCTCTCGAACGGTGCATTGCGCTGAAAAAGCGGTGCGGCGCACCAATGTCGTGCGCAATGCGAACGCCTGCCGAGCCCGTCGGCATCAGTTGTGTGCATGGCGGCTGTCCGGGGGCCGTTATGTCTGCTAGCGGCCAGGCTCTCCGGCACTGCCTTGGGGCGTCAACTGCTGTCCACCACCCGCGCGCAGGTGTCGCGCAATGCGCTGGCGAGCCTGTGTGCGTCATCGATGATGCGGTAGCTGCCGCGGCCGAAGATGCGGCGCACATAGGCTTCGGATTGGCGGTCCAGCGTCAGGCAGAAGCAGCGGATGCCCTTGCGTCTCGCTTCGCCGACGGCGAAGGCGGCGTCTTCGACGAGATGGCGCTCATCGAAGACGTCGATGTCGGAGGGGGCGCCGTCCGAAAGCAGAAGCAGCACCCGGGTGTCGTTGCGCTCCGTGGTCAGGCGGGATGTGGCGTGGCGGATGGCTGCACCCATGCGCGTCGACAGGCCGCTGCGCGCGAAGGCGAGGAGCGACGCCGGTTCGGCTGGAATCGGCTGGCCGAAGTCGAGCAGGCGCAGGTAATTGATTGCCTGGCGTCCGTCGGAGTCGAAGCCGGCGACTTCCAGCCGGTCGGAACCCGCCCGCAGTGCCGCCATCAGCATGCCGGCGGCTTCGTGTTCGAGCGCGAGCACGCTGCGGCCGTCGGTCAGCAGATCGGCGGTCGAGGCCGACAGGTCGAGCAACAGCAGGATGCTGGCGTGGTGCGGGGCGCGGCCGGCGCGGCGGAACAGGCGGGGATCGGGGGCAAGGCCGAGGCGGCGGTCGATGAAGACTTCGGTGGCGGCGTCGAGGTCGATGTCCTCGCCTTCCCACTGGCGGCGGATGCGTTCGCGGCGGTCGAGGCGCAGGCCGCGTTGCAGGCGCAGGTTGTCGCTCGTCCGTATTCCGGTTTCGTCGGGGGCCGGAGGCGGTACGGCGCGTTCGATCACGGTGCACCAGTTGCTGCGTACACGTGCCAGTTGATGGTGCCACTCGGGATAATCGTGACGGGCGATTTCGGGCAGGGCCACCGTTTCAGGCGGCGAGGCCGATGTCTGCGCAGCAGCGGCGCCGGCCTCTCCGGCCGGTGGCGGCGGGCGGCGCAATGGGATATCTGCTTGCTCGGCGTCGGCGGCGTGCGCCCACAGGTGGCTGTTGTCGTCGTGCCAGGGAAAGGGCGGAGCATGGGTCTGCAGGTTCATGCGCACGCGCAGCTGGCCGAGGTCGTAGGCGAGCACGTCGATCATGGGCTGGAAAGCCTCGGCGTCGTCCAGCTGGTCCGTCTGCTCCTCGAACAGCGCGCGGCCCTTGATGACCCAGATGTCATTGTCGCCGGCCCGCGGATCGAGCAGCACGCGCTGCAAGCGGGCGATGCGGGCTTCGAAGCCGACTTGCGGCAGTTCGTTCTGGGTGCGGATCAGGTGGCGGATCAGCCGCGCGATGCCCGGATAGCGGCGCATCAGCAGGCGGTCGACGCGCACGTCCTCGATCGCCGCGGCGAGCGCCAGCCCCATCGGTTTGCGCTTGCCCGTCGGCTGCCGGCGCGGCGAATACAGAAGGTGGCCGATGGCGTGAAGTGTGGCGGCGAGGTGGCAGTGGCCACCATCGCCGTGCCAGCCGCTGGGAACGGCCGGCAGCAGCAGGGTGGCGCCGTGCAGCACCGGGCGTGCCGGCGGGCCGTCCTGCGGCGGGCGCTCTAGCAGCTGGACTTCGCCATCATCGACGCCGAAGGCGTGGAGCAGGTGGGTCAGCCGGGTCAGGTGCGAGGCAGGGGCATCGCTGGTCGGCGCCGAGGGCATGGCAGCTCGCCGTGTCAGAACGTCGCTTCCAGGATCGCGTCCAGCGCGGCCTGCATGTCCGGATCGTCGGTGATCGGTGCGGTCATTGCCATGCGGCAGCTGTCGATCGGCGGCAGGCCGTCGCGGATCAGGATGCCGGCATAGATCAGCATCCGGGTGGAGATGCCTTCTTCCAGCCCGCGCTCGCGCAGCCGGCGCGACTTGACCGCGATATCCACCAGGCGCGCGGCGAGTGTCGGCTCGATGCCGGCCTCATGGGCGACGATGTCGGTTTCGGCCGCAGCGGCGGGATAGCCGAACTCCAGCGCGGCGAAGCGCTGGCGGGTGGATTGCTTCAGGCTCTTGCTGTGGCTCTGGTAGCCGGGGTTGTAGGACACCACCAACTGGAAGTCGGGGTGGGCGGTGACGATCTCGCCTTTCTTGTCGAGCGGCAGGATGCGGCGGCTGTCGGTGAGCGGGTGGATGACCACGGTGGTGTCCTGCCGCGCCTCGACGACTTCGTCGAGATAGCAGATGGCGCCGTGGCGCACCGCGGTGGCGAGCGGACCGTCGTGCCAGCGGGTGCCGTCGGCGTCGAGCAGGTAGCGGCCGACGAGGTCGGCGGTGCTCATGTCCTCGTTGCAGGCCAGCGTGATCAGCGGTCTGCCGAGGCGCCAGGCCATGTACTCGACGAAGCGCGTCTTGCCGCAGCCGGTGGGGCCCTTCAGCACCAGCGGCAGGCGGTGGGCATAGGCGTGCTCGTAGAGCGCGATCTCGTGGCCGGTCGGGTGGTAGTAGGGCTCGGTGGCGATGCGGTAGGAAGAGAGGTCCATGTGCGGCTCGGCAGGGGGGGGCGTTCAGCGGTGCCGGGTTTCCTGGTTGGGAATGCCGTCGATCGGGCATTCCGCCGTGCCCACCGTCGAGCGGGTGATGGCTTCCACTTTCTTGCGCGTGCCTTCAGGGTCGTTGATCCACTCGCCGTAAAAGCTGTAGGGGCAGGCAGCGACGCCGGCAGCATCCTCGCCGGAGTTGATCTTGCCGGTGTAGCCGCGGTGCAGCAGCTTGAACAGGTGGTTCTGCGACTGCGCGTTCTTGCGGAAATCGCGGATCAGGCCGGTGGACAGTTCGGCATACTGGATGCCCATGTCCTCTTCGCCGCATTCGCCCAGCGTGCGGCCATCGAAGCCGATGATGGCGGAATGGCCGAAATAGGAATACACGCCGTCGAAGCCGGTGGCATTGGCGACCGCGACGTAGCAGTTGTTCATCCAGGCCATCGCCTTCGACACCATCACCTGCTGGTCCTTGGCCGGGTACATGTAGCCCTGGCAGCGGACGATCAGTTCGGCGCCCTTCATCGCGCAGTCGCGCCAGATCTCGGGGTAGTTGCCGTCGTCGCAGATGATGAGGCTGATCTTCATCCCCTTCGGGCCGTCGGAGACATAGGTGCAGTCGCCCGGATACCAGCCTTCGATCGGCACCCAGGGCATGATCTTGCGGTATTTCTGCACGATCTCGCCTTGGTCGTTCATCAGGATCAGCGTGTTGTAGGGAGCCTTGTTGGGGTGCTCCTCATGCTGCTCGCCGGTCAGCGAGAACACACCCCAGACCCTGGCCTTGCGGCAGGCGGCGGCGAAGATTTCGGTTTCGTCGCCGGGCACGGTGGCGGCGGTGTCGTACATCTCCTTGGGGTCGTACATGATCCCGTGGGTGGAGTACTCGGGGAAGATCACCAGGTCCATGCCGGGCAGGCCCTGCTTCATGCCGACCACCATGTCGGCGATCCTGCGGGCATTGTCCAGCACCTCCGCCCGGGTATGCAGGCGGGGCATCCTGTAATTGACGACGGCAACGCCCACGCAATCGGCGCTGCTGGAAATGTCTCCGTGTCTCATCGGCTGGGTCTCCGGTGTAGGGCGGGTGGTCGAAAGGCCTGGCGCCATTGTGGGAAGGATTGTGCGATGCACAAATACGTCGTTTGACGTATTGGGGGCAGTGCCGGATGAGGTCGTAGGGAGCCGCTGCATCAGTGCGTTCAGTGTTTGAAGACCGCGACGGACAGACCGGCGCAATCCTTGGTGTTGCGCGCCACCGGCGCGAGGCCGTGTTCCGGGGCGGTTGCTGCGAGAGCACGGGATTCCCGGGTCTGGAGTGCCAGGCGAAGGTCTTGCGTGAGATGCCTCAAGATAGAATTCTCGAATGCCACCTTAACGAGACGCCGGCCGTATGAGCGAACTGATCCTCTACACCACCGAAGACGGGCGCAGCCAGATCAAGCTGAGGGCCGAGCAGCAGACGGTCTGGTTGACCCAGCTTGAAATGGCCGAGTTGTTCGACGCTACCAAGCAGAATATTTCGCTGCACTTGAAGAACATCTTTGGGGACGGGGAGTTGGACCCGGCGACAACTGTCAAGGAATCCTTGACAGTTCAAACCGAAGGTTCCCGCCAGGTGCGGCGCAGCGTCACGCTCTACAATCTGGATGCCATTCTGGCCGTGGGCTACCGGGTGCGCTCGCCGCGCGGGGTGCAGTTTCGCCGCTGGGCGTCCACGGTGCTCAAGGAGTACTTGCTCAAGGGCTTCGCGATGGATGACGAGCGGCTGAAGAACCCGGATGGCCGCCCGGACTACTTCGACGAGATGCTGGCCCGCATCCGGGACATCCGTGCCTCGGAAAAGCGCTTTTATCAAAAGGTTCGCGATCTGTTTTCCCTGGCGAGCGACTACGACAAAACCGACAAGGCCACGCAGATATTCTTTGCCACGGTACAGAACCTGTTGCTCTACGCCGTGACGCAGCAGACCGCGGCGGAACTGATCGTGGCTCGTGCCAACCCCGACGACAGATACTTCGGCCTGTTGCATTGGCCGGGCGACAAGGTGCGCAAGCAGGACATTCTGATCGCCAAGAACTACCTGACCGAGGACGAGATCGACACCCTGAACCGACTGGTGGTGATCTTTCTGGAAACGGCGGAGCTGCGTACCAAGCGCCGCGAGGAGATTCGCATGAGTTTCTGGCGCCAGAACGTGGACCAGATCATCAGCAGCAATGGCTTTCCTGTGCTCACGCATGCAGGCAAAGTGAGCCACGCGCAGATGGAGCGCACCACGGGCTTGCGCTACCTGGACTATGACCGGCGCCGCAAACAGGACGAGGCACGTCAGGCCGACGAGCAGGACGAAGCCGAACTGAAGGCTCTGGAAAATGCCCTGAAGAAACGCCTGAAACCATGACTCGTGACAGGGCTGTTTGGGAGGCGGAGCAATGACGCGTCTTGCTTGATGCGTACGGGCTTGATGCTGGCAGCCGTGTTGTGCGCTGCTTGTTCCTCGCTGTCTACGGGAGCGGCTGCCCTGGCTCGTCGCCCGGCGCCTGCCGGAGAGCATCGCGCTCTATTCGGCGGTTGCTCATACCGCGGTTTCGCCGGGCCTGCTTCACTTCCACGATCTACTGGCCACGCTGGGCCCGATGAACGACGGACAGGTGATCGCCGGCTGGAGCCTGCTGCCGGGATCGGGACTGCTGGCCGAAGTGAAGTCCGACCATTGGATTTATGTGCTGCTGCTGTCGGGACACCCCAGCCTGCTGGTTCGTACCATCGCTTCGTCTGCCGACTTTCCGCGCGCGGCATTCTTCCGTGCCGTGGTGAAAAGCGTGGCGGAGGATCTGGGGCGTTGACGCAGTCGAACTGCGGGCTGCGTGTCCGGTCGTGGCTGGATTCTTCAGTGGCTGATCATCCACGGCCGCTTGGTCGGAAAGGCCTTCGAGCCGTCGGGTGCACGCAGGGTGGCTTTCGAGGGCTTGCCGCCGCAGCATCCGCAGCCCGGCCCGTGCTTGTGGCGCGCGGCGTATTCGGCGCTCGTCATCGGTGTGTGGGCGGCGCGTTCGTTGGTGGCGTGGGCGCTGCGGCTGGTGCTGTCCATTGTGGCCAGCGTGGGAGCGCTCAGCATCACGCGGTAAGCGGCGGTGCCGCAGTGGGGGCAGGGGCAGGCTTCGTTGCGGGCGCTCATCGGACGCAGCGCGGAGAAGTCGCCGCAGTCTTCGCAGAAGTATTCGTAGGTTGGCATGGTGTGCTCCCGGCACGGGCCGCCGCGCCAGGGCGGCGACCCGTCTGGCGTGTGGCGGTCAGGTCTTGTCGTAGGCGATCGGCATGTCGACGGCGCCATCGATGAACCGGGTCGGGCCGGCGGCCGCCGGGTTGATGTCGAACTCGAAGATTTCGGTCGGCAGCCACAGCGTGGCGCAGGCGTTGGGGATGTCGACCACGCCGCTGATGTGGCCCTGCACCGGCGCGGTGCCGAGGATGGAGTAGGCCTGGGCGCCGGAGTAGCCGAACTTCTTCAGGTATTCGATGGCGTTGAGGCAGGCCTGGCGGTAGGCCACATGCACGTCGAGGTAGTGCTGCTTGCCCTGTTCGTCGACCGAGATGCCTTCGAAGATCACGTAGTCCTTGTAGCTCGGCGTGATCAGGCTGGGCTTGAAGATCGGGTTTTTGATGCCGTACTTGGCCATGCCGTCCTTGATCAGGCTGACGCGCATGTGCACCCAGCCGGCCATCTCGATGGCGCCGCAGAAGGTGATTTCGCCGTCGCCCTGCGAGAAGTGCAGGTCGCCCACCGACAGGCCGGCGCCCTTGACGTACACCGGGAAGAACACGCGCGCGCCGCGCGACAGGTCCTTGATGTCGCAGTTGCCGCCATGTTCGCGCGGCGGCACGGTGCGGGCGCCTTCGGCGGCGGCCTTGTCGCGCGCCTCGCCCTTGAGCTTGCCCATGTGCGCGGTCCTCGGTGCCGGCGGGTTGGCCAGCGGCGGCACGCGGTCGGGCTGGGTGGCGATGAAGTCCACTTCGCGCTCGTTCCAGGTGTCGAGCATCTTCTGGTCGGGCAGGCAGCCGATCAGGCCGGGGTGGATCAGGCCGGCGAAGCGCACGCCGGGGATGTGGCGACTCTTGGTGAACATGCCTTCGAAGTCCCAGATCGACTTCTGCGCATGGGGGAAGTGCTCGGTCAGGAAACCGCCGCCGTTGGTCTTGGAGAAGAAGCCGTTGAAGCCCCACAGGCTCTCGTCCTTGGCACCGATGTCGAGCAGGTCGACCACCAGCAGGTCGCCGGGCTCGGCGCCTTCGACGCCGACCGGGCCGGACAGGAAATGCACCGTCGACAGGTCGACGTCGCGCACGTCGGCGGCATCGTCATCATTCTTGATCGCGCCGCCGGTCCAGTCGTAGGTTTCGAGCACGAAGTCGTCGCCCGGCTTGACCCAGCACGCCATCGGGATGTCCGGGTGCCAGCGGTTGTGCACCATCTCGTTTTCGTAGGGGGACTGCTTCAGATCGACCTTGATCAGGGTTTCAGGCATGGCACACCTCTTTCTTGATGGGTTACACGGAGAGGAACTGCTTGATGTGGGCTTCGTCGGTGTCGGCGCGCGCGCTTTCATGGACGAGGCGTCCGCCTTCGATGACGAACAGGCGGTCGGCCACGTCCATCGCGAAGGACAGAACCTGTTCGGACACGACGATGGTGATCCGGCGGATCTTGCGGATCTCGTTCAGCGCTTTCGCGATGTCCTTGATGATCGAGGGCTGGATGCCCTCGGTGGGCTCGTCGAGCAGCAGCACCTTGGGCTCGGTGACGAGCGCGCGGGCGATCGCCAGTTGCTGCTGCTGGCCGCCCGACAGGTTGCCGCCCTTGCGCCGGCGCATGTCCCACAGCACCGGGAAGAGGGCGTAGATTTCCTCGGGCACTTTCTTGACCCTGGCGTTTTCCAGCCCGGTCTCGATGTTTTCCTGCACGGTGAGAGTGGGGAAGATCATCCGGCCCTGCGGCACGTAGGCGATGCCCTTGGCGACGCGGCGGTAGCTTTCGTCCTTGCCGACTTCGACGCCGTCGACCTCGACGCTGCCGGACTTCAGCGGCAGCACGCCCATCAGCGACTTGAACAAGGTGGTCTTGCCCATGCCGTTGCGGCCCATGATGGCGACGGCTTCATTGCGCTGCGCGGCGAACGAGATGCCGTGCAGGGCCTCGCTCTGGCCGTAGTTCACGACGAGGTTGGATACCTTGAGCATGGTGTTCTCCATTGGGGGGTGTGGCCGGAATCAGTGGCCCAGGTAGACGTCGATGACCTTGGGGTCGGACTGCACCTTGTCCATCGCGCCCTCGGCGAGGATCTTCCCCTGGTGCATCACCGTGACCTTGTGGGCGATGCGGGCGACGAACTCCATGTCGTGCTCGATGACGATCACCGAGCGGTTCCGGCAGATGCGCTTGAGCAGCTCGGCGGTCAGTTCGCGTTCGCGCGCGCTCATGCCGGCGATCGGCTCGTCGAGCATCAGCAGCTCGGGGTCCTGCATCAGCAGCATGCCGATCTCCAGCCACTGCTTCTGGCCGTGCGACAGCAGGCCGGCTTCGAGCTCGAGGCGGTCGGCGAGGCCGATCATGTCGGCGATTTCGTCGACCTTGGCCTTCACTGCCTCGTCGCACTTGAAGCCGAGCGCGCCGAACACGCCGCGGCCGCGCGGGTAGGAGACTTCCAGGTTCTTGAACACGCTGAGGTTTTCGTAGATGGACGGGGTCTGGAACTTCCGCCCGATGCCGGCGCGCACGATCATGTGCTCGGGTAGCCTGGTCATTTCCTGGTTCTTGAACTTGATGCTGCCGGCCGAGGCCTTGGTCTTGCCGCAGATGAGATCGAGCAGCGTGGTCTTGCCGGCGCCGTTGGGGCCGATGACCACGCGCAGCTCGCCGCGATCCACATAGAGGTTGAGGCTGTCGATGGCCTTGAAGCCGTCGAAGGAGACCGTCAGGTCTTCCACCGCGAGGACGAAGTCGGTGTTGCTCATGATGTCTGTCTCCCTGTGCCGTCAGGCCGACTGGCTGCTGACCTTGGTGCCGATGCCGAGGCCGCCGTCCGCCGCGACTGCTTGCGTGGAGTGGGAGGCCGCGGGGCTGGACGAAGCCGGAGCGCTTGCCTGCTGGCCGGCTTCGCCCGGCGTGCCGGCAGGCGGCTCGCCGGCCTTGGCGGCGGCGCCCTTGCGCCGCGCCAGCCAGGGCTTGACGTGGCTCTCGTACAGGCCGGCCAGGCCGTTGGGGAAGGCCATGACGACGCCGATGAACAGCGCGGCCATCAGGAACAGCCACAGGTCGGGGAAGGTCTCGGAGAAGTAGGTTTTGCCGAAGTTGACCAGCAGCGCGCCATACACCGCGCCGACCAGGCTCATGCGCCCGCCGACCGCGGCGAAGATCACCATCTCGATCGAGGGCACGATGCCGATCAGCGTTGGCGACATGAAGCCGACCTGCAGCGTGAACATCGCGCCGCCGATCGCCGACAGCGCCGCCGCCAGGCAGAAGGCGAAGACCTTGAACATCGACACGTCGTAGCCCGAGAAGCGCACGCGGTCTTCCTTGTCGCGCATCGCCAGCAGCAGCGTGCCGAGCTTGCTGAGCTGGACCCAGCGGCACAGCAGCACCGAGGCCAGCAGCAGCGCGGCGGTGACGAAGTACAGCACGGTCTTGGCTTCGTCGCTGCGGATGTCCCAGCCGAGCAGGGTCCTGAGGTCGGTCATGCCGTTGACGCCGCCGGTGTAGCCCTGCTGGCCGATGATCAGCACGGTCAGGATCAACGCCACCGCCTGGGTGATGATGGCGAAATACACTCCGCCGACACGGCGCTTGAACATCGCGTAGCCGATGATGAAGGCCAGCAGCACCGGCACCGCGACCACCGCGAACAGCGTGAAGCCGAAGGAGTTGAACGGCTCCCACCACAGCGGCAGCGCGGTGAGCTGGTTCCAGTCCATGAAGTCGGGGATGCCCGGCGTCGACTGGATGGCGGTGCTTTGCGGGTCGGACGCTTCCAGCTTCAGGAACATCGCCATCGCGTAGCCGCCGAGGCCGAAGAACACGCCCTGGCCCAGGCTCAGCACGCCGCCGTAGCCCCACAGCATCACCAGGCCGACGGCGACGAAGCCGTAGCTCAGGTACTTGCCGACCAGGTTCAGGCGGAAGCTGTCCATCGCCAGCGGGAACACCACCAGCAGCAGGACGGCGAGGATCGCGATGCTGGCGAGGCCGCTGCGATCCAGCCAGGTTTTGAATGCATCCATGATTGGCTCTCCGTTGGTTCGTGTGTCAGGGCGCCGGATCAGCGGCGTACCTTGGATGCGAACAGGCCTTGCGGGCGCAGCATCAGGATGGTCACGATCAGCAGCAGGGTCAGCACCTTGGCCATCGAGCCGGACAGGAAGAACTCCGAGATCGACTGCGTCTGGGCGATGCCGAAGGCCGACACCACGGTGCCCCAAAGGCTGGCGGCGCCGCCGAAGGTCACCACCAGGAAGGCGTCGACGATGTACAGCGAGCCGCTGGTCGGACCGGTCGAGCCGATGGTGGTGAAGGCCGCGCCGGCAACGCCGGCGATGCCGCAGCCGATGGCGAAGGTGACGCGGTCGGTGCGGGTGGTGTTGATGCCGGTGGCGTTGGCCATGGCGCGGTTGGCGACGGTGGCGCGCACGCGCAGACCCCAGCGCGATTTGTAGAGCGCCAGCAGCACGCCGCCGGTGACGAGGACGGTCAGGCCGAGCACGAACATGCCGTTGATCGGGATGTCGAGGCCTTCGGTGACTTCCCACGAGCCCATCAGCCAGTCGG
Source organism: Thauera butanivorans NBRC 103042 (assembly GCF_001591165.1). Classification (GTDB taxonomy): domain Bacteria; phylum Pseudomonadota; class Gammaproteobacteria; order Burkholderiales; family Rhodocyclaceae; genus Thauera; species Thauera butanivorans. The sequence goes on from NZ_BCUG01000040.1 coordinate 50,706, forward strand.
GCAGTGTGGGGCTGACTTCCTTCGGCCCGATCAGGGTGCGGAAAGCCTGCTGCATCGCCAGCGACAGGCCCCAGGTGGCGAGCAGGGTGTCGAGCGGGCGCTTGTACAGGTGCCGGATCAGCGCCCATTCCGCCAGCCAGCCGAAGGCGAAGGCGACGATGAAGGCGCAGAGGATGGCGAAGGGGAAATAGGCCTGCATCAGTCCTGGCGCATGGCTTTCGGTCAGGCTGGACAGCAGGAAGATGGTGTAGGCGCCGATGGTCATGAACTCGCCATGCGCCATGTTGATGACGCCCATCTGGCCGAAGATGATCGCCAGGCCCAGACCCATCAGCAGCAGCACCGCGAACAGGCTCAGGCCGGCAAAACCCTGCATCAGGGTGATGTTGTAGATTTCGTCGAAGGACATGGCGCTTCTCCGGGGAAGGTCGGATGGGGCAGCGCCGCCGCACCGTGAGCGGCGCGGCGGCTGGCGGGGCTTACTGGTAGCCCTTGGGGAAGGGGTCCGGAACCATCAGCTCGGGCGATTCCGCCACCACCTTGAAGCTGCCGTCGGGCTGGCCTTCGGCGATGCGGGCCTTGCTGTACAGGTGGTGGTTCTCGTGGATCTTCACGTAGCCTTCGGGCGCGGTCGGCAGCTCGATGCCCGGCGAGGCAGCGACAACCTTGTCGACGTCGAAGCTGCCCGCCTTCTCGACCGCTGCCTTCCACAGCCAGGGGCCGAGATAGGCGGCCTGGGTGACATCGCCGATCACCGCCTTTGGCCCGTAGGCCTTCTTGAAGGCTTCGACGAAGGCCTTGTTGTTCGCGTTGTCGAGCGACTGGAAGTACTTCATCGAGGAGTAGAAGCCGGCGAAGTTTTCGCCGCCGACGCCCAGCATCTCGTCCTCGGTGACCGACAGGGTCAGCAGGAACTGCCTGGCGCCGGTGATGCCGGCCGCCTTCAACTGCTTGTAGAAGGCCACGTTCGAGCCGCCCACCACGGCGGCGAAGATGCAGTCCGGCTTGGCGATCTTGATCTTGTTGATCAGCGAGTTGAAGTTGGTGTGGCCGAGCGGGTAGTACTCCTCGCCGACGATCTTGCCGCCCTGGAAGGCTTCGACGTGCTTGCGCGCGATCTTCATCGAGGTGCGCGGCCAGATGTAATCGGAGCCGATCAGGAAGAAGGTCTTGGCGCTCTTTTCCTGCTTGGCCCAGTCGAGGCCGTACAGGATCTGCTGGGTGGCTTCCTGGCCGGTGTAGATGACGTTCTTCGACTGCTCCAGGCCTTCGTAGAAGGTCGGGTAGTAGAGCAGGCCGTTTTCCTTCTCGAAGATCGGCAGCACCGCCTTGCGCGAGGCCGAAGTCCAGCAGCCGAACACGGTGGCGACCTTGTCGTTGACCAGCAGCTTGCGCGACTTCTCGGCGAAGGTCGGCCAGTCGGAGGCGCCGTCTTCCTTGATGACGCGGATCTTGCGGCCGAGGATGCCGCCCATCGCGTTGATCTGGTCGATGGCGAGCTGTTCGGCCTGGATCGAGCCGGTCTCGGAGATCGCCATGGTGCCGGTGGCCGAGTGCAGCTGGCCGACCACGACTTCGGTGTCGGTGACGGCCAGGCCGGTGGTGTTGACCTGGGCAGTGGGCAGCGCGGCGGCATGACCGATGCGGGACATCGCCAGGGCGAGCGGGAGGGCAGCGGCGCCGAGCATGAACTTGCGGCGCGGGGAGGAGGGCAGGTGCTGGTCGGACATGGATCGCTCCTTGATGGGTGGGCGGCGGTGCGGGAGGCGGGACGGCTTGTCGTCTCGCTGCGGTGCACAAATTACCCATCGGGTGCGATGCGGCGAATACGTCAAACGACGTATGGGGATGCGTGGGCGGCGGCGCTATGGTCTTGTGCAGCGCACAGCCGCGATGCCGCGTGCCGGTGCATGGGCATCAACGGCATGCACCGGCGCGGTGCATGCGCGGCGGACGCGGTGCCGCCCTGGGGCCGCAGCTGCAGGATGTGCCGGACAGGAATGCCTTTTGCTGAACCTCGGGGCCGACCCGATTTTTCCATTCGCAGCCCATCGCCGTGACCGCTCCCGCCACCCAGCGCATTCTCCCCATCCGCCGCGAGTACAACGCCTGGGTCGCGGACGAGACGCTGGAGGACTACGCACTGCGCTACGCGCCGCTCGGCTTTCGCAAGTGGTCGTTCTCGCGCATCGCCAATACCGCGCTCGGCGCGGTGTCCTTCCTCGCGCTGGAAGCGATCGGCGGCACCATCGCGCTGAACTGGGGCTTCACCAACGCGGTATGGGCGATCGGCCTGGTGGCGCTGGTGATCTTCCTCACCGGCCTGCCGATCAGCTACTACGCCGCGCGCGAGGCGCTGGACATGGATCTGCTGACGCGCGGCGCCGGCTTCGGCTACATCGGCTCGACCATCACCTCGCTGATCTACGCCTCCTTCACCTTCATCTTCTTCGCCATCGAGGCGGCGATCATGGCGCTGGCGCTGGAGCTGTGGTTCGGGCTGCCGCTGCAGTGGGGCTATCTGCTCAGCTCGCTGGTCGTGATCCCGCTGGTGACGCACGGCATCACCTGGATCAGCCGCCTGCAGGCGTGGACCCAGCCGGTGTTCGTCGTGCTGCTGCTGGCGCCCTTCTTTTTCATGCTGGTGCGCGAACCCGGGCTGTACGCCGCCTTCACCGACTTTGGCGGCCGCCACGGCGGCAATACCTTCGACTGGCTGGCGGTCGGCGCCGGCTGTACCGTGGCGGTGGCGCTGATCTCGCAGATCGGCGAGCAGGTCGACTTCCTGCGCTTCCTGCCGCCGCCGGGCAGGCGCAACACGCTGCGCTGGTGGGCTTCGGTGATCGCCGCCGGTCCGGGCTGGATCATTCCCGGCGCGCTGAAGATGCTGGGCGGCGCCTTCCTCGCCTTCGTCGCGCTGCAGGCGATGGTGCCGCCGGACAAGGCCTTGCAGCCGACGCAGATGTATCTGGCCGGCTTCAGCCACGTGGTGGATGATCCGCGTGCGGCGGTGGCGCTGGCCTGCATCTTCGTCATCATCTGTCAGGTCAAGATCAACGTCACCAATGCCTATGCCGGCTCGCTGGCATGGTCGAACTTCTTCTCGCGCCTCACCCACAGCCATCCGGGGCGGGTGGTATGGCTGATCTTCAATGTGCTGATCGCTTTGATGCTGATGCTGCTGGGGGTATTCGAGGCGCTGGAGCAGGTGCTCGGGGTGTATGCCGCCGTGGCGGTGGCGTGGATCGGCGCGGTGGTGGCGGATCTCGTCGTCAACAAGCCGCTCGGCCTGTCGCCGCGCCGCATCGAGTTCAAGCGCGCCTACCTGTACGACATCAATCCGGTGGGCGTGGGCTCGATGCTGGCCGGTTCGGTGCTGGGCATCGTCGCCTTCGGCGGCCATCTGGGTGCCGCGGCGCAGGCTTTCGCGCCCTTCATCTCGCTCGGCACCGCCTTCGTGCTCGCACCGCTGCTCGCCTGGGCCACCGGCGGCCGATACTACCTCGCCCGGCCGCGCGAGACACAGTGGCGGCCGGCGCAGTTGCTGCGCTGCGTGGTGTGCGAGAACCGCTTCGAGTCCGAAGACATGGCGCAGTGCCCGGCCTACGGCGGCGCGATCTGTTCGCTGTGCTGCACGCTGGATGCGCGCTGCCGCGACCGCTGCAAGCCGGCGCCCAGCCTGCTTGGGCGTCTGGCGCCGCTGGTGGCGGGCTGGATGCCCTCGCCGGCCTCGGCGCGGGTGGCGCGGCGGGTGGGGCAGTTCCTGCTGGTGTTCTCGGTCTGCTGCCTGGTGCTCGCCGCAGTGGTGGCACTGGTCTACCAGCAGGAGCTGATCGCCGCCGAAGCCGGCGAGACCGATCTCGGCATCGCCTTCGTGCGCATCTTCGCGGTGCTGGTGCTGCTGGCCGCGTTGGGCATCTGGTGGCTGGTGCTGGTCAATGAGAGCCGGCGCGTGGCGCAGGAAGAGTCCGAGCGCCAGAACCAGCTGCTGCTGCGCGAGATCGAGGCCCACCGCGACACCGATGCCAAGCTGCAGCAGGCCAAGGAAGATGCCGAGGCCGCCAACGCGGCCAAGAGCCGCTACGTGCGCGGCATCAGCCACGAGCTGCGCACACCGCTCAACACCATCCTCGGCTATTGCCAGATCATGCTGCGCGACACCGACCTGCCGCGGCGGCGGCGCGATGCGATCTCCACCATCCAGCGCAGCGGCGAACACCTGCTGGGGCTGATCGACGGCCTGCTCGACATCGCCAGCATCGAGGCCGGCCGCCTGCAGTTCAGGCGCGAGGAAATCCGCTTCGGCGAATTTCTCGCTCACATCGAAAAGATGTTCCGCCTCGAAGCGATGAAGAAGGGGCTGGATTTCCGTACCGAGTCCGGCGACGGCATGCCCGAAGTGGTGCAGGGCGACACCGGCCGCCTGCGCCAGATCCTGATCAACCTGCTTGCCAACGCGGTGCGCTACACCGAGCGCGGCGAAGTGCGGCTGAAGATCGCCTGGCGCAGCGAGACCGCGGTGTTCGAAGTCTGCGACACCGGCTGCGGCATCGCGCCGGAGGACATGGAGCGCATCTTCCTGCCCTTCGAGCGCGGCGCCGGGGCGGATGTGGCCAGCGTACCGGGCACCGGCCTGGGGCTGACGATCACCCGCCTGCTGGTCGAGCTCGCCGGCGGCCAGCTCACCGTCAGCAGCACGCCGGGGCGCGGCAGCGTGTTCCGCGTCAAGCTCCACCTGCCGCGCGTCGCCCGGCCGAGGCTGGCAATGCGGCCCGAGCGCGAGATCCGCGGCCATGCCGGCCGCCGCCGCTGCCTGCTGGTGGTGGACGACCAGCCCGGCCAGAGCCGCCTGATCGCCGACATGCTGCGGCCGCGCGGCTTCCTGGTGCATGAGTGCAGCCAGCCGGACGAAGTGCCGGGCCTGCTCGACAGCCTGCGGCCCGATCTGGTGTTCCTCGATGTGTCGATGCCGCTGCTCGACGGATGGACGCTGTGCCGCCGGCTGCGTGACGCCGGTCACGGCATGCCGATCGTGATGGTATCGGCCAATGCCTACGAGAACCTGCTGCAGCGGCGTGAGGCGGCAGGCTGCGACGATTTCATCGTCAAGCCGGTGCTGGAAACCGAACTCTTCGCGCGCCTGAGCGCCTGGCTGGGACTGAGCTGGATCTATGCGGACGCGCACGGTGCAGGCGCCGGGCAGGCCATGCCGGTACAGGCATCGGCGTCGGATGCACTGCGGCGGGGCGCGGGAGAGGCCGGCGAAGCGTCGCCGCCGGCCGCTGGTCCGCTCGCCGCCGCACCGGCCCCCGGGCTGTCGGGACTGTCCGCACGCGTCCGCGCCGAACTGCGCGACTTCGCCGATCTCGGCCACCTGCAGGGCCTGGTCCGCCGCCTCGACGAACTCGAGGTCCTGCATCCCGAACTGCAGGTGCCGCTGGGCTCGCTGCGCGAGATGACGATGGCGCTGCGCTTCGACTCCCTGCTTCGAGTGCTGGATGAGGCTGCCGATGACTGAACTGGATGGCACGCCGCGTGAGCGCGCGGTCGTGCTGCTGATCGACGATGCGCCCGACACCGTGCGCATGATCGCCGAGGCGCTCGACGATGCCGGCTATACCGTGCTGGTGGCGACCGATGGCGCCACCGCGCTGAAGCGGGTCGAGCGCGTCATTCCCGACGCGGTGCTGCTCGATGCCTGCATGCCGGGCATGGATGGTTTCGAGACCTGCCGCCGGCTCAAGCAGGTCTCGGGCATGCGCACCGTGCCGGTGATCTTCATGACCGGGCTGGCGGAAACCGAGCGCCTGGTCGAAGGCCTGTCGGCCGGCGGCATCGACTACCTGGTGAAGCCCGTGGTGCCTGACGAACTGGTTGCCCGGCTGCGGGCCCATCTGCGTGTCGCGCGCGAAATGAACGCTGCGATGCAAACTCGTAGCAGCGAGGCTGCGGAGGAAGGTGCGCCGTCGAGCCCGCTTCCCAATCCGCTGACCCCGCGCGAAATGGACGTGCTGGAATGGGTGGCGCGCGGCAAGACCAATCGCGACGTGGCGGAAATCCTCGACATGAGCCCGCGCACCGTCAACAAGCATCTCGAGCACATCTACGAGAAGCTCGGGGTGGAAACGCGGACCGCTGCGGTCGCCCAGTTTGCTCGGCTCTCCCGCCCCTGAGCGGCGTTCAGCCGCCCTGCATCCTGCGCCGCGCCTCGTGGATTTCCTGCGCCTCGACGCTCAGCGTGGCGGTCGGCCGCGCCAGCAGGCGGGGAATGCCGATGGGCTCGCCGGTGTCCTCGCACCAGCCGTAGCTGCCGTTGTCGATGCGGGCCAAGGCTTCGTCGATCTTGTGCAGCAGCTTGCGCTCGCGATCGCGCACGCGCAGCTCCAGCGTGTGATCCTCTTCGAGCGAGGCCCGATCGGACGGGTCGGGCGTGCTTTCGAACTCCTGCAGATGCAGGGTCGTGCGATGGGCGGACTCCAGCAGCGTGTCGCGCTCGCGGACCAGCAGGGCGCGGAAGAAGGCCAGTTGCCGGGGGGACATGTAGTCGTCGGCTGACGCCTGGCGAATCTCGGCTTCGCTGGGCAGGGAATCGGTGGCGGTCGCATTCATGGTGTTTCCTCCTTATGGCTGCGCTGCGTGCCGAACCTGGGTTCGCGCGCCTTGCGGTCGAAAAGCCCCGTCACCATACACGTCTATCGAGCCGCGTGGATGTGGGAAATTCCCTCGACAGGGGCGCTTCGTCCGTGGATGGCAGCGCAATTGCATATTGCATGTTCGATTGGCATGGTTTGTGCGTTGCAGCAGGATGCACGGTATCAGGCAAGTCTGATGCGGGCTATCACGGCTGTGTGATTTCCGTACGCGAAGTGTGCTGTTAACTTGCAAAAAGCGCACGGAAAGTCGTTCGCCAGCCTGTTTGCCCGATTTTCGTTCCGCTTCCTTTCCTTGCCATCCGAACCTTTCTCCGGAGCCCAAAATGATAAAGAGACAACTTCGCGGTAAAACGCTCGCCATCGTCTGTGCCTTTGCCGCCCTGCCGGCCGTCGCCCAGGCGGCGACCTGGAGCGACACCTTCATCGGCTACCGCTACGGCACCGACTTCCGCGAGCCCAACAACACCGAGAAGGTGCGCAAGCATGTGCTGCAGCTCACCCATGCCAGCGGCTATTCGCTGGGCCAGCATTTCGTGAACCTCGACGCCTTCCAGTCCGACGACAAGGATCCGACGACGCGCAACGGCAGCAACGGCGCCACCGAGTTCTACCTGACCTACCGTCACCAGCTGCATCTGAGCAAGGTGTTCGACAGGAGCTTCGCCTTCGGCCCGGTCAAGGAGGTCGCGCTGACCGCCGGCTTCGACCTCAACACCAAGAACACCACCTTCGCGCCGCGCAAGCGCCTGCTGGTCATCGGCCCGACGCTGAAGTTCGACGTGCCGGGCTTCCTCGACGTCAGCCTGCTGTACGGCAAAGAATGGAACCACTGCGGCCTCGGCTCGCCCGCCTGCCCGAAGAGCGACATCACTTTCGACCCGCAATGGATCCTGAGCGCGGCCTGGGGCATCCCCTTCAATGCCGGTCCGGTGCCGCTGAAGTTCCAGGGCTTCATCAACGTCAATAGCGAAAAGGGCAAGGACTACGCCGGCGTCGAGACCAAGACCGAAACCCTGATGCGCACTTCGCTGATGGTCGACGTCGGCCAGATGGCCTGGGGCAAGAAGAACACTTTCCTGATGGGCGTGGGCTACGAATACTGGCGCAACAAGTTCGGCAACCATGCCTTCGCCAATGGCGACCAGAAGCCGGGCATCAAGACCACGGCGCCGATGTTCCAGATGGAACTGCACTTCTGAGGAAGTCCGCGGCGATTCGAACGAAAACGGGGCCATCGTGCCCCGTTTTGTTTGG
>NZ_BCUG01000041.1 GCF_001591165.1 Thauera butanivorans NBRC 103042
GGGCGCCTGATTCGCTTCGATGTGCATCACGCCGTCGCAGCCGCCCGACACCGCACGCTTGAGCAGCGTGTCCATGCCTTGCTCGCGGTAGGTGAGTACGCGCAGCAGCATCGGCAGGTTGACGCCGGCGACGGCTTCGATCCGGCCGGGAGCGGTGAGCTTGGTGGCGACGTTGGACGGGGTTGCGCCGTAGATGTCCGTCAGGATCAGCACGCCGTGGCCGCTGTCGGTCCAGTCCAGCATCTGGCGCGCCTGCGGGAGGATGTCGAGCGGGTCGTCCTGCGCCGACAGGCCCAGTTGCGCCACCTGCGGCGGGCGCTTGTTCAGCACGTGGCAGGCGCACTGGATCAGCGATTCGCCGAGCGAGCCGTGCGTCACCAGAAAGATTCCGATCATTTCGATTCCGTCTCCATTGGCGGCGATTTTAGCCGATGGGGGCAAGGCATGGCGTGACGTACAGTCAGCCTGGCACACTATGCATAAAATATGACAAATGGAGATTGGTGGGCGCCAAACCTGCGATATGGCTGGGAAATCCGGTTTTGAGCATTGCGTCGAGACTGTTAAGCTTGTTTTGTACAAATATTTGTAAGGTAATGATCGCCATGTTCCGGGCGGCCCTCAGAGAGTACGGATGACAGAAAAAAAAGACCCCATGATCCCCGACGGGGACGTCAACCCCATCGATACCGACTACCAGATCGGCCAGGACAACATCATCGTCAACGTAGGCCCCTTGGGCCTCGACATCCACAACCGCGTATTCGCCATCTCGGGTGGCCTGGTGGTGCTGTTCGTGGCACTGACGCTGGCTTTCCACGACCAGGTCGAGCCGCTGTTCAGTGGCATGCGGACCTGGCTGACCTCGAACCTCGACGGCTTCTTCCTCGTCGCCGGCAACATCTTCGTGCTGGTGTGTTTCATCGTTGCGTTCTCGCCGCTGGGCCGGGTGCGGCTGGGCGGCACCGAAGCCACGCCGGATTACACTTACCTCGGCTGGTTCTCGATGTTGTTCGCTGCCGGCATGGGCATCGGCCTGATGTTCTTCGGCGTGTCCGAACCGCTGTCGCACTTCGGCGCGGCTTTCGGCGGCACGGCGATGGAGAACGGCGTGCGCACCGATTGGGCGCCGCTCGGCGCCGCGGCCGGTGATGCCGAAGCGGCCATGCGCCTGGGCATGGCGGCGACGATCTTCCACTGGGCCTTGCACCCGTGGGCGATCTACGCCGTGCTGGCGCTCGGCCTGGCGCTGTTCTCGTTCAACAAGGGGCTGCCGCTGACGATCCGCTCGGTGTTCTACCCGCTGCTGGGCGAGCGGGTGTGGGGCTGGCCTGGCCACCTGGTCGACATCCTCGCGGTGCTGGCGACGCTGTTCGGCCTGGCGACCTCGCTCGGCTTCGGCGCGGCGCAGGCGAGTTCGGGCCTGAACTTCCTGTTCGGCGTGCCGCTGGGCACCACCACCCAGATCGTGCTGATCACCGGCATCACCGCGATCGCGCTCGGCTCGGTCGTGTCCGGGCTGGATGCCGGCGTCAAGCTGCTGTCCGAGATCAACATGATCCTGGCGCTGCTGCTGCTGCTGTTCGTGATCGCCGTCGGGCCGACGCTGGACATCCTCGGCGGCTTATTCACCAATCTCGGTGCCTACCTGCAGCACCTGCCGGCTCTGTCCAACCCGGTCGGCCGCGACGACGCCAACTTCCTGCAGGGCTGGACCGCCTTCTACTGGGCCTGGTGGATCTCGTGGTCGCCCTTCGTCGGCATGTTCATCGCGCGCGTGTCGCGCGGCCGCACAGTGCGCGAGTTCATCGTCTCGGTGCTGATCGTGCCCTCGCTCGCCTGCACGCTGTGGATGACGGTGTTCGGCGAAACCGCCATCAGCCAGGTGGTGCGCGACGGCTACGAGGCTGCGCGCAATGCCGAGCTGCCGTTGCAACTTTTCATGACGCTCGATGCGCTGCCGCTGGCGCAGATCACTTCCTTCCTCGCCATCGTGCTGGTGGTGGTGTTCTTCGTCACCTCGTCCGATTCGGGTTCGCTCGTCATCGACGTGATCTCGGCAGGCGGCAAGATGGACGCGCCGATGCCGCAGCGCGTGTTCTGGGCGATCTTCGAAGGCCTGGTGGCGGTTGCGCTGGTGCTCGGCGGCGGGTTGGTGTCGCTGCAGGCGATGGCGGTGTCGACCGGGCTGCCGTTCGCTGTCGTGCTGCTGGTGGCGAGCGTGGCGATCATCAAGGGCCTGGCATCCGAGCCGCGCCCGGCAACGGTGCCGCGCCTGGCCAGATGACGGCGCGTGGGCGGACATGCAGCCGGGAAGGCGGCCGAATCTGCCGCCCCGGTGGTATGTTCGTCCCGACCGACATCCACGGACCCATGCCATGCAGGTCGAACAGCTCGAGATCCTCGACTTCCTCCGCGCCCACCCGCCTTTCGACGCCTTGCCGGAGGACGCCCTGCAGCGCGTGGCGGCGGCGGTCGATGTGCGCTACTACAAGGCCGGCGAGCAGATCATCGAATTCGGCCAACCCGCCGAGTTCTGGCACGTGGTGCGCAGCGGCGCGGTGGAGGTCTTCCGCCGCAACGGCACGCTGTACAACCGCCTGACGGCGGGCGGCTACTTCGGTGAATTCGGCCTGCTGCGTCATGGCCGCGTGCGCTTTCCCGCGACTGCGCTGGAAGATTCGCTGATCTACCTGATCCCGCAGCCGGTGTTCCTCGAACTCTTCGATGGCAACGAAGCCTTCGCCGACCACGTCGAAATCGAAGACCGCACCCGGCTGCGCCAGGTCATGTCGCGCCGCGAGGATGCCAACGACCTGTTGTCGGCCACCGTCGACACCCTCGTCGGGCGCGAGGCGGTCACACTGGGCAGCGAGGCCACCGCACGCGAGGCGGCGCAGCGCATGACGGCAGAAGGCGTCTCCTCGCTGCTGATCGTCGACCCCAACCCGGACGTGCCCGAACTGCCGCTGCTGTCCGGCATCCTCACCGACCGCGACCTGCGCACCCGCCTGCTGGCGCCCGGTCTGGGCCACGACACGCCGGTGAGCGAGATCATGAGCCCGGGCGTGGTCACGGTGGCGCACAACCAGCTGGTGTTCGAAGCCATGCTGGCGATGCTGCGCCGCAATGTGCATCACCTGCCGGTGATGAAGCACCAGCGTCCGCTCGGCATCGTCGCGCTGTCGGACATCATCCGCTACGAATCGCGCAACAGCCTGTTCGTGGTCGGCAGCATCTTCCGTGCCCAGACGGTGGATGATCTGGCCGCGCTGGTACCGGACGTGCGCGCCTGTTTCAGCCGCATGGTCGGCGAGGAAACCAGCGCCCACGTGGTCGGCAGCGCGATGGCGGCGATCGGCCGCAGCTTCAAGCAGCGCCTGCTGGAGCTGGCCGAAGCCGAACTCGGTCCGCCGCCGGTGCCCTACTGTTTTCTCGCGCTGGGCTCGATGGCGCGGCAGGAACAGTTGATCGTCACCGACCAGGACAATGCGCTGATCCTGGACAACCGCTTCGACCCCGCACGGCACGATGCCTGGTTCAAGGCGCTCGGCGATTTCGTCTGCGACGGGCTGGCGCGTTGCGGCTACAGCTACTGCACCGGCGGCGTGATGGCGAGCAACGAAAAATGGCGCCAGCCGCTCAAGGAATGGGAGCGCCGCTTCACCGACTGGATCGAGCGCCCGACCCCCGAATCGCTGCTGCACGCCGGCATCTTCTTCGACCTCGACGGCGTATGGGGGCGCACCGAATGGGCCGTGCGCCTGCGCGAACTGGTCGCGCGCAAGGCCCGCGACAATTCGCGCTTCCTCGCCTGCATGGCGCGCAACGCTCTGCTGCGAACCCCACCACTGGGCTTCTTCAAGGACTTCGTCGTCGAATCCGACGGCCGCCACACCCGGGCGATCAACATCAAGCGCCGCGGCACCGGGCCGCTGTCCGACCTGATCCGCGTGCATGCGCTGGCGATCGGCTCGCAGGCGCTCAATTCCTTCGAGCGCCTGCGCGAGATCATCGGCGCCGCCATCCTGCCGCTCGGGCGCGGGCAGGATCTGTACGACGCGCTTGAATTCATCTCGGCGGTGCGCGCGCGCAATCAGGCCCAGGACCTCGCCGCTGGCAACGAGCCGGACAACAGCCTCGACCCCGAAAAACTGTCCGAATTCGAACGCAAGAGCCTGCGCGACGCCTTCCTGATCCTGGGCAACGCGCAGAAGTACCTCAAGTACCGCTACCAGCCCGGCCGGGCCAACTGAGCACGGCACGATGCTGCACCTGGGGGACATGAAAGCGAAACCGGACCGCGCTTCGCGCCGGACACGTGCCGCCGCAGGCATCGACTGGCCGCAGCGTTTCGCCGCGCTTGCCGCCGCCGCGCGCGACCCGCGCCTGCAGGCCTTCTATGCGCAGGGGGTGCCAGCCGGCGACTGCCTGTTGAAGGACGTGCCGATGGCCGCGCTCGACATCGAAACCACCGGGCTGGACCCGGCACGCGACGAGATCGTCAGCATCGGCGTGGTGCCGATGACGGTGACCCACATCCAGGCCAGCGCCTCGCGCTACTGGGTGGTGCGCCCGGACGGGGAGCTGAAGCCGGAATCGGTGGCGATCCACGCCATCACCCATGCG
>NZ_BCUG01000042.1 GCF_001591165.1 Thauera butanivorans NBRC 103042
ACGTGCCGATGGCCGCGCTCGACATCGAAACCACCGGGCTGGACCCGGCACGCGACGAGATCGTCAGCATCGGCGTGGTGCCGATGACGGTGACCCACATCCAGGCCAGCGCCTCGCGCTACTGGGTGGTGCGCCCGGACGGGGAGCTGAAGCCGGAATCGGTGGCGATCCACGCCATCACCCATGCGCAGATCGAAGCGGCCCCCGATCTGGATGCGATTCTCGGCGAGGTACTGGAGGCGCTGGCCGGCCGCATCGTCGTCGTCCATTGCCGCAGCATCGAGCGTGGCTTCCTGGATGCCGCGCTGCGGATGCGCATCGGCGAAGGCATCGAATTCCCGGTCATCGACACCATGGAGCTCGAAGCACGCCTGTACCGCCGTCCGCCCGGCTTCTTCGCCTGGCTGCTGGGCCGGCGGATGCGCACGGAGTCGATCCGCCTGGCCGACAGCCGCAGCCGCTACAAGCTGCCACGCTACCGGGCACATCACGCGCTGACCGACGCACTCGCCACGGCGGAACTGCTGCAGGCGCAGGTGGCGTATCGGTTTTCGGTGGAGACGGCGCTTGCCGAGGTGTGGGGGTGAGGGCTGGGCGGTGCTTCAACTCTGCTCAATCATCGCGTCCAGCCGGGCGCGGAAAAAGTCCGGAGTGGTCATTGGGAACGGGCTCTCAAAATCTTCCGGAAACTGAGTGCAGTTGCACTGGAAACTGGTAATCAGGCAAGACCAAAATCGACATCAGGCCGCGTAGGAAACGGTAGTGGTGCGGCAATCTGAACCCCTGCTCCTCCCGTTCGGCACAGGGGTTCAGATTGCCGGTATCGGCATGCCTGCATGACGCAGGTCACGCAGATCATGTTGTATTGGTGGCAACTGCGTGAGGTGGAATGTATTGTTTGGTTATTAAACTGCAAATATCTAGCCTATTGAGCGCACTGAACCGCCATGATTGAAATACGGCCGCACTCAATCGGTAATCGTAGCAATGCGCTCCATACAGATGCGTGTCTTCTCAAGAAACGCATTGACAGTGCTGACAATCGGTTCGGAACGTATCGCCGTCTTGAGATCGTGGTTCAGATATTCGTCTCCGGAGACAGTTTCATAATTTGATGGTTTCTCGTTTGAATTTGAGTACGGAATTTGGGCTTTTGTGGAAGGAAAATCTTATGCGGAGTTTGCGAAAGACTTTGGCGGATTGGTTTGATGGCGAAAATTCTGCTACGGAAAAAATTCAGCCATCAGAGACCGCACTCGCTGAACATGATGCATTGGCCGCTATGCCCAGTTTTTTTGAGGACGAGGCACTATCCAAGCGTCAAAAGCTTTTGCAGTGGCAAGATCGTTGGATAGCCGAATTGCCTCAGCTTTGGTTCGATGTAGAACGGCAGCTAGACGAGAAAATTAGTGAGGCGATCGAAAAAATGGGGCCTCTCGAACAAATTCGCAAAGAGGCATTTTTCAAGGGAAAACTGCGTCCGCTGATTGATGAATATGTCGGCAAAGCCAAGAAGAGAATTTCTGATGACATTCAGCTTGATTTGAATCGACTAGAGCTTGGGACCAATGTGTCAACCCAAGGTTACAAAGGCACTGACGACACCCCTCAATACGAGGGGATCGGTGTCATAGGGGCGGGGACTGCAGCAGTGCCCATAATTGCAGGCGCTGCTGCAGTCCCGCTGGCTGTGAACGCTAGTATCACGACTAGCGCAGGGATATTTGGTCTCTTTGCAACTACCACCATCGCTTGGCCTGTCGTTGCGGGAGGGGCTGTTGTTGCCGCCGTCTTAGGCGCCACAGGACTGATCAGAACAGGGAAGCTGTTTTCGTCATCAAAAAAAGCATTTGCTGATGGTGTAAAAAACTTTTTGTTTGAGCTTCTTATTTATAATCAAGAAGAAAGCGCTATGGCCCAGCAGATGCAAAGGCAGATTTTTTTCGTTTCTCAATCCATGCTCAACGAGCTGCCGGTCGCTACTGATTTGCAAAGGGCCAAATAATGCCGCACGCATCAATTTACATGGCCCCTACGCAATTTCACCACATGCTTGATAGCGGCGCAGCGACATTGACCGGCGCACTGATCAAAGAGACTACATCGGGCCGTATTCTGGCGCATGTGCAAGAAACGGGCTTGCTTCAAAACATGCTTTCCAATGTGAACATAGGCTCTTTCAGCCCTTTGGGTATGGCTCAGTTGGGTATGGACACTTACAATACCCAGCAAATTAAGAGGCTGATGAGTATGACTCAGACGCTGACTAATTTGAGCATCGCCGGGCTTGGCGTTGGGCTGGTGGGAGTGGGGATAAGTGTTGCCGGTACAGCCATGACGCTTAAGCGGTTGGAGGCGGTCAAGAGCCAAGTGTCTTCGCTAGAGATAAAGCTTGCCCAGAAGTTTGTGGACTTGGAGTGGCGTGAATATGACCGCATGTTCGCATCAGCTAAAAATGCACTAGAGCATGGTGACGTCCTTGCCCTACAAAAAAACAGTAGCCCTGCGCAGTGGATTGATCTTGCTAAAGAGCTTGGTGAAGTGACGAACCAAGCACAAATCGTTACGCAACGCCAGATACAGGAAGACAGTTTTCATATTGATCTCTTCGAGAAAATAGTTCTTATGCAATTGCTGTGCCGAAGTGCTGCTATTCATTGTTTAATGAAAGCAAACGAAGTGTCTGCCGCACTGCAGCGTGCCAAAGTCATCAATACGGAACACCGTGCATTCTTTGATAAGATCGATCCATCATCATTGATAAATTTTCAATTGAGAAAAAGTGGGATCAATCAATCCAGAAGTCTGCACCTGGATATAACCAGGAAAACCATGGCATTGATTTCGAATGTTCGTCAGCAAATGAACGCTGCAGAAGGTCAAGCCTTGCTGCTGCAAAATCTTGCCTTCCGCAAGGTGGACGGTTCCGAGTATCTGGCCAGATTGGATGCGGAGAAGAAAGAGCCGCTGCTAATGATCAATATGGCGGCCTGATTCGTCCTCAACTTCTTTCTGCAGACCGCACTACTGATCATGTGTACAGATCATGCGCCCATCTTCTCTTCTCGCTGACCACGCCTAGTCGGGCGCTACCTCAGATCAATTTCCCACCGCCATCGGCTGATTTTACGGGCAGGCGGCAAGCTTGAGCATTCAGGCCAGCTTTCGGGAGAGCGGCCAATCGCCTTGGAAAGGCGGCCTCTCCAGCCATAGGGGGTTTTCCAGATCGAACTTGACGTTGTGCTTCACGCGTGAAAATCGCTTCACCAGTTTTTCTAAAGTCATTCGCATAAATCGCACTCCTTGGGGAGTTGTTAGCCGTTTCTAATTAAGAGCGTCGAGAACGGCGTTCTCAATTACTCCCTTAGAGTTGCAAGTGACGGTTTCTGTTCTTCTGTCAAACCGCCGCATCTCTTGAAATTCTGTATTGACACTTACACTCGGACGATCCGTGGAGCGTGTGACGAAGACATTGAACGAAGCCTTGCGTCCGAATGGAGTCCACAGACCTCCAGTGCCGCAATCTGCAGCATCGTCATTGAACAACATTGATTCTGCGTAAATTACGCCACTGTCCTTTGCAATATTTTTGATCGGTATATTCCTGGACGCGAAGAATTGAACTAGTTTCTCCCAAACCTCATCGTAGCTTTGGTTGTAAGTGCGTGAGTTATCTATGCTGTAAATCGATGGCATGGTTCCGCAACTGGCAAGTGCTGTAGCGGTGGCTGTTGCAATAGCAAGGCTTCTGATGCGGCTCATCTTGTCCCTTTTTGGCTGTGAGAGAAGTAATCTTAGGCTCCCCCAAAAACACATCCTGCCATCGGGAGGCAAGTTTGCAGTTGGTGAAGTTGTTGGCGCTTTATCATATCGCGCTCGACCGTCAGGCGAGGGCTAAAAAAGAGAGAAATAACTTGGTAATAAAAATTGCTGTCTGGCAGGCTGAAGAAGTGTTGCCTGCGCAGATCATTTAAGAGTGACGGCATTATTTTTCCAGAATGTATTCTGTTCCTACACAAGTCCCTCTATTGCCCCCAACCAATTTCTCCTTCGGCGAAGATGCAATCACTCTCCATCCGTTATCAAGATAGCTCTTGAGTTCCTTGCTGAGATCGCTACATTCTTTCTCCATTTGCATTACTGCATAACTGTCTTTTTGCTTGTAGCTGATGGACTGTGCCTCAAATAAAATCTCTTGCTTTTTGCATCCTACTGTTGAGAGCGTCAGAAGCGCTAAGAGCCCGAGTTTAACGATTGGCATAAAAACCTTTGGTTGAATCAACATCTGTTGCTAGCCAAAATCCAGTGGTATGGCAGTAGCCGCGTAATATGGAGTTTGTGCCTTACTTGATGAGTAATAGATGGTGCTGGTGTGATGATCAGTCTGAAACATCTTGGTTGATGCAGCATGCGGCGCTTCTGCGTCAACAAGCCAGGAACCATGCCTCATCTTGAGTCGGATCAGTTGTCTGGCTATGCGAATGCCGTACTCAGTCTCGGGCGTTCATCCATGAAATAATTCGTGGCGTCTTTGCACCTTCTTCCGCAATTAGGGCATCGCTTGCTCGATTGCCAAATTTCGCTGTCCATCGGGCCGAAGTTCTCGACGTAAATGGTGCAACTGTTTTCCCACGCTTTCTTGAGGTTATCTTCATCTTGTTTTCCGCGCATACCAAAGTAGGGAAAGTGATGCAAAAAATAACCGAATATCATCTTGCAATCCTCTTGATACTTCAGTGTGTCAAGGATGTGGAAATGCCAGAAGTCATCTACATGGCTGGATGGAATCAGAGCCTCGTTTGGATACATCAAGCAAAGGAGTAGGTACTTTTTGTACTCCTCGGCGACTCGTTTTGTGAGGTCGAGCGACCATCCAAGACCTTCTTCCTCATCCATGATCTTTACCATGATCGGTTCAAGATCAAGATCCCGTATGACGTATGGCATCATTTTAATCTCCTTGCTGCACTGCCAGTGTTCGCGCAGAAATCCCTTTTCCGCGGCATCTTTGAAGAAAAAACCATTCCCCTGTCTGATGTTTTGGACAAGTGTCGAAGATGCTTGTCCGAGTGTCCGTCCTCTCACCGTTCCCGCCGGATAGAAAGCTCCCGATCATGCTGTTATGTTCATTGAACTGCTCTCGGCCGGGCGGCATTAAACATCACGCGCATCCTACGTATTTCGTAGAGAAGTGGCAAGGAAATCCTACGAATATCGTAGGATGCGTCTCAAGCCTCCTTCCTCCTGTTTTGGTCGTCGCATGCGGGAAGCCCGCCTGCTGGCGGGCATTCCGCAGGACAAGCTGGGGGTGGCGATCGGGCTGGATGAGGGGACGGCGAGTGCGCGGATCAGCCGCTACGAGACCGGCGCCCATGCGCCGCCCTATGACGTGGCCAACAAGCTGGCGCGCATATTGCGGGTGCCGGTCGCGTACTTCTATTGCGAGGATGACGATCTGGCAGGCGTCATCGAAGCCTGGGGGCGGGCATCGGCAGCCCAGCGGCGGAGCATCGAGGTTTTTGTGGAGCGGGCAGTCCGTGGAGAGGACGGCTGAGCTGGACGGGGCCGTCGAGGGCAGGGCGGCGTCAGCCCTGCGCCCAGTCCTCGATCATCAGGCTGCCGACACGCTCGAATTTACGCACGTTGTTGGTGACGAGGATGGCTGCGATGCTGAGTGCGTGGCCTGCGATGAGCGTACCGAAAGGGCCGATTTTTTGGCCCTTTTTCTCCAGCATGGCGCGAATCTGCGCCGCATGGTCGCAGGCAGCGGCATCGAGCGGCAGTACGTCGAGCATGGCGCAAAAAGTGCTGATGTTGTACAGCGCCTTGTGCGGTGCCATGGATTTGTAGGCACCGCTCAAAAGCTCGAAGCGCGTGACCTCGGAGATGCACATCTGCTGGTGATGTGCGTTGAAGATGGACAGCACATGTGCAGGGCGCCGGTTGATGACCTGGATGCAGAGTTGGTGTCGAGCATGTAGCGGGTCACGCCAGCGTCTCCCGCTCCTGCATGGCGGGCTGGTCGCGCTCGGGCAGCAGGGCGTCATCATCCGTTGGCTGTGCAAACCATGCGTCCCAAGTGTTGCCTGCCGGGGCAATGATGCGGGTGTTGCCCACGGCCATGATGGTGACTTCATGCACTTCGGGCGGGAACGCCACTGATTTGTGAAAGCGGACGGCCTGGCTCTTGTTGTTCAGGAACAGGTTGGTGTGAATCATGGTGCGCTCTGTATTCGATGTATATGTGCAATGTATATACTGCGCTGGCGCTGTCAAGGTGGGGCGAGAGCGTTGCGACGGTAAGCCGGAGCGACACGCAAAGGCACCCATGCTCGATGGCAGGGTGCTTTTCGTGGAGGTGATGTGCCGCCTGGGGCAAGCGGCGTTCAGGGCTTGATCGTCAGCATGTTGTTGACCGAGGCCACGCCTTCGATGCCGGTGGTGATCACCGAGGCGCGCTCGATTTCGGCGCGGGAGTCGACTTCGCCCGTCAGCGTCACCACGTTCCTGACGGTCTCGACCTCGATGTTGCGCGCCTTGGTCAGTTCGTCCCTGGCAAGTGCGGTCTTGACCCGGGCGGTGACGGTGGCGTCGTCGATGAACTGCCCGACCGATCCGGGCTCCTTCTCCATGCTGTCGCTTTCCGCAGGCCGTGTTTCGGCCGGGGCCATGTCGGAGGCTGCAAAGGCGGCCGGCGCGGCAAGACCGATGACGGTGGCGGCGAGGGTGGTGGCAAGAATCTTGTTCATGGTCGAATCTCCTTTCTGGATCGGGCCGGTTCGCGCAACGCACGGGCGTTGCCGCGTCCGTCGTCCCTGTGGCTCATACGATAGGCAGCGGAGGCCGCCGCGTGCATAGGCGCATGCCGCTTGCGTGTGTCGGATGTCGCCGACACGGCGTAGGCCTCGGCCTACACCGGGGCTGCGGCCGCAAAACCCCCGAAAACGCCGAAGGCCCGCAGATTTGCGGGCCTTCGGGGCTTGTTGGGGCGGCAGGGCGCGCGCGGGACTGCTTATTCCAGGCCCTGGCTGGAGAGGTATTCCTCGTAGGTGCCGCGGTAGTCGATGATCTGGCCGTCGAGCTTGATCTCGATGATGCGGGTGGCCAGCGAGGACACGAACTCGCGGTCGTGCGAGACGAAGATCAGCGTGCCGTTGAATTTGTCGAGGCCGCCGTTCAGCGACTCGATCGATTCCATGTCGAGGTGGTTGGTCGGTTCGTCCATCAGCAGCACGTTGGGCCGCGACAGCATCAGCTTGCCGAACAGCATGCGGCCCTGCTCGCCGCCGGAGATGACCTTCACCGACTTCTTGACCTCGTCCCCCGAGAACAGCAGGCGGCCCAGCGTGCCGCGCAGCAGGGTTTCGTTGTCCTCGCCGGTGGCGGCCGCGGTGATGCGGGAGTAGGGCGCGATCCAGTCGGTCAGGCTGACGTCCTCGGCGAAGTCGGCCGAGTGGTCCTGGGCGTAGTAGCCGGGCTTGGCCTTCTCGGCCCATTTGACCTGGCCCTTCTGCGGCTTCAGTTCGCCTACCAGCAGCTTCAGCAGCGTGGTCTTGCCGACGCCGTTCTCGCCGATGATGGCGACTTTCTCGCCGGCCTCGATGGCGATCGAGAACTTGTTGATCAGCGGCTTTTCCATGCCTTCGTAGCCGAAGCTGATGCCGTCGACTTCGCAGGCCAGGCGGTGCAGCTTGTCCTTTTCGTCGTAGTCGAAGCGGATCCACGGGTACTGGCGGCTGGACGGCTTGACGTCCTCGGGCTTGAGCTTGTCGATCAGCTTCAGGCGGCTGGTGGCCTGCTTGGCCTTGGACTTGTTGGCCGAGAAGCGGCGCACGAAGGCCTGCAGTTCCTGGATCTTGTCCTTGGCGCGGGCGTTGGCGGCGGACTGGCGCTCGCGCGCCATCGTCGACGCTTCCATGTAGTCGTCGTAGTTGCCCGGGTAGATGGTGATGGTGCCGTAGTCCAGGTCGGCCATGTGGGTGCAGACCTGGTTCAGGAAGTGGCGGTCGTGCGAGATGATGACCATCGTGCAGTCGCGGTTGTTCAGCACGTCTTCCAGCCAGCGGATGGTGTTGATGTCGAGGTTGTTGGTCGGCTCGTCCAGCAGCAGGATCTCGGGGTTGGCGAACAGTGCCTGGCACAGCAGCACGCGCAGCTTCCAGCCGGGGGCGACTTCGCTCATCGGGCCGTTGTGCAGCGCGGAGTCGATGCCCACGCCGAGCAGCAGTTCGCCGGCACGCGCCTCGGCGGTGTAGCCGTCGTATTCGCCGACCTTGCCTTCCAGCTCGGCGGCGTGCATGTAGTCGTCTTCGGTGGCGTCCGGATTGGCGTAGATCGCGTCGCGCTCCTGGATCGCGGCCCACAGTTCCTCGTGGCCCATCATCACCACGTCGAGCACGCGCATGTTCTCGTAGGCGAACTGGTCCTGGCGCAGGTAGGCCATGCGCTCATGCACGTCCTTGGAGACGTTGCCGGCGGAGGGTTCGAGAATCCCGCACAGGATCTTCATGAAGGTCGACTTGCCCGCGCCGTTGGCGCCGATCAGGCCGTAGCGGTTGCCGTCGCCGAACTTGACGGAAACGTTCTCGAACAGGGGCTTGGCCCCGAACTGCATGGTGATGTTGGCTGCGACGAGCACGGAAAATCCTGTTTGTCAGATAAAACAAAGCCTTGCATTATAGCGCAGGCTGTTGGTCGTGAGTGTTGCAGGACAGTGACGCACAGGGATGCCACGGCCGCCCCGACAAAGAAAAACCCTCCGGCGCCACCGGATCGGGGCGCGGGAGGGGTGAAGGGAGGACAGGATCGAGGACTGCTTACTTCAATCTCGGCTGCACGATGATCTTCACCGCCGATTCGTTGTTGTGGATCAGGGTCTCGAAGCCTTGCGAAACCAGGTCGTCGAGCTGGATGCGCTGGGTGATGAAAGGCTCCAGGTCGATCTTGCCCTGCTCGACCAGCTTGATGGTTTCCTGATGGTCGTTGCAGTAGGCGATCGTGCCGCGCACGTCCAGCTCCTTCATCACCACGCTGTGTACGTTGATGGTGGCCGGATGGCTCCAGATCGACACGATCACCACCACGCCGCTGGGCTTGGTCGCGGCCACCAGGGCGTCCAGCACCTTGTTCACGCTGGTGCATTCGAAGGCCACGTCCACGCCCTTGTCGCCGGTGAGCTTCATCGTTTCCGCCACCACATCCACTTCGGACGGGTCCAGGATGTGGTCGGCGACGCCGGATTCGCGGGCCTTCTCTTTCCGCTTGGCGCTCAGCTCGGTGATGATGACGGTCAGGCCCTTGGCTTTCAGGATCGCCGACAGCAGCAGGCCGATCGGGCCGGCGCCGCCGACCAGGGCCACGTCGCCGGCCTTGGCGCCGCTGCGGCTCCAGGCGTGGTGGCCTACCGACAAGGGTTCGATCAGGGCGGCCTGGTCCAGCGGAATCCTGTCGGAGATCGGGTGCACCCAGCGGCGCTTGACGGCGATCTTTTCGGACAGGCCGCCGCCGCGGCCGCCCAGGCCGATGAAGTTCATGTTCTTCGACAAGTGGTAATTCTCGCCCGGCCCCGTGGGCACGTCGTCGGCCACGATGTAGGGTTCGACCACCACGTGCTGGCCGACCTGGATGTCGTCCACGCCTTCGCCGACGGCATACACCACGCCGGAAAACTCATGGCCCATGGTGACGGGGGCGGATTCGCCGGAAATCGGGTGCGGATGGCCGCAGGGCGGAATGAAGATCGGCCCTTCCATGAACTCGTGCAGGTCGGTGCCGCAGATGCCGCACCAGGCCACTTCGATGCCGACGGTGCCCGGCGCCACGACGGGTTCGGGGATGTCTTCGATGCGGATGTCGCCGCGGTCGTAAAAACGTGCTGCTTTCATGGGTCAAACTCCGTGCTCGTGAATTCCTGTGGTCGTCGCCGGAGCGCCTCGCCCCTCGCTGGGGAGGCGCTCCGGAAACCTCTCGCTCAGCGCAGGTGATGCACTTCCTGCAGGCCATAGACCTGCACCGGCAGATCTTCCTGGCGCGCCTTCAGCTGCAGCGCCAGGTACAGCGAGTAGTGGCGCGACTGGTGCAGGTTGCCGCCGTGGAACCACATGTTCTCCTGCTGCGTGGGCTTCCACATGTTGCGCTGCTCGCCTTCCCAGGGGCCGGGGTCCTTGGTCGTGTCCGAACCCAGGCCCCAGACCTTGCCGACCTTGTCGGCCACTTCCTGGCTGACGAGGTCTGCCACCCAGCCGTTCATCGAACCGTAGCCGGTGGCATAGACGATGAGGTCGGCGGGCAGCTCGGTGCCGTCGTCCAGCACCACGGCGTTCTCGCTCAGGTGGCTGATGCCCTTGCCCGATTGCAGCTTGATGCTGCCGTCGATGACCAGGTCGCAGGCGCCGACGTCGATGTAGTAGCCCGAGGCGCGGCGCAGATACTTCATGAACAGGCCCGAGCCGTCATCGCCGAAGTCGAGCATGAAGCCGGCTTCCTCGAGCTTGCGGTAGAACTCGGCGTCGCGCTCGCGGATGCGGTCGTACAGCGGGACCTGGAAGTCCGCCATGATGCGGTAGGGCAGCGAGGCGAAGATCAGGTCGGCCTTCTTCGTCGTCACGCCGTTGGCGACGGCGCGCTCGGAGTACAGGTCGCCCAGGCCGATGTCCATCAGCGAATCCGAGCGCACGATGTGCGTGGAGGACCGCTGCACCATGGTCACGTCGGCGCCGTGTTCCCACAGCGCGGCGCAGATGTCGTGCGCGGAGTTGTTGGCGCCGATCACCACCACCTTCTTGCCGCTGTAGGCGTCCGGCCCCGGGTGCTGCGACGAATGCTGCTGCTCGCCCTTGAAGACGTCCTGGCCCTCGATCTTCGGCACGTTGGCCTTGCCGGACATGCCGGTGGCGAACACCAGGTGTTTCGGCCGGATGACCAGCGTCTCGCCGTCGCGCTCCACCGTCACTTCCCATTCCTTGCGGGTCTCGTCGTAGCGGGCGTTCAGGCAATTGGTGGAAGACCAGTAATTGACTTCCATGACCTTGGTGTACATCTCCAGCCAGTCGCCGATCTTGTCCTTGGGCGCGAACACCGGCCAGTTCGGCGGGAAGGGCAGGTAGGGCAGGTGGTCGTACCACACCGGGTCGTGCAGGCACAGCGACTTGTAGCGGCTGCGCCACTG
The DNA here is from genome assembly GCF_001591165.1 of Thauera butanivorans NBRC 103042. Classification (GTDB taxonomy): domain Bacteria; phylum Pseudomonadota; class Gammaproteobacteria; order Burkholderiales; family Rhodocyclaceae; genus Thauera; species Thauera butanivorans. The sequence continues at coordinate 11,168 of NZ_BCUG01000042.1, forward strand.
GTCGCCGGGGCGGGGGTAGCGGTCGATGACGATGTGCGACACGCCCAGTTGCCGCAGCCGCGCACCCAGCGCGATGCCGCCCTGGCCGCCGCCGATCACCAGCACGAAGGGCTGCTGGCTGCGGCCCAGTTCGGCCGCTTCTTCCTCGCGGCGCTCCAGCCAGGTCTTGCGCCCGCGCTGGATGCCGTGCTCGGCGCCCATCGGCCGGCGCGTGTTCAGCGGCTCCTCGTGGCCCTTGAGCTCCTGGGCGGTGGTCAGTAGCGTCCAGATGCGGCCGTCCTGAATGCGGATGTGGCCATGGCCGGCGATGAGTCGGGTGTCGATGTCGATCCATGCGGAAACCACGCCATCGGCTTCATCCACCGTTTCGCCGGGGCTGAGGCTGAAGACGACCGGCGAGGCGGCGTCCAACTGCGCGTCCAGCATCTGCCGGATGGCGGCCCGGCCTTCCAGGGTCTTGAGGTTCCAGGTCAGCAGCACCAGGTCGCGCCAGTAGCATTCGTCGGCGAACAGCTCGGCTGCGGCCTGGGTGTCGCGCCTGGCCAGTGCGGCGTTGAGCTGGTCCAGCATTGCCTGGGCGTGGGCGGCGGGGGTTGAAGTCATGATGTCTCCAGAATCGTTGTTGGTGTATGCCTGCCCGGTGTGCGGGCGGAGGAGGTATCGCAAACGTCGTGCCATGCCTGTCCGGACCACTCGGGCATCGTGAAATCAATGGTTTGCCGAACGACGGCTTGAACATCTGCGTCGCGCTGGCTCATTTCGCCGCTTCAGGTGTTGCAATGGCTGCGACAGGTGTCGCATTGGCCATGCTGCGGTGCAATATCATTTCTGGGTAAACCTTCATTCACCTGCGGGTGCTTTGATTCCAGAATCCCCGGCACTTTCCACCGCGCAATGCGCCATGCCATCCGGGCAATTCGGGATTCGGGCGTGCACATGTTCCATTGCAAGCCAATCAACGGCAGGCGTGCCTGAATGAGCTGCCGTGCCGGCCGGCTGGTTTTTCCGATTTCGGCGTCATTGGTTTATCGATCGTTCAATCGTCAGGAGACATCATGAGCAAGAAAGTCGCAGTCATCACCGGTTCCGCCGATGGCCTGGGCAAGGGAATTGCCGAGCGCCTGGCGGCAGATGGTTTTCGTATCGTGCTGTCGGACATCGATGCCGGGCAGCTCGCCGTGACCGAGCAGGAATTCAAGCGCAATGGCCACGAGGTGAGCTCCTTCGTCGGCAACGTCGCCAGGCGCGACGACCAGTTCGCGCTGGTGGCTCATGCCGTGGCCGTTTTCGGCCAGGTCGACGTCTTCATCAACAATGCGGGCATCGAGGACGTGATGCCGCTGGATACCGTGCGCGAGCCGGATCTGGAAAAAGTCTTTTCGGTGAACGTCTACAGCGTGGTCTATGGCACGCAGGCCGCGGCCGAACAGATGAAGAAGCAGGGCACGGGCGGCAAGATCATCAATGCCTGCAGCATTGCCGGACATGAATCCTACGAATTCCTGGGCGTGTATTGCGCAAGCAAGCATGCAGTGCGTTCGCTGACGCAAAGCGCTGCCAAGGAATTGGCGCGGCACAAGATCACCGTCAATGCCTATTGCCCCGGCGTCGCCGCCACGAAGATGTGGGACCGCATCGACGAGGAAATGGGCAAATACCTCGGCACGAAACCGGGCGAAGCCTTCGAGCGGTTTTCGTCGGGCATCCTGCTGGGCCGCCCGCAGACGGCCAAGGACGTCGCCGATTTCGTTCATTACCTGGCCTCGCCCGATTCGGACTACATGACCGGGCAATCCATCATGATCGATGGCGGTATCGTGCTGCGCTGACTGCCGCTAAACTGCAGCGGATGGGCGATGGGCCTGCTTGCAGGCCCATCGCCCACATGCAAACACTCAACGCCAGGGTCTGCGATGCCGCCCCAGTCCTACGTCTCGCACATCAAGGAGATCGAAGCCTTCGGGCTGGGGCAGCCCATGCATGGGGGCAGCAGGGACGAGGCCGTGCTCGGCAGCTGGCGCCGCTGCCTGGACCATCACCGGCTCGATCCGGCCCGGACCTGCGAAGCCGTCATCGTTCCCGAAGGGCAGTTGCGCCAGCATCAGGAAGAATCCGAGTCGCTGATCCGCATCGCCCGCAGCGGGCTGGAGCGGCTCTACCAGCAGTTGAAGGGCCTGGACTACGTGCTGCTGCTGGCCGATCGCCATGGCGTGGCGGTGGATTTTCTCGGCCGGGAGGCCGACACTGGCGACCTGCGCCGCGCCGGCCTGTACCTGGGCGCCGAATGGCGCGAGGACCGTGCCGGCACTTCTGCCGTGGGCGCCTGCCTGGCCACCGGCGACGCCCTGATCGTGCATCAGAGCGACCATTTCGACTTCACCCATACGCGGCTGTCCTGCACTGCGGCGCCGATCTACGACCTGCGCGGCGAACTGGCGGCGGTGCTCGATCTTTCCCAGCTCAGGTCGCCCGAGGAGCGGGCCAGCCAGGGTCTGGCGCTGAACCTGGTGGTCGCGGCGGCGCGGCGCGTGGAACTGGCGAACCTGATGGCACAGTCGCGCAGGGACTGGGTGCTGCGCTTTTCCCAGTCGCCGGATTTCCTCGACGTGGACCCGGACGCCGCCATCGCCGTCGATGCGCATGGCCGCATCAACGCCATGACCCACGCGGGTGCGCGCCTGCTGGCCGCGGCGGCGCGGCTGGACTGGCGGCGGCGCCATGCGCTGATCGGCCAGCCGCTGGAGCGCTTCTTCCAGTTCGACGCGCGCCACCTGCCCAATCTGCGCGCCGACCGTCCGGCGCAGCAACGCATCGTCCGCGCCTGCGACGGCAGGATCCTGTTCGCCCATGCGATCGAGCCGATGCGTGTGCGGAACCCGGCCTCGCGCCCGCTGACGCCCGCGCCGCTGCCTGCCGCCTTGCAGGCGCTCAGTGCCGGCGACCCGGTAATGGACGCGCTGCTGCACAAGGCCGCAAGGCTGGCGCTGCGGAACCTGCCGATCCTGGTGCAGGGCGAAACCGGCGCCGGCAAGGAGTTCCTGGCACGCGCCATCCACGGCGCCAGCGGCCGCGGCGGCGCGTTCGTCGCCATCAACTGCGCCGCCATTCCCGAGTCGCTGCTGGAGAGCGAGCTGTTCGGCTACCTGCCCGGCGCGTGGACGGGCGGCGCCAGCAAGGGTCGCCAGGGGCTGGTCGAGGCGGCCCATCGCGGCACCCTGTTCCTCGACGAGATCGGCGACATGCCGCTGGCGCTGCAGGCCAAGCTGCTGCGCGTGCTGTCGGAGTCGCAGGTCCTGCCGCTGGGCGCGCGCGAACCGCGCACGGTCGATATCCGCGTGGTGTCGGCTTCGCACCGGCCACTGGCCGAACTGGTGCAGTCCGGCCAGTTCCGCCAGGATCTGCTCTACCGCCTCAACGCCGCGGAACTGCAGCTGCCGCCGCTGCGCCAGCGCCGCGATCTCGGCGGCATGATGGACCGGATGCTCGCCGACCTGGGCAGCCAGTACAGCCTCGGCGAGGCGGCGCGTGCGATGCTGCTCGCCCACCCATGGCCCGGCAACCTGCGCGAGTTGAACAACGTGCTGCGCTATGCCGTCGCGCTGTGCGGCGACGGGCCGCAGGCCGGCGCGGAGGCTTGGGAGTGCGTTATCGAGCCGGTCCATCTGCCCGACAGCCTTCAGGCGGTCGATGTGCTGGATGCCGGGCCATCCGTGCTGCAGATGGGCAGCGCCGCAGCGCTGGACGAGGCGGGCGGCGCTGGCGGGCGTTTCCAGCCCGGCGGCGCCGTGGAGCTGGAACAGTTGCTGGCGCAGTGCCACGGCAACGTCTCGGAAGTGGCGCGGCAGCTGGGCGTGAGCCGTTCCACGGTACACCGGCGCATCCAGCGCCTGCAGCTGGGCGTGCGCTGCGCCCGCTGGAGCAAGAGACCGTCCTGACCGCCGCGCTGTTCGAGTTCAGTGCTGCGGGAAGATGCCACCAATGATCTGTTCGTCAGGGGGGAGGCGTACGGTCCATCTGGCGAAGAATGTCCATGAACATGGCTGTCGGGATAGGCCCATAAAGCTCATAAATGTTGTCGCAGCCGACCGAGTCGCATCCCTTCAGGATGACGGCGATCTTTTCAAGTTCGGTCGGGTTGCGCCAGAAACCGTACGCGACAATGTCGTTTCGTTCCGAGCGAGTGATCTTCGCTGACTGATCGAGCCCGAACAGCTTTCTCAGTCGACGCGATTCAGCGGAGTCAGGATCCAAGTCCCCGATTTTGACGAGTAGCGAATCAAAATCCTGCGTATCCTGGGCTCGGGGAAAGCCGGCGCGTTGAGCTTGTTCAAGTGCCTGAGCGGACGTTGACGCCGACATTGAGATCAGATGCTCGGGTCCGTCCTGTGTGGCCTTGAGGGATAGATGGATTCCCGGCGGCGAAGCAAACGTATTCATGCGTGCGATCCGATCTGCCGGAAAACGAATGCTCAGTTCATCAATCTGGATGCTCAGGCAGTTGGTGCATGCTGCTGCCTCCGGCCACGGCAGAGGTTCGATCATGGCGCCTGCGTCTGCGATGCATGGTGAGGTATAAACGGTCGTGAGTAGCCATGCTGCCAAGATCCATTTCTTCATGTGTTTTCCCAAACAGGAAGTTTCCGGTGAGTGGTGCTCATTTCTGCAAGGTTGAGTTCACTCTGCCAGGATCGGATGACTTGCCGGGCACAAGTCATCGTGCGGTTCACGCCGTCCGGCAAGACGGGCTTTGCGCGATGGTTCGAGCCGTAGCAGTTCCGCGGGAAAGCGCCACGCCGGCTTCCAGGTCAGCCCGAATGGCGTGCGCCGGCAACGAATGCGGACGGCGACTGGCCGAAATGCTTTTTGAACGCGACGGCGTATGCGCTGTGGCTTTCGTATCCGCTGCCCAGTGCCACGGTGGTGATCGGCGTGCCTTCCAGCAGCCTCGGCAGCGAAGCCATCAGCCGCCCTTGCTGGCGCCATCGGCCGAACGCCATTCCGGTGGTTTTCTGGAAACGGCGATGGAATGTCTTGGTGCTCATGCCCAGCCGGGCCGCCCAGTCGTTGGCGGTGGCGGCCTGGCCTGGATCGTGCAGCAGGGCATGGCAGACCTGCTGCATCCGCGCATCGGCAGGCCATGGCAGGTGGAATGGCAAGGCCGGTTGCATGCGCAGTTCCTCGACCAGCAGCTCGCCCATCAGAGTCGCCCGCCGGGTGGGCGGTGCGCCGGGATCGTGCTGCGAGAGCGCGCCGATCAGGGCCCTCGGCAACGTGCCAATGTGCAGCACGCAATCGACCTGGGGAAGTTCCGCGCACACGTCCTGGCGGATGAAGATGCCGTGTGCCAGCAAGGGTAGCGGGATGACCAGGCGATGCGGCACGCCCGGGCGCAGCCATACCGCCGCGGTGGGCGGAACCAGCCAGCGCCCGGTGGCCGCTTCCACCAATATGACGCCCTGGTCGGCATAGAGCAGGTGCCCCCGGGCATGCCGGTGTTCGGGCACGGTGTGCCCCGCCGGATAACGCGCGCAGACGCCCGTCACGGGCAGCGCGGAGGTTTCCGCCTCGGTCAGATCGAGCGCGTGGCCGCCCTCGGACGATGATGCAAAACCCATGTGGCACCCAATCGCTCGTGTCCATTTTGATGAAGATAACGTCCATTCTTATGTAGATGGACAGTGGGATCAATCCTATAGTCGCCATGCCACACAGCAACCATTCGCCATGTACATCCTCTCCCTCGTTCGACTGCTACCTCTGCTGCCCCCTGGTCGGGGTCGGCGCGCAGCCGTCTGCGCCATGACCCATCCTGATTCCCCCTGACCCCGACCATGGCCAGCCTCCTTGAGGCAGGGGAATCAGGTTTCACCGATTCCCCATTGCTCTGTCACGAGGTTCTCATGCTGGCCAATCCCTCCTCCAAATACCGCGCCATTGCGCACGTCGACCTGCCGGACCGCCAATGGCCGTCGCGCGCGTTGACGCAGGCGCCCATCTGGCTTTCCACCGATCTGCGCGACGGCAACCAGGCGCTGTTCGAGCCGATGAACCGCGCGCGCAAGCTGTGCCTGTTCCATGAACTGGTGCGCATCGGCTTCAAGGAAATCGAGGTCGGGTTCCCCTCGGCCTCGCGGACCGACTTCGAGATCGTGCGCCACCTGATCGACGCTGATCTGATACCCGACGACGTGACGCCCATGGTCATCACGCAGCTGCGTGAAGACCTGATCGCGGAGACGGTGCGCAGTGTGGCGGGCGCGCGCCGCGTGATCGTGCATTTCTACAACGCCATCGCGCCGGTTTGGCGCGAGATCGTGTTCGGCATGGGCGTGCCGCAAATCATCGAGATGGTCGAGCACCATATCGCGCTGTTCAAACGGCTGGCGGCGGCCCATCCGCAGACGCAGTGGGTGCTGCAATACTCGCCCGAGACTTTCTGCATGGCTGAGCTGGAGGTCTCGCTGGCGGTCTGCAACGCCGCCATCCGGGCCTGGGACGCGGGGCCGCAACGGTCCATGATCGTCAACCTGCCGACCACGGTGGAAGTCTCCACGCCCAACGTCTTCGCCGACCAGATCGAGTGGATGGACCGCCGTCTGGAGCGCCGCGAGCACATCGTGCTGTCGGTCCACCCGCACAACGATCGCGGCACCGGCGTGGCCTGCGCCGAGCAGGCCCTGCTGGCCGGCGCGCAGCGCGTGGAGGGCTGCCTGTTCGGCAACGGCGAGCGCAGCGGCAACCTCGACGTGGTGACGCTGGCGCTCAACCTCTACACGCTGGGCATCGCGCCGGGGCTGGACTTCTCCGACATCGCCGCAGTCGCCCGGGTGGCCGAGGAATGCACCGCGCTGCCCCTCCATCCGCGCCACCCGTATGCCGGCGATCTGGTGTTCACCGCGTTTTCCGGCTCGCACCAGGACGCCATCGCCAAAGGCTTCGCCGCCCAGCGGCCGGGGGATGTCTGGCGCGTGCCCTACCTGCCGATCGACCCCCACGACCTGGGCCGCACCTACGACAGCATCGTGCGCGTCAACAGCCAGTCCGGCAAGGGTGGCATCGCGTTCCTGCTGCAACGCGACCATGGCGTCGCCATGCCGCGCCGCATGCAGATCGAGTTCAGCGCCATCGTGCAGGCCATGGCGGATGCCAGCGAAACCGAGTTGGGCAGCGAGCAGGTCTGGCAGTTGTTCGAGCAGGCCTATCTTGTCCCGGCGGCACCGGCATCGGGCCTCGCCTACCATGCGCACCGGCTGTTCGATGCGCCCGAAGGCCAGGGCATCGAGCTGGAACTGCTGGCGGAGGATGGCTCGGTCAAGGTCTGCCGAGGCACCGGCAACGGCCCCGTCGCGGCCACCGTGGCCGCCCTGGGCCTGCCGCTGCGCATCGACAGCTACGAGGAGCGCAGCCTGGGCCATGGCGCCGACGCATCGGCCATGGCGATCGTCGAGGCCGCGTGGCCCGGCGTACCCGGCGCACGCTTTGGCGTCGGGGTGCACGCCCATATCGTGACGGCGGCGGTGCTGGCGGTGCTGAGCGCCGTCGCCCGTTTCCCGCAGGAGGCGAGACCGCTCGCCGCCAGCGTCTGACTCACGGCGCGCGCGCCAGGCTGCGCGCCGCCTCGACCACCGAGGCCCGCCGCCTGGCCTGCTCCTGCGGCCCGTCCTGCCCCGTGAACATGCGTGCGACCTGGGGCACGGCCGACCACCAGCCGGCCAGCGAGAGCACCAAAAAAGCCAGATGGTCGGCCTCCAGGGCGTCGGTGACGGTCCCTTGTCGCTGGCCCTCGGCCACGGCCTGAACCTTGTAGCCATAGCATTCGCGCCGCTGTTCCTCATCCGGCACCTCGCCGTCGAAGGTCAGACCTTCCCAGCGCATGAGCTGGCTCAGTTCGGGGTGTTCGCGGTGGTAGCCATAGACGCGGCCGGCATGTTCCCCGATGTCCTCAACGGCGAAGGACGCCAGTTCTTCGTTGACGTTCAACTCTTTTTCATGCTTTCTGGGTATGGAGGCGGCATCTGTTTTTTCAAGTGTGCGCATTATCTGTAGGTATACTGCCGCTCGCACCGCTCGCGGACGAATGAACGTCGATGTTCACAAAAAATGGGGAAGGGTGTATGCACAGAGAAAAGCGAGCGTTTTTGACCAGGCGCCACAGTGGCATGGGCAGATGCGCGCATTGGCTTGGCAGCTTGGTGTCGCTGGTGTGCGTGGTTTGCCTCGGGGTGGCGCAGGCCCAGGCCCAAACTGGCCAGGCGCTGGTAGACGCTGCCTATGAGGCGGCGGTGGCGCAAGATCCGGCGGTGCGAGCGGTCATCGCCAAGGCGACCGATCGGCTGGCGCAGACGCGCGATGCACAGGAGAAACTGCAAATCATCGAAGGGCTGGGTCGCGTGGGTGACTTGCCGTACCGGGAGGCCGAAGTGGCGCGCATCCACCTTGCGGTACTGGGCCAGCGCGTGCTGATGCAGCTGGCTGAGAACCGGCAGGAGAGTGGGCCGGTGCGTCAGGCGGCGTTGTTGGGCTTGATACGTGTGGATGCGCGCGACCATGTGCTGGACAAAGCGATTGATCTGGCCCAAGCCGAGCCGCAGGTGTTTTCCGGGGCCGACGAGCGCCTCAAGGATTTTCAGCGTCGGCGCAATGGATCCTTGCGCGCAGCCGGGGCCGCACGTGCCGTCGATCCGCAAAAAGAATCGCAGGCGCGCTCATTCCTGAAAGCGCACAAGGTGTCGGTCACGATCAGCGCACTGGGCACTCATGCCGACCGGGGCGATGTGGAGGTCGTGCAGGCGCTGCTGGATGCCGGCGTCGATCCCAATGCGCAGGGCGTGGCGAGCATCAGCATTCTGACCTCCGCAGTGACGTCCGGCTGTATCGAGCGCGTACCGCTGCCGCGGCTGACCGGCGTGTTGCAGGCCTTGCTGCAGGCGGGCGCGGACATCAATGTCCTCGACGGCGGCGGCAGCGCGCCACTGTTGTACGCGGTCAGGCACCAGTGCTCGTCCGAAGTGATTGCGCGGCTGATTGAGCTGGGTGCGGTGGCCGACCATCGCAACCAACAGGGGTTTTCTGCGTTGCTGGCGGCGCTGATGGCCGGGCAAGCGCAAACCGCCGACCTGCTGGTACGCGCTGGCGCGCATGTGACGCAGGACGACTTGGATGGCATTTTCTTTGAGCCCCCGGAAGACGCTGCGATCCAGGCAGTGATTGCACGCGCATTGCGCTGATGCCGGCGCACGTACCATAAACAACGCCATGATGGGTATTGGCCTTATCCAAAACGATTGAAGAAGGAAAAAACCATGCCAGCGAAGTCACGCAAACCTGTTGCCGCCGTATTGCGGTGCTGCCTGATTGCCAGCCCGACGGCCGCGCTTGCGCTTGCCGCAGCCAACGTGCTTGCGCAGCCCATGTCGCAGGCGCAGGCGCAAGCCTATCTGGATGCCAATCAGGTGTATGCGGTGGCAGGCAACCTGCCCGGCGCCATCATGAACGGCCGGGTAGACGAGGTGCGTGCGATGCTGGCGGTGGGCGTGGATCCCAATGGCACCGAGGCAGAGGGGCTTGGGCCCGTCATGCGCTTTGTTGCGATGACTTGCCAGGCACGGGTTGCACCCGAGCATTCGGTGGCACTGGTCAAGGCGCTGGCAGAGGCGGGCGCCACGATGCGGCCACCACAACCGGATATGCTGCCGCCCATCGTCTCGGCTGCGCAGAATTGCAATGGCGAGGTGATCCGGGCGTTCGTGGCGGCCGGGGCCAACCACTCCGAGCGCACCACCCAAGGCTACACGCCCTTGAGCATGGCCTTGCTGGTGGGCAACCTCGATGCGGCCAAGGCACTGGTGGATGTGGGCGCAACGCTTTCCAAGAACGCGGCGAAAAGCCTGCAGGAAAGCGCCGAAGATCCAGAGATCAAGGCACTCATCAAGCAGGCTACCCGGTAAGCGCAGCGCGCAGCAGGCGATGACCTTGCCGGGGGCGGTGGTGCTCACGGCCCCCTGTGTCGGCACCAGCCACATCGTCGAGCCTTGGCCAGTTCGCTGCGCAGCACGGCCGAGAACAGCGCCCGCTTGTCGCCGAAGTAGTTGTACCCGTTCCTTGTTCACACCGGCCGATTTGGCGATGTGCTCGACCGTCGTGCCATCGGGGCCGAGGCGGGCGAACTCGGCGGCGGCCGCCGCTTCGGCAAGGCAGGCCATCCTGTTGCCGTGGTCGCACGGAACGCGCAGCACCTGGCCGCTGTCGAGGCGGTACGGCGTGTCGTCGCGGAGGTGCGCGCCGGCCTGGATTGGTGCCGTCGCAGTGCTGGAGCAGGGTCGCCGGATCTCGCGAGTGATGGCGGCCGGTTGTCGGAATCGTCCGACGCGGCTTTCGGATCGGGCTGATGGGGAGCGTGGACGGCCTCGCCTACAGTGAGGGCGTGCTCAGGCATCGAGCAGCACCCTCAACCCCAAGGAGAGCAGCCATGAACAAGGACATCATCGAAGGCAACTGGAAGCAGCTCAGGGGCAAGGTCCAGCAGCAGTGGGGCAAGCTCACCGACGACGACTTCGACGTCATCGCCGGCCGCGGCACCGAGCTTGCCGGCCGCATCCAGGAACGCTACGGCATCAGCCGCGACGAGGCCGAGAAGCAGGTCAAGGACTGGCAAAGCCGTCTTTGAGCCCGAGGACTTCCTTGGTCGCCGGGTTCCCGCTTGCGGGCGGGCATCCGGTGGTTTTCCCGACCTGCAAGGAGAAAACCATGCTTCACTACGCAGTCGTTTTCTTCGTCATCGCCCTGATCGCGGCCCTGTTCGGCTTCAGCGGCATCGCCGCCGGCGCGGCGGGCATCGCCAAGATCCTGTTCGTCGTCTTCCTGGTGATGGCGATTGCCAGTTTCGTCGTCAACCTCCTCAGGGGGCGCTGACTCAAGTTTGATCAACTTCGACCGGATGAACCGACATGCTGCGCATCGCCATCGTCGATGACCACCAGATCGTGCGCGCGGGCTTTCGCGAGATGCTCGCCGATGAGTTGGGCTTCGCCTTCCCGTTCGAGGCGGCGTCCGGCGAGGAGGCGCTGCAGGGCCTGCGCGAGCACGAGGTGGACGTTCTGCTGCTCGATTTGTCGCTGCCCGGACAGAGCGGCATCGACGTACTGCGTGCGGCGCGCCAGCGCTACGAGAAGCTGCGCATCCTGGTGCTGTCCGGCTTCCCGGAAGAACGCTACGCACTGGCGATGATCCGCAACGGCGCCGACGGCTATCTGTGCAAGGACTGCTCGCGCGAGGACCTCATCAACGCGATCCATGCCGTCGCCCAGGGCCGGCGCTACCTTTCGCCCCGCACGGCTGAACTGCTGGCGGAGGAGTTGACCGGCGGTGGCGGCGGCGCGCCGCACGAAAAGCTGTCCGACCGCGAACTGCAGGTGTTCCTGCGCCTCGCGCGCGGCGAATCCGTGTCCGACATCGCCGCGGTGCTCAATCTCAGTGTCAAGACGGTCAGCACCTACCGCTCGCGCCTGCTCGAAAAGCTGCAGGTGTCGAGCAACGCCGAACTGGCGACCTATGCCCTGCGCCATGGGCTGATTCTCGAATGATCGAATGACCGGTTTCACGTCATGGCTGCCTCTGCGTCTTCTTCTTCGCTGCGCGTCGTGCTGATCGAGGATTCACCGATCCTCTGCGCGATGTTGCGCGACATGCTGAACGAGCTCGACGGCGTCGAGGTCGTGGCCGATGCCGATGGCGAGCAAGCGGCCGTGGCCGAACTCGAACGGCAGCAGGCCGATGTCGTCATCGTCGACCTGGAATTGCGCCAGGGCAGCGGTCTTGGCGTTCTAGCGTGCCTGCAGGCCGAGCCGGAGCGCTACGGCAGTCCGCGCGCGGTGGTGTTTTCCAACTACGGGCACAGCGCGCTGCGGGCCCGCTGCAAGGGGCTGGGCGTCGAGTACTTCTTCGACAAGTCCTTTCAGATGGACGAACTGCTCGAATTCATCCAGAGTGCTGCCGCGAGGCACTGAACCGCCCTCGGCGAGCTGCCCTCAGCGCTCCGCCGCCGCAAGCGGAATGCGCGCCACGATGCGCGTGCCGCGGCCGGGGCGGCTGTCGATGTCGAGCTGGCCGGCCAGCATCTGCACGCGGTGGGCGATGCCGGTCAGGCCGTGGCGCATCGGCTGGCGGACCGACGGATCGAAGCCGGTGCCGTTGTCTTCCACCTTCAGCACGATGCGGTCTGCCTCTGCGGCGAGGCTCAGGCGGACGTGCGTGGCCTGGGCGTGGCGGCGGATGTTGGTGAGCGCCTCCTGCGCGATCCGGTACAGTGCCAGCGACACCGGCGCCGGCAGGTCGGGCAGGGTGTCGGGCAGGTCCAGCTCGATCCGGCCGCCGTCCTCGTCCCCCGTTCCCGGCTGCGCCAGCGAACGCAGCGCTTCGACCAGGCCCAGGTCGGACAGCAGCGGCGGGCGCAGGTCGGCGACCACGCGGCGCTTGATCGCGATGATCTGGCCCAGCGTATCGAGCAGGCGGTCGAAGCGCTCGCGCAGCGGGGCGATGGCTTCGGCCGGCAGCTTGCGTGCAATCCAGGCCGCGTCCATCTTCGCCGCGGTCAGCAGCGAGCCGAGCTCGTCGTGCAGCTCGCGGGCGAGGCGCTCCTTCTCTGCCTCGCGGGTGTTGGTCAGGTAAGTGGCCAGGTTGCTCAGCGCGGCGGTGCGCATTTCCACCACGGACTGCAGGCGCTCGTTCTCGGACTGCAGCAGCATCTCGAGCCGCTCGCTCAGGCGATCCTGCCGGCAAAGCAGCACGATGATCGTCGCCAGCAGCACCAGTACGCCCATGCCGAGCACGGTGTTGGTCCGCCGCGCATCCCCCAGGTTGTCGAACGAAGCCAGGATGGTGTCGTGGATCTGCTCCATCGTCTGCGACCGCAGTGTTTCGATCAGCGCACGGATGTCGTGGGTGATCTGTTTGCCGCTTTCCGTGCCGTCGTCGGTTTCCGGGCCGGCGCTGCGTTCGATGGCCCGTGCCAGCAGCGCCCAGCGGGTTTCGACCCGCGTGGCCAGCTGTTCGACCGTGTCGCGCTGGGCGGCGTCCGGCCAGCTTTCGGCCCGCAGCGCGGCAAGCGTGATGTCGATGTCGGCGCTGCCGTCCCGGTAGGGGGCGAGGTGGGCCGGATCACCCGTCAGGATGAAGCCGCGCACGCCCGACTCGGCATCGAGCAGATGCACCAGCAGGCTGTCGAGATGGGCGACGCGGCTCGATTGCTGCTGCAGCTTCTGCAGCGCGTCGCGGCTGGTTTCGGCGTGGTGCTGCGCGGCCATCAGCCAGACGGCCCCCAGTACGAAGCCGAGCACCAGCACCACCAGTAGAAGCAAGGTGGAAGCGCGCGGCAGGCGGGAAGGCAGGCGGGGCAAGAAGCGTCTCGGCAAGTGGCGTGTCGGATCGTGGAGATGTTATAGCGGATGCCCGCCGCATCGGCCAGACGGGCCATACCCTGATGGCGCACCATGGCAAGAAGGGGGATTGCTCCCCCTTGCTTGCGCATGCCCCGACACGGATTTACGGGCGAATGGCGATGTCGTTCTTGACCGCATGCACGCCCGGCGTGTTGCGCGCGATGTCGGCGGCGCGGCTGCGTTCGGCGGCACTCTTGGCGAAGCCGGAGAGCTGGACCGTGCCTTTCAGCGTCTCGACGCTGATCGCCATGGCGCTGACGGTGGGATCTTCGGCGAACTTCGCTTTCACCCGGGTGGTGATGGTGGCGTCATCGACGTACTGGCCGACGGTGGATTGGTCGCGGGTGACGGCGCAGCCGACTGCAGTGAAGGCGAGCAGACCGGACAGGGCGAGCGTGGCGGCGGTATGCTTCATGATGCGTCTCCTTGGTATTCGCGGGCTCTCTCGGATATCCGCGACGGGCTTCATTCCCGCCTGCGGGTGCGATTCAAATGTATCCTCGGGGCCATACCGGCGCTGTCCGACAGCGCGGATTGCGTTGTAGGACGATTCTGTCAGCCGCCCCGCATTTCCATCCGGCATTCATCCGAACGCTCCAGCCGCCATGCGCTTCCTCCATTCCGCCGACTGGCATCTCGGCCGTGTGCATCACGGCGTTTCGCTGCTCGAAGACCAGGCCCACATCCTGGGCGAATTCGTCCGCCTTGCCGCCGATATGCGGCCCGACGCCATCCTGCTGGCCGGCGACATCTACGACCGTTCGGTGCCGCCGGCCGAGGCGGTGCGCCTGCTCGACCTGGTGCTGACCGAGCTGGTGCAGGGGCTGCGCATTCCGGTGGTGATGATCGCCGGCAACCACGACGGCCCCGACCGCCTCGCCTTCGGCGCCGGCCTGCTGGGCGGCGCCGGGCTGACGGTGCGCGGCCCGTTCGAGCCGCAGGCGCGGCCGCTAGTGCTGCACGACGAGCACGGCGCGGTCGCGATCCATGCGCTGCCCTATGCCGAACCCGCCGTCGTGCGCAGCGCGGTCGCCGGCCGGTACAGTGAAGACGCCGAAGATACCGCACCCGCGATCGATTCCCACCAGGCCGTACTGGCGGTGCAACTGCAGGCCGCGCGCGCGGCGCAGCCGCAGGGCGCGCGCAGCGTCGTCGTCGCCCATGCCTTCGTGCTCGGCGGCAGCGAAAGCGAATCCGAGCGGCCGCTGTCGGTCGGCGCCAGCGGCGCGGTCGATGCGGCGCTGTTCGACGGCTTCGACTACGTCGCGCTGGGCCACCTGCACCGGCCGCAGCAAGTGGGGCAGGCGCGCATCCAGTATTCCGGCTCGCTGCTCAAGTATTCGTTTTCCGAGGCGGATCACGCGAAGTCGGTGAACCTGGTCGAACTCGATGCCGCAGGCGCCTGCACGGTCGAACGCATCGCGCTGACGCCGCGCCGCGACCTGCGCATCGTCGAAGGCCAGCTCGACGCCATCCTCGCCGGCGGCGCGGCCGATCCGGCGCGGGACGACTACATCCTCGCCCGCCTCACCGACAGCGGCGCGCTGCTCGACGCCATGGGCCGGCTGCGCGGCGTCTATCCCAACGCGCTCGCCATCGAGCGCCCGCAACTGGCCGGCGACGGGCCGGGGCGGGCGGCGGCGGACCATCGCCGCGTGCGCATGCAGGATCTGTTCGCCAGCTTCCATCGCGACACCACCGGCCAGGCGCTCGACGAAGCGGGCGCGGCCGTGCTCGAGCGCATCGCCGAGCGCCTGGAACGGGAGGCGCGCCACGCATGAAGCCGCTCAAGCTCTCGCTGCAGGCCTTCGGTCCCTTCGCCGGGCGCGAGACGGTGGATTTCACCCGCCTGCCGCCCGGCGCGCTGTTCCTGATTGCCGGCCCCACCGGCGCCGGCAAGACCTCCATCCTCGACGGCATCACCTACGCACTGTACGGCGACACCTCCGGCGGCGAGCGCAGCGCGCGCGAAATGCGCAGCCACCACGCCGACGCCGCGCTGCAGACCGAAGTCGAACTGGAATTCGCCCTCGGCGGCCAGCGCTACCGGGTGCGCCGGGTGCCGGAGCAGACGCGCGCGGCCCAGCGCGGGGGCGGCATGGTCGATGCGCCGGCCAAGGCCGAACTCTTCCGCCTCGCCGTCGACGACCAAGGCAGCGACGGCCGGAGCTGGCAGCCGCTGGCGCAACGCACCACCGAAGTCACCCAGCAGGTCGAAGCCCTGCTCGGCTTCAAGGCCGAGCAGTTCCGCCAGGTCGTGCTGCTGCCGCAGGGCCAGTTCCGCAAGCTGCTGGCGGCGAGTTCGGCCGAGCGCGAGAGGATCCTCGAAACCCTGTTCGGCACCGCCGCCTACAAGCGCCTGCAGGACGCGCTGAAAGCCGAAGCCGCTGCGCTGCGCGAACGCGGCGAGCAGACCCGCCTGCGGCGCGACACCTTGCTGCAGCAGGCCGAGGCGGAATCGGCCGAAACCCTGTCCGCCCGTATGGATGCCCTCGGCGCCGCGCTGGCGGCGCTGGAAGCAGAGGAAAAAGCCGCCCGCGAAGCGGATGCCGCCGCCCGCGCAGCGCTGCAGCAAGGCCAGGCGGCAGCGGCCCGTTTCACCGAAGCGCAGGCCGCCGCCGCCGCGCTTGCCGTGCTGACGGCCGGGCGAGCGGAAATCGATGCCCGGCGCCAGCGCCTGAACGATGCCCGGCGTGCGCAACAGGTATCGCCGGCCGCCACTGCGCTGTCGGCCGCCCGCAGCGCCGCGGCCGAAGCCGGCCAGCGCGCGCGGCAGGCTGCGGAAGCCGCCGAGCAGGCGGCCGAAGCATTGCTCAGGGCAGATGCGGCGCTGCAGGCCGAGGCCGCGCGCGGCGACGAGCGCGAAGCCGCGCAACGCGAACAGATGCGGCTCGAAGCCCTGTTCGATGCCGTCGCCCGCCTTGCCGAAGCGGAAACCGCCTTGCAGGCCCGTCAGCGCGAACGCACCGCCGCCGATGCGCGGCTCGCACAGGCGGAAGCCGCCTGCAAGGCCCTCGACGGCCAGCGCAGCCAGCTTGCCGGCCGCATCGACACCTTGCAGGCCCAGGCCGCGCAGGCGGCGGCACTGGGCCTGCGCGTGCAGCAGGCCGAGCAGCGCGAACAGGCGCAGGCCCGCCTTGCCGCCAGCGTCGGCCAACTGAAGCAGGCGCAGGCGCTGGACGAGGCGAAGCGGCAGGCGTTCGAGGCGGCGCAACAGCACATGCTGCGCCGGCGCGAGGCTTTCGAGGCACTGGACGCAGACTGGCGCCGCGCGCAGGCGGCCATCCTTGCTTACCATCTGCACGACGGCGGGGCCTGCCCGGTGTGCGGCAGCGCCTCGCACCCGTCGCCGGCCCGCTTCGACGGCGAACTGCCCACCGAGCAGGCTTTGCAGGCGGCGCGCGATGCTTTGCGTGCGGCCGAAGCCGCGATGGAAACCGCCCGCCACGAGCGGGACGATGCCGCGCAGAAACGCGCCGCGGCCCAGGCCGAAGTGAACACGCGCCAGGCTGCGCTGCACGGAGGCGCTGCCGCTGATCAGCTACAGCAGGATCTGTTCGGCTCCAGCGCCGACGAGGACTTGCCCGCATTGCGGACAGCCTTGCAGGCTGCGCGTGCCGCTGCGGCCGAAGTCGAGCAAGCGCGCGGACAACTGCAGCAAAGCGAGACCGCACTGGCTGCTGCCCAGGCCGCGCTCGACGACGCGCGCAAGCAGGCTACAACGGCCGCCAGCGTAGCCGAAGGCGCCTTGCGCGTGGCCGAGGAAAGGCGCGGCGCGGTGCCCGAGGCCCTGCGCTCGCCGCAGGCGCTCGGCACCGCGCTGGCGGCGGCGCGGGCCACGCGCCAGCGCCTCGATGCCGCGCTGCAGGCCGCCCAGGAAGCACAGCGGCAAGCGCTGAACCACGATGCGTCGCAGCGTGCACAGCGCGATGCCCAGGCCCTGGCGGTTGGCGCAGCCGAAGCGCGCGTGGCCGAGGCCGCCGCCCAGTTCGCCGATGCGCTGCATGCCGCCGGCTTCGGCAGCGCCGAGCCGGATGGCGCGGAAGCCGCATGGCGCGCGGCCGTGCTGCCCGCTGCGCAAATGGACGCGCTCGCGCAGCAGATCCGCAGCGCCGACGAACAGCTCGCCGCCGCACAGGCGCGCAATCAGCGCGCCGCGCAGGCCATCGCCGGACTGACGGCGCCGGACCTCGCCGCACTCGACGCCCGCGCCACCGCCTGCCGCGAACAGGTCGAAGCAGCCGTCGCCCGCATCACCCACAACCGCAGCGAGCAGCACAAGCTGGCCCGCACGCTTTCACTGCTGGACGAAATCGCCCGCGAGCACGGCGCCATCGAAGCCGAATACCGCGTCGTCGGCCGCCTGGCCGAGGTCGCCAACGGCGACAACGGCCGCAACCTCACCTTCCAGCGCTACGTGCTCGCCGCGCTGCTAGACGATGTGCTGCGTGCCGCCTCGCTGCGGCTGAAGGCGATGAGCCGCGGCCGCTACCTGCTGCAGCGGCGCGAGGACGTCGCCGACGGCCGCCGCGCCGCCGGGCTGGATTTGGAAGTGTTCGACGACTACACCGGCCGCGCCCGCCCGGCCAGCACGCTGTCCGGCGGCGAGGGCTTCATGGCCTCGCTGTCGCTCGCGCTCGGCCTGTCCGACGTCGTCCAGGCCTACGCCGGCGGCGTGCAGCTCGACACCTTGTTCATCGACGAAGGCTTCGGCAGCCTCGACCCCGAATCGCTCGACATGGCCATGCGCGCCCTCATCGACCTGCAGCAGCGCGGCCGCAGCGTGGGCGTGATCTCGCACGTCGAGGACATGAAGCAGCAGATCGGCGTGGCGATCGAGGTGGTGCAGGGGGTGAGGGGGAGCAGGGTGCGGATGGTGGGGGTGGAGAGCGCTGGTCCGCTCATCCTGGAGGATGTGCGGATCGGACCGGCTTCCATGGGGTAGCGTCGATCACAGCAATACCAGATGCTCCGCTCGGGCGCCTGGTACGGCACTCAGCGGAATGCGCCTGTCGAAGCTGACCAGGCACCCGCTGTGGCGTATGGCCAGACTCAGCAGGTACAGGTCGGTCAATTGGCGGGGACTGTGGATGTGGGCGTGGTTGAAGCGGGCGACGTCCAGCAGGCTGATGTCGTCCGGCCAGAATGTGTGGAACGGGGTGGATGTGGAGCGGCTCAGCATCGCCATCAGGGCAGCCAGGGGCTGCGGTTGGCTATAGCCCGGCTGGGCCATGATGCGCAGACAGCCATTTTGCGTGAGCGGGCAACTGGCCCAGCCGTGCTGGATATGCGCCTGGAACCAGCCGGATGCGGTTTGATGATGCACGTGGTCGCTGTCGTGCAGCGCGATCAGCACATTCACGTCGAGCAGGGCGCGCATCGATCAAATGCCTTCTTCGTCGCGCAGTCGGTCGATGAGTTCGTTGCTGATTACCGCGCCACGCGGCGGTAGCGGATGGATGCCATAGGCGGCAAGCGGCTCGGCAAGCCTCGGCAGCGTTGGAGCGTTGGCAGTGCCGGCCGGCTGGGCGAAGGCCCGGCGCGCCAGTTCGCTGATCACCTGGCCCAGCGGTTTCTTCTCCCGGCGTGCCAGTTCCTTGGCAGCGAACAGCACGTCGTCGGCGATGTCGAGTGTAGTGCGCATGGGGATGCCTCTCATTGCAGATTTGATGTTTGATGCTAAAACATCAAGCATCATGAACGCAAGCCGCTCTCGATGCCGACTCATGCCGAGGCCGGCATGTGCTGATGGGGCGGCAGGTACGGCACCACATTCCGCAGCGCCCGCGTGATGCACTCGTCCTTTTCGCCGACGGGCGCGACGTAATGGCAGGGCGCGTTCGGCCGCTCCGATGCCGCCCAGGCGGGCCGCCATCCAGAACGCCAGGTATTGCGCGCCCAGGCAGCCGCCGGCGGTGGCGACGTTGCCTTGCGCGAAGAAGGGCTGCTCCAGCACGCGGACGCCGGCCGCCTGTACCCAGGGCCGGGTGGTGAGGTCGGTGCAGGCGGGCACGTCGCCCAGCAGGCCCAGCCGCGCCAGTACCAGCGCGCCGGAGCACTGCGCGCCCACCAGTTGCCGCGCCGGATCGAAGCGCAGCGCGTCCATCGTCGCCGGATCGTCCACGATGCTGCGCGTGGCCAGTCCGCTGCCGACGATCACCGCGTCGGCGGTGGCGGCGTCGGCGAGTGTCGCCTGCGCCTCGACGGCCACGCCGTTCATCGACGTGACGCGGCGGGCGGGGCTGGCGATCGATACCCGCCACGCAGGCTGGGCGGCCAGCCGCAGGATGCCGAGCGCGATCAGCGAGTCCAGCTCGTTGTGCAAGCAAGCGGGCTGGTCAGATTTCGCGCAGGGCGCCTGCCTTGGTGCGTGAAGGGTGTCACCTCTCCCATGCACGCGATTTTGCGCTGGCCGCAAAGCCCCCCGGTTTGTAGAATCGCCCCTTCCCTCGCGCCGGCTCCGCCGCCGGGCCTTGCCCCAAGAACCAGAAACGGAGACATCCCATGCAGAAACGCCGCTTCACCGCCCTCATCGCCGGCTTGTTCGCTTCGGCCGCGCTCGGCCTGTCGATGCCGGCCACGGCTCAGCAGTACAAGGACGAATACAATCTGTCGACGGTGCTCGGCGACGCCTTCCCGTGGGGCTGGGGGGCGCAGCGCTGGGCCGATCTGGTGGCCGAGAAGACCGAGGGGCGGATCAAGGTCAAGGTCTATCCGGGCACCTCGCTGGTGTCGGGCGACCAGACCAAGGAATTCACCGCGTTGCGCCAGGGCATCATCGACATGGCGGTGGGCTCGACCATCAACTGGTCGCCGCAGGTGAGGGAACTGAACCTGTTCGCGCTGCCCTTCCTGATGCCGGACCACAAGGCGATCGATGCGCTGACCCAGGGCCGGGTCGGTGCGAAGATGTTCGAGATTCTTTCCGCGCGCGACGTGGTGCCGCTGGCCTGGGGCGAGAACGGTTTCCGCGAGGTGTCGAACTCGAAGAAGCCGATCCGCACGCCCGAGGACGTGAAGGGCATGAAGGTGCGGGTGGTCGGTTCGCCGCTGTTCCTCGCCACCTTCAATGCGCTCGGCGCCAATCCCACGCAGATGAGCTGGGCCGATGCGCAGCCGGCGATGGCGACGGGTGCTGTCGATGGCCAGGAAAATCCGCTGGCCGTGTTCAATGCCGCCAAGCTGCACACCGTCGGCCAGAAGCACCTGACGTTGTGGGGCTACGTTGCCGATCCGCTGATCTTCGTGGTTAACAAGAAAGTGTGGAGCAACTGGACCGAAGCCGACCGCAAGCTGGTTGCCGAGGCGGCGCAGCAGGCCGCCACCGAGGAGATCGCCCGCGCCCGCGCCGGCATTTCGGCGGACGACGAATCGCTGCTGAAGGAGATTGAGGCCAACGGTGTGTCCGTGGTGCGCCTGAGCGATGCCGAGCGCGACGCTTTCCGCCAGGCGACGGCCGGGGTGTACAAGGAATGGGCCGGCCGCGTCGGCAGTGACCTGGTCAAGCAGGCCGAGGAAGACATCGCCAAGCGCTGAGTGCAGTCCCGGCCCTGCCGGGCCGATGTGCGGCCAGCTTCGTCCCGTTCGGGGCGGACGCTGGCCGCATGATTTTTTTCCATTGTTGATGGACCGTTTCACACGATGAGTATCGAAGTAGAAGTGCCGCCTGCCGAGGCAGAGGCCGCCGCTCCGCCGTCCTATGCGATCGAGCAGATCCTGACCGGCATCGCCATGGCGCTGATCATGCTGGTCACTTTCGGCAACGTGCTGGTGCGCTACTTCACGTCGCAGTCCTTTGCGGCGACCGAGGAGTTCTCGATCGCGCTGATGATCGTGGTCGCCTTTCTCGGTTCCTCGGTGGCCTTTGCCTTCGACCGCCACATCCGCGTGGGCTTTTTCGTCGATCGCATGTCGCCGCGGGCGCGGGCCTTTTTCGACTGGCTGTCCTTCGCCGCCACGGCCAGCCTGTTCGCCTTCATCGCCTGGTATGCCGGGCTGCTGACCTGGGACCAGTACCGTTTCGAGGAAACCTCGCCGGCGCTCGGGGTGCCGCAGTGGTGGTACACGGTGTGGATGCCGGTGCTGTCGGCGACGCTGGTGTTGCGCCTGGTGGTGAAGCGCCTGCGGAGGCGCGCATGACCGGCACGGTACTGATCGGGGTGTTCATGCTCCTGCTGCTGGCCGGCGTGCCGCTGGCGGTCGGGCTGGGGGTGGCGAGCGTGGTCGTGCTGGCGATGGCGGGCTTCGACCAGCTTGCGGTGCCGACCAACATCTACGCCGGTATTGCCAAGTATCCCTTGCTGGCGATTCCGATGTTCGTGCTGGCCGGCATGATCTTCGAGCGTTCCGGCGTGGCCGTGCGGCTGGTGCGCTTCGTCACCGCCATCGTCGGCGAATGGACGGGTTCGCTCGCGGTGGTCGCGGTGCTGGTGTCGATGCTGCTGGGCGGCGTGTCGGGCTCCGGCCCGGCCGACGCGGCGGCGGTGGCGGCGGTGATGCTGCCATCGATGGTGGCGCGCGGCTATCCCAAGGGTTTTTCGGCCGGCCTGATCGCGGCCTCGGGTTCGACCGCGATCGTGACGCCGCCTTCGGTGGCGCTGATCGTCTATAGCGTGATGGTGCCGGCCGCGACCGTGCCGGCGCTGTTCGCCGCTGGCCTGTTTCCGGGCATGCTCGCGGCGCTGAGCCTGCTGCTGCCGGCGATCCTGATCAGCCGCAAGTACGGCTTCGGCCGTGGCTACAAGGCCGAGCGGCCGCCGCTGGGCAAGAGCTTCATCGATGCGATCTGGGGCCTGCTGGCGCCGGTGGTGATCCTCGGCGGCCTGCGCACCGGCTTGTTCACGCCGACCGAGGCGGCGGTGGTGGCGGTGGCCTACGGCATCTTCGTCGGCATGGTGGTGTATCGCACCATCGATCTGAAAGGGCTGTTCCGCATCATGGTCGATGCCGGCGAGTTGTCGGCGGTAGTGATGATGGTCATCGGCATCGCCTCGGTGTTCGCCTGGGCAGGCAATACGCTGGGCATTTTCGACGTCGCCGCCAGGGCGCTGGTCGGGCTGCATTCGAGCGAATGGATGATGCTGGTGTCGATCAACCTGCTGCTGCTGGTGGCGGGGATGTTCCTCGACGCGATCTCGATCTTCCTGATCCTGCTGCCCATCCTGGTGCCGATCGCGGTGGCGATGGGCTGGGACCTGGTGTGGTTCGGCGTGATGATGACGATCAACCTCGCCATCGGCCAGTTCACGCCGCCGATGGCGGTGTCGCTGATGATCACCTCGCGCATCGCCGGCATCGGCATGGAGGAGACTTTCCGCTGGGTGACTTGGCTGCTGCTGGCGATGCTGGGCGCGCTGACGCTGATGGTGGTGTTCCCGCAGATCGCGCTGTGGCTGCCCGGACAGCTGGGCTACCTGTAAAGAGGGCGCCGCGCTCAGCGCGGCGTCGCTTCCAGTTCGTATTTCGGCGAGCGCGGGCCGTACAGGATGCCGTTGGGCATGGCGGCCGACAGCAGGCGGTGGCTGGTGATGCCGGCGATCGGGTGCGAGCGGTTGGTGCTGCTCTCGATGATCTGATTGACCACCGCGGTGATGAGCATGCCGATCAGGCCGCCGCCCGAGTCGCGGCCTTCGGCGCTCGAAGCGGTCGCCGAGCCTTGCCACAGCGTCTGTTCCGTGCGCAGGTCGATCAGGCGCGCCTGCGCCGTGACCCGGCTTTCGCTGGCGAGCACGGCATAGCTGGTGCCGTACTGCTCGATGTTGATGTACAGCGCGGCGTCTGCGCCGAAGATTTCGTGCAGCTTGGCCAGCGGCACGCCGTGCATCTCGCCCGGGTTGTGCAGGCCGTTCTGCTGGAAGGTTTCGTCGACCAGGCTGACCGGGAACACGTAATAGCCCGATTCCGCCAGCGGCATCGTGACCTGCGACAGCATGCTGTAGGTGGCTTCGACCTCCATCGAACTGTTGAGCGGCGGCAGCACCAGGATGGAAGCGGGCCGGCTCTGCCTGAAGGCCGAATAGTCGTAGCTGGCCTGCTGCGTGGCGCAGCCGGTGGCGAGCAAGGCCGTGAATGCGGCGATGAGGCCGGCCTTCAGGCGAAGGCGGCCGGCTGTCGTGGGATGCATCGATCGGGATCTCAGTCGGATTTGACGGCCTTGCGCATCAGGAAGTCCATGTAGGCGGCGCTTTCCGGATACAGGATCTTTTCGGCCTCGAAGTGCCGCAGCATCTGGTCGGGCTGTTCGCTTTCGGCGTACAGGATGCCCAGGTGCGCGTGGTAGCCCGGCGGCACCGCCAGGCTCCTGGCGCGGGCCTTCTCGAGCCCGGCCTCGAGCGCGGCGATTTGTTCCTGCGGGCCTTGTTCCTTGGTGAAGTGGCCGTATAGCGCGGGCTGGTATTCGCCCCAGTAGTAGAGAGGCTGATGCCTGTTGCCGCTGGCGCAGCCGGCCAGCAGCAACAGGCCCGCAGCCGGCAGCGCGGCCGCGAGGCGGGCGAGGGTGCGGGACTTCATCGCAGGCTTGGTCGTCGTGGTAACGGAGGGGTCAGTGGGCAGGCTGCCAGGCGCCGGCTTCGATGCCTTCGACCAGCCGATTGACGGCCTCGCGCATGGCGAGGTCGAGCACCTTGCCGTTCAGCGTCGAATCGTAGCTGGCGGTGCCGCCGAAGCCGACGACTTCGCGGTTGTCCAGGCTGTATTCGCCGGCGCCCTGGGTGGAGAAGACGACTTCCGAGCTGGCGACATCGACGATGTTGAGGTTGACCTTGGCGTAGGCGACCTGCGACTTGCCGCGGCCGAGGATGCCGAACAACTGGCGGTCGCCGGTTTCCTTGCGGCCGAACTCGGCGACGTCGCCGGTGATGACGTAGGCGGCGCCCTTGAGCTTCTGCGCAGCGCCGGACAGTTCGGCTTCCTGCCTGATCTCCGCCATGTTGTCGCGGTCGAGCACGTTGAAGCGGCCGGTCTGCTGCAGATGGGTGATCAGGATGGTCTTGGCCTGGCTGCCGAGCCGGTCGACGTTGTCGCTGAAGATGCCGCGCATGAAGCTCGAACGGTTGTCGAACTTGCCCACCGCGATCAGGCTGCGCTGGCCGGTGTAGGGCGTGGCGACCGATGCGACCTTGGGGACTTCGAGCGTGCGGTGCTGCTCGGTGGCGCAGCCGGCGAGGAGGGCGGCGCCGATGCTCAGGGCGCAGACGGCAGCGAACTTGCGGGAAAGGGGAAGGGCGCGCATGGAGGATGGCTTCCGATTATGTCAAATGGAACGATGCGCGATTATGTCGCAAAGGGCGGGCGACAAGCCAGGAACTTGTTCTCATCTGGTGGCGGCTGCCCGTTTTCCGGCTGCAGGCGTTTTCTGCAGCCGGGTGCGGATGCGGATCCCGCCCGCTTCGGACCGTCAGACCCGCCGGAGCGGGCGGGTGGCTGCGGCCCCCAGCACCGCTCCCATCAACAGCAGCAGCGAGCCGGGCTCGGGCACTTGCGAGCTCGGTACCATGGTGCCGGACTGTTCCTTCCAGATGCCGACCGTATGGTTGTCCGATTCGTATCCTGCCCCCGGGGTGGTCTGCCTGAAGACGATCTCGTCGAAGCTGAAGCCGTCGTCGGCGAAGAAGTTCAGGAAGACATAGGGCTCGCCGCGGTTCTGGCCACGGAAGCCCTCGTTCGGGTTGCCGTGGTAGCCCGGTTTGCCGGACACCAGACCGAACACGTCATTGGCGCTGAAGGAGAACACTTCGGTGCCGCTGCTGAAGAAGGATAGCTGGTTGCCGCCGTCGAGTGCGGACAGCCAGAAGCCGAAATAGGTCAGATCCTGGTTGAAGGAGATCGAATAGCCGGACGTGGCGTTGATGCCGGAGACCGCGTAGTTGCCGCGGCCGCTTGCGCCGCCAAACTGGTCGGCGGCCTGGACATTCACGCCGTGGTAGGTGCCGATGATGCCGAGATCATCATTGCCGAAGTTCGAGACATGGATTCCATGGACGCCGGTCGACAAGGAATCGAAGCGCTCGACGCCGACGATCTCCTCGCCCTTTGCATTGGAGCCCGGCTTGAACGAAGTGGTGGTGCTGGTCACGCCCGCCTCTTCGTAGGTGACCACGAAGGCTGCCGCAGCGGTGGTGGAGGCGGCTGCCAGCGAGACGGCCAGCAGGGCGGGTGCGAGAATGCGAGTCTTGATCATCGAGTGGCTTCCTTGGCAAGGACGTGCTGAACATTCATCCGGGTAGCTCATGCTCCGCGCGATGTTCGCGTTGAAGTGAAAATTGATAAATAGGCTGTTAATGGCAATTCTGGACCATTCCGTCCGGCGGATATAAGGAAGAACGGCACAGTCCACGCATCGCCGCGCACGGGAATCCGTGCTGAATCATGTTCCGTGCGCAACTTGTCACGCACGATGCGCTCGAACTCTGGGCGCGTGCCCGGAGAAGCGGCGTGACGCAGGTGCCGGAGTTGGTATTGCCGCGGTGGCCGGACGGCTTGCCGTCATCAGGAGGAGCGATGAAGAAATCGGTGTTGGCGCAGGGCGCATCCATCATGCGGGAGGCAGCATGGATACGCTGACGCACGCACTTTCCGGTGCGCTCGCGGGGCGCCTGCTGGCACCGCGCGGCAAGCCGGCATCAGCCGCGCCGCTGCCCAGGCCCTGGCAGGCGGTGGTCGCCGGCGCCGTCGCAGCGACTTTCCCCGACTTCGACTTCGTCCTCGGCTGGGTATCGGAGCTGACCTATCTGCGCGGCCATCGCGGCGTCACCCATTCGCTGTTGCTGCTGCCGCTGTGGGGGCTGCTGATCGCCTGGCTGCTGTCGCGCTTCTGGCAACGTGGCGGCCGCCGCGGGCCGGACTGGCGCAGCCTGTATGTCGTCGTCTGCGCGGCGATCCTGATCCACATCCTGGGCGATCTCATCACCCAGTTCGGCACCATGATCCTCGCGCCGTTGTCCGAGCGCCGCTTCGGCTGGGGGACGAGCTTCATCATCGACCTGCCGCTGACCGGGATCATCGTCGCCGGCCTGCTCGGCAGCGCGCTGTGGCGGCACAGCCGGGTGCCGTCGGCGCTGGCACTGGTGGCATTGGCGGGCTGGATCGGCGTCCAGGCCACCGGGCGCAGCGAGGCGATCGATGCGGCCCATGCCTATGCCGAGCGGCAGGGCATCCGGCCCGTGCTGGTCGATGCCGCGCCACGTCCGGCCTCGCCCTTCAACTGGACGGCGATCGTCTTCGACGGCGAGCGCTACCACTACGCCCATCTCAACACCCGCCGCAGCGAACCCCTGCTCGCCAGCGCGGACGACAATTTCATCCGCCGCTTTTCCGCGCCTTACCTGCCGGTGGCGCAGGCGCAGTGGGAAGTGCGCGAGCGCTTCGGCGACAATGGCGTGCGTCAACTCGCGGAAAAGGTCTGGAGCGCCGAGGACTTCGCCTTCTTCCGCTGGTTCGCGATGTTCCCGGTGCTCGACCATGCCGAGAACGGGCCATCCGGCCAGTTCTGCGCCAACTTCGTCGACCTGCGCTTCATCACCCCGGGCCGCGACGAGACACCTTTCCGCTACGGGCTGTGCGGCCGCGAAGGCGGCTGGCGCCTGTTCGAGCGCGAACCCGGTGGCCCGCGCTGGGTGATGGACTGAACATCGTCCCTTCTCCTGTGTGCCGGGGATGTTTCGGCGTGGGCCGCTCAGGTCGGCTGGGTCTTGCGCGCGTCGCCCGCCGAGTCCAGCGGTCTCGCCTTCACCCTCAGCGAGTAGGTGGTCGGTTCGAAGCCGTGCCGGCGACAGAATTCTTCGATGGCCTCGTTCAGCACTTCGTCGGTGAGCCAGTAGTCGCGGCCGGATTCTTCGCACAGGATGTGCTGGCGGAAGTCCTTCTCGGCCAGCGAATAGTGGGATTTTCCGGCGTCGATGGCGTGAAGCGTCAGCACGCCGGCTTCGACGAAGCGCTTCAGCACGGTATAGATCGACGACAGCGACAGGGTGATGCCGTTCTCGTTGAGGCGGGCCTGGATGTCGTAGGGCTGCAGCGGTTCATCGGCCTGGGCCAGCACCGTCCATACCGCCAGGCGGGGCACGGTGACCGACACGCCGGCCTTGCGCACGGCGTTGATGGCGGCGTTGGTCGAATCGTTACTGTGGACCAGGGAAGGTATGCGGGTTTCCGGACTCGGCATCATCAGGTTTGCGCCCATTGTCGTATCAGGTTGTGATAGGTGCCGGAGAGCCGGTTGACCTCGTCGGTGTTCTCCGTCCGGGTGGCCAGCCGCTGGATGCTGTTGTCGAGGTCGTACAGGATGGCGCGCCTTGCGTCGTCCTGGACCATGCTCCGCGTCCAGAAGAAGGAAGCCAGGCGCTGGAGGAAATCGCCAGCCGCCTCAGGCGGAGCGTGGCGCACTTTCGCGTCCGAGCGTGCCGTGCCGTGAACGCGCCGGTTCGTGCCGGCGCCTCATCCGCCCACCTCGGCCGGCGCCAGGGCGGGTGTTTGTTCATGGACGTGCCGCGAGTGCGTCTTCGCCGGGCTGGTTGAGCAGGTCGTCGATGGCGATCTGGATGCGCTGCGTGACCTTGTCGCGGTCGAGGCCGGGGTTGCGGATGGTGCGCTGGAGCAGCCCCTCGAAAAGACAGGCCAGCACCTCCACCATGCCGTCGATGGCGGCGGGGCTGTCCTGGTGGCCGCTACGGCGGCGGATGTCGCCGATGACGATGGCGAGCTCGCGCCTGCAGATGATGTCGGCCTCGTTGACGATCTGCGCCACGCGCGGGTTGCGCGCGGCCTCGGCGACGATCTCGAGCTTCAGCCCGGCGGCGTCGGGGTCGAGCTGCCTGACGACGCCTTCGGCGGCGCGTTCGATCAGCGCGGCGCGGACGTTGCATGCCGCACGGAACTGTGCCGTCATCTCCAGCAGGCTTTCGAGGTCCTGCGCGACGATCGCCGCGATGATGGCTTCCTTGTTCTCGAAGTAGTGGTAGATGTGGCCGGGGCTCATGCCCGCGATGGCGGATATCTTGGCAATGCTGGCGCCATGGAAACCATGTTCACGGAAGCACCGCGCGGCGGCGCACAGAATCTGCTGGCGGCGGGCGGCGGCGCGCGAGGCGTCGGTGGAGGGCGTCGTATCCGTGTTCTGCATGTATTTGTCTGCCGTGGGCCTGGCGCCCGGAAAATTTTCGTTCCGCTGCTTTTGTCTCGCTGTCGCGGGCAATTTCCTTGCGGTGCAGCAAAGGCTAACATAGAATGAGCGTTCAATCTAGAATAACCCTTCTAAGGGGCGGGGTCGAAGCGGAATGGAAAAACGCGGCGATGATCCTGTTCCTCGAATCACGAGGCTCCAATGAAGAGAATCAATAGCGCCGTCATCAAGCCCGCTGTCGTGCTTGCGCTGAGCACCCTGTTCCTCGCCGCCTGCGGCGGCGGTGCAGAGCAAGGGGGCGCTTCGGCACAGGGCGCGCCGCAGGCGCCTGCCGTCACCGTGCTGACGGTCAAGACCGAAGCGGTGCCGATGGTGTCCGAACTGCCCGGCCGCACCAGCCCCTACCTGATCGCGGAGCTTCGCCCGCAGGTTTCCGGCATCGTCACCCAGCGCGCCTTCAATGAAGGCAGTGAAGTCAAGGCAGGCCAGGTGTTGTACCGCATCGATCCCGCGCCTTACCAGGCCACCTTCGACAGTGCGAAGGCGGCGCTCGCGCGAGCGCAGGCCAATGCCGAAGCGGCGCGCCTGACGGCCGAGCGCCATGCCGGCCTGGTCAGGATCGAGGCGGTCAGCAAGCAGGCCAACGACGACGCGCAGGCCGCGCTGCAACAGGCCAGGGCCGAAGTCGCGGCGGCGAAGGCGGCGCTGGACAAGGCGCGCATCGATCTCGACTACACCCAGCTCAAGTCGCCGATCGCCGGCCGCATCGGCCGCTCGGCGGTCACGCAGGGCGCGCTGGTCACCGCCAACCAGGCGCAGGCCCTGGCCACCGTGCAGCAGCTCGACCCGATCTACGTCGATCTGAGCCAATCCAGCGTCGAAATGCTGCGCATGCGCCGCGAAGTCGAGGCCGGCCGCCTGCAGGCCAATGCCAAGGGCGACGTGCCGGTGAAGCTGATCCTGGAGGACGGCAGCGAGTACGGCGCCGAAGGCCGGCTGGCGCTGTCGGAGGTGACGGTCGACGAAGGTACCGGCAGCGTCACGATGCGCGCCCGCTTCCCGAACGCGGACGGCGTGCTGCTGCCCGGCATGTACGTGCGTGCCCGCCTGCCGCAAGGCATGCGCAACGAAGCCATCCTGGTACCGCATGCGGCGGTGTCGCACGATCCGCTCGGCAACGCGGTGGTGATGGCGGTCGGCGCCGAGAACAAGGTCGAGGCGCGGACGGTGCAGACGGCGCAGTCGATCGGTTCCAACTGGGTGGTGACCGGCGGGCTTGCCGCCGGGGAGCGCGTCATCGTCGAAGGGCTGCAGAAAGTGCGCCCGGGCGTGCAGGTGCAGGCGCAGGAGGCGGGCAGCGCGCCCGCGCCGGCGCCGGCCGCTGAAGCGAAGTGAGGTAGCGGCTCATGGCACGCTTCTTCATCGACCGGCCCATCTTCGCGTGGGTCATCGCCATCGTCATCATGCTGGCCGGCGCGCTGTCCATCCTCGAACTGCCGGTGTCCCAGTATCCGTCCATCGCGCCGCCGGCGATCGTCGTCAACGCCCGCTATCCGGGCGCATCGGCCAAGGCGGTCGAGGATTCGGTCACCCAGGTCATCGAGCAGAAGATGACCGGGCTGGACGGCCTGCTGTACATGAACTCGAACTCGGATTCGTACGGCCAGGCCTCGGTCACGCTGACTTTTTCCGCCGATACCGACCCGGACATCGCCCAGGTGCAGGTGCAGAACAAGATGCAGACCGCGCTGCCGCTGCTGCCGCTGCCGGTGCAGCAGCAGGGCGTCACGGTCGCCAAGTCGGCACGCAACTTCCTGATGGTGATCGGTTTCGTGTCTGAGGATGGCAGCCTGGGCGGTACCGACCTGTCGGACTTCCTGGTGGCCTCGGTGCAGGACCCGCTGTCGCGGGTCGACGGCGTGGGCGAGGTTACGGTATTTGGCTCGCAGTATTCGATGCGGGTCTGGCTCGATCCCGCCCGCCTGACCAACTACAAGCTCACCTCGGCCGACGTGCGCGCGGCCATCGTCGCGCAGAACGCCGAAGTGTCGGCGGGCCAGCTCGGCGGCACGCCGGCGGTGCCGGGCCAGGGTTTCACCGCGACCATCACCGCGCAGAGCCGGCTGCAGACCGTCGGCCAGTTCGAGAACATCCTGCTGCGCAGCAGCACGCAGGGCGGCGAAGTGCGCCTGAAGGACGTCGCGCGGGTCGAGATCGGCGCCGAGAACTACGGCACCGTGGCGCGCTTCAACGGCCAGCCCGCGGCCGGGGTCGGCATCCGCCTGGCGTCGGGCGCCAACGCGCTCGAAACCGCCACCGCCGTGCGTGCGCGGCTCGACGAGATGCAGCGCTATTTCCCGGCGGGGGTGGAATACGTCGTGCCCTACGACACCACGCCTTTCGTGAAGATTTCCATCCAGGAAGTGGTAAAGACGCTGGTCGAAGCGGTCATCCTGGTGTTCCTGGTGATGTATCTGTTCCTGCAGAACCTGCGCGCCACGCTGATTCCGACCATCGCGGTGCCGGTGGTGCTGCTGGGCACCTTCGGCGTGATGGCGGCGTTCGGCTTCTCGATCAACACGCTGACGATGTTCGGCATCGTGCTGGCGATCGGCCTGCTGGTCGATGACGCCATCGTCGTGGTCGAGAACGTCGAGCGGGTGATGAGCGAGGAAGGCCTGCCGCCCAAGGAGGCCACCAAGCGTTCGATGAAGCAGATCACCGGCGCGCTGGTCGGCATCGGCCTGGTGCTGTCGGCGGTGTTCGTGCCGATGGCCTTTTTCGGCGGCTCGACCGGCGTGATCTACCGCCAGTTCTCGATCACCATCGTCTCGGCGATGGCGCTGTCGGTGCTGGTGGCCATCGTGTTCACGCCGGCGCTGTGCGCGACCATGCTGAAACCGGTCGAGAAGGGCCACGAGCACGGCGAAGGCGGCCTGTTCGGACGCTTCTTCGGCTGGTTCAACCGCAAGTTCAACAACGGCACCCAGCGCTACGAGCGGGCGGTGGGCGGCATACTCAAGCGCAGCGTGCGCTTCATGGCGATCTACGTCGCCATCGTCGTCGTGCTGGGCCTGCTGTTCGTACGCATGCCGACGTCCTTCCTGCCGGAAGAGGACCAGGGCATCATGTTCAACCAGATCATGCTGCCGGCCGGTGCGACGCAGGAGCGCACGCTGGAAGTGCTGGAAAAGGTCGAGCAGCACTATCTGCAGAACGAGAA
>NZ_BCUG01000043.1 GCF_001591165.1 Thauera butanivorans NBRC 103042
CGTGCTGGGCCTGCTGTTCGTACGCATGCCGACGTCCTTCCTGCCGGAAGAGGACCAGGGCATCATGTTCAACCAGATCATGCTGCCGGCCGGTGCGACGCAGGAGCGCACGCTGGAAGTGCTGGAAAAGGTCGAGCAGCACTATCTGCAGAACGAGAAGGATGCGGTGCGGGCGATCTTCACCGTGGCCGGCTTCTCGTTCGGCGGCAGCGGCCAGAACATGGGCATCGGCTTTGTCAACATGCGGCCGTGGGACGAGCGCCGCGCCGCCGGACTCGACGTGCAGTCGGTCGCCAACCGGGCGATGGGCGCCTTCTCGCAGATCCGCGAGGCGATGGTGTTCGCCTTCGTGCCGCCGGCGGTGATCGAACTGGGCACCTCGGGCGGTTTCACGGTGCAGATGCAGGACCGCTCCGGCCTCGGCCACGAGGCCCTGCTGGCGGCGCGCAACCAGTTCCTCGGCATGGCGGCGCAGGACAAGCGCCTGGTCGGCGTGCGTCCCAACGGCCAGGAGGACATGGCCGAACTGCGGCTGGACATCGACCATGCCAAGGCGGGCGCGCTGGGCGTCAGCGTCGCCGACATCAACGAAACCCTGGCGACGGCCTGGGGCGGCAGCTACATCAACGACTTCCTCGACCGCGGCCGGATCAAGAAGGTGTACCTGCAGGGCGATGCCCCTTCGCGGATGACCCCCGGGGATCTCGAAAAGTGGTACGTGCGCAACAAGGCCGGCGAGATGGTGCCGTTCTCGGCCTTCACCAGCGCCTACTGGGCCTATGGTTCGCCGCGCCTGGAGCGCTTCAATGGCCAGCCGTCGCGGGAAATCCTCGGCCAGGCCGCGCCCGGGCTGTCGTCCGGCGAGGCGATGCAGGCGGTCGAGGAGATCATGGCCAAGCTGCCGGCCGGCATCGGCTACGACTGGTCGGGCACCTCCTACGAGGAACGCCGCAGCGGCTCGCAGGCGCCAGCGCTGTATGCGCTGTCGCTGCTGATCGTGTTCCTGTGCCTCGCCGCGCTGTACGAAAGCTGGTCGGTACCGTTCGCGGTGATGCTGGTGGTGCCGCTCGGCGTGCTCGGCGCGCTGCTGGCGGCGACCGGGCGCGGGCTGTCCAACGACATCTACTTCCAGGTGGGCCTGCTCGCCACCATCGGCCTGTCGTCGAAGAACGCGATCCTGATCGTCGAGTTCGCCAAGCTGCTGATGGAGCAGGAAGGCAAAGGGTTGGTCGAGGCCACGCTCGAAGCGGTGCGCATGCGCCTGCGTCCGATCATCATGACCTCGCTCGCCTTCGGTTTCGGTGTGTTGCCGCTGGCGATCTCGACCGGCGCCGGCGCCGGCAGCCAGAACGCGATCGGCACCGGCGTGCTCGGCGGCACCATCGCCGGTACGCTGCTCGGCATCTTTTTCGTGCCGCTGTTCTACGTCGTGATCAAGCGCATCTTCCCCGACAAGCCGCGCGAAGATGCCGTGGTCGCACAGGAGGCACGCTGACATGGAGAATTCAGTGACCCCAATTCGTACTCCAATCCGTACTCTCATCGCCGCGATGGCCACCACCCTGCTCGGCGCATGCTCGCTGATCCCGGCCTATGAGCGTCCGGCCGCGCCGGTGCCGGCGGAGTTTCCGCAGGCGGCGCCGACCGAGGCATCCACCCTCGCGCCGCTGGCCCCCGACATCGGCTGGCGCGACTACTTCGCCGATGCGCGCCTGCGCCAGGTGATCGAACTCGCGCTCGAAAACAACCGCGACCTGCGCATCGCCGCGCTCAACATCGAGCGCGCGCGCGCGCTGTACGGCATCCAGCGCGCCGACCTGTTCCCGACCATCGCCGCCAGCGGCGGCCAGAGCGCGCAGCGCGTGCCGGGCGACCTCAACGCCACCGGCGAGTCGGCGGTCAGCCGCCAGTACAGCGCCAGCCTCGGCTTCGCGTCGTACGAACTGGACTTCTTCGGCCGCGTGCGCAGCCTGGAAGAACAGGCGCTGCAGACCTATCTCGGCACCGAGGAAGCGCGCCGCAGTGCGCAGATCAGCCTGGTGGCCGAAGTCGCCAACGCCTGGCTGCGCCTTGCCGCCGACCGCGAGCGCCTGGCGCTGGCGCGCAGCACCTTCGAGACCCGGCAGAAATCGCACGAGCTGACGCAGCGCAGCTTCGATGCCGGCGCGGTGTCGGCGCTCGACCTGCGCCAGGCCGAAACCCTGCTGCAGACCGCACGCGCCGACATGGCGAGCTACACCGCGCTGGTGGCGCAGGACGAGAATGCGCTGGCGCTGATCGTCGGCACCGGCGTGCCGGCGGACCTGCTGCCGGAAAACCTGAACGAGGCGATCGCCAGCGTGCCGGTGCTGCCGGCCGGCGTGCCTTCCGAAGTGCTGGTGCGCAGGCCGGACATCCTGCAGGCGGAATACGCCCTGCGCGCCGCCAACGCCAACATCGGCGCGGCGCGCGCGGCCTTCTTCCCCAGCATCTCGCTGACGGCCAGCATCGGCAGCGCCAGCGCCTCGCTCGACGGCCTGTTCGAAGGCGGCTCGCGCACCTGGAGCTTCATGCCGCAGATCCGCCTGCCGATCTTCGAGGCCGGCCGCCTGCAGGCCAGCCTGGACGTGGCGGAAATCCAGCGCGACATCAACGTCGCGCAGTACGAGAAGGCGATCCAGTCCGCTTTCCGCGAGGTCGCCGACGCGCTGGCCCAGCGCGCCACGCTGGCCGAGCAACTCGACGCGCGGCGTGCGCTGGTCGAAGCCACGGCGAAGAGCTTCGAGTTGTCCGATGCGCGCTACAAGGGCGGCGTCGACAGCTACTTCAACCTGCTCGACGCCCAGCGCAGCCTGTACGGCGCCGAACTGGAGCTGATCGCCACCCGTCTGTCGGATGGGGCCAACCGCGTCGAACTGTACAAGGCGCTCGGCGGCGGCTGGCAGTGAGTGCCGCGCCCGCTGACGGGGCGCCCGCCGGCGCCGAGGATCGCCGCATTCCGGTGACGGTCCTCACCGGTTTCCTCGGTGCCGGCAAGACCACGCTGTTGAACCACCTGCTGCGCCAGCCGGGCATGGAAGGCTGCGCGGTGCTGATCAACGAGTTCGGCGAAGTCGGCGTCGACCACCATCTGGTCGAGAAGGTCGACGAAACCCTGGTCGTGCTCGACTCGGGCTGCATCTGCTGCAGTGTGCAGGGCGACCTGGTGCGGGCATTGAAAGGGCTCTTCATGCGTGCGCTGCGGCGCGAACTGAAGGGCCTGCGCCGGGTGCTGATCGAGACCACCGGCCTCGCCGATCCGGCGCCGGTCGTCCATACGCTGATGTCCGAGCCTTTCATCGCCGAGCGCTACCGTGTCGACGGCGTGGTGGCGGCGGTCGACGTCACCCACGTCCTCGGCCAGCTGGAGGCGCATGCCGAAGCCGTGCGCCAGGTGGCGATGGCCGACCGTCTGTTGCTGACCAAATGCGATCTGGCCGGCGAGGCCGAGCGCCAGGCGGTGGCCGGACGCATCGCCCGACTGAACCCGGGCGCGCGCCAGCTCGAAGTGTCGGCGGGCGCCGTGGCGCCGGATGCGCTGTTCGATTGCGGCCTCTACGATGCCACAGGCAAGCATCCCGACGTGGCAGCATGGCTCGGCGAGGAAGCCGCGGCGGCTGCCGCGAGGCAGGCGGCCGAGCGCGCTCCGGCCTGGCGCAGGCCGGGGGCGAGGGGCGCGGCGGCCAATGCCGTCCCTGCGCCTGCCGGTGAAATCCGCGCGCGTCACGATGCGCATGTGTGCAGCTTCGTGCTGAGCTTCGACGAACCGCTGCCCTGGTACGAATTCTCGGATGCGCTCGGCCTGCTGCTGCAGCTTTATGGCGAGCACATCCTGCGCATCAAGGGCCTGCTGAACGTCGCCGGCGACTCCTTGCCGCGCGTGCTGCAATGCGTGCAGCACAGCGTGTACCCGCCGCTCAGCCTGCCGGCCTGGCCGGCTGTGCCGCCCTATGACGACCGCCGCAGCCGGCTGGTATTCATCGTGCGGCATCTGGCTGCCGATGACGTCGCGGCGCTCTTCGGCAGCTTCATCGGCCGGATGCCCGTGCAGACGGGCCGGGCATCGCCTGACTAGCGGCCGGCCGCTTCCGCATCCGGGGCGATCAGTCGCAGACCGCCCGGCAGTTCCCGCTGCTGCAGTCTTCCGCCTCGACGGTGCACTCGGCCTTGGTCCGATGGACCAGGCGGTGGTCGTTGTCGTAGTCGCAGATCAGGCGTGTCAGGCCGTTCTTGCGTTCGACGTGCATGCGCGTTGCCTTCGAGGCGTGGATGGAAGCCGGTGCGACGTTGCACGACAGGTAGCCGCTGAAGCGGCCGTCGGCCGATTCCCACATCGCGATGTTCTTGACCTCGCGGTAATTGTCGAAGCTGGCGCAGGTGATGACGTCGGCGCCGTAGAGGCGGGCGTTGTCGCCGCAGTAGCCCATGAAGGTGTAGCGCAGTTCCGCGTCGGTGGGGCAGGCTGCGACCTGCACCGCGTCGGCGAGATCCGGACAGGGCATCGGTTCTGCCCATGCGGGGCTGCTTGCGAGGGCGCCGCCCAGCAGCAGGGGCGGCAGCAGAAGGCTGAATTTCATGGGATGGGGCTCGTTTCGGAAGAAATCGGTTCGGCGACCTTACCAGAACTTCCACCACCACTTGCGCTTCTTCATCGCCTCCTCGACATGCTCGGACCATTGGCTGGCGCCGCCGTGGGCGAGGAAATGCGCGCCGAAGCGCTTGTCCGCCTCGTTGATGTGGCGCGTCAGCCAGACCTTGAGGAAGTGGAGCAGTTCGAAAGTGATCGCGCCCTGCCCGGAATCCAGTTTTTCCTGCAAAGCCTGGACCTGGGCGATGAGGTCTTCGTGGTTCTGCTTGTGCGCGGCGAAATCCGGGTAGTTGGACACCCGCATCAGGCTTTCCTCTACGGCGAAATGGGTACGGGTGTAGTCCGCCAGCTTGTCGAGGACCTGACGCGAAGTCGCGGAGCCGTGATGTTCCTGGATGGCGACGTGCAACTGGTTCAGCAGGTCGACGAGTTCCTTGTGCTGCTCGTCGATCTCCTGGATGCCGACGTCGAGTTCGCTGGTCCAGTGGAAAAGCTCTGTGCTCATGGATGTCCCCGCTGCGAATGCTGTAGGCCGGGAGGCTAAGCCTTTCTGAAAACGGCAGCTTGATCGCCATCAAGGTCTGTGGCGCGACAGTGCCGAAACTGGGAAATCCGGCAATGAAGGCAAGATGGCTACGGCTGCCGCTGCTGCGCGGCGCAATCGGGCCGCAAGCGCGGCGTGCTTCCACTCCCGCTTCTGCAATCGGATTGGGGCGGGTTCGAATATGGCCGAGGCGTGGTCGTTGCTATGCTGTCCACCTTTTGCCCCTCAACCCTGCCTTTGAACGGGCCGCATCGGTCCGCGCCACCTTGACAGCCTCTACCCGTAGCTCCGCCGCTCTGACTCCATTCGAATCCCGCTGGCTGGCGGAGGTCGTGCGCCGCCATGAGGAAGGCCACGGCGCCCTGGAGGATCATGCCGCAGTTGCCGCGGCGCGTGCTGCCGCGCCCGAGTTCGAGGCACGCGTGCTGCACCGGGCTCGGAAACTCGGCGTGCGCGAAGGCTGGCACGATGCGATCCTGCGCTGGCATGGCCGGGTACGGCTGCTGCTGGCCGTGGCGGCGGTGCTGGCGCTGGTGCTCGGTTTCGGCGCCGCGGCCGGCGTGCTGGGCGACGGCGGCCGTGCGGTGAATGTGGTGTGGGCGCTGGGCGGCCTGCTGGGCGTCAATCTGTTCAGCCTGCTGCTGTGGATTCTGGCGACGCTGCTGTCACGCGGCGGCCGTGGTGCCCGAACGGGTGTGTCGGGCGGTTTGTGGCTGCGGCTGCCGTCGTTCTTCGAGCGTTCGCCCGCGGCGACAGAGCTGCCGCTGGCGTTGGGCGGCCTGCCCGGCTGGAGCCGTGCCGCGAGCTGGGGCGTCGGCGCGGCCGGCCATGCACTGTGGGCGCTGGCGCTGCTTGCCGCTGCGGCGGGCATGCTGGCGCTGCTCGCCATGCGCCGCTATGGCTTCGTCTGGGAAACCACCATCCTGCCCTCAGGCGTGTTCGCCTGGCTGGTCGATGCGCTGGGCCGGCTGCCGGCACTGCTGGGTTTTCCGGTGCCGGATGCGGCCACGATCGTCGCCAGCGGTGATGCACCGATGCTGGAGGAAAGCGGGCGGCGCGCCTGGTCGGGCTGGCTGCTCGGTGCCCTGCTGGTCTATGGCGTGCTGCCGCGCGCCGTGCTGGCACTGGCGTGCATGGTGCTGTGGCGGCGATCGCTGCAGCGCCTGCGGCTCGACCTGAGCCGTCCCGGCTATGCGAGGCTGCGTCCGCTGTTGCTGCCGGACAGCGAACGCATCGGCGTGCGCGACCCCGAGCCGGCGGTGATGCCCCGCCCCGTACGCCATGCGGCACGGCTGGCGGGCAGCGGCGGGCCGGCGCTCGTCGCCCTGGAGCTGGGCGGCGACCTCGCGTGGCCGCCGTCGGCGGGCGGGGGCGGCAGCGTATCTGCCGGGCTGGCGGCGTTCGACGCCGGCCGCCTCGACAGCCGCGAGCAGCGGCGCGAGGCGCTCGCCCGTTTCGGCGCACAGCCGCCGTGCCGGTTGCTGGTGGCGGTCGATCCGCGCCGCACGCCGGATCGCGGCAACCTCGGCGTCATCGCCGGGCTGGCGGATCATGCCGTCGAGACGCGCGTCTGGGCGCTCGGTGCTGGCGACAGCAGCGGCGAGGCGATGGAAAGCCGGCTGCCGCAGTGGCGCGAAGGCCTTGCCCGGCTGGGTTTCGCGCCGGAGGTGCTGATCCTCGGCGAGACGGCCGCGCGCGACTGGCTGGAAGGCCGCGAGCTGGAGCGGATGCCATGAACGAAGTGCTGCGCGTGGCCGTCGTCGGCCACACCAATACCGGCAAGACCTCGCTGTTGCGCACGCTGGCGCGCGACGTGGGTTTCGGCGAAGTGTCCGATTCGGCCGGCACCACGCGCCACGTCGAAGGTCTGCGGCTGATGGCCGATGGCCGGCCGGCGCTGGAACTGTTCGACACGCCGGGGATGGAGGATGCCATCGCCCTGCTTGAATTCGTCGATGCGCTGGTGGCGCCCGGCGAACGCCTCGACGGCCCCGACCGGCTCGCACGCTTTCTCGAGCGGCCCGAGGCCCATGCACGCTTCGAGCAGGAAGCGAAGGTACTGCGCCAGATGCTGGCGAGCGATGCGGCGCTGTACGTGGTCGATGCGCGCGACCCGGTGCTGCCCAAGCACCGCGACGAGCTGGAATTGCTCGCCGCCTGCGCCCGTCCGCTGCTGCCGGTGCTGAACTTCGTCGCCTCGAAGGATGCGCGGGTGGCGGAATGGCGTGCCGCGCTGGCCCGGCTCAGCCTGCATGCGGTGGTCAGCTTCGACACCGTGGCGCCGGCGCTCGATGGCGAGCGCGAGCTGTTCGACACCCTGGCGACGCTGATGCACGGCCATCGCCCCGCGCTGCAGCGCCTGATCGATGCCCGTGCGTGCGAAGCCGACGAGCGGCGGGCGATGGCACGGCGGCTGGTGGCCGAACTGCTGGTCGATCTGGCGGCACGGCGCGAGCGGCTGGCGGCGGGGGAAGATTCGGAGCATGCGCTGCAGGCCGCCGTCGAGCGCCTGCGCGATGCGGTGCGCCGGCGCGAACAGGATTGCGTCGAAGCCCTGCTGCGGCTGTACCGCTTCCGCCCCGGCGATGCCCGCGCCGCCGAACTGCCGCTGACCGACGGGCGCTGGGACGACGACTTGTTCAACCCCGAGACCCTGCGCCAGATGGGGCTTCGCCTGTCGACCGGCGTCGCCGCCGGTGCCGCGGCCGGCGTCGGCATCGACCTGATGACCGGCGGCCTCACGCTCGGCGCCGCCGCCGCGCTGGGTGCGATCGCCGGCGGCCTGTGGCAGACCTTCGGCCATTACGGCGAACGCATCGCCGCCAAGTTGCGCGGCCACCGCGAACTGACGGTGGACGATCTCATCCTGCGCGTCGTCGCGCTGCGCCAGAACCGGCTGCTGGCGGCGCTGGACGGCCGCGGCCATGCCGCACTGGCGCCGATCGAAGTCGCGGAGGCCAGCGAGGCCGGTGCCGTGGACGAAGTGGCCGAGCGCTGGCGCAAGGCGGATCTGCCTCACGCGATCGAAAAGGCCCGCGCCCATCCGGAATGGGCGGCCGGACAGGGGCAGGACGAAGGCCGCGAAGCCGCGATCGCCGAACTGGCCGAAGCCCTGCAGTGAGCGGCATGCCGCGCCGCAGGCCGATGCCCGTTGCGGCGGTGGCGCACTCAAGTTTCTGATTTTTCGGCCGTTGACGGGACTTGCCGCTGATGCGCCCGGGGTCCCCCATGAAAATCGCCGCCTTCAATGTCGAACTGCAATCCTCCCGGCAGTTCTCGCAATCGTCCGAAACCAGCGAACGGCTCGAAGTGTGGGGCCGGGGCGGCGTGCCGCTGTCATCCGGCACGGGCGCCGAGGCCGCCGCGGGTACTGGAGCTGGAATGCCCGCGGCGGTGCAGATTTCCGATGCCGCGCGCCGGGCACAGATGGCCGACGCCGCCGCTGCCGGCGCGCAGTCCGCGCCTGCCGTCGAGCTGGATGACATCCTCGACAACGATGCCACCTTGTCGATGCTGATCCGCCTGATCGAAGCCATGACCGGCCAGCCGGTGCGCCGCCTCGACCTGCGCGGTCTCGGCCAGGCTTCGGCCGGGGCGGGCGCGCAGCAGCCGTCCGGCCCCGGCTTTGCCTACGATTTCAGCGCCACCTACGCCGAGTCCGAAACCACCACCTTCAGCGCCTCCGGCATGATCCGCACCGCCGATGGCGCGGAAATCCGCTTCGACCTCGGTTTCGCGATGTCGCGCAGCTACAGCGAGTCGGTGTCGGTCAGCCTGCGTGGCGGCGAGCAGCGCAGGCTGCAGGACCCGCTGGTGCTCGATTTCGGCGGCCCGGCGGCGGCGCTGTCGGACGTGCGCTTCGATTTCGACCTCGACGCCGACGGCACGCTGGACAAGGTTCCGCTGCTCGGCGGCAGCGGCTATCTCGCGCTGGACCGCAATGCCAACGGCCGCATCGACGACGGCCGCGAGCTGTTCGGTCCGATGAGCGGCAATGGCTTCGACGAACTGGCCGCGCTCGACGGCGATGGCAACGGCTGGATCGACGAAAACGATGCGGCGTGGTCGCAGTTGCGCATCTGGCGCCCGAACGCCCAGGGCGTGGGCACGCTGCAGACGCTGAAGGAAGCGGGCGTCGGCGCCTTCTACCTCGGCCGCGCCGACACGCAGTTCAGCCTCAACAATGCCGCCAACGAAACCCTGGGCATGATGCGCGCCAGCAGCATCTACCTGCGCGAGGACGGCAGCGTCGGCACGGTCAGCCAGGTCGATCTGGCGGTGTAGGGTGGATGCAGCAGTGATGCTGCTAACGACCGGCACATATTTTGGCTATGGCGAGTTGCTCGCCTTTGCAAACGAAAGAAGGGACTCAATTCCTTCCAGCAACTCGCGGATGAAGGACTGATCCAGCCCGCAATGCCCCGTAACCCATGCTCCATCCGGGGGGGTTGGTTGAAAGCGCCATTCGCCTACGATTGCACCCTGATCAAGTGTTCGCAACACCAGCTCAAACCCAGGCTCAACCCCTGTCAATTCCGCTCGTTGGCCTGACTGGAATTGGGCTTGCATGGATTGAATCTCTTGCCGGAATTTCATCAGCTCGATTGGCATGATGCTCCAGCGCCCTTCTGCCTGTATCCCCGGGGTAATCAGATTGATTATTACATCGATCCATTCAAGATAGGGGCCGCCCGGTTCCTCGAATCGTGCAGAAAGCGGCTCCATTTGAAGCCGAAAGTCGTCCGTATCAATGGTCAGCATCTGTCAGTAGTACATGAAGTGAAGAATTGTCCAATCGGACTCTCGAACGATAACCTCCAAGGTTTTTTGCTCGGACAAAGACTGTTCCCCTCTTTACGAATCGAGACATTTGTATTTCATATCTGAATACGCCGGCCACCTTCTGGGGGTCGGG
>NZ_BCUG01000044.1 GCF_001591165.1 Thauera butanivorans NBRC 103042
CTTCCTGACGAGGAGAAAGACATGCTGATGAACCGCGAAAAATCCGTACTGCTGATCGTCGACGTGCAGGAAAAGCTCGCGCCTGCCATCCACGATACCGAGCGCATCGAGGCCAATTGCGTATGGCTGGCGCGGGTGGCGGCGCGCATCGGCGTGCCGGTGGTCGTCACCGAGCATTTTCCCGAGAAGATCGGCGCTACGCTGGCTTCAGTGCGTGCGGCGACCGCCGATGCGCAATATGTCGTCAAGCAGTGCTTTTCGGCGCAAGCCGAGGGCCGCCTGGACGCAACCGCGGTGGAAGCGCGCCGGCAAGTCGTCGTCTGCGGCACCGAGGCCCACGTCTGCGTGCAGCAAACCGCGCTCGAGCTGCGCTGGGCGGGCAAGGAGGTGTTCATCGTCGCCGATGCCGCCGGCTCGCGCAATCCGGCCGATCGCGAGCTGGCCTTCGCGCGCATGCGCGCGCACGGTATCGAGATCGTGTCGCGCGAGATGGTCGCCTTCGAATGGCTGCAGCGTGGCGGCACCGAGCTCTTTCGCGAAGTGAGCCGGGATTTCATCCGCTGAGCTGACTGCGGGGGGGCATTCGTCAGGCGGATTTGCCGGCGTCATTTGAAGGAAATCGTTTTTCGGGGCTGAAGTGTCGCGGTGCGGCATGGCTGGGGAATGGCCCGAGCGTGGCTGTTCCGGGTCGTGCCGATCATCGATGCGGTGCTCGGCGCCGTGCTCTATCGCTGCATCGGCTGCGAGAAGAGGGCTTGAGGAAACGCCGGACGTAAGCGGCCCCTGCGCCATCCGCGCGGGCGGGCGCATGAATGGTGTTGTTGCAGTTGACCGTGGCCCGCCGGCGCGGCGTGCTGACTTCGGTCGAGCGGATCGGTTATCATCGCGCTTTCCCGCAGCACTGTTCCCATGACCAAATACGTCTTCGTTACCGGCGGTGTCGTGTCCTCCCTGGGCAAAGGCATCGCGGCGGCCTCATTGGGGGCCATCCTCGAGTCCCGTGGCATCAAGGTCACGCACCTCAAGCTCGATCCCTACATCAACGTCGATCCGGGCACCATGAGCCCGTTCCAGCATGGCGAAGTCTTCGTCACCGAGGACGGCGCCGAAACCGATCTCGACCTCGGCCACTACGAGCGC
This sequence comes from Thauera butanivorans NBRC 103042, assembly GCF_001591165.1. Classification (GTDB taxonomy): domain Bacteria; phylum Pseudomonadota; class Gammaproteobacteria; order Burkholderiales; family Rhodocyclaceae; genus Thauera; species Thauera butanivorans. The sequence goes on from NZ_BCUG01000044.1 coordinate 1,141, forward strand.
TTCACCAGCGCCAAGATGAGCAAGCGCAACAACTTCACCACCGGCCAGATCTACGAGTCGGTGTTGAAGAAGGAGCGACGCGGCGAGTACCTCGGCAAGACCGTGCAGGTCATCCCGCACATCACCGATGAGATCAAGGCCTACGTCAAGCGCGGCGCCGAAGGCGCCGACGTGGCGATCGTCGAAGTCGGCGGCACCGTGGGCGACATCGAATCGCTGCCCTTCCTCGAAGCCATCCGCCAGATGGGCTTCGAGGAAGGCCGCAACGGAACCTGCTTCATCCATCTGACGCTGCTGCCCTACATCCCGACCGCGGGAGAGCTGAAGACCAAGCCGACCCAGCATTCGGTCAAGGAACTGCGCGAGATCGGCATCCAGCCCGACATCCTGCTGTGCCGCGCGGACCGCTCCATCCCGGTGGACGAGCGGCGCAAGATCGCGCTGTTCTGCAACGTGATGCCCGAAGCGGTCATCGAATGCCTGGACGCCGACTCGATCTACAAGATTCCGGGCATGCTGCACGATCAGATGCTCGACCAGATCGTCTGCCACAAGCTCGACATCCTGGCCCGCGCGGCCGACCTGTCGGTGTGGGAAAAGCTGATCCATGCGCTGGAGAATCCGAAGCAGACGGTCAACATCGGCTTCGTCGGCAAGTACGTCGATCTCACCGAATCGTACAAGTCGCTGATCGAGGCGTTGAACCACGCCGGCATGCACACCGAGTCGAAGGTCAGGATCCACTACATCGACTCCGAGGACATCGAGCGCGACGGCTGCGGCGTGCTCGGCGCGATGGACGCCATCCTGGTGCCCGGCGGTTTCGGCAAGCGCGGTACCGAAGGCAAGATCGCGGCGATCCGCCATGCGCGCGAGAACAAAGTGCCTTATCTGGGCATCTGCCTCGGCATGCAGCTTGCCGTGGTCGAGTTCGCCCGCGACGTCGCCGGCATGGAAGGCGCGCATTCGACCGAATTCGCGCCCGACACCCGTTTCCCGGTGATCGGCCTCATCACCGAATGGAAGGACCGCAGCGGCAGGATCGAGAAGCGCAGCGAAGCGTCCGACCTCGGCGGCACGATGCGCCTGGGCGGCCAGCTCTGCCAGTTGAAGGAAGGCACGCTGGCACGCGAGATCTATGGCGCGGCCGAGATCATGGAGCGCCACCGCCACCGCTACGAAGTGAACAACACGCTGCTGGCCAGGCTCGAAGACAAGGGCCTGGTGGTGGCGGGCCGCGCACCGGCCACCGACCTGTGCGAGATGGTCGAACTGCCCACCGACGTGCATCCGTGGTTCGTCGGCTGTCAGTTCCACCCCGAATTCACTTCCAACCCGCGCAAGGGGCATCCGCTATTCACCGCCTATGTGAAGGCGGCGATCGCACGCAAGCAGGCCAGCGCCTGAAGGAGCGAAGCATGAAGCTGTGTGGTTTCGAAGTTGGCCTCGACAAGCCCGTCTTTGTCATTGCCGGTCCCTGCGTGGCCGAGTCCGAGCAGATGTGCCTAGACATCGCCGGGCAGATGAAGGAAATCTGCGGCGAACTGGGCATCCCCTACATCTTCAAGGCCTCCTACGACAAGGCCAACCGCAGCTCGGGCAAGAGCTTCCGCGGCCATGGCATGGACAGCGGGCTGAAGATGCTCGAAGCGGTGAAGACGCAGCTCGGCCTGCCGGTGCTGACCGACGTCCATACCATCGAGGAAATCCCGGCCGTGGCGGCGGTGGTCGATGTGCTGCAGACGCCTGCCTTCCTGTGCCGCCAGACCGATTTCATCCATGCGGTGGCGGCCAGCGGCAAACCGGTGAACATCAAGAAGGGGCAGTTCCTCGCCCCGGGCGACATGAAGAACGTCGCCGACAAGGCGCGCGAGGCCAACGGCGGCGCCGACACCATCATGGTCTGCGAGCGCGGCGCCTCCTTCGGCTACAACAACCTCGTCTCCGACATGCGTTCGCTGGCGATCATGCGCGACACCGGCTGTCCGGTGGTGTTTGATGCCACCCATTCGGTGCAGTTGCCGGGCGGGCAGGGCACGGCCTCGGGCGGCCAGCGCGAGTTCGTGCCGGTGCTGGCACGCGCGGCGGTCGCGGTCGGCGTGGCGGGCCTGTTCATGGAAACCCATCCCGACCCGGCCAAGGCGCTGTCCGACGGCCCCAATGCCTGGCCGCTGCCGAAGATGAAGGCCTTGCTGACGACGCTGAAGGAGATCGACGCGCTGGTCAAGCGCGAAGGCTTTCTGGAAGCGACGCTTTGACAATGACTTGGGGGCCTGCAGTATCCGGATGGACTGATAAGCGCTATTGTGCGGCTGCGCCCACACGCTGGCGATCGGGCGCGAGCATCCTTTCTGTCGGATCATGCCCCTCCGTGACCGATTTGAATCATTCCGTAGCGACAACAGGAGATAAAAAAACATGAGCGCAATCGTTGATGTGATCGCCCGCGAGATTCTCGATTCTCGCGGCAACCCGACCGTCGAAGCCGACGTGTTGCTGGAGTCCGGCGTGATGGGCCGCGCCGCCGTGCCCTCGGGCGCGTCCACCGGCTCGCGCGAGGCGATCGAACTGCGCGACGGCGACAAGTCGCGTTTCCTCGGCAAGGGCGTGCTGCGTGCGGTCGAGAACGTGAACACCGAGATCGCCGAAGCCATCATCGGCCTCGACGCCGAAGACCAGTCCTTCATCGATCGCACGCTGATCGAACTCGACGGCACCGAGAACAAGTCGCGTCTGGGCGCCAACGCCATGCTGGCGGTGTCGATGGCAGTGGCCAAGGCCGCCGCCGAGGAGTCCGGCCTGCCGCTGTACCGCTACTTCGGCGGCTCCAGCCCGATGGTGATGCCGGTGCCGATGATGAACGTCATCAACGGCGGCGAGCATGCCAACAACAGCCTCGACATCCAGGAATGCATGATCATGCCGGTGAGCATGACGAGCTTCCGCGAAGCCCTGCGCTGCGGCGCCGAAATCTTCCAGAACCTGAAGAAGATCGTCGATGCCAAGGGCTACCCGACCACCGTCGGCGACGAAGGCGGCTTCGCTCCCAACGTGTCCGGTACCGAGGAGGCGCTGAACCTGATCCAGGAAGCCATCATCGCCGCCGGCTACGTGCCCGGCCAGGACGTGCTGCTGGCGCTCGACTGCGCCGCCTCCGAGTTCTACAAGGACGGCAAGTACGAACTGAAGGGCGAGGGCCTGTCGCTGAGCGCCGAAGGCTTCACCGACTACCTCGCGACCCTGTGCGACAAGTTCCCGATCGTGTCGATCGAGGACGCGATGGCCGAAGGCGACTGGGACGGCTGGAAGCTGCTGACCGAGCGTCTGGGCAACAAGGTGCAGCTGGTGGGCGACGACCTGTTCGTGACCAACACCAAGATCCTGGAGCAGGGCATCGAGCAGGGCGTGGCCAACTCGATCCTGATCAAGATCAACCAGATCGGCACCCTGACCGAGACCTTCGCTGCCGTCGAGATGGCCAAGCTGGCCGGCTATACCGCGGTGATCTCGCACCGTTCGGGCGAAACCGACGATTCGACCATCGCCGACATCGCCGTCGGCCTGCGCGCGATGCAGATCAAGACCGGCTCGCTGTCGCGCTCGGACCGCATCTCGAAGTACAACCAGCTGCTGCGCATCGAGGAAGACCTGGGCGACACCGCCTTCTACCCGGGCAAGCGCGCGTTCTACAACCTGCGCTGAGCAGGGTGCCGAACCGAGACTGAAGCATGCGCGAGGCCGGCGGACGATCCGCCGGCCTTTGTCGTGCACGCTCCGACCATTTCCCGAACATGCGCTGGCCCATCCTGATCCTGCTCGCCCTCGTCGTGCTGCTGCAGTACCCGCTCTGGTTGGGGAAGGGCGGCTGGCTGCGGGTATGGGAAGTCGACCGCCTGCTGCAGGCGCAGCGCGCCGAGAACCTGAGGCTCGAACAGCGCAACGCCGGCCTCGATGCCGAAGTGCGCGATCTCAAGTCGGGCAACGAGGCGATCGAGGAGCGGGCGCGCTTCGAACTCGGCCTGACCCGGCCGGAAGAAATCTACGTGCAGGTGCCGCAGAAATGAAATCCTGCGCCGGCAAGCCCGCACGGCGCGAAGAAAACCGAACGGAAGCCGGGCACAAGGGCTCGCGCCGGTAACCTGCATGCCCGCCGCCGGGCATGGACCGCAACCTCAATTCAAGGCGATCAGCGTTCGCGCACCGTCGATGCGCGGCGCGAAGTAGCGGTTGTCCAGCCTTTCCACGCGGACGCTGCCGCGGCTGGATGGCGCATGGATGAAGCGGCCGTCGCCGATGTAGATGCCCATGTGCGAATGGCGGCGCTTCAGGGTGTTGAAGAACACCAGGTCGCCGGGCTGGAGCTGGCTGAGCTTGATCGGCCGCGTACGATCGGCGATCTGGGCCGCGTTGTGTGGCAGGCGCCTGCCGCTGATGTTCTCGACGATCCAGGCCACCATGCCGCTGCAGTCCAGGCCCGCTTCGGGGTTGCGTCCGCCGAAGCGGTAGCCGGTGTCGAGCAGGCCGAGCGCGAACAGCACCATTTCCTGCGCATGAGTCTCGTCTTCGAGGGTGAAGTACCGGCCCTGGTCGGGCTGGGTGATGGGCGCATCCGTGGTCGCGCGCGGACCGGGAGCGGGCGTCGAACTGCAGCCGGCGAGGAGGGCTGCGGCGAGCGCGATGATGCCGGCAAGGCGGATGTCTGGCAGCATGGCCGGGCGCGGAGCAGGTGTCGATGCATGTTCCATGCGCGCAAACATAATCGAGCCGGCCCGTCGCGTCCAGTGCGGCAGCCGGCAGTGGCAGGTCTGGCCTGTCTCAGTCCAGCAATTCGATGCGGCCGTTGATATTGACTGCCAGTTCGCTCTCGCCGCCTTCGAGCGGCGCCGGTGCATGTGCCGCTTCGGCCATCATCGCCGGCGCGGCCTGCATGCGATACCTGATCGGCGGCAGGCCGCCGCTGTCGCCGATCGACATATGCACGATGCGGTATTGCTTGCCGAGGGTCTTGGCGATCAGCGCCGCGCGCTGCTCGAAAGCCTGGATCGCGCTGACGGTGGCTTCCTCTTCCGCCTTGCGCCGGGTCTCGGGCGCGGGCTGCATGGCGACGCCCGACAGGGCCAGGTCCGACTGCAGCCTGCCGATCAGCTCCGACAGCACGCCGAGATCCCGGCTCTCGACGCGGATCTCCGAGCGCATGCGCCACGATTCGATCTTCCCCTGGCCGTTCTTCGCATACACCGGCCAGGTCGATACGCCGCCGGACTGGGCTTTCACGCTGGCAAAGCCGCGCGCCAGCTCGAGCGCCTTGCTGATACGCTGGTTGATTTCCTTCGCCAGCACGGCGGTATTCTTGCCATTGCTTTCGGCATAGAGCGTGGCGATGCCGAGGTCGTTCGGCGCTGCCTGGCTCGCATTCGCGGAGAACTCGATGGTCTGCTGTTGGCGGGCGTCCTGCCCGGGGGCGGCAAGCGCGACGGCTGAGGCAAGCGGTGAGACGAGGGCGGCGCCGAGGATGATGCTGGGCCAGAGGCGAAGAGACATGGGCGAACTCCCGGGAGTGATGATCGATGAATGGCCGGCGCGTGCAGCGATGGCGCGCATGCGCCCGCCGTGATGGATGGGATGTCCGGTATACCGCAATTCGCCGCCTGGCGGGGCAGGCGGGTGTAAGTGTGCATTGCCCGACGATTGCCGGCGTTCGGCGCGCCTGCACAGCCGCCTGATTGACCCGCGCGTGGTGTGGAGGCAAGCTTCCCGGCTTTTGCCGCCTGCATCATGAATCCACGACTCGTCGGCGCACTCTGCGTGGCACTTTCGGCAGCATCGTTCGGCGCGATGGCGATCTTCGCACGCCAGGCCTATGCCGGCGGCGCAGACGTGACGGCCGTGCTGCTGCTGTGCTTCGCGATCGCGGCGGCGATCGTGTTCGCGGCACTGGCCGGCTGGGAGCAGCCGGCATTCCCGGCTACGGCGCCGGCCTGGGCTGCGGTATTCGCGATCGCCATCGTATGCACGGTGGTGGCGATGCTCGGCCTGTTCGTCGGCATCCGCCACCTGGGGGCGGCCGATGCGGCAACCCTGTCGACCTTGGAGCCCGTGGTGACGATCGTGTTGGCGGCGATCTTCCTGGGCGAGGCGTTCACGCCCTTGCAGATCCTCGGCGGTGCGATCGTGCTGACCGCCGTGGTCTGGCTGGCCCGGACCGGCGGGCAACTGCCGGCCTGAGGCCTGGTGCTCAGGCCGGCGGCTGGCCGAGTACCGCCGCGGGGTCGATCGCCCGCAGTTCGGTCTTGTAGCGGGCCGCGTTCTCGACGTAGTGGCGGGCGTTCCACTTCAGGTGTTCGATCTCGGCATCGGAAAGCTGGCGGATCACCCGGCCGGGCGAGCCGACGACCAGCGAACGGTCGGGGATGGCCTTGCCCTCGGGGATCAGCGCGTTGGCGCCGATGATGCAGTTCCTGCCGATGACCGCGTTGTTGAGGATCACGGCATTGATGCCGATGAGGCTGCCGTCGCCGATGGAGCAGCCGTGCAGCATCGCCATGTGGCCGATGGTGACGTCCGCGCCGATGGTCAGCGGCACGCCGTCGTCGGTATGCAGCACCGAGCCGTCCTGGATGTTGCTGCCGTCGCCGATCCTGATCGGATCGTTGTCGCCGCGAATCACCACGTTGTACCAGATGCTGACGTCGCGGCCGGCCTCCACCGCGCCGACCACGGTCGCATTGTGGGCGATCCAGGATCCTTCGCCGAAACGGGGCGTGCGATCGCCCAGGGCGTAGATGCTCATGTGTGTTTTCTCGCTCTCTCTGGCTGCCGGCCGATGCCGACGCTCGGGGGGCGCATCATAGCAAGCGCATCCGGCGCTGCAAACCACTCCGGGGTCCGGCAATGTCCCTGATCCTGCGGGGAATTCCCCATCCGGATCCCCGACTGCCTTGGCGCTTTCCCCCTCTGCGGTGCTAGCATGCGAGTCGCAAACGGATATCCTTCATGCTCAGTTACCGCCACGCCTTTCATGCCGGCAACCACGCCGACGTCCTGAAACATACCCTGCTGCTCGAGCTGCTGTCCTATTTCAACCGCAAGGACAAGCCCTGGCATTACATCGACACCCATGCGGGCGGCGGCTGCTACGCGCTCGACAGCGAGCAGGCCGGCAAGACCGCCGAGCATGTCGATGGCGTCGGCCGCATCTGGAACCGGGCGGACCTGCCCGAGCCGCTGGCCGCCTACCGTGCGGCGCTGGCACAGTTCAATCCCCATGGCCGCCTGCTGTTCTATCCGGGCTCGCCCGCTCTGGCGATGACGCTGGCGCGGCCGCAGGATCGGCTGCGCCTGTTCGAGCTGCATCCGGCCGATTTCGACTCCCTGGCACGCACTTTCGCCTCCGAGGCCGAGCGCGTGCAATGCCGCAAGGCGGACGGCTTCGGTGCGCTGAAGAGCCTGCTGCCGCCGCCTTCCCGCCGTGCCGTGGTGCTGATCGATCCGCCTTACGAAGTCAAGGACGACTATCGCCATGTGGTCGATTGCCTCAGGGATGCGATGCGGCGCTTCCCGACCGGCACTTACGCAGTGTGGTACCCGATGCTCGCACGTCCGGAAGCGCGCAGGCTGCCGGAGCGGCTGGCGGAGCTGGGTGCCGGCAGTTGGCTCGACGTCCGCCTGGCGGTGCGCCGGCCGCCGCGCGAGGGCTTCGGCATGTTCGGCAGCGGCATGTTCATCGTCAATCCGCCCTGGGTATTGCCCAAGCGGCTCGAATCGACGATGCCCTGGCTGGTGGAGGCGCTGGGCGTCGACGATGGTGCCGGTTTCGACCTGGAGCACCGCATCGAATGAAGCCGCATCGAACGGGAGAGGGTCGGCTGGACCGCCTGCGCGACGAGCTGCGCCGCTTCGCCGCCGAGCGCGACTGGGACCAGTTCCATACGCCCAAGAATCTCGCGATGGCGCTGGCCGGCGAAGCCGGCGAGGTCATCGAGCATTTCCAGTGGCTGACCCCCGAGCAGTCCGCCAAGCTGGATGTTGCGACGCGCAACGAAGTGGCGGAAGAACTGGCGGACGTCCTGCTCTATCTCGTCCGCCTGGCCGATGTGCTGGAGATCGACCTGGCAGGGGCCGCGGTGCGGAAGATGGCAATCAATGCCGTGCGCTATCCGGTGGACAAGGCGCGGGGGCGGGCCGACAAGCACGATCGGCTGTAATGGCCGGCGCGGGTGGTGTTGCACCGATGCTGCGCCGCAGCGTGATCGGCGGTGGAGGGACTCACAAGGAGTTTGGGCGCTTGTCGATTTTCTGAAACAATGGCGCCTTTCCATTTCGGATCACTTGGCGTGGACCTGAAACACATCAGCGAAATTGAACGAGCAACGCATCGTGGCCGGGGAGAAGTGCTTCGCCTGGGCATCGGCCTGCTCTTCATCGTCGGCGTCATGTTCTATGCCGCGATGCGCGGCGGTGGCGGCGACGGCAGCCTGATCCTCGTCATGGCGGCCATGATCGGCGGCTACATGGCGATGAACATCGGCGCCAACGACGTCGCCAACAACGTCGGTCCGGCCGTCGGCTCCAAGGCGATGAGCCTGGCCGGTGCCCTGGTCATCGCCGCCGTCTTCGAGGCGGCTGGTGCGCTGATCGCCGGCGGCGAAGTCGTCGGTACCATCCGCAGCGGCATCATCGACCCCGAACTCATCACGGATTCCGATACGTTCGTCTGGATCATGCTGGCGGCGCTGCTGGCCGGCGCGCTGTGGCTGAACATCGCCACCGCGGTCGGCGCGCCGGTGTCGACGACGCATTCGATCGTCGGCGCGGTGCTCGGCGCCGGCATCGCCGCCGAAGGCATGGACATCGTGGCCTGGTCGACGATGGGCAACATCGTCGTCAGTTGGGTGGTGTCGCCGGTGCTGGGCGGCGTGTTCGCCGCCGCCTTCCTGTATCTGGTCAAGCGCAGTATCACCTATCAGACCGACATGGCGGCGGCGGCGCGCAGGACGGTGCCGATGCTGGTCGGCCTGATGGCCTGGACTTTCGGTACCTACCTGATCCTGAAGGGCCTGAACCGTGTGTGGTCGGTCGGTTTCGGCGAGGCGGTGGTCTATGGCCTGATGATCGCCGTGCCGATCTTCCTGCTGACCAAGCGCTCGATGAACGGGCGCGGCATGCAGCTCGCCAACACCAAGCAGAGCGTCAACCGCTTGTTCACCGTGCCGCTGATCTCGGCCGCGGCGCTGCTGAGCTTCGCCCACGGTTCCAACGACGTGTCGAACGCGGTCGGCCCGCTTGCCGCGATCGTCGATGTCATCACCAGCGACGGCGTGATGCACAAGTCGGCGCCGATCCCGACCTGGGTGATGATGGTGGGCGCGCTCGGCATCGCGCTCGGCCTGGCGCTGTTCGGGCCGAAGCTGATCCGCACCGTCGGCAGCGAGATCACCGAGCTCGACCAGATGCGCGCCTACTGTATCGCCATGGCAGCGACGCTGACCGTGATCGTCGCCAGCCAGTTCGGCCTGCCGGTCAGCTCGACGCACATCGCCGTCGGCGGCGTGCTCGGCGTCGGTTTCCTGCGCGAGTACCTGAAGAGCAACTACGACCGCATGCTGGCGGAGATCAAGGCGCATCACCCGGAAGGCGACCTGGCCGCGATCGAGGCCTTTGTCGCCCGCTTCGAGAAAGCCTCGATCGAGGAGAAGGGCGAGATGCTGCGCGACCTCAAGCAGCGCTCGAAGAAGGCCGAGGATCCGGCACACTTCTCCAAGGTCGAGCGCAAGGGCTTGCGCAAGGTCTATCGCCGCGAACTGGTGAAGCGCTCGCAACTGATGCGCATCGCCGCCGCCTGGGTCATCACGGTGCCGGCGTCGGCGCTGATGGCGGCGATGCTGTTCTTCATGATCCGCGGCATGATGCTGCCGTGATCGCCGCTACCCGCTGCAGATGAGTTTTGCCGAGCTGATGGCGGTGCTGGGGCTCGGCGGCGGCGTCTGGTTCTGGTTCGACAGCCTGAAGGCGCGCGAGGCCGGGCTGGAAGCGGCGCGGCGTGCCTGCCTGCGCGAGGGGCTGCAGTTTCTGGACGAGACCGTCGTCGGCCATGGCATCAGGCTCGCACGCAACGACGAAGGGCATGTGGTGCTGCGCCGCGGCTTCGATTTCGAGTATTCGCTGTCGGGCGACGACCGCTATCGCGGCTCGGTGCTCATCGAAGGGCGCGAGGTCGTGCTGGTCGATACCGCGCAGCACCGCATCCGCGTGCTGCACCCGCACTGATGCCGTCTAGCCCGAAATCGCGCGCAGGAATTCGCTGCGGGCCTGGGGCGAGCGCTCGAATTCTCCGCTGAAAGCCTGGGTCACGACGCGTTCGTCGCCGCGCCGGTCCTCGCCCAGCAACAGGCAGAGCTGTTCGGCCTCGATCACGCAAGCCGCACCCGCAGCCTTGCCGTGCCGCAGCAGCGCGTCGGCGATGTCGCGCGTCATCCACTCCTGGTAGGTGAAGCGGTGGCCGATCGCGTCCACCAGGCGGGCGATGCGGCCGAAGCCGTGCAGGCGCCCGTCCGGAATGTAGGCGACGTGGGCAACGCCGCGGAAGGGCACGAGGTGGTGAGGGCAGACGCCATGGACGGCGATGCCGCGCACCACCACCATGTCGCGGCGCTCGTCGGCGAAGCCGTCGCCCAGCACTTCGGCCGGATCCAGTTCGTAGCCGCCGAGCAGGCGCCGCTGCCACAGTTCGCGCACGCGCTGCGCGGTGCGGCCGGTATGGGAGGAATGCGGATCGATGCCGCAGGCGCGCAGCAGGTCGTCGATCGCGCGTTCGAAGGCGGGGGCGTCGAAGGCGCCGGTCCGTGCGATGCCGATCGTGTCGGGCGGTGCCGGCGAGGGCTCTTCGTGCGCGTCATGGTCGTGTGGGTGCATCAGGCGTTCCATGCATGTCGCGGCTGGTGGGCAGGCCATGATACGCGGATCGCCCGCCAGCGTCGCCGTGGCAGCATCCGGAAAGCGGGAAAGCGCTCAGGCGATGAAGACCGGGTCCGAGAACACCAGCGTGCCGTCCTTGCGCATCATCAGATTGTTGGCGTTCAGGATGTCGGGCAGGACCTGGTATTCCTCGACGAAGTCCGACAAGGCCTTGAGTGCCCTGTCCAGCTTGTCGCTGGCGAATGGGTTCAGCGTCATGTCGTACAGCGCGATCCGGCCCATGTCGGCGCCGAGCTTGCCCCATTGCTGGCAGGCCGACCAGTAGGTGTCGATCAGGCGCAGCGCGAGCGCTGCCGCAGGCGAGCCGTCGGCCAGCGGATAGAGCTTTTCCATCTCGATCAGATGCAGCGGATAGCCGGACTGCGCACGGCCGATGATGCCGTGGTCGGCATGGATGACGGGGAAATGCTCGCCGCGCGGACGGTCGTCGGCGGTGTAGAGAAAGTAGTCGGCGGGCGAGCTGACGATCTTGTAGACCCGCTCGCCGTCGCCCTTGTCGAGCACGATCGAATATTCGCCACGGCCGATTTCCTCCTTGCCGTCGAGCAGTGGATGCGCCGGAACGGGGTCCGGCAGCACGATACTGGTTCGACCGAGCTGTGCCCGGGCTGCGGTGATATCGATCGTGGCGATCATGGCGATGCTCCGTGCTTACGCCATGATGTTATACCCGGCATCGACGAAATGCACCCCGCCACTGACCAGCCGCCCGGCGTCGGAAACGAGGAAGGCGGTCAGTGCGCCGATGTCCTCGGGCGTGACCAGGGCATGCATCGGCGAGCGCTCGACCGCGGCGGCCATCAGGCCGTCGAAGCCGGCGATGCCCGAGGCGGCGCGGGTCATCAGCGGGCCGGGCGACACGGCATTCACGCGGATGTTCTTGGCGCCGAGCTCGGCCGCCATGTAGCGGGTGGCGGCTTCGAGCGCGGCCTTGCACAGGCCCATCACGCCGTAGTTGGGGATGACCTTTTCCGAGCCGAGGTAGGTCATCGTCACCAGTGCGCCGCCGCCGGCCTTCTCGAGCAGCGGCTCGGCCTTCTTGGCGAGGCGGACGAAGGAGTGGGTCGATACGTCCATCGCCAGCGCGAAGCCGTCGGCCGAAGTGTCGACCACGCGGCCGTGAAGGTCGTCGCGCTTGGCGAAAGCCATGCTGTGCACGGCGAAGTCGAGCTTGCCGTGGCGGGCCTCGATTTCGGCGAAGGCGGCATCCATGGTCTCGGGCCGGGTGACGTCGAGCAGGAACGCGTCCTCGACGCCGAGGCGGTGGATCACCGGCTCGATGAAGGCGCGGGTCTTTTCGTTCTGGTAGGTGATGATCAGCTTGGCGCCGGCCTGGGCGCAGGCTTCGGCCACGCCGGTGGAGATGGATTTCTCGTTGGCGATGCCGGTGATCAGGCCGACCTTGCCTTGCAGATCGATGATGGGAGCCATGTGTAGTCCTCGCAGTAGGGTTTTTGTTCAATGCGGTTTTTTTGCGGTGCAAAATCACCTGCCCGCACAGGGTGCGGCAACTTTCTTTCGATGATTCGTGACGAAAGCGGCAGGTGCTGGCGCCTTGGATTGGAGTATATTCCGCATTGCAGCAATCCAGAACCGCTGCCATGCGTCCAAATCGCAAAGAGAGTGCAACATGACACGCAATACATACATCTTCATGGACTTCGATGGCGTCACCCACCCTTGGGGCGAAGTCGAGGACTTTCGCTGCCTGCCGCTGATCGAGGCGGTGCTGCGGGAGTTCGAAGAGGCGCGCGTGGTCATCGCCTCGGACTGGCGCATGCTGTTCTCGATGCAGAAACTGCTGACCCGTTTCGCCGAGGACATCCGTCCCCGCATCGCCGGCGCCACGCCGCACATGCTGCCCAAGAGTGGTACCGAACTGCATGGCCTGCGCGAGCGCGAAGCGATGCTGTGGCTCGCCCAGCACGAGGCGGATCATCGCAGTGCCGCGTGGTGTGCGCTGGACGACGCGCCGGGAAACTGGATGACCCGCTCGCGCCTGCTGCTGACCGATTTCAAGCGCGGCTTCACCGAAGAGGACGCCGCGGCGCTGCATCGCATGCTGCGGAACTTCCGCGAGGGGACCGCCGAGAGTGTCGGTTTTCGCGCTGGCGCGGCTGCACCGGTGTCATTGTGGGCGGCGCGCAGCATCGCCTGAGCGCCGCCGCGGGCTGCCATGGCCCGCATGCAACTGGCCCGATTTGATTCGAGCGCTATCGCTGTGCACAATGGGCGCCCATTTCTGCCGATGGTAGCCCCCATGAGCGCGAACGATGCCGCGATTCCTCCCGACCCTCTCGCTGTCCATGCCGACGGCGGCAGCCAGCGCCAGGCCGCGCAGATGGCGCAGGAAGCCTTTGCCCGCGTGTTCCGCCTCAGCGTCGGTGAAAGCGATGAGGTCCGCCTGAAAGGCGTTGCCCAGCTGCAGCGGGAACTGGATGGCTGGGCGTGTGCCGGCGATGGCGACGAGGCCCGCGCCTTGCGGCGGGCCTTGCTGCTGTCCGGCATGGACCAGTGGGGCGTGGCGTGGAGCCAGGCTTTCGGCCTGGTGTCCATCCCCGGCCTGACCGAACTCATCGGCAGCCTGCGGACCGGGCTCGGAGTCGAGGACGAGGCGCGCTTCCTGCGCCAGTTCGAGGCCATCGGCCAGGCCGAGGAGAACGCCATCGACTTCAAGGTCGAACTGCGGCGGGGCATCCACCTTGCGCTATGGCATTCGTCCATCGCCACCGAGGATCGCGACGAGGCCTTGCGCCTTGCCGCGCAGCTCGGCGGCCGCCTGCTCGGCCTGATGATGCGCGAGATGCCGCTGGCCGGCTGGCGGCTGGTGGCCGATACGCTGGCCTTCATCCAGATCCGCTGCCTGGCCGACGGCCTCGCTGCCGAAGGTGCGGGGCAGGAAGCCACCCAGGCCTTGTTCGGCGCGCTGGCGCGCGAGCTGCCGCAGGAGCAGCGCGACAGGGTGATGGCGCATGCCGCGCGTGCCGTCATCGCCTGGCAGCAGGCCAGCCGTCCGCCGGAACAGATGCACTGATGGCGCTCAAGGCGACGATCTTCAAGGCCGACATCCAGATCGCGGACATGGATCGCGGCCACTATGCCGACTACGGCCTGACGCTTGCCCGCCATCCGTCCGAGACCGACGAGCGGATGATGGTGCGGCTGCTGGCCTTTTCGCGCTGTTCGCCGATCCGGCGCTTGGGCTTTTTCGGCAAAGGGCTTTTGTGCGTGGACGACGAGCCGGACCTGTGGCGCAAAAAGGACCTGACCGGCGCGATCGAGTTTGCTTTGGATCGACG
>NZ_BCUG01000045.1 GCF_001591165.1 Thauera butanivorans NBRC 103042
AAGGCCGACATCCAGATCGCGGACATGGATCGCGGCCACTATGCCGACTACGGCCTGACGCTTGCCCGCCATCCGTCCGAGACCGACGAGCGGATGATGGTGCGGCTGCTGGCCTTCGCGCTGTTCGCCGATCCGGCGCTGGGCTTCGGCAAGGGCTTGTGCGTGGACGACGAGCCGGACCTGTGGCGCAAGGACCTGACCGGCGCGATCGAGTGCTGGATCGACGTCGGCCAGCCCGACGAGAAATGGGTGCGCAAGGCCTGCGGACGGGCGGACGAGGTGATCGTGCTCGCCTACGGCCGCGCGCTGGACGTATGGTGGAACGGCGTGCGCGAGAAACTGGCGCGCCAGCCTTCGCTGCAGGTCATCGAGCTGGCACGCGAGGCGAGCGGCGAACTGGCGAAACTGGCCGAGCGCACGATGCGCCTGCAGTTCAGCATCCAGGACGGCCACGTCTGGGTGACCAACGGTCGCGATAGTGTGTCCATCGAACCCCGCTTCCTGCTGGGCGGCGGCCAGGCCTGACCGGCGTGCCGATGCGCGGCGGATGAATTCCCCGCGTACGCCTTTTGCAGCATGCGCGGGTGAAGAACGCCGGGCAGGGTGCTGCCGATCCTGCGCGGCCGAATACCCGCGGCAGGCGCGCTTCAGCCAAGGGCCTGGAGAAAGCGCTTGATTTCGGCCGCCGCCGCGTCCGGTGTCTCCTGCATGAAGCAGTGCCCGCCCGGCACCAGTTGCTCGCGTATTGCCGGGTTGCCCGCGCACCAGCGCGCGATGCTCTTGGCGGCGAAAGGGTAGCTGCGATCGCCGCGCAACACCAGCGTGGGGGTACGTACCCGTGCCAGCGAGGACCACAGGCGGCGGGGATAGGAGCCGAAGATCTCGGCTTCGCGGCTGGGCCGGCACTTGAGTTCGACGCCGCCTGCCGGACTTTCACGCAGGGCGTGGTCGACGTAGGCTTGCAGCGCGTCCTCGTGCCAGCCGCGGAACATGCCGCGCTCCTGCAGCCCGAGGTAGGCGGCGGTGCGGTCCGGCCAGTGGTGGCGGCGCTTGCGTGCGCGGCTGGCGAGCGTGTTGCGCGACAGCAGGCCGACGACGTCGGACAGTGCCATCAGGCCGATCATCGCCGGCGGGAACAGCACCGGATCGAGCAGCACTGCACCACGCGCGAACAGATCCGGCTCGCGGGCCAGCATCAGGCAACTGATGACACTGCCGAAGCTGTGGCCGACGGCGTAGGCCGGCACATCGCCGAACTGTGCCAACTGCGCCCGCCAGGCCTCGGCGGCGAATTCCGCGGTCCGGTTCCAGCCGTGGAAACGGCCGCCCTGGTCGCTGTCGCCATGACCCTGGATGTCGGACAGGAAGAGATCGAAGTCTTCCGCCAGGCGCTCCAGCATCGGCGCATAGGTCAGCCCGCAATAGCCGTTGCCGTGCAGGAAGTGGATCACCGGGCGGCCGGAGGGCGGGCTGTGTTGCCCGCGCAGGGTGAATCCGGCCGTGGTGGTGTGATGCCAGGGCTGCAGCTTCATGCTTGGTCCAGCGTTCATGTCGGGTAGGCGGCACGGCTGCTGAGCGCCTCAGTGGCCCGGGCGTCGATGCGGAGCAGGGTGTCCGGGCCGAGTGCCGCCAGTGGTTCAGCTTTCCCTGCGTTTGCGGGGCTTGCCCGCGCCGTGCGAGGCTGGGCGCGGCGTGTCGGCGGGGCGACTGAAGTTGCGGTGGTGGCCACCGGCGTCCGGGCGCGACGGACCATGGTCTTGCCGCTGCTGGCCGTCCGACGAGCGCTCGCGTGCCTTCCAGTCGCCTTTCGGGTAGCCGCCTGTCGGTCTGGATTCGCGGCGCTCGAAGCCGCCTGGTTTGCGCTCCTGTTTGTTGTCGCGCCAACCGCCGTCGTCGCGCGGCGGGCGGCGGCGTTCCGGCGTGGCGGCGGCTTCGGCCGCCGACAGCGCACGGATATTCAATTGCATCTGCCGCACGCGGGTGCGCTTCAGGGTGTCCATCAGCTCGGCCGGCAGGTTGGCCGGCAGCTCGACGGTGGAGAAATCGTCGAACAGATGGATCTGGCCGATGAAGCGGCCTTCGATGCCGCCTTCGTTGGCGATCGCGCCGACGATCTCCTTCGGGCTGGCGCCCTGGTTGCGGCCGACTTCGATGCGATAGCGCACCAGTGCGCCGTCGGCGAAGGCACGGCGGCGGGCAAGGATCTCGTCGCGGTTGGGGCGGGGCGTGCGTTCGCGCGGCGCGCCGGTGGTGAAATGCTCGTCGCGCGGCGGCCGGCCGCCGCTGCCCGGCTGGGCGGTGGCCAGATCCCAGCCGCGGCCGGCCTGCTCGATCAGCAGCGGCCGATCGCGCTGGGCGAGATAGGCGAGCGCGGCGGCGATCTCATGCACGTCCAGCTCGTTCTCGTCGGCGAGGTTGTTGACCACGTCCATGTAGAAACCCAGTTCCTGCTCCGCGGCCGTCTCGACCACCGTGCGCTTGAACTGCGCCACGCGCAGGTTGGTCACTTCCTCGCTGCTCGGCAGCGCGATCGGCGTGATCGGCTGGCGGGTGGCGCGCTCGATCATCTTCAGCATGCGCGTCTCGCGCGGCGCGACGAACAGGATCGCGACGCCTTCGCGGCCGGCGCGGCCGGTGCGGCCGATCCGATGCACATAGGCCTCGGTGTCGTAGGGAATGTCGTAGTTGATGACGTGGCTGACGCGCGGCACGTCGATGCCGCGCGCGGCGACGTCGGTGGCGATGACGATGTCGAGCGCGCCGCTCTTCAGCTGCTCGATCACGCGCTCGCGCAGGCCCTGGGTCATGTCGCCGTTCAGCGCTGCCGCTGCATAGCCGCGTGCGGCGAGCTTGTCGGCGAGTTCCTCGGTGGCGATCTTGGTGCGCACGAAGACGATTGCGGCATCGAAGCTTTCCTCGGCGTCGAGGATGCGGGTCAACGCGTCGAGTTTGTCGACGCCGCGCACCAGCCAGTAGCGCTGGCTGATCTTCGCCACCGTGGCGGTGGCGGCGCGGATCCTGATTTCTTCGGGCTCGCGCAGATGGCGGCGGGCGACGTCGCGGATCGCGTGCGGCATCGTCGCCGAGAACAGCGCGGTCTGGCGTTCTGCCGGCGTGTGCTCGAGAATCCATTCGACGTCGTCGATGAAGCCCATGCGCAGCATTTCGTCGGCTTCGTCGAGCACGATCGCCTTCAGCGCGTCGAGCTTCAGGCTCTCGCGCTCGAGGTGGTCCATGACGCGGCCGGGCGTGCCGACGATGACCTGGGCGCCGCGCGACAGCTGGCGCAGCTGCACCACCATGCTCTGGCCGCCGTAGATCGGCAGCACATGGAAGTTCTTCAGGTGGTGCGCATATTTGGCGAAGGCTTCGGCGACCTGGATGGCCAGTTCGCGGGTCGGTGTCAGCACCAGCACCTGCGGCCGGCTGTCGGCCAGATCGAGACGGGCCAGCATCGGCAGCGCGAAGGCGGCGGTCTTGCCGGTGCCGGTCTGGGCTTCACCGAGGATGTCGCGCCCGGCCAGCAGTTGCGGAATGCAGGCGGCCTGGATCGGCGAGGGTGTTTCGTAGCCGACTTCGGCCAGCGCGGAGAGGATGGGCGCGGGAAGGTCGAGATCGGTGAAGCGCAGCGTCTCCCGCGAGGCGGGCTCGTGGCTGGGAGATTCGTTGGGAACGGTGTCGGTCATGGCAGTCGAGCCGCGTTGGCGGCAATGGGCAGCGATGCTGCGAAGTCGCGATTATCGGCGAATCCGGCGCAGCAAACGAGTGAGGCGGCGTAAAGGGGTGTGAAGCGGGGGTATACGGGGGAGCGGGGCGCGACAGGCGGCCGTGCTTGCCGCGACCTCCTGGTGCAGCGCCTGGAGGGTGTTGGTGCCTTGCAGCAGAAAAGCAAAAAACGCGGCGCAAGGCCGCGTTTCGTCTTGAATCGATCGACGTCGCCGACGTCGAAGCGATTACAGCGGGCGGATGTTGGCCGCCTGCAGGCCCTTCGGGCCGGTCTTGACTTCGAATTCGACGCGCTGGTTTTCAGCCAGGCTCTTGAAACCCTTGCTCTGGATTTCGGAGAAGTGGGCGAACAGGTCGTCGCCGCCGTTTTCCGGGGTGATGAAGCCGAAGCCCTTGGCGTCGTTGAACCACTTGACGGTACCGGTTTGAGTGCTCATTTGCGTTCCATATAAAAAATGACTGGGCATGCGCCCCAAAATGCAGGAACGATCAAGAAACGTAATCCAGAGGAATCAGACCGGCACGCGTTCTTGTAGAACACGCTGGACAACCACCAGAACAACCACTGCTTGAATCGACTGCGAGCCGCACGATACACCGTTTCCGGGGCATGGGGAATTTATTTTGCGTGCCGGGCGAAAAAAATTTCTGCCGGAGAGGGCGCGCGGAGAACGGGCAGGTGGCGCCTGAAATTGTTGTGCATTGCATCATGCAGGGCGCGGTGCGCCAGCCGGGAAAGAAGGTGTAAAGCGGCGGGGCGATGGGATAATGCGCGCACCCGAAAAAACGGCGATGAGCTAAAGCATGTCAATCCAGTGGTTTCCCGGTCACATGGCGTCGGCGCGGAAGAAGGCGGCCGAGGCCATGGCGGCCATCGACGTCGTCATCGAAGTGACCGATGCGCGCCTGCCCGAGGCCAGCAGCAATCCGATGATTTCCGAGCTGCGGCGCTTCCGCAACCGTCCCTGCCTGAAGCTGCTGAACAAGGCCGACCTGGCCGATCCGGCGGTGACCCGGGTCTGGATGGACTTCTACAATCGCCAGCCGGGCGTCAAGGCGGTTGCGGTTTCGGCCAGGAATGCGTCCGATGCCGCGCGCGTGCCGGCCCTGTGCCGCCAGCTCGCGCCGCATCGCGACGACGGCACCAAGCCGCTGCGGATGATGATCATGGGCATTCCCAACGTCGGCAAATCGACGCTGATGAATGCGCTGCTGAAGCGCAAGGTGGCCAAGGTCGGCGACGAGCCGGCGGTGACCAAGCACCAGCAGACGCTGGACCTGGGGCCGGGCATGACGCTGACCGACACGCCGGGAATGATGTGGCCCAAGATCGACTACGACCCGGATGGCTACATGCTGGCGGCCAGCCATGCGATCGGCCGCAATGCCGTCATCGACGAAGAGGTCGCGGCCTTCCTCGGCAGCATCCTGCTGGAGCGTTATCCGGCGCTGCTGGCGGCCCGCTACCGTATCGATCCGTCGTCGCTGGATGCACAGGCGCTGGTGGAGGCGATCGGGCGCAGGCGGGGCTGCCTGGTCAAGGGCGGCGGGCTGGATCTGGAAAAGGCCTCGCTGATCCTGCTGCAGGATTACCGCGATGGCGTGATCGGCCGCATCAGCCTGGAAACGCCGGAGTCGCGGGCGGCGATGATCGCGCGGATCGAGACCGAGCGCGCCGAGGCTGCTGCCGGCGATGGCCAGGCGGATGACGGCGAGGAATAAGACCTGAAACACCTGCGGGTCCCGGATGCGGCCCGCAGGACTGCGCTCAGCCTCCGGCCGCGATCTCGACCCAGCGCAGCCACTGGCCGCAGGCATTGCGCGGCCCGCGCAGGCTGCCGTGCCAAGGAGGTGCCGCGGCTGTCCTCGGGGTCGATGCGGACCGTGCTGCCGTCTTCCGCCAGCGTGCGCTTGCCGCCCCAGCGGTTGCAGGTGGGGCAGCGGCGAAGCTCTGCAATCGGAGAAATGCTCGTCGGCCGCATGGCTGAGGTGGATCCGGGCAGGATGCGTTCGGCCGGGCGATGATGCGCGAGCCGTCCGCATCGCGGCTGTCGGGGCGCCGGAGGGGCTTTGCTATCATTCGGCGATGAAAAGTTCTCGTTCCCGTTTCCTGGATATCCGTGGCCTGCGCCTGCATCTGCGCGAGTGGGGCAGGGAAGGCGCGCCCCGGCTTTACCTGCTGCACGGCTGGATGGATGCGTCGGCATCGTTCCAGTTCATGGTCGATGCGCTGGCCGGCGACTGGCATGTGGTCGCACCCGACTGGCGCGGTTTCGGCCTCAGCGCCTGGAGCCATGCCGACGGCTACTGGTATCCGGATTACTTTGCCGACCTCGATGCGATCCTGCGCGCGGTCGAAGGGGAGGATGCGGCGCCGGTGCGTCTCGTCGGCCACAGCATGGGCGGCAATGTCGCGCTGATGTATGCCGGCATCCGCCCGGCACGGGTCGGCCGCGTCGTCGCGCTCGATGCCTTCGGCCTGCCGGACCGTCCGGCCGGCGAGGCGCCCGGACGCTATCAGAAGTGGCTGCGGGAACTGACCGAAGTGCCGCGGCCGCGGATCTACCCCAGCCTCGACGCGCTGGCCGAGCGCCTGCGGCGGGACAATCCGCGCCTCGACGCGGCGCGCGCGGGCTGGCTGGCGGAAACGCTGGCGCAGCCCGACGACGGTGATGGCGGCAGGGGCTGGCGGATTGCCGGCGACCCCTTGCATCGCCGGGTCAATCCGGTGCTCTACCGCCGTGCCGAGGCCGAGGCCTGCTGGCGGCGGGTGACGGCACCGGTGCTGGCGATCGAGCCCGCCAATGCCGACTTGCGCGAGCGTATCGGCGTCAGCGACGAGGACCACGCGGCGGCCTTCGCATGCTTCGCATCGATCGAGGTGCGCAGCATCGATGATGCCGGCCACAATCTGCACCACGACCAGCCGCAGCGGATCGCGGAGATCGTCGAAGCGTTTTTCCTGTCCGATGGACAATGACGCTTCTTTCCGGAGCCTTCAGATGAAATTCGCCGACCTGCATGCACTCAATGCCGACCTCCATTGCCATTCCACCGTGTCCGACGGCTGGCTGGAGCCTGCCGACGTGGTTGCGCGGGCGAAGGCGAACGGCGTCGAACTGCTGGCACTGACCGACCATGACGAACTCGGCGGGCTCGGCATCGCCGCCGCGGCGGCGGCCGGCCTGGGACTGCGTTTCGTTCCGGGGGTGGAAATCTCGGTGTCCTTCGCCGATGAGACGATCCACATCGTCGGCCTCGGCATCGACCCGCAGGAGCCCGGCATCATTGCCGGCCTGCAGCAGATCCGCTCGGGGCGCGATGCGCGCGCCGCGCGCATCGGCGAAGCGCTGGCCGAAGCCGGCATCCGCGGCGCACTCGAAGGCGCGCGCCGCTTCGCGCGCAACCCGGCGCTGGTCAGCCGGGCCCATTTCGCCCGCCATCTGGTCGCCAGTGGCGTGATGCCGGACGTCAGGACGGTGTTCGACCATTACCTGGTGCGCGGCAAGCCCGGCTTCGTCGACCACGAGTGGGCCTCGCTCGAGGATGCGGTGGGCTGGATCCGCGGCGCCGGCGGCACCGCCGTCGTCGCCCATCCTGCGCGCTACCGGCTGTCCAATGCCGGCATGGAACGCCTGCTCGACCGCTTCGTGGCTGCCGGCGGCGAGGCGATCGAAGTCGTGTCCGGCGCCCACTCCGAGGATGAGATGCGCCGTTTCGCCACCGTCGCCCGCCGCCGCGGGCTGCTCGCCTCGCGCGCATCCGACTTCCACGGCGAAAACGAAAGTCCGGTCGACCTTGGCCGCTGCAACCCCCTTCCGCCCGACCTCACGCCGGTGTGGTCGCGCTTCATTTGAGAAAAAACGACGATCATGGCCCAGTTCTTTTCCCTCCACCCCGAGCAGCCCCAGCCGCGCCTGATCCGCCAGGCGGCGGAAATCATCCGCGGCGGCGGGCTGGTCGTGCTGCCGACGGATTCGGCCTACGCGCTGGCGTGTACGGTCGGCGATGCCGGCCTGCTCGAGCGTATCCGCAAGATTCGCGGCGTCGACGAACGGCATCACTTCACCCTGATGTGCCGCGACCTGTCCGAGATCGCCACCTACGCCCGGGTCGACAACAGCCAGTACCGTCTGCTCAAGGCGACCACGCCGGGGGCCTACACTTTCATTCTCGAAGGCACCAAGGAGCTGCCGCGCCGGGTGCTGCATCCCCGGCGCAAGACCATCGGCCTGCGCATTCCCGAGCACGCGGTGGTGTCGGCGCTGCTGGCCGAACTGGACGGCCCGATGCTGACTTCGACCTTGCTGCTGCCCGATGAGGATCTGCCGCTGACCGATGCCGAGGAGATCCGCGACCGCCTCGGCAAGCAGGTCGATCTGGTGATCGAGGCTGGCTATTGCGGTCCGGCAGCGACGACGGTGATCGATCTGACCACCGGCACGCCGCAACTGGTGCGCGCCGGCTGCGGCGCGCTCGAACCCTTCGGCCTGGAGGCGGACTGAGAAGGCGGCTGCAGCCGTGGTTCGCAGTGGCCTCGGCCGTGGGCTGCCGTGGGCGCATGTGCGCTCTGCTAGAATGCACGCTTTACTGCCGACGCTTCCATGGATTCTCTGATTTCGACGCTGGCGATCTGGGCGCTGCCCGTGGTGCTCGCCATCACCCTGCATGAGGCGGCGCACGGCTATGTCGCCCGCCATTTCGGCGATCCCACTGCCGATCTGGCCGGCCGCATCACGCTCAACCCCTTGCGCCACATCGATCCGGTGGGCACGATCCTGGTGCCGGCGGGCATCCTGGCGCTGAGTTCGCTGGCCGGCATCGGCGGCATCCTGTTCGGCTGGGCCAAGCCGGTGCCGGTCAATTTCGGCCGTCTGCGCAACCCGAAGGCGGACATGCTGTGGGTGGCCGCGGCCGGGCCGTTCATGAATCTGCTGATGGCGCTGGGCTGGGCGATCCTGTTCCGCATCGCGATGGCCGGTGAGCCGGGTGATTACACCTTGCCGATGATGAAGATGGCCGACGCCGGCATGCAGATCAACGCGGTGCTGATGGTATTGAACCTGTTGCCGATCCCGCCGCTGGACGGCGGCCGGATCGCCGTCAGCTTGCTGCCGAATCGCCTCGCCTGGGGCTTCGCCCGGCTCGAGCCTTATGGGTTTCCAATTCTGCTGGTGCTGTTGTTCACCGGTGTGCTGGGCACCATCCTGTGGCCGCTGATCGCGGGTTTCCGCTACCTGCTCGGCGTGATCGTGGGCATCTGACGCATATGTGCCGATGAACCTGTCGCTGGAACTGGCGCCGGTCGAGGAGCCCGGAGTGCTGGAGCACGTGGCGCGCATTTATGGCGAACCGCTGCTCGAACTGCCGAAAGACCTGTATATTCCGCCCGATGCGCTGGAAGTCTTCCTCGACGCTTTCGAGGGGCCGCTCGATCTGCTGCTGTACCTGATCCGCAAGGCCAACCTCGACGTCCTCGACATTCCGATGGCGCCGTTGACGGCGCAGTACCTCGAATACGTCGATGCGATGCGGGCGAGCAACCTGGAGCTGGCTGCCGAATATCTGCTGATGGCGGCGATGCTGCTCGAGATCAAGTCGCGCATGCTGCTGCCGCGGCCGCCGCGCGAGCATGCGGAAGAGGAAGATCCGCGCGCCGAACTGGTACGCCGCCTGCTGGAGTACGAACGCATGAAGCTGGCCGCGGCGCGGCTCGACACGCTGCCGCGTGCCGAGCGCGATTTCGAGTGGGTCGGCGTCTTCGTCGCCGAAAAGGTCGTCGAACGCCAGCCCGAAGTCAGCCTGCACGATCTGCAGCTTGCCTGGCTGCGGATCATGAAGAATGCGCGCCTGACCCAGCACCATCGTGTCGGGCGCGAGCAGCTTTCGGTGCGGGAGCACATGACCGGCATCCTGCGCAAGCTGGGCGGTGGCGGTTTCGTCGTTTTCGACGCCTTGTTCGATGTGAAGCTCGGCACGGCGGGCCTGGTCGTGAGCTTTCTCGCCGTGCTCGAGCTGGTGAAGGAAAAACTGGTGGAAGTGAGCCAGAACGAGGCCTTTGCGCCGATCTACGTGAAATTGGCCGATGCAGCCGGCGACGACGCCTGAAGCCTGGTCGCGCGTCATCGAGGCCGCGTTGTTCGCCGCGCCGGCGCCGCTGCCGGTGTCCGAACTGCGCCGCCTGTTCGACGAGGACCCGGGGCCGGAGCTGGTGCGCAAGCTGCTGGAAGAGCTGCGCGCCGAATGGGCGGCGGCCGAGCGCGGCATCGAGCTGGTGCAGCTCGCCAGCGGCTGGCGCTTCCAGACGCGCGCCGGCTACCAGGCTTATCTGGACCGCCTGAAGGAAGAAAAGCCGCCGCGCTACTCGCGCGCGGTCATGGAAACGCTGGCGATCATCGCCTACCGGCAGCCCGTCACGCGCGGCGACATCGAGGATGTGCGCGGCGTGGCGGTGTCGCCCAACATATTGAAGACTCTGGAATCGCGCGGCTGGATCGACATCGTCGGCCACCGCGACACGCCGGGCCGCCCGGCATTGTTCGCCACCACCCGGCGCTTTCTCGATGACATGGGCCTGCGCAGCCTCACCGAGCTGCCTGCGCTGACCGAAATCGAAAAAATCATGGACCTCGTCGATGCCTCGCAAACCGAACAGCCCGCTCCGCCCTCCGCAGAAGAAGTCTGACGCGATCGAGATCCTCGACCGTCCCCGCCGCGCGCCGCGCAAGGATGGGCGCGACGAGGACGCTCAGCCGCGCGACCCCAATGCCCATCTCAACGCCGATCCCCGTGGCCCGCGCGGGCAGGGCGGCCGGGGGGGCCAGGGCAGCGGCCGGCCGGGCGGCGGTGGTGACCCCGCACGCCGGCCGGATGCGCACAAGTCCGCGCTCGGCATGCCCGAGCGCGGCGACCGCGCGCCGCGCGCCCGGCCTCAGGGGCAGGGCGGCGGACGCAATGCGCCAATGACGCTGACCGAGCCCGAGCGCCTGCAGAAAGTGCTGGCCCAGGCCGGCGTGGCCTCGCGGCGGGAAATCGAGGAATGGGTGATCGCCGGCCGCATTTCGGTCAACGGCCTGCCGGCCGCGCTGGGCCAGAAGATCGGGCCGGGCGACCGCGTCAAGGTCAATGGCAAGCTGGTGCCGCTGCGCTTCACCCAGCGTTCGCCGAGGGTGCTGATCTACCACAAGCCGGAAGGCGAGATCGTCTCGCGCGACGATCCTGAAGGCCGTCCGACCGTGTTCGAGCGCCTGCCGCTGCTGCGCAAGGGCCGTTGGCTCGCCGTCGGCCGGCTGGACTTCAACACCTCGGGCCTGCTGCTGTTCACCAACGACGGCGATCTCGCCAACCGCCTGATGCATCCGCGCTACGAGCTGGAGCGCGAATACGCGGTGCGCCTGCTGGGCGAACTGACCGAGGAGCAGGCGAAGTCCTTGACCGAAGGCATCCAGCTCGCCGACGGCCCGGCGCGCTTCAACAGCCTGCGCGACGAGGGCGGCGAAGGCGCCAACCACTGGTACCGGGTGACGATCTCGGAAGGCCGCAACCGCGAGGTGCGGCGCATGTTCGAGGCAGTCGGCCTGACCGTCAGCCGCCTGATGCGGGTGCGCTACGGCACGGTGGAGCTGCCGACCCGCCTGAAGCGCGGCATGTGGATGGAGATGCCCGAAGCCGAGGCCTGTCGGCTCGCCGGCCTGCCGGAGCCGCAGCGCCAGGTGCAGAAAGGCGAACGGGCGAAACGTCCGCCGAAGATGCATCGGACCACGCCCGTGGCGCGCTGATCTTCAAGTTCCTGCGTCACCATGGCTGACGGCCGGGCCGGATTGCTGCGTTGCGGCAGTTTGCCCGGCTATCGGTTTTGAGGCTATACTCTCAAGGCTTTGATGGATGGCTTTCGTCCGCTCGCATCTTTGGGCGCACGGGAGCAGTCCTGCGGTTGTGATCAGCGGCGTGTTCCGGACAGGGGCGATGGGTTGATGGGCGTTAGGCCCATTTTTTATTTGTGCGCGGCAATCGTGTGCGCGGCGGAAGACAGGTATGCGAGCAGGAATCGAGAATCTGATCGAACAGGTGGTGACCGGCCTCGGCTATGAACTCGTGGACATCGAGTTTTCGCCGCGCGGGCGTCTGTTGCGCGTCTTCCTCGACATCGAGCGCGGCATCACCGTCGATGATTGCGCCACGGTGAGCAACCAGCTCCAGCGCGTGTTCGAGGTCGAGAACATCGACTACGACCGCCTCGAAGTGTCGTCGCCCGGCCTGGATCGTCCGCTGAAGAAGCTGGCCGATTTCGAGCGCTTCGCCGGCCAGGAAGCGCAGGTCCGGTTGTCGCTGCCGATCGGCAACCAACGTAATTTTGCCGGCGTGCTCGGCGGTGTGCGCGATGGCGCCGTGGTGCTCACGACCGAGAAGGGCGAGCAGTCGCTGCCTTTCGAGGACATCGAGAAAGCACGCCTTGTACCCAAATTCTGAGACTGTGGATGTGGAGGTTTTCCTGAAATGAGCCGCGAGATCCTGCTGCTTGTTGATGCATTGGCGCGTGAGAAGAACGTCGCCAAGGACATCGTTTTCGCCGCGCTGGAGTCCGCGCTGGCCTCCGCAACCAAGAAGCGCATCCATGACGACGCCGACGTGGCGGTGTCGATCGACCGCGAGACGGGCGACTACACCTCGTGCCGCCGCTGGGTGGTCATGCTCGACGAGGAAGTCACCAACGACGAAGCCGAGATGGGCATCATCGATGCGCGCGACATCCGCGCCGACGTGCAGCTCGGCGAATACATCGAGGAAGAACTCGAACCGATCGACTTCGGCCGCATCGGCGCACAGGCTGCCAAGCAGGTCATCCTGCAGAAGATCCGCGACGCCGAGCGCGAGCAGGTGCTGAACGACTTTCTCGAACGCAAGGAATTCCTCGTCTCCGGCGCGATCAAGCGCATGGAGCGCGGCAACGCCATCATCGAAGTCGGCCGCATGGAAGCCGTGCTGCCGCGCGACCAGCAGATCCCGCGCGAGAACCTGCGCGTCGGCGACCGCGTCAAGGCCTTCCTGCTGCGCATCGACCGCGGCGCCCGCGGCCCGCAGCTGATCCTGTCGCGCACCGCGCCCGAGTTCCTGATGAAACTGTTCGAACTCGAAGTCCCCGAGATCGAGGACGGCCTGCTCGAGATCAAGGCCTGCGCCCGCGACCCCGGCCTGCGCGCCAAGATCGCGGTCAAGTCGAACGACCCGCGCATCGACCCGATCGGCACCTGCGTCGGCCTGCGCGGCTCGCGCGTCACCGCGGTGCGCAACGAGATCGGCGGCGAGCAGATCGACATCATCGTGTGGGCCGCCGATCCGGCCCAGTTCGTCGTCGCCGCGCTGCAGCCGGCCGAAGTGGTGTCCATCGTCGTCGATGAGGAAGCCCACGCGATGGACGTGGTGGTCGACGAGAACAACCTCGCCATCGCCATCGGCCGCAACGGCCAGAACGTCAAGCTCGCTTCCGAGCTCACCGCCTGGACGATCAACCTGATGAGCGAGCAGGAGTCGGCCGAGAAGACCGCGCAGGAACAGCAGGGCCTGCGCGCGCTGTTCATGGAAAAACTGGATGTCGACGAGGAAATCGCCGACATCCTGATCGAGGAGGGGTTCTCCTCCCTGGAAGAAATCGCCTACGTGCCGCTGGCCGAGATGCTCGAGATCGAAGCCTTCGACGAAGAGACGGTCAACGAGCTGCGCAACCGCGCACGCAACGTGTTGCTGACCGAGGCGATCGTGACCGAAGAGCAGCTGGAGAACGTCTCCGACGATCTGCTCAATCTCGACGGCATGGAGAAATCCCTTGCCGCCAAACTGGCCCAGCAGGGTGTCCGCACCCGTGACGACCTCGCCGACCTCGCGGTCGACGAATTGGTCGAAATGGCCGGGATCGACGAAGAAAGAGCCAAGGCGCTGATTTCCGTTGCGCGCGCCCATTGGTTCCAGGAATGATGGGAGGGCAGTAATGGAAAACATGAGCGTGACCCAGTTTGCCGGCGAACTGAAGATGCCGGCCGCGGCGCTGCTCGAGCAGTTGAAGCGTGCCGGCGTCGACAAATCCGGTCCGACCGATCTGCTGACAGAACAGGACAAGGCGAGACTGCTGGAATACCTGCGCCGTTCGCACGGCGATACCGAGCCCAAGGGCAAGATCACCCTGACCCGCAAGCAGACGACCGAGATCCGCGCCACCGATTCGACCGGCCGCGCGCGTACCGTGCAGGTCGAAGTCCGCAAGAAGCGGACCTTCGTCAAGCGTGACGAAGTCGCCGCGGAGGCCCAGGCCGCCGCCGCTCCGGCACCGGAAGCGCTGGAAGAAGCGCCGCTGGCCGATCTGCCGCCCGTGCAGGCCGAAGCACCGGCGCCCGAGCCGGTGGCCGCAGCCGCCGCGCCGGCTGCGGCAGAGCCTGTACCGGCTGAAGCCGAAGCCCCGGTGGTGGAACAGCCCGTGGTGGCCGAGCCGCCTGCTCCGGAGCCCGCTCCGGCTGCCCAGCCCGAACCGGTCGCTGCCGAGCCTGAGCCCGAGCCGGCGGCCGAGCCCGCTCCGGCCGCCGTGCCGGCGGCATCGGCACCGACGAAAACCACCACCACGCTGGTGCGCTCGAAGCCGCTGCCGATCAACGAGATCCTCAGCGACGAGGAAATCGCCGCACGCAAGCGCGACGAAGAGCGCCTGCGTGCGCTCAGGGAGCGTCAGGCCGCCGATCTCCGTGCCCGCCAGGAACGCGAGGCCGCTGCACGCGCGGCGGCCGATGCGCGCCGTGCCGAGGAAGAAGCGCGTGTCGCTGCCGCATTGAAGAAGCAGGAAGAGCCGGCCAAGCCCGCTGCGGCCAAGCCGGGCAGCGGTACGCTGCACCGTCCGGCCAAGGCCGACGACAAGCCGGGTGCCAAGGATGCCAAGCGCGGTGCGCCTGGCCGCGATGCTGCCGATGGCGGCAAGCGCCGCGGCGGCCTGAAGACCCGCGGCGAAGTGGGCTCGGGCGGCAACAACTGGCGTGGCGCCGGCAAGGGCGGCGGCCGCCATGGCCGCCACCAGAGCGACGAACGCAGCAATTTCCAGGCACCGAGCGAGCCGATCGTGCGTGAAGTGCACGTGCCCGAGACCATCACCGTGGCCGATCTCGCCCACAAGATGGCGGTGAAGGCCACCGAAGTGATCAAGGTGCTGATGAAGATGGGCACCATGGTCACGATCAACCAGGTGCTCGACCAGGATACGGCGATGATCATCGTCGAGGAAATGGGCCATACCGCGCTGGCGGCCAAGCTGGACGATCCGGACGCCTTCCTCGACGAGCACGACGAGCACAAGGACGTCGAGCTGCTGCCGCGTGCGCCGGTGGTCACCGTCATGGGCCACGTCGACCACGGCAAGACCTCGCTGCTCGACTACATCCGCCGCGCCAAGGTGGCGTCGGGCGAATTCGGCGGCATCACCCAGCACATCGGCGCCTATCACGTCGAGACTTCGCGCGGCGTCGTCACCTTCCTCGACACGCCGGGCCACGAGGCCTTCACGGCGATGCGTGCGCGCGGCGCGAAGGCGACCGACATCGTCATCCTGGTGGTGGCGGCGGACGACGGCGTGATGCCGCAGACGCGCGAAGCCATCCACCACGCCCAGGCTGCCGGCGTGCCGCTGGTGGTGGCGATCAACAAGATCGACAAACCCGAAGCCAACCCCGAGCGGGTCAAGCAGGAACTGATTGCCGAGAGCGTGGTGCCGGAAGAGTACGGCGGCGACGTGATCTTCGTGCCGGTGTCGGCGAAGAAGGGCACGGGCGTCGACGAACTGCTCGAAGCCGTGCTGCTGCAGGCCGAAGTGCTGGAGCTGACCGCAGCGATCGATGCACCGGCCAAGGGCCTGATCATCGAAGCCCGCCTCGACAAGGGGCGCGGCCCGGTGGCTTCGCTGCTGGTGCAGTCCGGCACCCTGCGCAAGGGCGACGTGCTGCTGGCTGGTGCCACCTTCGGCCGCATCCGCGCGATGCTGGACGAGAACGGCAAGCAGATCGAGGAAGCCGGCCCGTCTATCCCGGTCGAGATCCTCGGCCTGTCGGACGTGCCGTCCGCCGGCGACGAGGCGATCGCGCTGGCCGACGAGCGCAAGGCGCGCGAGATCGCGCTGTTCCGCCAGGGCAAGTTCCGCGACGTCAAGCTGGCCAAGCAGCAGGCCGCCAAGCTCGAGACCCTGATGGAGCAGATGGCCGACGGCGAGGTCAAGAGCCTGCCACTGATCATCAAGGCCGACGTGCAGGGTTCGCAGGAAGCCTTGGTGCAGTCGCTGCTCAAGCTCTCCACCGACGAAGTGCGGGTCAACGTCATCCACGCCGCGGTGGGCGCGATCTCCGAATCCGACGTCAACCTGGCGCAGGCCTCGGGCGCGGTCATCCTCGGCTTCAGCATCCGTGCCGATGCCGGCGCGCGCAAGCTGGCCGAAACCTTCGGCGTCGATATCCGCTACTACAACATCATCTACGACGCGGTCGATGAGGTGAAGGCGGCGCTGTCCGGCATGCTGGCGCCCGAGAAGCGCGAGGAAGTCATCGGCATGGTCGAGATCCGCCAGGTGTTCACGATCTCCAGGGTCGGTTCGATCGCCGGCTGCTACGTGCTCGAAGGCATGGTCAAGCGCGGTTCGCACGTTCGCCTGCTGCGCAACCACACGGTGTTGTGGACCGGCGAGCTCGAATCGCTCAAGCGCTTCAAGGACGACGTCAAGGAAGTCAAGTTCGGCTACGAGTGCGGCCTGCAGCTCAAGAACTACAACGACATCCAGGAAGGCGACCAGCTCGAGGTGTTCGAGATCAAGGAAGTGGCGAGGACGCTGTAAGCGATGCCCAAGGAGTATTCCCGCAGCCAGCGCGTGGTGGAGCAGATCCGCCGCGAGCTGGCCGAGCTGATCCGGCTCGAAGTCAAGGATCCGCGCGTCGGCTTCATCACGCTGACCGACGTCGAGATCACGCCCGACTACGCCCACGCCAAGGTGTTCTTCACCTCGATGACGGGCGAGGCGGACGTGCCCGAAATCCTCAAGGGCCTGCGCCGGGCCGGCGGCTTCCTGCGCCGCGAGCTCGGCCGCCGCATCCGCATCCACACCATTCCCGAGCTGCATTTCCACTACGACCGCTCGGTGGAAGAAGGCTCGCGCCTGTCCCGGCTGATCGACGAAGTGGTGCGCGAGGACGAAGCGCGCAGCCAGGACGGCGACAAAGGCAAGGATGGCGGTGACGGTACGGATGGCAGCCGCGCCGCGGACGATGACGGCAAGGCCGGCGGCTGAGATGCAGGAGCTTGCGGCGCGTCCGCGCCGGCCGAAGCAGGTGCAGCGCAAGATCGTCCGCGCCATCGTCGATGGCGTGCTGCTGCTCGACAAGCCTCGGGGCATGAGTTCGAACGGCGCGCTGCAGACGGCGCGCCGCCTGCTCAACGCCGCCAAGGCCGGCCATACCGGCACGCTCGACCCGATGGCCAGCGGCCTGCTGCCGCTGACCTTCGGCGAGGCGACCAAGTTCTCGCAGATGCTGCTCGACGCCGACAAGACCTACGAAGCCGTCGTCCAGCTGGGTATCGAGACCGACAGCGGCGACGCCGAAGGGGCGGTGCTGGCGAGCCGGCCGGTGGCCGTCGAGCGGGCGCAGCTCGACGCCGTGCTCGAGAACTTCCGCGGCGACATCGAGCAGGTGCCGCCGATGTATTCGGCGCTGAAGCGCGACGGCAAGGCCTTGTACGAGTATGCGCGGGCGGGGATCGAGATCGAGCGCGAAGCGCGCAAGGTACGGATCCATGCGCTCGAACTGCTCGATTTCGCCGCTACCCGCTTCAGCATCCGCGTGGCCTGCAGCAAGGGCACCTACATCCGCAGCCTGGCGATGGACATCGGTTCGGCGCTGGGTTGCGGCGCGCATCTGTGCGCCCTGCGCCGCACCCGCATCGGCGCCTTCGACGTCGCCGATGCGCTGACGCTGGAAGCGCTGGAAGCGCAGCCGGCCGAAGCCCGCGCCGGCCTGCTGGCACCGGCCGATACGCTGGTGGCCGCATATCCGGCCTGCCATCTCGACGCCGAGCAGGCGCGCGGGCTGCTGCAGGGCAGGGTGCTGGCGCTGGGTGATGCTGGCACCGAAGGGCTCGCCGTGGGCCTGGTACGCGTCTACGGCCCGCAGGGCTTCCTCGGCCTGGGGCAGTGGCAGCTGGGCGGCAAGCTGGCGGCACGCCGGCTGATCGCCACCGGGGCGGATGCGCCTGGCGCATCTGCATGATTATCGATTGAGTTTCTGGCGCGGCTTTGGGTATAATCCTCCGCTTCTGATTGGCAGAAAAACACGAGTAAAGACACACATGGCTCTTGATACCGCATCCAAGTCGAAGATCGTCTCCGACTTCCAGCGCGCCCAGGGCGACACCGGTTCGCCGGAAGTCCAGGTTGCGCTCCTGACCGCCCGCATCAACGGGCTCGCCCCCCACTTCAAGGCCCACGGCAAGGATCACCACTCCCGCCGCGGCCTGCTGAAGATGGTCAGCCAGCGCCGCAAGCTGCTGGACTACCTGAAGGGCCGCAACGCCGAAAGCTATCGCAACCTGATCGAGCGTCTGGGCCTGCGCAAGTAATTGCGTCCATGACCAGCCCGACAGCGCCCGCCAGGGCGAGGTAAGCGACAAAGCCGGTGCGTGCCTCCGCGGCACCGCCGGCTTTGTGCCGTTTGCGGCACCGCAAACACCGGCTGGTTCTCCCGCGGCAGGATGCTTCCATCCGCAGCCGCCCGCAGTTGTGGTTCGCTGCATTCATCGTTAAAGGAATTCCCTTGCTGAACGCTATCAAGAAAACTTTTGCCTACGGCGCGCACACCGTCACTCTGGAAACCGGCGAGATCGCTCGCCAGGCCGGCGGCGCCGTCATCGTGAACATGGACGAGACCGTGGTGCTGGCCACCGTGGTGGCCGCCAAGGAAGCGCGCCCGGGCCAGGACTTCTTCCCGCTCACCGTCGACTACGTCGAGAAGTTCTATGCCGCGGGCCGCATCCCCGGCGGCTTCTTCAAGCGCGAAGGCCGCCCGAGCGAGAAGGAAATCCTCACCTCGCGCCTGATCGACCGCCCGATCCGCCCGCTTTTCCCCGAAGGCTTCATGAACGAAGTCCAGGTGATCGTGACCGTGCTGTCGCTGAACCCCGAAATCGACGCCGACATCCCGGCGATGATCGGCGCCTCCGCCGCGCTGGCGATCTCGGGCATTCCGTTCGACGGCCCGATCGGTGCCGCCCGCGTCGGCTATGCCGACGGCCAGTACATCCTGAACCCGACCGCGACCGAGCTGCAGACCAGCCAGATGAACCTGGTGGTCGCCGGTACCCAGGCCGCCGTGCTGATGGTCGAGTCCGAAGCGCAGGAGCTGCCCGAGCAGGTCATGCTGGGCGCGGTCGTGTTCGGCCACGAGCAGATGCAGAACGCGATCAAGGCCATCAACGAACTGGTCGAAGTCGCCGGCAAGCCCGAATGGGACTGGCAGGCAGCGGCGGGCAACGACGCGCTGATCGCCCGCGTCACCGAACTGGCCAAGGCCGACATGGAAGAAGCCTTCCGCATCACCAGCAAGCAGGAGCGCTCGGCCCGCCTAGGCGAGATCCGCAAGCGCGTGGCGGCGGCGCTGAGCGAAGGCGTCGACAACCCGCCGGCGGCCACCGAGCTGAAGGACATCTTCTTCAACATCGAATCGGGCATCGTCCGCAGCCGCATCCTGAACGGCGAGCCGCGCATCGACGGCCGCGACACCCGCACCGTGCGTCCGATCACGATCCGCACCGGCGTGCTGCCGCGCACCCACGGTTCGGCGCTGTTCACCCGAGGCGAGACCCAGGCGCTGGTCGTCGCCACGCTGGGCACCGGCCGCGACGAGCAGATCATCGACGCCATCGCCGGCGAGTACAAGGAGCGCTTCCTGCTCCACTACAACTTCCCGCCCTTCTGCACCGGCGAAACCGGCCGCTTCGGCGTCACCAAGCGCCGCGAAGTGGGTCACGGCCGCCTGGCCAAGCGCTCGCTGGTGGCGATGCTGCCGAAGGCCGAGGACTTCTCCTACACCGTGCGCGTGGTGTCCGAGATCACCGAGTCCAACGGTTCGTCGTCGATGGCTTCGGTCTGCGGCGGCTCGCTGGCGATGATGGATGCCGGCGTGCCGTTGAAGGACCACGTCGCCGGCATCGCCATGGGCCTGATCAAGGAAGGCAACCGTTTCGCCGTGCTGACCGACATCCTGGGCGACGAGGACCACCTCGGCGACATGGACTTCAAGGTCGCGGGCACCGAGAACGGCATCACCGGCCTGCAGATGGACATCAAGATCCAGGGCATCACCAAGGACATCATGCAGGTCGCGCTGGACCAGGCCAAGTCCGGCCGCCTGCACATCCTCGGCATCATGAAGGAATCGCTGGGCGCTTCGCGCGGCGAGGTGTCCGAATACGCGCCGCGCATGATCAACATGAAGATCAACCCCGAGAAGATCCGCGACGTGATCGGCAAGGGCGGCGCGGTGATCCGTGGCCTGCAGGAAGAAACCGGCACCGTGATCGAGATCGAGGACGACGGCCAGATCACGATCTCGTCGGTCAGCGCCGAAGGCGCCCAGGCGGCGAAGGCGAAGATCGAGGCGATCACCGCCGAAGTCGAAGTCGGCAAGGTCTACGAAGGTCCGGTCGTGCGCCTGCTCGACTTCGGCGCCATCGTCAACATCATGCCGGGCCGCGACGGCCTGCTGCACGTGTCGCAGATCGCCAACGAGCGCGTCAACAACGTCTCCGACTACGTCAAGGAAGGCCAGGTGGTGCGCGTGAAGGTGCTGGAGACCGACGAGCGCGGCAAGATCCGCCTGAGCATGAAGGCGCTGCTGAACGAGAACGCCGGCTGAGGATAGGCTGGCGGCGCGCAGCGGATTCCGGTCCGCTGCGGTGCACGCTCCAACGAAAAAGGACGCCACGGCGTCCTTTTTCGTTGTTGCAGCGGTTGGTGTTTACCTGGCGACCTGGCGTTCGCGCATTTCTTCCAGGGTCTTGCAGTCGATGCACAGCGTGGCGGTCGGACGGGCCTCCAGGCGCTTCAGGCCGATTTCCACGCCGCAGCTGTCGCAGTAGCCGTACTCGCCGTCATTGAGTCGCCCGAGGGCTTCGTCGATCTTCTTGATCAGCTTGCGCTCGCGGTCACGGTTGCGCAGTTCGAGTGCGATGTCGGATTCCTGGCTGGCGCGGTCGTTGGGGTCGGCGAACACGGTGGCTTCGTCCTGCATCGTGTGCACGGTGCGTTCGATGTCCTCCATCAATTCACCCTTCAGCGAGCCCAGGATTTCGCGGAAGTGGGCGATCTGCTTCTCGCTCATGTATTCCTCGCCAGCGGCGGGAACGTAGGGCGGGAATTGTTTGTGCAGGGTATCGTCAGCCATGAATCTCAACTTCCGTAGGTTGGTGAATGGTAGAGGCGACTTAATAGCAGAATCGGGGGGTGGCAGCAAGCCGACCGGCAGCTGCCGGAATGAAGCTGCGCGCGAAGCCGCGATCGCTCCGGGCCGTCCGGCGCCGGCGAGGCTTGCATGGCGATGAAGGAAGGGCGCGACAGGGGCGCCGAAAAGAAAAAGCCCGGACGCTTGACGGTCCGGGCTGAAATCCACACCTAAGGAGGAGGGTGGAGGAGACGGTTCAGATACTAACTGGATGGATTGTGCGATGCAATAATTCCAAATACAAAAAATTTTATGACCCCAGAAACATTATTTTGTGCGATGCAGCCTGCGTGGCCCGACCTGCGCAGCCCGACCCGGCCTACAGCGACCGGATGTGCTCGAACATCCTGCGGCGGCCGGCCTCGTCCGGCAGGCGGCCGCTTGCCGCACCGAGATTGTCGATGGCGTTGCGTGCCTGGCTGGTCGCCGGTGTGGCCACCGTGACCGCGGGGTGGGAGATCACGTATTTCAGGAAAAACTGGCCCCATGAGGCGATGTCGTATTCGGCCGCCCAGTCCGGCAGCACATGGCCGTCCACCTTCTGCCACAGCCGCGAGCGGCCGAAAGGCTGGTAGGCCAGCACGCCGATGCCGCGCTCCTGCGCCAGCGGGAAGATGCGTTCTTCCATCACCCGGTTGTCGATCGCGTAGTCCACGCCGATGAAGTTCAGCGGCTCGCTGCGCATGATGCGTTCCAGCTCCTCGTACTGGCCCGGGAAGGTGGTCGTCACGCCGATGTAGCGTACGCGCCCGGCGTCGCGGTACTCCTTGAGCAGGCCGAGCTGGGTGGGCACGTCGCCCAGGTTGTGCACATTGATCAGATCCATCTGCTCCTTTCCCAGCCGCGCCAGCGACTGCTCGATCTGGGCGCGGGCCGCGGCCGGATCGGCCTTGCCGCCGCCGCGCCCGGCCACGTTCACCTTGGTGGCCCAGAACAGCTTCCGGTTCAGCCCGGTCTCCTGGGCGATCCTGGCGGCCACTTCCTCGGCGGCGCCGTAGCTGGGTGCAGTATCGAAAACCGTGCCGCCTTCGCGCACGAAGGCTTCCAGCACCTCGCGCACTTGCTCGACCTTGCCTTCGCCGGCAATGCGGGAGAAAGATGCCGAACTGCCCAGGCCGACGGCCGGCAACTGCTCGCTGGTGCCGGGAATCGTTCGCGTGATCAGGCTGCGCTTGCCCTCGGCAGCCATCAGCAACCGGGGATGGGTGGCCAGGGCCAGGCCCGCAGCGGCGGAAAGCTTGAGGCAGTCTCGTCGTGTGATCATGGTGTTGGACTCCTTGTCGTGGAAGGTTCTCCCGGCGCTGCGGCCGGGACTGGAGGAAGGCTTGCTTCGCGTTCCGCGGCCAGGCGCTGCTGGGCGCGTCCCAGCCACAGCCCCAGTGCCGCCCAGGCCAGCGCCAGCGGAATCGCCACGCTCGCCAGGCCGGCCAGGCCCATGCCCAGCCGCCCGAGCAGACCCTCGACCTGGGCGCCGGCCACGTCGCCGCCGCGGTAGCCGAAAGTGTCGATGAAGGCCTTCGACTTGTACTTGTCCTCGCGGCTGACGACCGTGTACAGCGTCTCGCGTGCCGGCCGCGTCAGCGCGCGCTGCACGGCGCGAAACGTCGCTTCGAACACGATCAGCGCCGCCAGCGTGCCGACGATGGCCAGGCCGACGAAGCCCAGCACCACCGTCAGCGGCAGCAGCATCAGCGTCAGGTGGACGCCGAAGCGTTCCATGACACGGCCGGCGATCAGCGCCTGCAGCACCAGCGTCGTGAGCTGGGTGATCAGGTCGATGCGGGCGAACAGCGCCGTGCGCTGGTCCATGTCGCCGCCGAGCGCCGCCACCATCTGCAGGCGGGTGAAGTAGAGCAGGGTGGCGACCACCGCCATGATGATCACGTAGACCGCGATGCCGAGCAGGTAGCGCGAGGCGAACACCGCTTTCAGTCCCTGCCATGCGCTGCCGCCGATGATCGCATGTTCCGGCCGTTCCGCCTGCCCGGAGCCGTCTGCGCCGTCACTTGCGGCCCCGGATCGTTGGCTGCGCGCTACCGCCCATGCCGCGCCCAGCGCCAGCATCAGGAAGCCGGCCGACACCAGCAGCAGCGCCGGCGTGCCGAGAGGGCGCGCCAGCACCGAAGCCAGCCAGGGGCCGAAGATCGCGCCCAGCGTGCCCCCCACCGAAATCAGCGCGAAAAAGCGCTTGCTCTGCTCCAGCGTGAAGCGGTCCGCCATCAGCGCCCAGAACAGCATCGTCGCGAACAGGTTGAAGACGCTGAACCAGACGTAGAACACCTGCCCGCTGGTGATGCCGACCGCTTCCGGCGCCAGTACCAGCAGCAGATGGAAGCCGACCAGGCTCAGCGCGAAGAAGACATAGGTCGCGGCGATGAACGTCAGCCGCGGCAGGCGGCTGACCAGCCAGCCGAACACCGGATTGGCCAGCAGCGTCACCAGCGCAGTGCCCATGAACAACCAGCGCACCGCCTCGATGCCGCGCTGCATGCCCAGCGCGTCGCGCGCCGGGCGCAGCACCATCAGGGCGGTCAGCACGCAGAAGAAGAACAGGCCGGCCAGCAGCACCGGTACGGCTTCGTCGCGGCGAAGCTTGAAAAGTGCGCCAAGGCGCGTTTGCTTGAGCGAAGTTGTCATCGAGGCCGGCTCCGGG
Source organism: Thauera butanivorans NBRC 103042 (assembly GCF_001591165.1). Taxonomy (GTDB): domain Bacteria; phylum Pseudomonadota; class Gammaproteobacteria; order Burkholderiales; family Rhodocyclaceae; genus Thauera; species Thauera butanivorans. Next base: position 23,887 of record NZ_BCUG01000045.1, read on the forward strand.
CAGACGGAACGATGTGCATGAGGAATGCCTGTGGAGGGATGGCTGCCGGCAGGTATGAGCGATTGTGCTGGAGGTGCCGAATCGGGGAGACAGCGGGAACGATCCAATGTTCCGGCGAAATCGGCGCCCTGCCGCGGAAAGCATTCCACCACGCAAGCACCGTGATCCGGCAACTGCGCGAGATTGTCGCACTGTGCGAACAGGAGGGGGATTTCGTCACGCGCGAGAAGCTGATGCCCCTGCTGCTCGATACCGAGGAAAACCACATTCGCTGGCTCGAACAGCAACTGCGCCTGATCGGCATGGTCGGCATGCCGAATTACCTGCAATGTCAAATGAAACTGGGAACGGCGGGGTGACCAGGGTGGCCAGAACGCCTTTGATCTCGCGACGGCTTCGATCAGCAGATGAGGATGCAATCTTCAGCGGATTCGATGGCAGGTTCGCGTGAATGCATCAATGCCCGTTTTCATAATAAGGTCATTTGAAAGACTTATGAAGCAAGGGTTTTTTCTTCTCTCGGCCCGGAATGGGCGAATGCGGCCTGAACCGGGTCTTGAGATCTGGTGTTTCGAAGATTAGTTTGTTAGTTTTCTGCAGCTCACCAAAGTCGGCAATGCTGCGCCGATACGTGGGGGGCCATATATTGCGAGGAATGGCTGTAGATAAATGTTCAAGGATGTTGTTGTTCTTACGTAAGGATCGATCCTTTGCAGTCCGGCAGCACGCCCAATCTGATATCTTTAGTCGGATGTATCCGCTCAGCCCTCCGGCACATCATGTCTGCGGCCCTGCGTTTCGGTCTTCGAAGCAAGGCTGCCATCCTTTTGGGTACGCTGGCCGTTGTACTGTTGATTGCCGCCTTCGCTACCAGCTGGATCTTCATTGAACTGACCCGCGAAAGCTACGGGGGTAACGTGGTTCGAAATCATGTGCTCCTGAGCAAGGCGCAATTCATGCTGCCTGTTGCCCGAGAGTTGGCCTTGTCGAAGAAGCTTGCGGATAGCGATGTAACCCGCCGGTTCCTGCGCGACGAAGGCAACGGGATTGATAAGGATGCGTTCTTTGTCGAAGCAGAGTCGTTCAGGCGCCTGTTCGGTGAGCATGTTCTGTTTGTCGGCGCAGCAGAAACCCGGCATTTCTACCTCAATGACAACGATCTGGCGTTCTCGGCGAATCCGCGCGGCACCATGCGGCGGGACGTGGCGGCTGACGCGTGGTTCTTTGCCAGTATCGCAAGACGAACACCTTATAACTTCAACATCAACACCAATCAGCAAGTGGGCGCCACGAAGGTCTGGATCAACGTTCTCGTAACGGATTCAGACGGCACGCCACTTGGGTTTGTCGGCACTGGCTATGATCTGGCACACTTCCTGCAACGTTTTGCCCGTCGCGAGACGTCCGGGGGGACTTCAATGCTGATAGCAGGCAATGGCGCGATTCAGGCCCACCCCGATCCCGAACAGATTGAACACCAGGCCATAACGGATAAGGTACCGACGCACACCCTGTTCAAGCTGCTGTCGGGACTGAATGACCAGCAGCGGGTGTCCGCGGCAATGCAGTTGCTACGTAACAATCAAAGCGACGTGGAGACATTGGACGTTGTGCTCGAGGGCAGGCGCCAGTTGCTGGGTATTACGTGGTTGCCCGAGCTGGACTGGTTCGTCGTTAGCGCAGTGGAAGCCCATACAGGAGCGTTCGCTGATTCCAATCTCCTGCTGGGGGCCTTGTCGGTGCTCGGTGGTCTGCTGGTTCTGGCGATGGTTTTGATGTACTACGGTGCTCACTTTCTGGTCCTCAAACCGCTTCTTGCCTTGAGCCAGGGAGTGCAGGAGATGGAGCGGGGTCAGTACGACATCAAGCTGCAACTGTATCGACACGACGAGATCGGCGAACTGGCCGGAGCGTTCAATCGCATGGCGAGGCGGGTCCGGCACCATACGGAGAACCTGGAAGCCGTTGTGAAAGAACGGACGAGAGCATTGACGGAGGTACTGACACGTCAGCAGGACAACATACATTGTGCCCGGATGATTCAAGATGCCATGTTGCAACAGGCAGCCTTGGCCGAAGTCAGCCACGGCAAGTTCCTGGTGCTATGGCGACCCAAGGATATTGTCAGCGGCGACTTGTATCTCTTCCATCGCGATTCGGACGGTTGGCTGATCGGGCTCATCGATTGTGCAGGTCATGGCGTAACCGGCGCAATGATGACCATGGTAGCGCATGGTGCTTTCCAGGCTGCTATTGACCGCGTAGGCAGTCACGATCCAGCAGCAATCCTCAATATGATGAACAAGATCGTGCGTGCGCCATTTGCCGAACAACTGGCCAGTCGCCAACGTGTTCCCACCAGCATGGAGGCAGCTTTGGTTCGCATCGATCCGGCTCAGGCCAGCCTCATCTACTCTGGCGCGGGCATTGGGCTCTTCTGCGTCGCCAGTGACGGATCAGTCAGGGTTCATAAGGGCTCTAAACGCGCTTTGGGCGGAAAGCGCCAGGAGATTTACCAGAACCTGGCCTTGCCGGCACTCGGACTGGACTGCTATCTGACTTCGGATGGCGCACTGGATCAGATCGGGGGGGAGAGGCGTTATGGATTCGGTGCCAGCCGCTTTGTTGAACTGCTAGGGGTGCTCCATACACTGCCATGGCCGGCTCGAAATACAGCTCTCGTTTCGTGCCTGAGTAACTGGCAGGGAGGGGAGACACAACTTGACGATATCTGTGTGATCGGGTTCTCGGCCTTGCCGAACGTTGGGATACCCGCTTGCGACCACGCCAACCACGCACCCATAACTGATGAATAGACGACACGATGCACCCACAAAATCTCCTTTTACTGCGTAACCTGTTCGAGCAGCACTACATCCTGCTGGCGTTCAACGGATTGTTTTCCGCTTCGTTGATCGAAGAGATTGGATTGGCATTGCGGAAACACCTCGAGGCATTGTCAGCCACTCCAACGGAAGTGACGGATGTGTTCACCATCTATATTGAGCTTACGCAGAACATCCGCCATTACTCGAAAAAAAAGGGGCTTTCCGATGAGCGTGCCAGCGGAACGATAACGATCTCCCGTGAGCAGAATCGTTACATCATCAATGCGGGGAACGTGGTGGAGATGGCTGATGGCGAAGAGTTATTCCGGCGTATTCATGAGTTAGCGCGTCTTGACAAGCTCGAACTCAAGGCGCTGTGGAAGAATCAGATGCGTCAGCCGCGCGCTCCCGGCGCCAGCACTGGGGCAGGTCTGGGACTGATCGATATGGCGCGCAAGGCTAGCCAACCGTTGGTCGCATCTTTCAACCGGCTTGACGAAAATTGGGGCTTCTTCAGCCTGCAGGTCATTCTTTGAAGATCATTAAACGTATGCAGGACATCCATCTACCTGGAACCACCTCAACTCCATCGATCCAGACCGACTGGCAGTCGGGACGCGTCAGTCTGTGTGGTGACTCTTATCCGGAAGATGCGTTCGAGTTCTTTGAACCGCTTCTCAACTGGATTAACGGCTATGTAGCAATTTCGGAGTCACCGCTGATACTTGAGCTCTCGCTTCTCTATATAAATACGAGCAGCATCCGTATGCTGATGGATCTCTTTGATGACATGGAATCGGCTCATCGAGCTGGTAAGAAGGTCAGCTTGATTTGGTATTACGATGCCGAGAACGAGCGCGTGGCCGAACTGGCCGAAGAGTTTCGGGAGGACTGTACTTTCCCTTTCGTGGTCCTCAAGCGGCAGAGCTAAGCGTGATGGCAGATATGCAGGAACTTGAAGTGGATATCGATGGGCTCCTGGCCGATCCGGCATGGCAGGGGCACCCGCTCCATCATGCATTAGGCGTATTGATGGAGAGGCATCGCGATCTGCTTCGCCAGCTGGAACGAATCACGCACATTGCCGATCGCTATCAAGGGGCCGAGCATGAGCGTGGCATGTCATACTGCCAACGCTACGAGAAACAGCTGCACCAACTTGAACGCCTGCTACGCATCAGCGACCGCTATCAGCAAATCATGCGCCGCCAGCATGAAGAACTGCGCCAACAGTCCACGCACGATCCGCTGACAGGCTTGTATAACCGCCGCTACATGCAAAGGCGCCTTCACGAAGAGGCGCTGAAGCTGGGTCGTCATCAAGACCAGCTCTTCTCGGTTGTACTGGCAGATATTGATCATTTCAAGGCCGTCAACGATACATTCGGCCACAATACTGGCGATGCGGTGCTGATGGAGGTTGCCCGGCGCTTCGTCTTGAATATACGAAAGTATGATGTTTGCGGACGTTGGGGCGGAGAAGAGTTTCTTCTATTGCTGCCGTCAACCACCGAAGCCCAGGCATACCGGGTGTGCGAAAATCTCCGCCGTGTGATTTCGGAGACCCAGTACCGTGGCACGGATGGACAATCCCTCGCCGTCAGCATGAGCTTCGGCTATGGCTCCTGCCGTGCGGTAGAGGATCTCGAGAACACCTTGAAGAAAGCCGATTCAGCCCTGTATGACGCGAAGCGCACAGGCCGAAATCGTGTTTCCCCCGTGATTGAAGATGAGGTTGGTACCATATAGGCGCCAGTGGATCTTCAGGCCGCCGATCAGGAGGGACTCGCTTGTGTGCATCCTTGTCGGCTCCGCAAGTGGATCCTCCATGTCAGAGTTCAAGCGCCGGCGCAATTGCAGCAGCGCTTGACTGTTCTTTTTTTAAACGAGGTGAATAATGAAGAAACTTGTTGCGTTCGGCATCCTTGCCCTCTCTCTGGTCGGCACGGTCTCCGCCCAGGTCAAACCCGAGGATCAGATAAAATATCGGCAAGCCGGTTATAGCTTTATGGCCTGGAACATGGGCAAGATCAAAGCCAGCCTGGATGGTGAATTCAACGTTCAACAGGTTCAGGCGGCGGCCAGCGCGGTTGCTGCCATCGCTGGTTCGGGGATGGGGGCCCTTTACGGCCCAGGGACTGAGAGCGACATTGGTGATCGCAAAACGCGCGTGAAGCCTGAAGCGTTTCAGAATATGGCGGATCTCGGCAAGCTCGCCACCGATTTCAATGCCGCTGCCGCGAACCTGGCGGACGCCGCCGCAAAGGGCGACAAAGCAGCCGTGCAAAAGGCATTTGGTGAAACAGGAGCCACCTGCAAGGCCTGTCACGATAAGTACCGGCTCGACTGAGTTTTCGAGAGCCATCGCGATTGCCGGCCCCGATCGGGGCGATCGCTGCGTCATCTTCCAGGTCAAGGCGCTGGGCGACTCACCCAGGGGGGCGCGCAACGCTTTCGATCGGGGCAGGCGGTGCAGGCCGGAGGATCGTATGCTTGCTTCAACCTTCCAACCGGCCGGACAGGAAGAACGGGATCAGGTCTGGATTGCCGCAGGCACCGGCGTGACACCATTCTCGCGCCTGGCCGGAGGCCTTGCAGGGGGATTACCGCCTGCTTGCGGCGTCCTCCAGCTCAGTTTGCACAAGCGCTTGCAGTGCCTCCACGCTTAGAGCAGCAAGAGGCCGGCCGTTTACGAAGAAGCTCGGAGTCGCATGTATATCAAGATTTCTCGCGTCCTCCAGATCCGTGCGAAGCGTTTCATTGATTGATTCCGAGTAGAGTTCGCCCTTTGCCTTGTCAATGTCAAGGCCTGCCATCTCAGCCGCTCGCCATGCGGCGGCCATCGCCGGATCTTGCCGCCACTCAGGCTGGGTCTCGAGAACCGCAGCGAGAACCGCGTCGTACAGCCCTTGGGATCTCGCTGATTCGATGATCCGTGCGGCGTATTCTCCTTGCTCGTCGAAAACGACGTAGCGATACACCAATCGAATGTCTTCAGGGGCCCGGTCGACGATTTCCTTGACGTAGGGGTGAATGAATGCACAGGTGCTGCATGAAGGGGAGAAAAACTCGACAATGGAGACTCTGGCGTCCTCAGGCCCGATCGCATGTGAATGCGATCGCTCCAGCGCGCTCCCCGGAGGCTCCTTTGTGTTGGAGGTGCCTGACGACAACATATGGAACGTTGCCGTGGCGATGAGAAACACAGCGCTTACTGCAAATGCAGTGGCTAGCAGCATTCGTCTCCTGGTCATGAGTGATCCTTTATGGAAACAGTTGTGAGCAGCGCAGTCATGGATAGGAACGATGCGAGAGAAAGCAAGGGTAGGGGAATGCCCATGACTTGCATGCTACGGTCGGTGCATGAGGGGCCCATGGTGCGTGCCACTTCAATCACCTCGGGAAGGGCGCTGAGATATGTCGTCGTGTGCACCAGTGCCAATACGGAACCAGCCACTGCGAGCGGCAACGCATAGATCCATGCAGTTGCGTCATCGCGGAAATTTGCGATCCCGAGGATGACAGCCAATGGAAACATCGCAATGCGCTGATACCAGCAAAGATCACACGGAGGCTGCCCCATGATCTCGCCGAGAAACACCGCGGTGGCAGTCGAGATCAGGGCGATGAGCCACGCGAGGAAAAGATAGGTCAGTTTATCCGCTCGATTCGACGGCATTGGTTCATCCTGTCTTGCCGAATGCATGGTCAAAGGTTCGCGCCTCACCGGAAAATAGGGTCAGTCTGCGAAGAACCTCTTCCACTCCCCCATCCTCAACAGGGCGCGGCACTCGTTGCGGTTCAGCCGGTTCCCGAGAAACTGACCGCGGTTGTATGCACGGTCTCGGCCAGTCAGTGCAACCAGTTTCTCCTTTCCAGAAAAATTATCTACTTCCTTGGCGACACGAAGTCGGGCCAGGCCGTACCGCACACTTTTCTCATCGTATCGTTCTTCACAATACTTCATTGCGCCTGAGAACGCGCCCAAACGGTATGCTGGATTGCGATCGTCTGCGAGAACGGATGCTGGCATGGCAAAGGCCATGAGCAAAAGCGATGCGACCATGCGATAGTGGATTGTTTTTCTGATGCAGAGAGCCATCTGTATGTCCTGATCGTGTTGAATTAAGTTAGGGAGCGAGGTCGACTACTAGCCTCGATACGGATCCGGCACCTGTCGGATGATGCCTAGCGTCATCTCGGCGTCGATCTCAGCCTCCAATCTTGTGAGGAGGTGCAGTTGCTTGGTAGTCAAATGAGGGGCAAGGTCCCGGAGCAAGCGCCTCCTGGCTTCGATCCGCTTTGAATCGAGAGAAAGCGATCCGCAGATCATCTTCAATGGAGTGCCGGCTTGGTCAAAGTCGTTATTGAACTGGTCAGCGTAATTTTCGAGGATTCGTAGTTGGGCCGAGCGTAATAGAGCGACGGTGTCGATGTATTCCCGGTACGCCGCGTCGAAGGGGGCGCTCTTTTCGGAGGAGAGCTCTATGCGGCTGCGAACCAGCTCCATGCGGCGCCGATCAAGCGTCGAGAACTGATCTCGAATGCGCGCAATCTCATCGGACTCGTTCGATTCCGGCGGTGAGGAGGGCGGCGAAGCATGTGCAGAAGCCGAGATCAGGATCACGCATAGAAGATGGAGTGCGACTTTTCCCATGATGGATTCGAATGTGGCGTCAGTGTCGAGGATTGGCCGTTGAGAAGAGATTCCGGATTGGATCGAGGCTGTGGTTCCATTGCCAACCGGGAGGACGGCACAGAGGATAATCGCTTGAAAGTAATTTTAGTCTGGCATCGGCCCAAATTGAGACGGCTCATAAATGAATCTATGCACGTATTGATGGACTGAATTTTGATTGCAGGGAAATCCCAGAGGGAGGCGTTCGATCTGGCTGGAAAGGCGGGGCGGTTTGATTGCGCAGAATGTCGGGACCTTCGATCATGGCTATTGACGGGCCCAAAATGGGCCGGAAGGCTGCATATCGGGCCGGGAAGTGTTTATTCTTCCGGTTCGACGAATTCGTGCGACTGCGATGAGCGTGAAATGACTGAGCGCTCATCGTTGCTGCCGGTTAACCGGCATGGCGTGGAACCTTGCAATTTGTCATGTGTTGCGAAGGCCCATTGCGCGGGATGGGGTTCATTTTCCGCCTGTTTCCGACTCTGATCTGTCCTGTTGCAAATGCAAGTTGATCGTCGATCGGTCACGGAATCTTATAAACATCGCTCCCGTCGCTAACGAGTGGCTCTTTTTTGGCGGGAGTAACCTGGCAGCCGGTTTTGGGCGGCCATTAATGACATGCGACATTCCAAAAATTTCGTTCTATGGGCAGGAGCGATCCTGGCCGTAATGACCGGCGGATGTGGTGACGCACCACCGCCAACCGGGATCCCCGAGGCAGTGAGGCCTGCACTCATAGTGACCGTCGATCGACAGATCTTGTACGACACGCTTCGTTTGCCGGGGCGTCTCCGCGCAGCCAGGCGTGCGGAATTATCGTTCGACGTGCCCGGATCGGTGGAACGCTTCAGGCTGGAAGAAGGGCGGCAGGTCAAAGCTGGTGACGTGGTCGCGCGCTTGGACGATGGTGTGTACAAGGCCAGGTTGGATGCAGCACGTGCCGAGTTCGAGCGGGCAACGGTTGATCTTGCGCGCTACCAGCGGCTCTGGGAAGAGGAGTTGGCTGTTGCGCGTGCGGAGGTTGACGACCGTCGCGCCCGGCTCGAAGCGGCCCGAACCAATCTGGCTGCCGCAGAGCAGGATCTTGCGGACACCGTCATCCGGGCGCCCTTCGATGGCGTGATTACCCGCCGTCGCATTGAAACTTTCACCAATGTGCAGGCTAAGCAGCCTATTGCCGAACTGCAGGACCTGCGTGAGCTGGAAGTGGTGATCAATGTCCCGGAGCGCTTGGTGCGGAGAATGCAGTCTCATCAGGAGGCCATCGCCTTCTTCGACGATGACGCCGAGCAGTCGTTGGCGCTCGAGCTCAAGTCCTTCGCTACGGACGCCGATCCATTGACTCAGACTTATGTCGCCGTACTTTCGGTGAAGTCGATTCCGAAGGGTCTGAATCTTTTGCCCGGCATGGCGGTGAACGTCCAGCCGGCTATGCGGAGGGAGGCCATGTCAAGCACGGAAGCGGCGGTGGCGGTCCCGCTGTCCGCCGTTGCGCCTGATGCACAAGGTGCGCCAGGCGTCTGGGTCGTCGATGAGGGCGGCCGCGTAGAGCGCAGGCCGATCGAGACTGGCGACATCCGTGGGGCCCGGATCGTCGTGCGATCCGGTCTTGAGCGCGGCCAGCGTATCGTTGCGGCCGGCGTGGGAGGGCTACGTGAAGGGATGCGGGTCCGGGCTCTAGCGATGACGACAGCGGATCGCCGCCAATGAACATTGCCGAATATACGCTCCGAAAATCGGTTGTCGCCTGGGTGGTGGTGCTACTCGTCCTGGTGGGCGGGTGGCTGTCGTACGAGCGCCTGGGGCGCTTCGAGGATCCGGAGTTCGTCATCCGCCAGGCGGTGGTGGTCACGGCCTATCCGGGTGCTTCGCCGGCACAGGTCGCCGAGGAGATCACCGACCTGATCGAAGGCGCGGTGCAACAGATGCAGGAGGTCGAAGAAGTGACCTCGGTATCGCGCGCCGGCGAGTCGCTGGTCAAGGTCGAGGCCAAGCTGGCCTTCTCGCGCACCCAGGCCGAGCTCGACCAGGTGTGGGACAAGCTGCGCAGCAAGATTGCCGACGCCGCCCGCGCCTTGCCGCCAGGTGCGGCCGAGCCCGTGGTCAAGGGCGACTTCGGCGATGTCTTCGCGCTGTTCTATGCCGTCACGGGCGACGGCTACAGCTCGCGCCAGCTCTGGGACTACGTCGATTTCCTGCGCCGTGAACTGGTGCTGGTGCCGGGTGTGGCACAGGTTGCGCTGCTGGGCGAGCGCAAGGAAGCGATCTACGTCGAGGTTTCCAGCGCCCGTGCCGCTCAGCTGGGCGTGCCGCTCGACCGGATCTATGCCTCGTTGCGCGCGCAGAACCTGATCGTGCCCGCGGGCGCCGTCAATGCAGGCCCACTGCGATTGCAGATCCAGCCGGCCGAGAGCGTCCTTGCGGTCGAGACGCTCGGCGACCTGGTGGTCGCGGGCGACGCCAACAGCGGCCTGCTGCGCCTTCGAGACGTGGCCAGCATCCATCGCGAATACGTCGATCCGCCCGCGGTGCTGATGCGCCACGATGGTCGTCCGGCGATCGGGCTGGGCATTTCCAACGTGCTCGGCGGCAACGTGGTCGAGATGGGCGACGCGGTGAAGCGGCGCCTGGCCGAGCTTGAAGGCCAGCGCCCGATCGGCATGGAGCTGAACGTCGTTTCCGTCCAGTCGGACGCGGTGCGCGCCGCAGTGTCGGGCTTCGTCGAGAACCTCGTGGCTGCGGTCGCGATCGTGGTCGTGGTGCTGTTGCTCTTCATGGGGCTGCGCAGCGGACTCATCATCGGCGCGGTCCTCGTGCTCACCGTAGCGGGTACCCTGATCGCGATGCTGATGGACGGCATCGCCATGCAGCGCATCTCGCTCGGCGCGCTGATCATCGCGCTCGGCATGCTGGTCGACAACGCCATCGTGGTCACCGACGGCATCCTGGTCCGGCTGCAGAAGGGCGAACCGCTTGCATCGGCCGCGGGCGCAGTGGTGCGCGCCACGGTGTGGCCACTGCTCGGGGGCACCGTGGTCGGCATCCTCGCCTTCAGCGCGATCGGCCTGTCGCCCACCGACATGGGTGAATACGCCGGGTCGCTGTTCTGGGTCATCCTGTATTCGATGCTGCTGTCGTGGCTGTTCGCGATCACGCTGACCCCGCTCCTGTGCGCGGCTTTCCTGAAGACCAAGGTGGATGCCGGCGCCGCAGAGGGGCGGTTGCTGCGTGGCTACCGCCGCGTGCTGCAGAGCGTGCTCGCCCACCGTGCCGCCAGCGGCGTGGTGCTGGCTGGGCTGCTGGCGGCCGGCGTGGTGGCCTTCGGTTTCGTTCCGCCCGGTTTCATGCCCGACTCCGCGCGGCCCCAGTTCGTGGTCGACCTGGCGCTGCCACAAGGGACCGACATCCACGCCACCGCGGCCATGGTGGCCAAGGTGGAGGAGACGGTGCGCGACGCACCGGGCGTCACCCACGTCACAAGCTTCGTCGGTCAGGGGGCGTTGCGCTTCATGTTGACTTACAGCCCGGAAGACCCGAACCCCGCCTACGGCCAGCTCCTGGTCGATGTCGAGCGCTTCGAGGACATCGCCGGCCTGATCGAACGTCTGCAGCCCGAACTCGAGAACGCCTTTCCGGAGGCCAGCGTCAAGGTGTGGAAGTTCATGCTCGGCCGCGGTGGCGGGAAGAAGATCGAAGCGGCCTTCCGCGGCCCCGACCCTGCCGTGCTGCGCCGGCTGGCCGAGGAGGCCAAGGCCATCATGGCCACGGACCCGGAAGCCGTTGCCATCCAGGACGACTGGCGCCAGGCGGTGCCGGTGGTGCGCCCGCGCTTCTCGGTCGAGGCCGCGCAACGCGCCGGCGTGCTGCCCTCGGATATCGCCGCGGCACTCGAGCGCACCTACGTCGGTCAGCAGATCGGCGTCTATCGCGAGGACGAGCGCCTGATCCCCATCCTCGCACGTGCGCCGGCCGACGAGCGCCGAGGCATCGAAGACCTCGGCAACGCCCAGGTGTTCAGCGCCACCGCCGGCAAGTACGTCCCGGTGAGCCAGTTCGTCGAGCGTATCGACACGGTGTGGGAGGATGCGCTGATCCGGCGCGAGAACCGCTTTCCGACCATCAAGGCACAGTGCGACCCGCCCGCGGGGCAGTTGTCCGCACCGCTGTTCGCGCGCCTTCGGCCGAAGATCGAGGCCATCGAGTTGCCACCGGGCTACGCGCTGGAATGGCACGGCGAGTACAAGGCCGCCACCGAGGCCAACGCCGGATTGGCCGCGGCCGCGCCGTTCGGCTTCGCGGCGATGGTGGTGGCGGTGATCGTGATGTTCAATGGCCTGCGCCAGACCGCGGTGATCTGGCTCACCGTGCCACTGGCGGTCGTGGGGGTGGCGATCGGACTGCTGGTGTTCCAGGCGCCGTTCGAGTTCATGGCCATTCTCGGCTTCCTGAGCCTGACGGGCATGCTGATCAAGAACGCGATCGTGCTGGTGGATCAGATCGACGTCGAGATCCGCGAGGGCAAGCCACGCCTGCTTGCGGTGCTCGATGCTTCGGCCAGCCGCGCCCGCCCGGTTTTTCTCGGTGCCGCAACCACGGTGCTCGGCGTGGCACCGCTGCTGGTCGACCCCTTCTTCCGCAGCATGGCGGTGACGATCATGTTCGGCCTGATCTTCGCGACCGGGCTGACCCTGGTCGTGGTGCCGCTACTGTACGCGAGCTTCTTCCGCATACGAGGTGAAGAGCTTGCGTACCCGGCAAGGCCGGAATCCGGACGGGAGGAGGCACGATGAGCCGCAGCACCCTGCGTACCGGCCTGCTGGATATCGCGCTTGCGAGGTTTGGCCGCCTGGGATGTCCGTTGGTGGTGGCTGCCCTGGTGGGCGGGTGCCAACCATCGGACTTCGTCCGCCCAAGCGTTGAGGTGCCCGAGCACTGGCGGCTGACGACAGAACGTGACGGCCACGACGATACGGCCGATCTCGCGAGCCTCCCATGGAACGTCCTGCTGCCCATCCCCGAACTGCAGGCACTGATCGAGGAGGCCCTGGTTGCGAACGCGACGTTGCGTATCGCCATCGAGCGCATCGAACTCGCCCGCGCCCAGTACGGCATCGAGCATGCCGCACGGTTCCCGGCCGTCAACGCCACCGGCGCCGGAACCCGGGAACGCATGCCGGGTATCGATCCGAGCGGGAACCGTGTGGGCGAGTCCGGTTCGGTCGCGCTCTCGATACCCGCCTGGGAAATCGATCTGTGGGGGCGCCTGGCCGCGCGTTCCGAGGCTGCCCGTCGCGAGGTGCTCGCCAGCGCGGCCCAGGCCGACGGCGTGCGCGCGAGCCTGATCGCACAGGTCGCCTCGCTGTATCTCGAGCTGCTCGACCTCGATGCGCAGCGCGAGATCACCCGCCGCACGATCGAGGGCCGGCGCAAGGCGCTGCGCCTGACGCGTGCGCGGTTCGACGAAGGCGTATCTTCCATCCTGGATGTGCGCCAGGCGGAATCCGTGCTCGCCGGCTCGGAGCAGGCGCTCGCCGACCAGGCACGCCGCATCGCGCAGGCCGAGAATGCGCTCGCGCTGCTGCTCGGCCGCAATCCCGGGCCGATTCTTCGCAGCGCACGGCTCGACGCGCTGGACACGCCCGTACGCCTCGACGCAGGCCTGCCGTCGGCGCTGTTGCAGCGTCGCCCCGACATCCGGGCGGCGGAGGAGGCGCTACGTGCCGCCGGCGCCAATCTGGACGCCGCACGCAAGGCCTTCCTGCCCCGGATCACCCTCACCACACTGCTCGGCTTCGCCAGTACCGATCTCGGCGAACTCTTCGACGGCAACCGCTACGCCTGGTCCCTGCAGCCCTCGTTCGGCCTGCCGCTGTTCGATGCCGGCCGACTGCGTTCAGGGGTGGCTGCGGCGGAAGCGCAGCAGCGCATCCTGGTCGAACAGTACAAGGCCACCATCCGCCAGGCTTTCCGCGAGGTCAGCGATGCCCTTGTCGCATTCGAGCGCCTGAGCGAACAACGCGAGGCCATGAGCAGGGTCGTGCAGGCCAACCGCGAACGCTTGCGGGTCACCAATGCACGCTATCTTGCGGGGATCTCCAGCTATTTCGAAGTCATTGACGCAGAACGCCAGCTCTTCGACAGCGAACTGTCGCAGTCGCAGACCAGTCGCGCGCTGCAACAGTCGATCGTCCAGCTTTACCAGGCGCTGGGCGGTGGATCGAGCACTGCTCCAGCGCAGATTCGAAGCTGAGGAAGCGCCGAATGGTTCATGACCGTTCGGCCTGGGCTTGTCGAAATCATTGATTTTTCAGGCAACGAACCTCGACAAGCTCGGGGCGAACGGATTTGTGCGTCAAGGGGTATCTCCGTTCATCGCAAGGCCGATCCAGTAGTGCCTACCCTTTCAGGCAGTCACGAGCACCCGATCAAAACGCATGATGAAGGTGGATGCGCCAGACCGCGAAAGCGGGAGGCGCTTCATCAGAGACCTTGTGACGCACTCACGACCCAGATTCGTCGTGGGGAGGCAGCTTCACATGCGCGAGCAATGACTCGATTTGCCTCGCCGTTGCCAGAAGACTTTTGACGGCTTCCCGAGTCAGATCGAAGGTTTCCTGGTCCACGGCGTTTCGTGAGACGACCCACCTGCCCAGCCCGGTTCTCTCCACCTTTCCAAGCGTTCTCAGCTTCTCGAGTTTTCGTCGAACGGTCTCCTTGGGTACTCCGGAGATCTGGACGATGTCCGCGACACGCACGGGATGCAACTCACCAACAAACATCCCTTTTTCGTTGATCACGTCGTCGGAAGGAAAGCCCGGGCGTATCGATCGAGCAATGCTGAGGTGCGCAATGATGCCCCAGATAAGCGCAGTCTCAAGTTCGAGTCCGATCCTGCTGTTATTGAGCCGTCGCATGTGATCAACGATGTAGCGATTGCAGGTGAATGCCACCACGCCGAAGGATCGCCGAAACCGGGCTTCGAATTCATCCATAGTCAGAGCCTAAAAGATTGCCACTCCGCACCGGCCGTAGCCGCGGGAAATGTCCACATTACATACGTATTCCAGGAAGGCCGACGCCCAGAGGAGCAAACGGACCGCCTCCCGGCTACGGGCCATGCAATCGAGATTGATTGGTCGAGGAGAGTGCAACCCCTCAGCGTCGCAGCACCAGTAAGAGAAGGTCAGATGGAGATCCGGTGAGTTCGCCCATCACCGCGATCCGACATTAGTAGGATCGTTGTATTCATTTCGGCAACCTTTGACTTTTCTCAAAGTCCCATTCAACTCTCGATTATTGAGGCTCAATTTGAGCCATTTTGCACTAATACGGGCGCTTGAGGCTCATATCGGGCCACGGCGTATATTGAAAAATTGAGAATGATGTAAAAATGGAGTTGGCTTTTAATGATTAAGCGAATTTCTTGATCGATAGATTTTTCGACTGAATCCAGGAGACTCTACTTCTGGTTAGGTGCGGAGCTGGTTGGCCTCCTTTCCTTTACTCACGAGCGTTCCAATTGATGACTGACGGTAGTCAAAAAAATATAGTGGGCCAATCAGACATGGGAGGGCAATCGAGTTGTCACATGGCGCTGATGCAGAGCGTTCATCTGTATCAAACCGTCATTGATAGCTCGTTCTCCGTGATCTATGTCACAGACATAAACGGACGATACAAATTCGTCAACGATGCGTTCAAGCGTCTGGTCGGCCTTCCGGAAGAGAAGATAATCGGGCATGACGCCAGTGACGTCTTCAAGAACATGGGTGGAGAAACGCTTCATTCGCGCAATCTTGAAATCGTCCTCACCCAAGAACCTCGGAAACTGGTCGAAGTCGTCGAGAGCGCCTGCGGTGTTAGATATGTCTATGAGGTGAATTATTTTCCGATCAAGGAAATAAGCGGCGCGGTCGCGGGAATGGGAGGGATTGCGCACGACATAACGGGCCGCTACCTCGCAGAGAAGAGGTTCGAGGTCGTAATCGGCGGATCAATGGATGCATTCTTTCTGCTTGCAGAGAGTGGGCAATTCATCGAGGTTAACCAGGCCGCGCAGGATCTGACCGGGTATTCACGCGACGAACTGTTGAGAAAGTCTGTGCGAGACATAGATGTTCCGCTCGATGGCCTGTCCGTTGTGGACAGGCTTAGGTCGGGCGGCGGCAACGCTGTTCGTTTCGAAAGCCGCCTTTCTAGAAAAGACGGCCATCTGCGCGATATCGAAGTGAGCATCTGTGGGGTGGCAACAGAAGATGAGGTTGGCGAGTTTTCGGAGCGTCTCTATTACGGGTTCGTCAGAGACATTACCGGAGAGAGGGTGGCAAGGCAGCGTATCGAGTATCTGGCCTACAACGACACGGTCACTGGCCTGCCCAATAGGGAAGGCTTCAAGAAAGATTACTGCAGCCTCACGAGTGGACGTCAGGACCGGTCGCTGCGTCACGTTCTCATGTACCTGGATGTCGACAACTTTAAAGCAGTGAATGACGCGTTGGGGCATTCCGCTGGCGACGCAGTCATCCGGGAAGTCGGTCGCAGAATTCGCCAGGTCATCGGCGATGATCAGTTGCTTGGAAGGGCTGGCGGAGATGAGTTTCTCGTGTGCTTGACCGAGGAAAACCTCGGTGGTACGGCAGAGGCCGTCGTTCGCGCAATCCTGGAGGCGGTCAGCGAACCCATTGATCTTGGGATTCGACAGACACGCGTGACGATGTCAGCTGGTGTGACGGTCTCATCTCGTCATAATGAAGAGCTCGAGCTTCTTCTGATGCAGGTTGATTTTGCTCTATTTGAAGCGAAAAGACACGGCCGGAGCAGATATGCCTTTTTCGATATTGATCTGCATGCATTGCACTCGGAGCGGTGCGTCCTGAGTGAAGAGCTGAGGAGCGCCATCGTACGCGGCGAGCTCAACATTCACTATCAGCCGAAAATCGGCCTGTCGTCCGGTGCATTTGTTGGCGTGGAGGCCCTTCTGCGCTGGCACAGTCCAACGCTTGGAAGCGTCTCGCCTGCAAGGTTCGTCCCCATTGCCGAAGAAACCGGCTGCATAGTGGAGCTGGGGGCGTGGGTACTCCGGCGTGCATGTTCGGATTTTGTCGGGTGGAGAGCAGGGGGGTGTGGCCTGGAAAGACTGTCCGTGAATCTCTCGCCCATCCAGTTTCGAATGCCTGGATTCGTGGACTTCGTTCGTGAAGTGCTCGATGAAACGGGATTTCCGTGTGATCGTCTTGAACTGGAGTTGACTGAATCGACCCTGATTGAAGGAACCGATGAAATCCTCAGGACTTTGAATGATCTTGCCGAGCTGGGGGTGTCCTTGTCGATTGACGATTTCGGCACAGGCTTCTCAAGCCTGTCTTATCTTAAGAAGCTTCCGGTAAGAGCTTTGAAGCTCGATAAATCATTCGTCACGAACATCGATTCTGATGTCAATGACAGGACGCTGGTTGATGGAATCATCCGGCTGGCACGCAGTTTCGGACTTTCAACGATTGCAGAGGGGGTCGAGACGAAGGCGGTCAGTGACATGCTGCATCAGATGGGATGTGATCAGGGGCAAGGCTATTACTTTGCAAAACCGATGGATCTCGATTCTCTGAAGGATTGGGTGTCATCGGCGGACGTATTGAAGCGGCTTTAGGTATGGCGAGGGGGGGCGAGATCACCAGACGATAACGGTGTCGACGATCGATGAAAGCGAGAGGAAAATTGGTCGGGTGTATTTTTCCGGGCTGGGAGGTTGAGTCAAAAGTCACATGCAACGTATCTTTCTTGGCCAGGATCCAGCCGCTTGAACGATAATCCGAAGGTGCGTTCGAACGAACTGCTGGAGTATGGGGTTTCCTTGAAAGTGCAATACTGTACGGAATTGGGTTGTGGCTTTGGCGATAGAATCTAGATTTAGAACACTGAGGGCAAAGCTACTCCTGGTGCTCGTCGGCTGTATCGTAATCCCCGGGGGGGCTGTGACGACCATCATCTGGGCACAGCAGGAAATGCTGCGAAACGAAATAAGAGAGCATCGGCTTGTGCGTTTAAGGGATGCGATTGCCGCACAGGAAGAGAAGATTGTCGTACGAGTGATCTCGTTTCTCGATAAGGTGGGTGAGCGCTATGCGCAAAACGCTGATTTTCGAGCCGCTGGAGATCC
>NZ_BCUG01000046.1 GCF_001591165.1 Thauera butanivorans NBRC 103042
TAGGGCCGAGCAGCAATCCAACAGGTACCGAACACCTGTTTAAGTACCTGCTAGCGCGTGTAGGCCAACTGCGCACCGATGCATCGGAACAGAAGCCGAGGAATACCGAATTCACCGGCTACCTATGCACGATCGCGCATTGTGAGGCAGTGCTCAACAATCGCGCCCCGTCGGAAGCCCGTGGACCACGTGGCTTCGAGAACCGGAGCCAGTATTTCAATGGCATATACTTGTTTCAGGAGGTCGCGCATAGCGACTGAACTGAAACACGATACTGCTACCGCCATCGACTTCCTGTGCCGCTTTCACCCCGGCAGCTACTGGGTCCTCGCTACGATCATCCCGGACGACAAGATAGAAACAGCGACATTCACGCCCGACCACTGGCAGAAGGAGGCAGAGTAGATCGAAGGGCACCAAGGAAAACTCAACCTGTACTTCCACGTAAACCCGGTCCGGTGCTCGCTGGACGTGAAGGCGAGAAGGACATCGCCTGCCGCGCTTAGCTCCACGTGGACCATCAGCCCAAGGCCCAAAGAGCCGGAGGACCAGCGCAGCGCCAAACAGTTTTAGGCTGATGAACGCGCACGCATCCATTCGCTGCCCACTACGAAACACCCGCAGACGATCCCAGAATCGTCTTTCGTCATCGACAGCGGCAGCAGCTACCAGCTCCAAGCCGGGCCGGTTGAAATGGAAGCCGCCGCCCGGATCACGATCATGACCGGTGACCTCGCGCTGGGCGCGGCCATCGCCACCGTGATCGACCGCAGCCCGAAGGATCGCCGCCCGTTCGCCGTTCAGCCCTTCGCGGATCGGATGGTAGGCGAGGTCTGGAAGCGCATAACGGCCAAGCTCGAAGGAGCCCAGCTCGCCTACAAGTCCGCCGTTGCGGCTGACCGCGAGCTTGTCCGCAACAAAACTAACTGGATCACGAACCTGTCGTTGGCGCTGTTGCGTCAGGCGATTGACTAGGCCGCGGGCAGTGAAGGCGCAAGCCATTCACCAAGAGCGCCAAGCCCAGCGGGACGCGAACCTATCCGCTATGAGACACGGGACCGTTTCGGCCCAGCTTTAAGGTCTCATCAATCACGCCGCCTATAAGTACCCGAAGGCGAAGTCGCACGGACGCTGACCGAATGAAGCCGCCACCGACGCCCCTGCGAGTGAGTGACGCAAGCCTCCTCGTGATTGGCTGAGCGGGTCTCACTGCCCACAGGCAACTACCATTCACATAAATACGCACAAAAATCGCACATAAATTTTATGCGCTTTTTTGCGCGAACACATATTGCACATCGATAATTTTGCGCGTAGGATGCAGCCAGTGATTGTTCTTGTGACCGCAAGAGGCCAAGATGAACGAGAAAATGGCAAAACCCCCGTACTGCTCTTATCGCAGCTTCGAGAACTTGGTAAAGGAGTTCAAGGAGCATGAGGTGCTTCCTGCCGTTATCGACAGGAGTCTACTGAGCAGGCGTTCCGGGTCTGAACAGTCGGCCTTGATTCTTGCATTGAAATGGCTCGGTTTCATTGACGAATCAAGCGTTCCCACCCGTCTTCTGCGTGAGTACATCGCAGCAGACGAAGACTCGGCCAAGCAACTCCTCCGGCAAAGGATTGAGAATTCCTACGCCTTTGTCTCAGACGGCACAATCGATCTCAGCAGCGCGACAGCACAGCAGATGACCGACCGCTTTCGCAAGTATGAAATTTCGGGCTCAACACTGTCTAAATCCGTCGCATTTTTTCTCTCTGCGGCAAAGGAGACAGGAATCAAGATCAGTCCGCACGTCAAGGCACCACCTAGCAGAACCAATGGAGGGGGAAAGCGGAAGCCGAAGTCATCCCCCAGTGGGACAAGCATCTCCACCGAACAGAGCGAGAAAAATCAGGAGCACCACCACCACCAGAAAGCGGGGACGATCACCATCCCAATTCCTATTTATGGAATGCGGGACGGAGCCATTCATCTTCCGGCGGACATGGACGAACGACAGTGGAACTCTGTCATCAAGATGACGGAGTTCATTTTGAAGAACTATCGAGACACCATGGCTGCCCCTGAAAACAGCACCGACGATGACGAGGAACCACTATGAGAAGAGCTGCAGCCGTCTTGCCCCAGCCTACCGAGCAGGGCGGCATCTAAAAAGGAACGCCCCGACTCAAGTAACCAACTGGCAGAAGGGCTTGAATCGGGGCGGTGGTAGGTACTGCATACGCAGGAAGGCGCTTGTAAATGTGTTCTCGACCACCTCTGGACAAGGATATAAGGCCGAAATACAGGTACTTACGCCGATCTCGCGCTACGGCAAGGTGGTCGAGGGCGTCCCTCTACCGTTTACCGATGCTTGACAGCGTTTTAAGTATAGCGCTTGGAACGGTAATTTCCTATCGCCCTCACAAACCAACTGATGAGGTGACATTATGTCCTCCATTAAGTCTGTGTTTGTGAACGCATATATTCGCTTCCGCCTTGGCCGGTTGGAATATGTGTGCGAGCACTGGCGGAGCACCCCCTCCGTCTGACACAACCAGGGAACAGCGGCTTCCGGGCCGCTGTTTCTGTCCGCATGCGTTCGGTTAAGACATACCTCCGGAACCAATTCACCCCCCATGCTTCGCAAAACGGACCTCGCTCATAATCGCCGAGCTGCAACCAGTAAGAAGCACGCCCATCCTCCTCACCGCAGTGGGCGCGCTCCCGGACCTCCGAGGGCAGGAGGATGAAGGCTGAAGACGTAGGCGTGGAGACCTTGTTCCCGATCACCCAGAAATCGCCCATGATCTTGTCCAGCTAGCTCCCGAGGGAGATCGGGTTACGCTTGCTCAAGGCCTTGATCTGCACCCCGACGATACGGGAGGCGTCCCGGCTGTAGGCGATGATGCCCCCCCGTGGGCGTCGCGCGCGGCCGACATGACGTTCCACCCGAGAAGGGAAAGCCGATAGCAGCAGTACGTTGCCGATAGGCTGTGGGTCCAGTGGCGCGGCTCCGTTATTGCTGTTGTTGGGTATGACCTCAGATCCGCTCGATGCTCGTGACCTTGACGAAGTCGCTGACCGTGTGGACGCGATGCCCAACTGTCAGCACTCCGATTCGCAGCGGAGTCGCGCGGCGATACTCCGGGGGAAGTCGCAGGTGCGCTCCCAACCCGGGGCGGGCGTGTCCCGCGGCGGGTAGTTCTTAATCTCGATCACGTCATCATCTTTGTAGTCAATGACGGAGCCGTCCTCGAAGCGAAGGTCACGCGCAACACAGTTTCCTCCCCAAGGCGAAGCTGCACCAGAAGCGAAAAAGCCACCTGATCAGTGGCCTTATGCTATCAGTCGGAGCACAGTTCCCAGCACTTCGACCGTAGTTAGGTAGTTCGTTGAGTAGGATATGAAATCCTGCCGAAACCCCACCACCTAACAGGTATATGGCGGAGGCGGTGAGATTCGAACTCACGAGGGGCGTAAACCCCTGACGGTTTTCAAGACCGTTGCATTCAACCGCTCTGCCACGCCTCCGCAAGAGGGCGCGATTATAGCACCGGGCAGACGGCACGCCGACTCAAGTCGATGAGACCATCGCGGGTGCCGGCCGATACCCTTTATGCATACCTAATTCAACCACCTCACCCCCCGCTGCTGCATCGTCGCAGCGCACCGGCAAGCGCAGCAGCCCGCGCAGTGCGGCATTGCCGTTCCACTGCGGTTCGGCATCGATCATGCGCAAACCGGGCCAGCGCCGCATCAGTGCGCGCAGCGTGATGTCGGCTTCGAGCATCGACAGGCCGGCGCCGATGCAGACGTGGGGGCCGCTGCCGAAGGCGAGATGGCTGCCTTCGCCGCGTGTGATGTCGAAGCGCTCGGGCTCGGTATAGCGAGCGGGGTCGCGGTTGGCCGAGCCGATCAGGGCGATGACCAATTCGCCGCGGCGCAGGGTGTGGCCGTGCAGTTCGATCTCGCGGCTGACGCGGCGGCCGGTGTATTGCACCGGGCTGTCGTAGCGCAGCACTTCGCGCACGGCGGCGCCGATGCCGTCCGGCTGCGCGCGCAGCGCGGCCCATTGGCCGGGGTGCGACAGCAGCGTGAACAGGCCGTTGCCGAGCAGGTTGCGAGTCGTTTCGTGGCCGGCGAAAAGCAGCATCGCGCATTGCGCGAGCAGTTCGCCGTCGGTGCGCACAAGGCCGTGTTCCTCGGCCTGCACCAGCCGGCTGAGCAGATCGGTGCCGGGCGCGCGGCGGCGCGTCTCGATCAGGGCATCGAAGTAGCGCACCAGCTGCATCAGGCTGCGCTGGGCGCGCTGCAGTTGCTCCGCCTCGGGCCGGACGGCGCCGATGAAGACGGCGAGTTCTTCCGACCAGGCGATGAATTGCGCTTCGTCGGCGCGGTCGATGCCGAGCAGCAGGCCGATGACGCGCGAAGGCAGCGGCCGGGCGACCGTTTCGATGAAGTCGAAGCCCTGCCCGCCGTCCAGCCCGTCGAGGATCTCGCCGGCCAGGCGCTCGATCTCGGGCGCGAGGGCGCGGATCGTCGCCGGATGGAAGCCGCCCAGCATCGCCCTGCGCAGCCGGGTGTGGTCGGGCGCATCGAGGAACACCATCGCCCGCGAGAACAGGCGCTGGAAGCGGTCCAGGCCACCCTGCGCGCGCGCCATCGCGTAGGCCCCGCCGTGCCCTGCGTCCAGCCCTTCCGCGCGCTTCACCCAGCCGCCGGTGCGCTGCGACGAGAAGCGCGGGTCGCGCAGCACGCGCTCGACGTCCTCGTGCCGCGTCAGCAGCCACGCGCCCTGGAAGAAATCCTCGCACCAGTGCAGCGGCCCGGCTTCGCGCAGGGCGCGGTAGGCCGGATAGGGGTCGCGCAGGAAACCGGCATCGAAGGCCGGCAGGCCGGCGCTGGCCGCCCGGGTCACTGCGCGCCGCTCCCGTCGCTGCGCGACGTAGGGCCGGCTTTGCACAGCCGGCCCGCTCCGCAGGCGCGCAGCATTGCCGCGCGAAACCCCTGCTTCGCCCTCCCCGCGGGAGGCTGAGCACCCGCTTCGGACGGCCGGGCGGAGGCGCTCATGCGGCGTCCTGTCCCTCGATGCGCATGTCGAGCCGTTCGAGCAGGCTACGATCGCGGCCGGGGCCGGGGTTGGGGGTGGTCAGCAGGTGGTCGCCATAGAAGATGGAATTGGCGCCCGCCATCAGGCACAGCGCCTGCAGGGCTTCGTCCATTTCCTGGCGCCCGGCCGACAGGCGGACGTAGCTGGTCGGCATGGTGATGCGGGCCACCGCGATGGTGCGCACGAATTCGAAGGGGTCGATCGGGTCGACGTCGGCCAGCGGCGTGCCGGGGATGGGCACGAGGTTGTTGATCGGCACCGATTCGGGCGGCGGTTCGAGGTTGGCGAGCTGGGCGATCAGGCCGGCGCGGTGGGCGCGCGTCTCGCCCATGCCGACGATGCCGCCGCTGCAGACGTTGATGCCGGCCGCGCGCACGTTGCCGAGGGTGTCGAGGCGGTCCTGGTAGGTACGGGTGCCGATGACCTTGCCGTAGTACTCCGGCGCGGTGTCGAGGTTGTGGTTGTAGTAGTCGAGGCCGGCGTCCTTCAGCGATCTGGCCTGGCCTTCGTCCAGCATGCCGAGCGTCATGCAGGTCTCCAGCCCCAGCGCCTTCACTTCGCGCACCATCGTCGTCACCCGCTCCATGTCGCGCGGCTTGGGCGAGCGCCAGGCCGCCCCCATGCAGAAGCGGCTGGCGCCCTGGGCCTTGGCGGCACGGGCGGCTTCCAGCACCTCGTCGACCGGCATCAGCTTCTCGGCTTTCAGGCCGGTGTCGAAATGGGCGGACTGCGAGCAGTAGCCGCAGTCCTCGGCGCAGCCGCCGGTCTTGATCGACAGCAGCGTCGAAAGCTGGATCTCGCTCGGATCGAAATGCTGGCGATGGACCTGCTGGGCGCGGAACACCAGTTCCATGAAAGGCAGCGCGAACAGGGCTTCGATCTCTTCGACGCGCCAGGCGCCGGTGGCCGCCGGGGCGGGCTGGGGCGCGGTACGGCGCAGGGTGTCGGGCGACACGGTGGCGACAGTGGTCATGGGGTCTCCTTTAGGATGGAATCGGAATCGAACAATCGGTGCAACGCAGGCACGTTCAGGTAGGGGGCGACGGCTTCGGGCGACGGTGCCGGCAGGCGCGGCACCAGGCCCAGGCAGGGTGCGTTGCCCAGGCCGGCGGCCAGCGCATCGAGCGTGGCGGAAGCCTGGGCCATCGCCGGGTCGATGGTGTTGGCCACCCAGCCGCACAAGCGCAGCCCGCGCGCACGGACGGCTTCGGCGGTCAGCAGCGCATGGTTGATCGCGCCCAGGCGCAGGCCGACCACCATCAGCACCGGCAGATCCAGGTCGCGCGCCAGGTCGGCGCTGTCCCAGCCTCCGGCGGCGTCGAAGGGCACGCGAAAACCGCCCACGCCTTCGACCACCACCCTGTCGCAGCGCGCCGCCGCAGCCCGGATGGACGCCAGTATACGGCCACGGTCGATGCTGCGGCCTTCGAGCGCGGCGGCGACGTGTGGTGCGCAGGCGGTCTCGAACTGGAACGGCGCGATCTCGTCGGCGCTCAGCGCCACGTTGCTCGCGGCACGCAGCGCATGGACGTCTTCGTTGATGCGTTCGCCGTCGATCACGCCGATGCCGGCGGCGACCGGCTTCAGCCCGGCGACGCGCAGCCCGGTCTTGCCCAGCAGGCCGACGATGGCGGCGGCGATGGTGGTCTTGCCGATCTCGGTGTCGGTGCCGGTGATGAAACAGGCATGGGCCATTACGGTTCCTCCGGTAATTCGGTGAAGGCGCTGCAGGCCGGACGATGGCGCCGGGCCTGGCTCATGGCCTTGTCCATCCAGCCTTTCAGCGCGCTCATCGGCTCTTGCACAGCACTGCGTAGACCACCTGATAGGTGGCCGGCAAGCCCTCGGCCGTGCGCAAGCCCTCGTAGGCGGCGGCCAGGGCACGGATGCGCGCCGGGCCGGTGAGCCCGCCCGGACGGCCGGGGTTGAGGTTGTGCGCGCCCAGCTCCTTGAGCGAACGGGTCAGCGCGCGCAGGTCGGGAAAGTGCAGCGTCCGCGCCTGGCGTTCGAGCGCCAGCACCTGCAGGCCGCTGTCCGCGCACAAGGCCTCGTAGTCGCCGAAGGCGCGGAAGCGATTGACGTGGGTGAAGCCGTCCACCGCCTGCCAGCTGTCGCGCAACTCTCCCAGGGTGCCGGCGCACAGGCTGCTGAAGGCCAGCACCCCGCCCGGCCGCAGCACCCGCTGCGCCTCGCCCAGCACGGCGGCGAAGTCGCCGCACCATTGCACCGCCAGGTTGGAATAGATCAGGTCGAGACTGCCGTCGCGCAGCGGCAGGGCTTCGGCATCGCCGGCGATGAAATGCCGCGCGCCGCCCCGGAGCCGGGCATGGCGCAGCATGCCTTCGGCCAGGTCCAGGGCCATGCCGGCACCGAAGCGCTCCGCCAGCAGCCGGGTGAAGTGCCCGGTGCCGCAGCCCAGATCGAGCCAGCGGGAGAACGCCAGGGACGGCAGGCGCGCCAGCAGCTGCGCACCGACTTCACGCTGCAGCGAAGCGACGGCGTCGTAGCTGCCTGCCGCACGGGAGAAGGAAGCGGCCACCTGGCGCTTGTCCGGCACAACGAGCAAGTATTCAGGCATTGCCGGCCTCGCCGATGAAAGCCAGCATCGCCGCCGCCACCTCGCGGGGCCGCTCCAGCGGGAAGGCGTGGCTTGCGTCCTCGATCAGCCCGACCTCGATGTCCGGCCGCAATGCCAGCAGCTCGCCGGCCACCTCGGCCGGCACCAGGGCATCGGCACCGCCAAGCAGATGCAGTTGCGGCCCGCTGAAGTCTCGCAGTGCGCTGCGCCCGTCGCCACTGCCGAGCACTTCCAGCCCGGCCAACCGCACCTGCGGCACGGTGCAAGGCAGCGCGGCCTGCAGTTGCCGCGCCAGGCCGCGGGCTTCGGCCGCACCCTGGGTGCAGAGCAGGCTGAAACGCCTGAGGGTGGCGTCAGGATCGGCGCGGCAGCCATCGACGAAGGCGTCGAAGGTCGCCTCGTCCATGCCGTGCGGCCAGTCGCCGCCCGCCACGAAGCGGGGATTGCTGGCCAGGGTCAGCAGGCCGCGGCAGCGCTCGCCGCGCAGCGCCGCCAGTTCGCTGGCGAGCAGGCCGCCGAGCGACCAGCCGCCCAGCCAAGCATGCGGCGGCAGGCGCTCGTCCAGCGCCAGCAGCCAGCCGCGCGCTTCGCCGCTGGCCAGTTCGGGCAGCGGCTCGATGTCCACCCGCAGCATCGGATCGAGCCCGCGCAGCGCTTCGGCCAGTCCTTCCAGCGGCAGGCTGCCCAGGCCCCAGCCCGGCAGCAGGATCAGATGCTCACGCATGGCGGTCCGCCTCGGGCCGGCATGCGGCCAGTGCGCCGCACAAGCGCTCGACGTCGTCCAGCGTATGTGCCGCGCTCAGCGTGATGCGCAGCCGCGCGGTATTGGCCGGCACCGTGGGCGGGCGGATGGCCGGCACCCACAGCCCTGCGGCATCGAGCGCCGAAGCCAGCGCCAACGCGGCGGCGTTGTCGCCGACGATCAGCGGCTGGATCGGCGTGACGGAATCCGCCAGTTGCCAGCCGCGGCCGGGATGGCGGGCGATCAGGGCGGACAGGCGCTCGCGCAGCGCGGCGGTCAGCGTGGCGAGCCTTTGCCGCCGCGCCACGCCCTCCTCGCCGGTGATCAGCTTCAGGCTGGCGCTCAGGGCGTGGGCCAGCGCAGGCGGCATCGCGGTAGTGTAGATGTAGCTGCGGCCGCCCTGCACCAGCGCGTCGACGACCGCCGGATGGGCGGCGACGAAAGCGCCCGCCACGCCGGCGGCCTTGCCGAGCGTGCCCATGTAGATCAGGCGCTCGCTGCGCAGGCCGAAATGCGCCAGCGCGCCCTCGCCGTTCGCACCGAGCACGCCGAAGCCGTGGGCGTCGTCGATGATCAGCCAGGCGTCGTGGCGTTCGGCCAGTGCCAGCAGTTCGGGCAGCGGCGCGACGTCGCCGTCCATGCTGAACACCGCGTCGGTGACGATCAGCCGGATCGGCTGCTCGCAGTCACGCAGCATGGCGTCGAGCAGATCGAGGCGGCCATGCGGATAACGCCGCATCCTTGCCGCCGCGAGCAGGCCGCCATCGACCAGCGATGCGTGGTTGAGCTTGTCGGCGAAGATCGCCGCCTGCTCGGCGCCGAGCGTGGTCAGCAGCGCCAGGTTGGCCATGAAGCCGCTGCAGAACAGCAGCGCCGCCGCATCCGGCACCCAGGGCGACAGCAGTTGCGCCAGTTCGCCTTCGAGCCGGGCGTGGGCCTGACTGTGGCCGGTGACCAGGTGCGAGGCGCCGCTGCCCGCCCCCCAGCGCTGCGCGCCTTCGGCCAGCGCGGCGGCGATGTCCGGATGGCTGGCGAGGCCGAGGTAGTCGTTGCTGCCGAAGTTCAGCAACCGGCGCGTGCCGCTCTCGCCACTTTCGACGGTCTGCAAGGGCGCGCAGGGCGAAGCGGCGATTCGGCGGCGGCGCAGCAGCGCCGCGGCCTCGCGCTCAAGCCGTCGCCGGGTCAGATGCGCCAGCAGCATCGCTACTCCGGGTGGAGGTGCCCTCAGCCAATACATCTGCCAGCACGCCGTCGAGCGTCGCCCGCACCCGTGCCGCCAGCCAGACAGACAGCTCGTCGTCGAGCACGTAGGGTGGCATCAGGTACACCGTGCGGCCGATCGGGCGGATCAGCAGTTCATTGCGGCGCCCGGCGAGATGGAAACGTTCGGCGAAGCGCTCGCCGGCCCATTCTTCACGCACGTCGAAAGCCCAGATCATGCCGCGCCGGCGCAGGTGCTCGATGCGCGGATCCCCGGCCAGCGGTGCCAGCGCAGCCGTCAGCGCCTCGGCACTGGCCCGGTTGCGGACCAGCACGTCTTCCTGTTCGAAGCGGTCGAGCACCGCCAGCGCCGCGCGGCAGGCGAGCGCGTTGCCGGTATAGGAATGCGAGTGCAGGAAGCCGCGCGCGACCTCGTCGTCGAGAAAGGCCGCGTAGGTCTCGTCGCGGCTCAGCACCAGCGACAGCGGCAGGTAGCCGCCGCTGATGCCTTTCGACAGGCAGATGAAATCCGGCCACAACGGCGCCTGGCCCTCGCCCGCCGCCTGCTCGAAAGCGAAGAAGCTGCCGCTGCGGCCGCAGCCGACGGCGATCTCGTCGGCGATCAGGTGGACGTCGTAGCGGTCGCACAGCGCGCGCAGGCCACGCAGGTAGGCCGGGTCGTGCATCGCCATGCCGGCGGCGCACTGCACCAGCGGCTCGACGATGAAGGCGGCGATGTGTTCGTGGCGGGCTTCGAACAAGGCGCGCACCTCTTCCAGCGCGCGCTCGGCGACGCCAGCCGCGGTCTCGCCGGGACCGGCCTGGCGGGCGTCGGGCGAGGCGACGATGTGGGCCTGCAGCAGCAGCGGTGCGTATGCGTCGCGGAACACCGTGACGTCGGTCACCGCCAGCGCGCCCAGGGTTTCGCCATGGTAGCCGTGGCGCACGCAGACGAATTCGCGCTTGCTGCCACGGCCCCGGTTGCGCCAGCAATGAAAGCTCATCTTCAGCGCGATCTCGACCGCCGAGGCGCCGTCGCTGGCGAAGAAAGCATGGCCGAGCACGCCGCCGGTCAGCGCCGACAGGCGCTCGGCTAGTTCCACCGCCGGCGCATGGGTGCAGCCGGCCAGCATCACATGCGGCAAGGTATCGAGCTGTTCGCGCAGCGCGGCGTTGATGCGCGCATCGGCGTGGCCGAAGAGGTTCACCCACCACGAGCTGTTGGCGTCGAAATAGCGCCCGCCGGCGTAGTCGTACAGCCACGGCCCCTCACCGCGCGCGATCGGCAGTGGCGGCACCGCCTGCATGCGCTGCATCTGGGTGCAGGGATGCCACACCTGGGCAATGCTGCGCCGCTGCCAAGCGGCCTGCTCGTCACGCACGGGGCCGCTACCGGCAGCGGTGCTGCCACGGGCCGGGAAATCGGGGTCGGGGGAACGGGACGCCATGCCCTCTTCGTCCATAATTATGAATCACGGCTCATGATTGTTTCAGTTGCAGGCCAAAATGAAAAGCCTTCAACCCTGTTCGAACAGCGCGATCGACTCGACATGCGAGGTCTGCGGGAACATGTTGGCGATGCCCGCTCCGCGCAGCACATAGCCCTTTTCATGCACCAGCACCGCCGCGTCGCGTGCCAGCGTCGCCGGGTTGCATGATACGTAAACGATGCGCGGCGGGCGCTGCAACGGGCTGATCGCCTTGACCACCGCGATCGCGCCCTCGCGCGGCGGGTCGATCAGCAGCTTGCCGAGCGGCCCGAGCGCAGCCAGGCTGTCCTCGGTGGCTTCGAACAGGTTGGCGGCGTGGAATTCGCAGCGTTCCGCCAGGCCGTTGGCCGCGGCATTGGCCCGGGCGCGCTCGACCAGCGCCTCGCTGCCCTCCACGCCGACCATCGCCGCGCCGCGCCGCGCGATCGGCAGGCTGAAGTTGCCCAGGCCGCAGAACAGGTCGGCGATGCGCTCGCCCGGCTGCGGATCGAGCAGTTGCATCGCACGCCGGATCAGCAGGCGGTTGATGTGGACATTGACCTGGGTGAAATCGGTGGGACGGAAGTCCATCCGCACGTCGAACTCGGGCAAGGTGTAGGCCAGACCGGGGCCGCCCTGCGGATGCAGCGGCGCGGCAGTGTCCGGGCCGCCCGGCTGCGCCCAGGCCTGGATGCCGTGGGCGTCGGCGAAAGCCGCCAGCGCACGCCGGTCGCCCTCGCTGAAGGGCAGCAGGTGGCGGAACACGAAGGCGGTCGCGGTATCGCTGACGGCGATCTCGATCTGCGGCACGCGGTCGGCGATCGACAGCCTGGCGATCAGGCGGTGCAGCTCCGGCACCAGCGCGGAAATCGCCGGCGGCAGCACCGGACAGGACTGCATGTCGGCAATGTGGCTCGAACGCTTCTGATGAAAGCCGATCAGCACGCCGCCCTTGCTCGGCACCACGCGCACGCTCAGCCGCGCACGGTAGCGGTAGCCCCAGGCCGGGCCGTGGATCGCCGGGTAGATCACCTGCGGCCCGACCTTGCCGATGTGCCACAGCGCGTCCTCAAGGATGCGCTGCTTGGCCGCGGCCTGCGCCAGCGGGTCGAGATGCTGCATCGAACAGCCACCGCAGGTGCCGAAATGCACGCAGCGCGGCGCGACCCGCTGCGCACTCGCCTTCAGCACCCGTGCCGTTTCCGCCTGGGCATAGCGCGGCCGCTCGCGCAGCACGGTGTATTCCACCCGCTCGCCCGGCAGCGCGCCTTCGATGAAGACGGCCTTGCCGTCGACATGGGCGATGCCGCGGCCTTCGTGGTCCAGCGATTCGATGACTGCTGCCGACATGGGGATTCCGCCGAGAAAAGTGGCGCGATTCTACCGCGTCCGTCCACCTGCTTCTTGCGTCTGCTTCCACCATCCGTCGCGGCCGCCCCCGCACCGGCGCCAGCGTCCGGCCCCACCCGGGCCTATAATCCGCGCCATGAATTCACCCGCTCATCTGCCCACTCGCCTGCCTTCCCTCGAAACCCTGCTCGGCGGCCTGTCGGCGCGCGCGTTCCTCGCCGAATACTGGCAAAAGAAACCCCTGCTGATCCGCCAGGCCGTGCCCGGCTTCAGCGGCGTGCTGGAGCGCGACGAACTGTTCGAGCTCGCCTGCGACGCCGACGTCGAATCGCGCTACATCCGCCTGCCCGCCGACGGCCTCGAAGGCGAATGGACGCTGGAGCACGGCCCGCAGAGCCGCGGCCGCCTGCGCGGCAGGAAGCAACCCTGGACCGTGCTGGTGCAGGGCCTGAACCTGTGGGTGCCCGAAGGCGACCGCCTGCTGCACTGCTTCGACTTCATCCCGCAGGCGCGGCTGGACGACCTGATGGTGAGCTACGCCGTCGATGGCGGCGGCGTCGGCCCGCACTTCGACAACTACGACGTGTTCCTGCTGCAGGGCACGGGCAAGCGCCGCTGGCAGATTTCCGATCAGGCCGACCGCACGCTGATCGAAGGCGCGCCGCTGCGCATCCTGAAGAATTTCCAGCCGACCGAAGACTGGGTGCTGGAGCCCGGCGACATGCTCTACCTGCCGCCGCACTGGGCGCACAACGGCATCGCCATCGGCGAATGCACCACCTACTCCATCGGTTTCCGCTCGCCCACCGCGCAGGAACTCGGCAGCGAATTCCTCGGCTGGCTGCAGGAGCGCATCCAGCTCGACGGCATCTACACCGACCCGGATCTGGAGCTGCAGCAGAACTCGGCCGAGATCGGCAGCCGCATGGTCGACCAGATCGAAGGCATGCTGTCGGGCATCCGCTGGAGCCGCGCGGACATCGAGGAGTTCGTCGGCGCCTATCTCACCGAGCCCAAGGCCCACGTCTTCTTCGAGCCGCCCGAACAGACGCTGAGCCGCAAGGCCTTCGA
Organism: Thauera butanivorans NBRC 103042; assembly: GCF_001591165.1. Lineage (GTDB taxonomy): Bacteria > Pseudomonadota > Gammaproteobacteria > Burkholderiales > Rhodocyclaceae > Thauera > Thauera butanivorans. The sequence goes on from NZ_BCUG01000046.1 coordinate 13,504, forward strand.
GCGGGCGGTGCGTGCGCGCGGCTTCGCGCTGGATGCCCGCAGCCTGCTGCTGTTCTCGGCCGCGGGCTTCCATCTGAACGGCGAGCCGCTGGAATTCGCCCCTGTCCTGCACGACGCCATGGCGAAGCTCGCCCACCAGCGCAGCTTGCCGGCCGAGGATTTGGCGGCTTGCCCGACCGAGTTGCTGGACATGCTGCATGACTGGTACGAAAGCGGTTTCGGCGCCCCGGCGGCAAGCTGAAACGGAAAAATACGCTCACATTTTGCAGCGCAGCATCCACGCCGGTTTTTCTTCGCCTGCATGCTAGACTTGCGCCGCTTCAAGCCGTGATTGCCGTACTCGTGCCACTGGTTGCCTCCAACCGGCGGCACTCAACTCGAAAAAGGAAAAAAGCAATGAAACAATCCCTTCTCGCCGCCGCCCTCGTTGCCATCGCCGTGACCGCTTGCAGCAAGCAGGAAGAAGCGCCGCCTCCGGTGTCGACGCCCGCCCCCAGCATTCAGGAACAGACTAAGGAAGCTGCCGAGCAGGCCGTGGAAGCGGCGAAGGAAAGCGCCGAGGCGGCCAAGGAAAGCGCTGCCGAGGCCCTCGAAGCGACCAAGGAAACCGCTGCGGATGCCGTCGACGCTGCCAAGGAAGGCGCGGCTGCGGCAGTCGAGGCAGCCAAGGAGCACACCGCTGCCACTGTCGAAGCAGCCAAGGAAGGCGCGGAAGCGACCAAGGAAGCCGCTGGCGAGGCTGTCGATGCCGCCAAGGCAGCCGCCGAAGCCGCTGTTGAAAAGGCCAAGGAAGCCTCCAACTGATTCTGCAGTGGCATGACGCGAAAAAGCCGGCTGATGCCGGCTTTTTTCATGTTTGGTGCGCACCATGGCAGGCTGCCGCGATGCGCACGACCGATCAACGCAGTTCGTTGTGCAGCAGGCCGAGGATGCGCCTGGCGGTGTCGGATGTGTCGGCGCCGCCCTCGCGGGTCAGCACCGTGACCTGCGAATCGCCGCCCTGCCCCTGCACGTGCAGCCGGTATTCGCTGCCGCCCTGCGCCGGCTTGTCGCTGCTGCGCCAGAAGGCCAGCCTGGACAGGAAGCCCTTGTCCTCGCTCTTGTTGTCGGCATCGGGATCGACATAGCGCACGAAGTACAGGCCCTGGGCGCGGTCGCGGTCTTCGACGGTGAAGCCGATGCGATCCAGCGCCAGGCCGACGCGGCGCCAGGCACGGTCGAAGGACTCTTCCATGATCAGGCTCGCCTGGCCGCCGCTGCCGGCGGCGATGCGTGCGCGTTCTTCGGTCGGCGCGGTGGTCAGCGCGGCTTCGGCACGCGCTTCCTCGGCGCCGAGGTGCACCATCAGGCGGCGCAGCATTTCGGCTTCCAGCTCGGGGTCGGCCGGGCGCGGCTGCCAGATCGTCGAGTCCTTGGCTTCGTTCGGGTAGATCTCCATCATGCCGCGGTGGCTGATGTAGACCTCGACCGTGCCGTTGTCCTTGCCCTGCTCCAGGCGGGTGCGGAACTTGTCGCGCTCGGGCGTGGAGAACAGGCCGTCCAGCACCTTGCCGATCGTCGAGCGCAGGAAATCCTGCGGGATCTTGGCGCGGTCCTCGGCCCAGTCGGTTTCCATGACACCGATGTCCGGGCTGTCGATGTTCAGGATGAAGCCGAGTTCGAGCCAGAAATCCTTGATCTGCGGCCACAGTTCGTCAGGCGTGCCGGCAACGACCAGCCAGCGCTGGCTGCCGGCGCGCTCGATGCGCATCGTTTCCGGCGCGGCGAGCACTTCCGGGCCGGTGGATGCAGCCGGTTGGTCGGCACGGTCCGCGCTGTAGGCGGAATAGGTCGCCACGCCGCGCGGCGTGACGTCGGGTACGGCGAAGCGGTCGTCGCGGGTGGGCGCGGTGAGATCCGGCGGGATCTCGAGCGGGCGCTCCATTCGCTTCGCACCCTTGTAGTCGATGCGTTTGGATTCGAGCAGGGAAGTCGAGCAACCGGCGAGCGCCACGGACAGCGCGATCAGGGAAACGGGGGTGCGCATGGAGCGATTCATGGAGTTCCTGCGGAAGAGAAATTCGGATCAGACCTGGATGCCGGCCTTGCGCATCGCCTTCAGCACGCGCTCGTGGCAGGGCTCGGTCAGCTGCGTCAGCGGCAGGCGGATGCCGTCGCCGATCAGCCCCATGCGGGCAACCGCCCACTTGACCGGAATCGGATTGGCTTCGCAGAACAGGTCGCGGTGCAGACCCGTCAGCGCGGCATTGGTTTCGCGCAGCTTGCGCATGTCGCCCGCGGCAGCGGCGGCGCACAGTTCATGCATCGCGCGCGGCGCGACGTTGGCCGTCACCGAAATGACGCCATGGCCGCCGAGCATCAGGAAGGCGGCCGAGGACATGTCGTCGCCGCTGTACAGGGCGAAGCCCTCGGGGGCGCGCTCGGCCAGGTCGCAGGCGCGGTCCAGGCTGCCGGTCGCATCCTTGATGCCGACGATGTTCGGCACTTCGGCCAGGCGCAGCGTGGTGTCGTTGGCGAGATCGGCGACGGTGCGGCCCGGCACGTTGTAGAGGATCAGCGGCAGATCGACCGATTCCGCGATGGTGCGGAAATGGCGGTAGAGGCCTTCCTGGGTCGGGCGGTTGTAGTACGGCACGACCGACAGATGGGCCGCTGCCCCCGCCTGCTTGGCGAACTGCGCCAGTTCGACCGCTTCGACGGTGGAGTTGGCGCCGGTGCCGGCAACGACGGGGATGCGGCCGTCGGCATGCTCGACCGTGACGCGAATGAGTTCGCAGTGTTCCTCGACGTCGACGGTGGGCGACTCGCCGGTAGTGCCGACGATGACGATGCCGTCGGTGCCCTCGTTGATGTGCCAGTCGATGAGGTTGCGCAGACGGGGATAATCGAGGCTCCCGTCGTCGAGCATGGGCGTGACGATTGCGACAAGCGATCCGGTAATCATGGCGTTGGCCAGAGCGTTAAAAAGCCGATTCTAACCGATCGCCGCGCCACGGCCAGCGCGGCACGCATTTTTGCGTGCACGCGCCGGGGACGGGAATGTCTGCGGATATTACCGGCTCACAGATCGGCCAGCGCCTTGACGTGCGCCACCACCGAACGTGCCAGCGAGGACAGCGAATAGCCGCCTTCGAGCAGGGACACGATGCGGGTGTGGCCGCAGGCCCTGGCGACGTCCTTGATCTGCTCGGTGGCCCAGATGTAATCCGCTTCGAGCAGCCCCATCGAGCCCATGTCGTCCTCGTAGTGGGCGTCGAAACCGGCGGAGATGAAGATCATCTGCGGGTCGTGGGCGCGCAGCGCGGGCAGCACCCGCTCGCCGAAAGCCTCGCGGAAGGCATCGCCGCGGGTGCCGGCCGGCAGCGGCACATTGCACATGTGGGCGGGCGGGTTGTCGGCACCCGAGTAGGGATAGAACGGATGCTGGAAGATGCCGCCCATCATCACGCGCGGATCGTCGCGGAAAATGTCCTCCGTGCCGTTGCCGTGGTGCACGTCGAAGTCCACGATGGCGACCCGCTCCAGGCCGTGCGCCTCGAGCGCATGGCGGGCGGCGATGGCGACGTTGTTCATGAAGCAGAAGCCCATCGCCTTGGCACGTTCGGCGTGGTGGCCGGGCGGGCGCACGGCACAGAAGGCGTTTTCGATCTCGCCCGCGATCACCATGTCGGTCGCCATCACCCCGGCGCCAGCCGAGCGCAGCGCAGCCTTCATGGTGCCGGGGCTCATCGCGGTGTCGGGGTCGAGGTGGCGGATGCCGTGCTCGGGAACGCTGCCGAGCAGTTCGTCCAGGTAGCTCCCGGGATGGACCCGGATGATCTGCTCACGCGTGGCGACGGGCGCATCGTAGAAGGAGACGTACATGTCCAGCCCCGACGCGATCAGGCGATCGTTGATCGCACCGAGTCGATCAGGGCATTCGGGGTGCATCGTCCCCATGTCGTGCAGCCAGCAGTCGCGATGCGTGATGAACGCCGTTGTCGTCATACTCTCCCCTTCTCCAGCATTGAACGTCGTGTCCGCCACTCGGTCGGAGGCGGCTCTGCTTGTCACCCGTTTTTTTCCGCTCGGCCCGACTCGGCGTGAACCGTGAAATGGCTCCGCCGGCCGATGTGCTTTTGTCACCTATTATCACCGCTTCGCAGCCAATTTCACAGTGCCTCCGAGATGCCCAATTTCCATGTCGAACGCTTGCTGGAAGCCGCCAGCCAGATCATTCTCGGCAAGGGGCACGAGCTTCGCCTCGCCTTTGCCTGCCTGATCGCACGCGGCCACCTGCTGATCGAGGACGTTCCCGGCGTGGGCAAGACCACGCTGGCCCACACCCTCGCCCAACTGACGGGCCTGCAGCTCCAGCGCGTCCAGTTCACCAGCGACCTGCTGCCGGCCGACATCCTCGGCGCCTCGATCTTCGACCGCGACACCAATGCTTTCCGCTTCCACCCCGGCCCCGTGTTCGCACAGGTGGTGCTGGCCGACGAGATCAACCGCGCCACGCCGAAGACCCAGAGCGCCCTGCTCGAAGCGATGGAAGAACGCCAGATCACCGCGGACGGCCACAGCTTCGAGCTGCCGGAGCCCTTCTTCGTCATCGCCACGCAGAACCCGGCGCACCAGATCGGCACCTTTCCACTGCCCGAAAGCCAGCTCGACCGCTTCCTGCTTCGCATCCGGCTCGGCTATCCCGACCCGATGGCCGAACGCGCCCTGCTGATGGGAGAGGACCGGCGCAGCGTGCTCGAACGGCGCACGCCGGTGATCGGGCCGGCGGAGCTGATGGGGCTGCAGCGCGCCGCCCAGGCCCTGCACGTCGCCGATCGCCTGATCGACTACGTGCAGGCACTGCTCAGCGCCACCCGGCACGATGCGGAGCTGGCCACCGGGCTCAGCCCGCGCGCCGGACTCGGCCTGCTGTCGGCAGCCCGCGCCTGGGCCTTGATCGACGGCCGCGACCATGTGCTGCCGGAAGACGTGCAGACACTGTTCCCGCATGTCGCCGCCCACCGTCTGCACCTGGCCGGCGATGCCCGCCCCGTTCCCGCCACCACGCTCGCGCGCCTGATCCAGTCGGTGGCGCTGCCCTGAGCGACATGCCCGCAGCCGGTACGCCCTCTCCACCCGCCCTGTTCCGCCGCTGGCTGCTGCGCCGGCCGGGCAGGCCCGAAACGGCGCCGATCGAACTTCGCAGCCGCCGCATCTACGTGCTGCCGACCGCCAGCGGCCTGAGCTTTGCCGTTGCCATGCTGGCGATGCTGGTGGCGTCGATCAACTACGGCCTGAGCCTCGGCTATGGCCTGGTCTTCGCGCTGGCCGGCGCGGGGCTGGCCAGCATCGTGCACGCTTGGCGCAACCTCGCCGGACTGCGCATCCGGCCCGGACGCAGCGAAGCGGTGTTCGCCGGCGAAACGGCCACGCTCCATTTCATCATCGACAACCCGCGCAAAGCCCGCCGTCCTGCCCTGCGGCTGAAACTGCGCGGCGCGGAAACCACCTTCGAGCTCGGCCCGCTGCAGACGCTCGCGATCGGAGTCGCCTGCGCCGCCGAACATCGCGGCCGGCTGCAGGCCGGGCGCACGGTCATCGAAACCCGCTGGCCGCTGGGGCTGATCCGGGCCTGGAGCGTGTTCGTGGCCGACGTCGGCTGCGTCGTCCATCCGGCGCCGGAGAAGAACGCGCCTCCCCCGCCCGAAAACCCGGCGGAACAGGGCGACAGCACGCCTTCGCCACAGGCCGGCGACGACGATTTCGCCGGCCTGCGCCCGCACCAGCGCGCCGACTCTCCACGCCACATCGCCTGGAAAGTGCTCGCGCGCGGCGGCCCGCTGATGACCAAGCAGTTCGCCGGGCAGCAGGGGCAGGAACTGTCGCTGGCCTGGACCGACCTGCCGCCCGGGCTCGACGCCGAGCGGCGCCTGTCGCGCCTGAGCGCCTGGCTGCTGGAAGCCGAACGCAGCGGCCGCCCCTGGTCGCTGGCACTGCCCGGCACGAGCGTGCCGCGCGGCAGCGGCCGCAGCCACCTGCTCCGCTGCCTGGACGAGCTGGCGTATCACGAGGAGCCCGGCAGGGCGGACGGCACATGATCGGCGGCTGGCTGAAGCAGCGCGCAGCGAGACGCCGACCGGCAAGCGCCGGCAGCGCGCTCGACCGCCGCCAGGGCGCCTGGCTGCTCGGCGCCGCAGCGCTGACCATGGCACCCCACGCGAGCTGGCTGCCGCCCTGGATCAGCGGACTGTGCGCCGCACTGCTGGCCTGGCGGGGCCTGTTGCTGTGGCATGGGCGCCAGGCGCCGTCGCCGTGGCTGCTGCTGGCGCTGACCGCGGCCGCAGCAGCCGGCGTGCGCGCCGAGTTCGGCCACTTCTTCGGCAAGGACCCCGGCGTGGCGCTGCTGGCCCTGCTGCTCGGCCTCAAGCTGCTCGAAATCCGCGCCGCCCGCGACGCCCGGGCAGCGGTGATGCTGTGCTTCTTCCTGCAACTGGCGATCTTCTTCGAAGACCAGAGCTTTCCGGTCGCCGCGCTCGCACTGAGCGCCAGCCTGCTCGGCCTCGCGGCGCTGGTCGCCCAGGCCGACCCGAACGGCCGCAGCGGCGAGCACCTGCGCGTGGCCGGCACCCTGATGGCGCAGGGCCTGCCGTTCATGCTGATCCTGTTCGTTCTGTTCCCGCGTATCGACGGCCCCTTGTGGGGCTTGCCGGCCGATGCCTTCAGCGCCCGTACCGGCTTGTCGGAGTCGATGAGCCCCGGTTCGATCAGCGCGCTGAGCCAGTCGGGCGAAATCGCCTTCAGGGCCAGTTTCGCCGGCGAAGTCCCCGCCCGCCGGCAGCGCTACTGGCGCGGCCCGGTGCTGACCCGTTTCGATGGCCGCACCTGGCAGGCCGAGCATGCACAGGAAGCAGCGGCGCCCTTCCATGCAGCCGACGGCAAGCGCATCGACTACACGCTGACCCTGGAAGCCCATGGCAAGCGCTGGCTGCTGGCACTCGACTTTCCCGGTGCCACCGGCGCAGCGCTGCGGCACACGAGCGATTTCCAGTTGCTCGCGCCCCGGCCGGTCCGGTCGCGGGTGCAGCACGAACTGAGCGCCCATCCGGCAGCCGTCGCCGGGCTGGCGGAGACGGCGGCGACGCTGGCTGCGGCGCGCCGGCTCCCGCCCGGCTTCAATCCGCGCACGCAGGCGCTGGCGGCACGGCTCGCCGCCGATGCGGAGTCGCACGAGCAGATCCTGCAAAGAGCCGTTTCGCATCTCCGGGATGCCGGGCTGCTCTACACGCTGCGGCCGCCGCTGCTCGGCCGCGACAGCGTCGACGAATTCCTCTTTGGCAGCCGGCGCGGCTTCTGCGAGCACTTCGCCTCCGCCTTCACCGTGCTGATGCGGGCCGCAGGCGTGCCGGCGCGCGTCGTCACCGGCTACCAGGGCGGCGAGATCAATCCGGTGGATGGCAACCTCGTCGTCCGCCAGCTCGACGCCCATGCCTGGAGCGAGGTCTGGCTCGCCGGCCGCGGCTGGGTACGCGTCGATCCGACCTATCTCGCCGCGCCCCGCCGCATCGACGACGGCCTCGCTGCCGCCCTGCCCGCCGGCGAAGCCCTGCCTTTCACCCTGCGCGCCCAGCACGACTGGCTGCGAAACATGCGCTTGCGCTGGGAAGCGCTGTCGAACGCGTGGAACCAGCGCGTTCTTGGCTACAATCCGGAACGCCAGCGCGCACTGCTGTCCCGCCTGGGCTTGGCCCCCGGCGATGCGTGGCGCCTCGCCGGCATGCTGGCCGCCGCCATCGGCGTGCCGTTCCTGTGCCTGCTCCTGTGGGCCGGCCGCAGGCGGCGCAGCACCGATCCGCTCGACCGGGCCTGGCAGGCGCTGAGCACGAAGCTGGCTGCCCGCGGGCTGGCGCGCCAGCCCTGGGAAGGGCCGCATGACTACACGCAGCGGGTTGCGTCGGCCATTCCCGAACTCGCAGCCGCAGTGCGGGCGATAGGCGTGGATTACGCCAGCCTGCGCTACGGCCCCCATTCCGACGGCGCGCGCCTTGCCGCGCTCAGAAAGAAGATCGACGCTCTCCGATTGCCATGAAACTGCCCCGATTCCGCCTGCCGCCGTCCATCCGCCGCAAACCCGCCGCCGACAAGACGAGGCACAGGATCCTGCCCGCCCTGGTCGGCGCCGGCCTGTCGCTGCTGGCGGCGCTGCCGGCCACCCCGGCACTGGCTTCCTATGCCGAGCGCGACGACGTCCGCGCCTTCGCCGACGAGCTTGCGGCACGCCACGGCTTCGACCGGGACACCGTGACGGCGACGCTGGCGCTGGCCCGGCACGAAGCCGGCGTGATCCGCTTGATCACGCCACCGGCACGCAAGGGCACGCGCTCGTGGCAGAACTACCGTGCCCGCTTCCTGGACCGCAGCCGCATCGAGGGCGGTGTCGCGTTCTGGAAGGAACATGAAATCGACCTCGAACGCGCCTCGAAGCAATTCGGCGTGCCGCCGGAGATCATCGTCGCGATCATCGGCGTCGAGACCCTGTACGGGCGCCATACCGGCAATTTCGAAACCCTGTCCGCGCTCACCACGCTCGCCTTCGACTACCCGCCGCGCGCGGACCTGTTCCGCCGCGAACTCGAAGCCCTGTTCCTGCTCGCCCGCGAACAAGGCCGCATACCGACGGATTACTACGGCTCCTTCGCCGGCGCCATCGGCTATCCCCAGTTCCTGCCCAGCAGCGTGCGCGCCTATGCGGTCGACTTCGACGGCAATGGCCGGATCGACTTCGATTCCGACCCGGTCGATGCGATCGGCAGCGTCGCCAACTACCTGCACATGCACGGCTGGCAGCCTGGTGCCCCGATCGCCGAACCCGCGCTGCTGGCCGCCGGCACCGACGCCGCGGCGCTGGTCGCGGCAGGCATCGAGCCGGCGCTGGAACCCGAGGCCCTGACCCAGGCCGGCGTGAAGCCGCTGCATGGCGATGCCGCCGCCGGCCCCGCCACCCTGGTCGACCTCGAAACCCCCGGCGCGGCGACGGAATACTGGCTCGGCTACCGCAACTTCTACGTGATCACGCGCTACAACCGCAGCAGCTTCTATGCGATGTCGGTGTTCGAGCTGGCCGAGGCGCTGAGCCAGCGCCGCCTCGTCGAGCGCATCAGGGCCGAAAACCGAAACTGATCCAGATCAAGGCATGACAAGGCGATTCCCCGTGAACTAGGCGGCCCACAGCATCCCGCCCGCAGACACGTGACCTCGACGCCACTGAAACCCGCCGCAGTCCGCCTTTCCGACATCTCCGCGGCAATGTCCACCGGCTGGCGGCAATTCTGCGCCATGCCCGCCCTCAGCTCCGGCTATGCGGCGGTCTTCGTCGTCCTCGGCGCAATCCTGTTCTGGGCGCTGGAATCGATGTCGATCGCGCCGATCAGCCTGTCCTTCGCCGGCGGCTTCATGCTGATCGGCCCGGCGCTGCTGGCGGGCTTCTTCGCGCTGTCCGACAGCCTGCGCGCCGGCCGGCGGCCCGTCGCCGCCGACATCGGCCGGGGATTCGCCCGCATGCCGCGCGGCGGCTGGGTCGTCTCCTTCGTCTGCGCACTGCTGTTCCTGATCTGGATCACCGACGCCGGCACGCTCTACGGCTTCATGGTCGGCCGCGAACCCGCCCAGCTGGCCCACCTGCTGCAGGGCGACGCGGCCATCCACCGTTTCGTGTTCTTCAGCTCGATCATGGGCGCGGTGCTGGCCTTCATCCTGTTCACAGTCTCGGCCTTCTCGATCCCGCTGATCTACGATCACCGCGCCAACCTCGTCTCCGGCGTCGTCGCCAGCGTCAGGGCGGTGTTCGGGCGCTTCGGCGTCGTCATGGCCTGGGCCTGCCTGCTGGCCGCGGTGATCATCGTCAGCGCCGTGCTGCTGCCGCTGCTGCTGGTCACGCTGCCGGTGATGGCCTACGCCAGCCGCGAACTGTATTTCAGGGTCTATCCGGTGGACGGCGCGCCGGACTGATCACCGCTGCAGCAGCCTGGCCGGCGCCCGCGCTCACAGCAGCGCATCGCGCGAAATACCGTAGCGCTTGAGGATGCGGCGCAGCTGGCTGAGCGCTTCGAGCTGGATCTGGCGCACGCGCTCGCGGGTCAGGTCCAGGCGCAGCGCCAGTTCTTCCAGCGTCAGCAGTTCGCATTCGTCGATGCCGTAGCGGTGGCGGATGACGAGCCGCTGCTTGTCCGACAGCATCTTGATCCATTCGCGCACCAGACGCTCGAGCTCGGCGAAATGGATCTGCAGGTCCGGCGCCAGCACCTGCTCGTCGGCCAGCGACTCGCCGATCGACAGGTTCGGATCGATGTCGAGCGGCGCATCCAGCGAAGCCGTGTGCTCGCTGAGCTGCAGGATTTCCCGCACCTCGTCGACGGTCTTGCCGAGCCTGCGCGCGACCGACTCCAGCGAAGGCTCGCCGAGAGTGCCGTCGTTGCAGCGCTGGGCGCGCAGCACCTGGTTCAGCTCCTTCACCACATGCACCGGCAGACGGATCGTGCGCGACTGGTTCATGATCGCGCGTTCGATGTTCTGGCGTATCCACCAGGTCGCATAGGTGGAAAAACGGAAACCGCGTTCGGGGTCGAACTTCTCGAGCGCATGCATCAGCCCGAGATTCCCCTCCTCGACCAGATCGAGCAGGGGAATGCCACGGTTGAGATAGTGCTTGGCGATATTGACGACGAGCCTGAGATTGCGCTCGATCATCGTCTGCCGGGCGTCGAAGTCGCCCGTGCGCACCAGGCGTGCCAGCCTGAGCTCTTCTTCGGCGGTCAGCAGCGGGTTGGCGCCGATCTCGTTGAGATAAAGCTGGGTGACGTCGCTGAAGAAGTCGCTTTCCTTCGTCTGCGCGACCGCAGTGGCGAAGACCTCGACCTCGGGGGGAAGATCCGGTTCCTGGCTTTCGAGATCATCGAGGCTTACCGCTTCTTCCATGTCTCCCCCTGTCGTCAGCGTGCGGGCAGGTACTTCGTCGGGTCGATTGCCTTGCCCTGCTTGCGGATCTCGAAATGCAGCTTGGGGCGATCGGTTTCGGAACTGCCCAGTTCGGCGATCTTCTGCCCGCGGGCGACCTGGTCGTCTTCCTTCACGAGCAGCTTGTCATTGTGCGCATAGACCGAGTTGTACTCCTGGTTATGCTTGATGACAACAAGCTTGCCGTAGCCGCGCAGCCCGCTCCCGGCATAGACGACCTTGCCCGCCGCAGCCGCATAGACCGGGTCGCCGACGTTGCCACCGATGTCGACCCCCTTGTTCGACGCCTCGTTGTAAGCCGCGATCACCCTCCCGGCAGCGGGCCACTGCCAGTCGCCGGCCACGGCCGCTCCCGGCGTCTCCGGCGCAGGCGCCGGCTGCTCGGGCGCGGGCACCGCCGGCGGCGTCGCAGCGCCCGCTCCGTGATCCTGGGAATACGGTACCGGTCCGCCCAGCGGCCCCTGCTTCAGCGGCGGCGCAGCGGGCCCGGTGCCACCGGGCATCGGCACCGGCATCGCCACCGCGCCGTCGCCGATCGGAATGGCGGTGGCGCCGCCGTCCTGCGCCATGTCGGGCGACCCGACGCGCAGGGTCTGGCCGACCTGGATCTGGTTGGGATCGGTCAGACCGTTCCAGCGCACGAGATCCGGCAGCGTCACGCCGTACTGGCGCGCGATGCCGAGCAGGGTTTCCCCCTGCCTGACCACATGCGTGCCTGCCGGCACTGCCGGAACAGAACCAGTGACAGGCGGCGCACCGTTGCCGTCGCGCACCGGCGCCTCACCCGACGAGGCGCACCCAGCCAGTACCACGCTTACCAGCAAAGCCGGCATCAAACCAAAACGAGTCTGCATGTGAATAGCGAATTTCATTCCGTACCTGCGAGCAGCGGTACGAAGCGTACGGCCTCATACCAGCTTTCCCGGAAAACATTACCTTGCCGCTCGACCAGCAGCAATCGCTGGTCGGCCCCTCCCACCGGCACGATCAGGCGCCCGCCAGGGGCGAGCTGTGCCTTGAGCGCCGGCGGTACACCGATGGCCGCGGCCGCAACGATGATGCTGTCGAACGGAGCCGCCTCGGGAAGACCCAAACTACCGTCAGCAAGTTTCAATCTGACATTGGGCAGACGAAGCGGACGCAGGTTCGCCCGCGCCCGATCGAGCAGCGGACGGATGCGCTCGACCGCATAGACCTCGGTCGCCAGCTGGCTCAGCACCGCAGCCTGATAGCCACAGCCCGCTCCGACCTCGAGCGTCCGCCCCAGCTCGCGGCCGGCACGCAGCAACTCGATCATGCGCGCGACGACGAAGGGCTGCGAGATCGTCTGCTGGAAGCCGATCGGCAGCGGCGTGTCGTCGTAGGCACTGTAGCCCAGCCCTTCCTCGACGAACATGTGCCGCGGCACGCTCTGCATTGCCGCCAGCACCCGCTCGTCGCGAATGCCCTGGGTACGAAGGCGCTCGACCATGCGCACGCGTGCGCGCATCGCCTGCCCGGCATCGGCGCTGCGCACGCTCACCGCTTCAGCCAGTCGAAGACCGGCGCGATCTGGCCGGTGTGGGTGAGATCGATCTGCAGCGGCGTGACCGACACGTAGCCGTTGGCCACGGCATGGAAATCCGTGCCTTCGCCCGCATCGGCCGCCCCGCCCGCGGCACCGACCCAATACACGGTCTCGTTGCGCGGCGTCACGCTGCGCACCACCGGCTCGGCCTTGTGGCGCCGGCCCAGGCGCGTCACCTTGACGCCCTGCAGGCGCTCGTAGGCGACGTCCGGCACGTTGACGTTGAGCAGCACCGGCTGCGGGAAAGGGTCGCGCATGAAGCGCTCGGCGAGGTCGCGGGCGACGCGCGCGGCGGCGCTGAAATCGGCCGCCGACTTGCTGACCAGCGACACCGCGATCGACGGCACGCCGAGCAGGAAGCCTTCGGTCGCGGCCGCGACGGTACCGGAATACACCGTGTCGTCGCCCATGTTGGCGCCGTGGTTGACGCCGGACACCACCATGTCGGGCAGATGGTCGAGCATGCCGGTCACCGCGAGGTGCACGCAGTCGGTCGGTGTGCCATTGACATGATAGAAGCCGTTCGCGGTGCGGCGCAGCGACAGCGGGCGATCCAGCGTCAGCGAGTTGCTGGCGCCGCTGCGGTCGCGCTCGGGCGCGACCACCGTGACTTCGCCGATGGTGCCGAGCGCCTCGGCGAGCGCCGCGATTCCGGGAGCGAAGTAGCCGTCGTCGTTACTGACCAGAATGCGCATCTGAAACCCATGGAAAGCGCCGCGGGCGCGGCCTGAAGACGCGGAATTCTAGCACAGCGCCAAGTCACGGGCGGCCCGCCCGCCACCTGCGCCGGACGGCGAAAGGCCGTGCGCGGCGGAGGAGCGCCACGCACGGCCTTTCGCTGCAGCCGGAAGCTGCGCCCCCTTTTACTTCAGGGTCCTGGGCGTGTCGCTGCCCAGCTTGTAAGCCTGTTGCGAGGGCACGAAGACGCCCTTGTTGTCGTCACGCCCCTGCAGCAGGTAGCGCGCATCCGGCTTGCCGTAGCTTTCGGCCGCGAGCCTGGACATCTTGCCGATGTCGTTGCCGCGCAGGCGGTTGATGATGAGGCCGACCTTCATGTCGTCGAAGTCCTGCATCATGTTCTGGTCGCCTTCGCTGTCGCCGGCGACGAACACCGGGCCGTAGCCGTACTTGGGCACCAGGAACTGCTTGATCGTCTCGGTCTTGCCCGGCCCCTGCGTTTGCGCGTAGCCCTGGCGGAACTGCGTCCGGATCACGCCATTGGCATCGCGATCGAGCTCCATCGCGTAGACGTTGTCCACCGCGTTGGCGTAGCCGAACTCGGGGTTCGACGACACTTCGCGGATCACGTCGCGGAACGAGGCCGAGCACACATACACGTCGAAGCCGTTGGCGCGCAGCTTCTTGTACAGATCCTGCATTTCCGGCACCGGGCGCAGGCCGTTCTTCCAGGTGATGCTGACCACCCCGGCCTTGCCCGGCAGCGCGGCCGGACTGGTCCACTTGACCGCCTCGACCGGCTGGGTCTGCTGCCAGCGGAAGGTTTCGGCAGCCAGCGCGCGCACGTCCTTCTCGGTCATGCCGGTGAAGTGGTAGGTGACCCACGGATAGGACACGGAATGGTCGAAGGTGTTGCCGATGGCCTCGTACAGGAAGCGCATCTTGACGATGAAGTCCTGGTACTGCGGCGCCTGCTTGACCTGGGCCAGCGTCTGCTTGCCCCTGAGGCCCTGGTAGTTGTTGTACAGCCAGGCATAGCTGGAGACGATGTCCTGCGCGATCTTGTCGATGTTGATCGCCTGGCCGGCTTCGTTGCGGCTGTCGTCGTCGAAATCCGTGGTCGGGATGTCCTTGCGGATCGCATTGTCGAGCTGCGCCGGCGTCATCGCGAAGCGCAGGTTCTCCAGCTGGTAGACCAGCAGCGCTTCCTGGATGTCGAGGAAGATCGAGGTGTTGTCCCAGTCGAACACCACGTAGGGCGGCCTGGCCGGATCATAGTTCGGGCTGGCCTTGCCGTAGGTGGCGAGCATCTTGTCGATCTGCGCGCGGTTGAAGTCGTCCCAGTTGCCCTTCTCCAGCTTCTGCACCTGCAGGGCCTGCGATACCTGCGAGGTCGCCTGCGACACCACCTCGGACGAGGTCTGGCACGCCGTCAGCACCACCGCCGACAGCAGCGCCGCGGCAACAGCAGTCATCCTGAACTTCATCTTCATGACCTTCCTCCCTTCAATGTGAACACAAAATTGCCCTGCTGCCGCTGCCGCCCTACAGCAAGGCATCGACCAGTTGCGGATGCGGCCGCGGCAGGATGGCGTATTGCACCAGCAGCCCTTTCGCGCCCGCCAGGTCGGCACCGGTCCTGACGGCTGCGGTGACATCGGCGACATCGCCGTTCAGCACGTAGTAGCACTTGCCGCCGATGCCGAAGGCCAGGTGGGTGCGGATCGGCACCACGCTGGCGGCCTTGACCGCGGCGTCGGCCGATTCGATGCAGGCGCCCACGCTGTAGGTCTCGACCACGCCGATCGCCTGCACCTGGTCGATCGGCGTCACGCCGCTGATCGACGGCAGGATGGAGGCGTGGATGTTGGGGATGGTGAATTGGTCCACCAGCGTGTGCGCGGCGACCTCGGTGCCGGCATCCACCGCCCGCGCCGTCGCCGCGACGTCGCCGCCGACCATGACGATGTACTTGCCTGGACAGATGGTCTTGGCCACCAGCAGCGACACTTCCGCGGCCTTCAGCATCGCATCGCCGGCTTCGATGCCCTTGGCGATGCTGTTCAATTCGATCAAACCGATGGCGTGCAGCACCTTACGCCCTCCTGATGACAATGGCGTCGCCGCCGATCGCTTCCACCACACCGTCGATGCTGGCGTGGATCGGTACGCCCATCGCCTTGGCCGGAATGTCGGCGATACGCTGCCCGCAGCGGACGGCATCGCCGACGCGGATACAGGGTTCCGCGGCGACGCCGATGTGCTGGCGCAGGCGAATCCACACCCGCTCCGGCGCATGCACGGCGTCCGACCACGGCGCCTTGCGGTTGTAGCGCGTCAGGCCGATGCGGGCCACCAGCCGGCTCGTCGGCAGCAGGCGCCCTTCGATCATCGGATCGGCCTTGCGCAGCTCGCCTTCGTAGCGCGCGCCTTCCTGGCGGAACTTCGCCTTCAGCGCCTGGTTCAGGCGCATCGGCGAGATCTCCACCGGACAGGCGTAGGCTTCGCAGATCGCGCATTCCGAACAGGTCAACGCCGACAGCAGCACCGAGGGTTCGGCGACGTGGTTGTAGTTCACCGAACGCACGATCAGGTGCGGCGGCAGTTCGTGGCCGATCAGATGGCGCGGGCACAGTTCGGTGCACAGCAGGCACTGTTCGCATACCGTGCGCGCCATGCTGATGACGCTGCGCATGTCGGCGCGCCGGCGCTGGATCAGCAGATGGTCGGCAGGCAGCGCGATCAGGCCGCCGGTGGTCCGGGTGACCGGGACGTCGAGCGATTCGAGCAGGCCGCCCATCATCGGCCCGCCGTCGATGAAGGCCGCGCCGGCAGCGGGAATGCTGAGTCCGCCGGCCAGCGCCAGCGTCTCGCGCAGCGGCGTGCCGATCGGCACCGTCACGGTGACCGGTTCATTGACCGCGCCGGTCACCGTCAGGCAGCGGTGGGTCACGGGCAGTCCTTCGTCCACCGCGCGGGCGACGTTGATCAGCGTGTTCACATTGTTGACCACCACGCCGATGCTCAGCGGAATGTCGCCCGGCGGCACGCGCCGGCCGGTCGCCATCCAGATCGTGATCACCTCGTCGCCGGCCGGATACACGTCCTGCAGGATGTGGATGCGCATGTTCTCATGCAGCAGCGGCGTGATCGCGTCGATCGCCTCGGCGTACTTGGCCTTCAGCGCGACGATGCCTTCGCGTGCGCCCACCGCCTGCATCGCCAGCGCCAGGCCGCGCACCATTTCCTTCGCATGGCGCGCCGCCAGTTGCTGGTCGACCTTCAGCAGGGGCTCGCATTCGGCGCCATTGACCAGCACGATCTCGGCCTTCGCGCCCAGCTTGACGTGGGTCGGAAAGCCCGCGCCACCGGCGCCGACGACGCCGGCCTCGTACACCTTGCGGACGATGTCCTGGGTTTCCATGTGCCTCTATCTCCCGCTCGCAATCCACGCCGCCATGGCGCCCTCACTGCACCACTACCCGGTAGCGGGCCCCGGCTTTGCGCAGCCGGCCCGCGGCCACCAGCGCATCCAGCCGCACACGGTCCACCGCCGGGCCGAAGTGCGCCGCCAGCTCGGCCAGCGAGCGGCCGCGCGCAGAGGCGGCAATGAAGGCCAGCAACGCCACCTCGTCCGGCACAGCGGCGGCCGGCGTATCGACGCCCGGCGTATCGACGCCCGATGCGGCGGTGCCCGGGGTATCGACGCCCTCATCTGCTGCCGGCGCCACAGGCGCTGGCGTCGCGGGCGTTGGAGCACCGCCAGCCTTGCCGGCCCCGGCGGCGGCCGGCAAGGCCGCAGCAGTTTCTCCCGCAGCCGGCCTGGCTTTCGGCGCTTCGCCCTTCGAGCGATCCACCAGATCCAGCACCATGGCTTCGGTATCGCCGTCGGGCCGGCCGATCTCCAGCCGGCTGACGACTTCGCCCAGCCGCGACGCTGCGGCCTTGCCGGCATCGACGGCGGCGCGGCAGGCGGCCAGGTCGCCCTCGACCACCAGCGTGAAGAAGCGCGGATCGACCTGGTGCGAGCGGATCAGCTTGACGTCCGCCGCCTTCAGCATGGCGTCGGCCGCCTCGATCGCCGCGACCAGGCCGCGGACTTCCAGAAAACCCAGCGCGTCGATCTTCATGCCGAAACCTCTATGGAAAGAGCCTGAGCGCTCATCTGCCGGTCACCCGCTCAGAAGCGGATGTTGTCGCGCCCGACTTCGAGCACCGCTTCGGTGAAGGCGCCGCAGGCCGCCTTGCACGCCGCCTGGCTGCCGGTCAGGAAGGCGCCGCCGTAGTTGGTCTCGGACGGCGGCCCGATGTAGGTCGCCAGCCTGACGTCGGCGGCCTTGATCGCGGCATCGATGCCGTACATCGCCTCCAGCGGCGGCGCGATCAGGTAGGCCATCGCATCGCCGAGCGGAATCTTCGCCAGCCCCGACAGATAGCTGCCGGTGCGCGACACCAGGTGGGCGAGGAAGGCGGCGGTATGCGCATCGTCGGCCCACTGGAAGGCCGGTCCGCTCTCGATCGTCGCCACCATCGCATCCAGCCCGGCCTTGACTTCGGCCGGCGTCGGACCGCCGAGCATGATGATCACTTCGCCCGCGGTGGGCGAGGAACTGTGTGCCGCGCCGGCATACAGCGAGCGGCCATAGACGACCTCGACCTGCGCCTGCTTCGTCGCCTCGTCGGCGGCGATGTAGGTGACGTCGTCCGAATCCGCCGTCAGCAGGCCGATGCTGTTCATGTGCGCCGGCAGGCCGAGTTCTTCCTTGTAGTCCTTCGCCACCGAGGCGATCAGGCGGACGGCCTTGACGCTGGGCTTGATGGGTTCGAGTGCGGACATGACTTATCTCTCCACGGAATCCGGATGGCTCACTTGTTCAGCGCGATGCCCGAAGCCTTCTGCTCCAGCATCCGCTTGGCCAGATCGACGATGACGGCCGCTGCCTCGACCGGCGGCGTGCCGGCGCGGTGGATGTTGGAAATGCAGGTGCGGTCGGCTTCCACCGTCTGCGAAGTGGGGCTGTAGACCATGTAGCAGGACAGGCTTTCGGACTGCCCCAGGCCGGGCCGCTCGCCGATCAGCAGGATCACGACCTTGGCGCCGAGCAGTTCGCCGATCTGGTCCTCGACCTTGACGCGGCCATAACGCACGAAGAACGGCGTGCCGACGTCCAGCCCGGCGCTCTCCAGCCCCTTGAGCAGCGGCGGCAGGATCTCGTCGTAGTTGGACGTGATCGCATCGGTCGACAGGCCGTCGGACACCACCACCTGCACCTGCGGCGACTGCTTGCATTCCGATTTCAGAATCTGCACCGCTTCGGCCGACAGCCGCCGGCCGAGGTCCGGCCGGGTCAGGTACTGGTCCTTGTCCTTGATCTCGCTGTGCACTTCGATGAGGCCGGTCTTCTCCAGCCAGGCGGCGGGCACGTCCTGCAGCACCGTGTCCTTGGAGCGCGAATGGTCGGCGAGGAAGCGCAGCAGCGAGGTGGTGCGCGGGCGGGTGCCGACGCGGCCCGAGCACACCCGCGAGCCGCTGTTGCGCTTGAGTTCCTGCAGCACTTCGAGGCTCTTCGGATTGCGCACGCCGATCCAGTTCTTGACGCTGGCGTCGCCGAGGTCCGGCAGGCAGCCGCCATCGGCCGCCGCCACTGCAGCCGGCGCCGTGCCCGCAGACGCGGGTGCCGCCGTGCCGCCGATCTGCCCCAGCACCGCGCGGACGATGCTCTCGATCTCTTTCTGGTCCATGATCAACACGCCCCCAAAGTCAGAAGAACCACGACGCGTCGCCCGCGTTGCGGGTCAGGCGGCCGTTTTCCATCAGCCCCATCTTTTCCAGCCACTGCTCGAACTCGGGCGCCGGCCTGCGGTTCAGCACCTTGCGCAGCGTGGCGGTGTCGTGGAAGGCACTGGTCTGGTAATTGAGCATGATGTCGTCACCCAGCGGCATGCCCATGATGAAGTTCACCCCGGCCGAGCCCAGCAGCACCATCAGGTTCTCGTTGGAGTTCTGGTCCGCTTCGGCGTGGTTGGTGTAGCAGGTGTCGCAGCCCATCGACACGCCGGACAGTTTGCCCATGAAGTGGTCCTCGAGGCCGGCGCGGATGATCTGGCGGTCGTTGTAGAGGTATTCCGGGCCGATGAAGCCGACCACGGTATTGACCAGCATCGGGTCGTAGTGGCGCGCCAGGCCGTAGTTGCGCGCCTCCATCGTCACCTGGTCGGCGCCGTAGTGCGCGCCGGCAGACAGCGCCGAGCCCTGGCCGGTTTCGAAATACAGGCAGTTCGGCCCGGCCAGGCGGTTGTGGGTGCGGCCGACCTCGGCCGCCTCGTCGAGCATCGCGATCTCGACGCCGAACTCCTTCAGCCCCTTCTCGCTGCCGCAGATGCTCTGGAAGATCAGGCCGCCCGGCGCGCCGCGGCGGATCGCCGCGATCTGGGTGGTGATGTGCGCCAGCACGCAGCCCTGGGTGGGAATCTGGTACTTGTCGACGATCTCGTAGATGGTGTCGAGGATGCGGTGGATGTTCTCGACGTTGTCGGTCACCGGATTGACCCCGATCACCGCGTCGCCCGCGCCGTAGGACAGGCCTTCGAAGATCTGCGCGCGGATGCTTTCCAGGTTGTCGCGCGTGTCGTTGGGCTGCAGCCGCGCCGAGATCCGCCCCGGCAGGCCGATGGTGGTATTGGCCTTCTTCACCACCGGCATCTTCGATGCGCCGTAGATCAGGTCCGAGTTGGAACAGATCTTCGCCACGCCGGCGATCATCTCGGACGTCAGCCCCTTGCGGATGAAGGCGATGTCGTCGATGCCGGTGTCGTCGTCGAGGATCCATTCGCGCAGTTCGCCGACCGTCCAGTTCTTGAGCTTCTCGTAGGCCGCGGAATTGATGTCGTCCTGGATGATGCGGGTGACGCAGTCCTCTTCGTAGGGCACCACCGGGTTGTTGCGCAGGTCCGCCAGCGTCAGCTCGGACAGCACGTATTTCGCCGCCACCCGCTCGCGTGTGCTCTGCGCCGCCACGCCCGCCAGAACGTCGCCCGAGCGGAGATCGTTCGCCTTGGCCAGCACGTCCTTGACGTCCTTGAACTGGTAGGTCTGGCCGAACAACTGAGCCTTGAGTTTCATGTGCGCTCCATCCACAAAGCCAAAGAGGAAACGATCCGCCACGCTCCACGCACCAGCCGCTGGCGGCACC
This sequence comes from Thauera butanivorans NBRC 103042, assembly GCF_001591165.1. Classification (GTDB taxonomy): domain Bacteria; phylum Pseudomonadota; class Gammaproteobacteria; order Burkholderiales; family Rhodocyclaceae; genus Thauera; species Thauera butanivorans. The sequence goes on from NZ_BCUG01000046.1 coordinate 33,934, forward strand.
TGCATCCCGAACGGCCGAAGCCGATGGCCGGCGGCCGAAGATCGGGCCGCGTCATTCCACGCAGCGATGCTACGCCCGGCGTTTTTTGGGCCGCTAACAAAAATCGGCAAGTTTCGCGCGGCGCAATTGACGCCCTGAACCGGCACGGGCTAAGGTCCGCCCATCCCCTTCCGCTGTGTGGTCATTCGGCGGCAGGCGGTGCGGGATCGAACCGGAGCGCCGGGCCCCTCCCCCCCGGAATTCAGTTTTTCCATGCAGCGGAGAGCCATGAAAGCCGAGACCATGACGACCACGGAGCAGGGAATCATCCTGCCCCTGGGCGACACCAAGGGGTGCATCCGGGTATCGGACGTGCACGATGCCGACGACCAGGCGACCAACATCACCGCCTGGTATCAGGAATACGATCAGCTCGGCGCCGGTCGATTCTTCGGCTCGATCACCGAGGTCTGGCTCGGGCAGATGCAGTTCTTCCTCGAGACCACCAGCCACGCGCTGCGCCAGACCTGCATCGTCTGGCCCGGCGCCTTCTGGTTCGGCCTGCCGCGCTGCGACAGCGCCGACGGCCTGATCAACGCTTCGCCGCTCGGCCGCAACACCATCGCCGTGCGCCCCGGCGGCAAGGATTTCGAACTGCTCACGCCGGATGCCTACCAGATCCTCGGCATCGTCATCGACGAAGCGCTGCTCGAACGCCACGCCCGTGCCGCCGAGCGCCCCCAGCTGGTCGAACTGCTGCGCAGGGGCGAATCGTTTCCGCTGCCGGCGCGGCAGAAGGCGATCTTCTGGGAGCGCGTGTCGCGCACGCTGCTGCAGGCCGCCGGCCTGGGCCTGAAGCGCCTGCCCCGCACGGTGTGCGACACCCTGACCGAGGAACTGATGACCGGCCTGTTCGAGCTGTTCGGCGAACACATCGCGCCGGTCAGGCTGCGCCACAGCAATCTCAGCTACCGCCGGCTGGTCTCCGGCGCGCGCGAATACGTGCTGTCCCAGCCCGACCGCGTCATCTCGGTGACCGATCTGTGCGAAGCGCTCCACGTCAGCCGCCGCACGCTGCAGAACGCTTTCCGCGCGGTACTCGGCATCTGCCCGGTGAACTACCTCAAGGCCCTGCGCCTGAACGCGGTGCGCCGCACGCTGCGCGACCACGACTCCGGCTTCAGGACGGTGCAGGACGTCGCCGCCCGCTGGGGCTTCTGGCACATGAGCCAGTTCGCCGCCGACTATTTCGCGATGTTCGCCGAACACCCGTCCGACACCCTGAAGGCCGGCGGCGGCGAGCACGTCTGCTTCCGCTACCCTTCCAGCATCCGCTCCAGAGCGGAAAGAGTCCCGCTCGTCATGCTTGCCTGAAGCCCGGCACGCTCGCCTCGGGCAGCTTCCGCGCCATGCCCCTGCCCTCCCGTCTTGCGGCAACTGCCTGAGCGCGCACAGCCGTGTCCCGCACACGGGCGCCCCACCGTCAAACTTGCCGATTTTTGTTAGCGGCCCCAAAAACGCCGGGGCTACCATCAGACCGAACTCCTCGCCATCACGGCAGCGGCCGGCAGGACCGGACCGCGCCAGCCGTGCAGCGCAAGGTGTTCAGCCGACGTTCCTGGAGCGGCTCCCTTCACCGGGGCGCCACCCGCTGCGATAACGGAGCAGGCCGACGGAAGCCATGAAATTCGACGACAAAGAACGCATCATCCAGGAGTTCGTGCCCGGCAAGCAGGTCACGCTGGCACACCTGATCGCGCATCCCACCGAAGAACTGGCGCACAAGGTCGGCGTCTCCGGCGCCGAGGCGATCGGCATCCTGACCCTGACTCCGGGCGAGACCGCGATCATCGCCGGCGACATCGCCACCAAGGCGGCAGCGGTCCATATCGGCTTTCTCGACCGCTTCAGCGGTGCGCTGGTGATCTGCGGCTCGGTCGGCGCCGTCGGCGAGGCGCTGCAGGAAACCCTCGGCGTGCTGCAGCGCGTGCTCGACTACGCCGTCTGCAGCATCACCCGGACCTGAGAGGCGCACCATGGCTCAGCCGGTCCCCTCCCCCTACGATCCCAGCCGCTTCGTGCTGGTCGGCCCGGTCGCGGCGGGCAAGACCACGCTGTTCAATGCACTGATCGGCCGCGAAGCCGCGGCGATGAAGACACAGGCACTCGACTACGAGAACGGCATCGTCGACACGCCGGGCGAGTTCTTCAGCCACCCGCGCCTGCACCACGCGCTGATCAACACCGTCGCCGACGCGCGCAGCGTCGTCTATGTGCATGGCGCAACCGACTTCGACTACCGGCTGCCGCCCGGCTTGCTCGAAGTCAATGCCGACAAGCGCCTGATGGCGGCGATCACCAAGATCGACCTGCCCGATGCCGATCCGCAGCGCGTCGAGGCCCTGCTGCGCGCCGGCGGCTTCAGCGCGCCGATCTTCCGGGTCTCGGTGTTCAGGCCCGAAACCCTCGTGCCCTTCAAACGCCATCTGTTCGAACAGGAAAGGCAGGATGATCATGAAGCAACTCATTAGTGCCGAAGTGGTGCGCAGTGAGCACGCCGCCGGAAAGCGCGAGATCGCCGTGACGCGCAAGGGACATATCGTCACGCCCGAAGCACGGACCGTGGCGGAGGCGCTGGGCGTGCTGATCCGCGAGGGCGAAGCGAAAGCCGACGCCGCGCCGCACTGCGGCGCCCCACCGACGCCGGCCATGCCTGCACCAGCCGCAGCCAAGCCGGCCGCAGCCGCCGCCTTGCCGGCGGAAGCGCTCGCCGAGATCCGCAAGGCGGTGCAGGCCCGCCTGCCGGCAGGCCTGGTGCCCGACGGCGTGGTCGACCAGCTGGTCAGCAAGGTCGCGCAGGAGCAGCAGGCGCGCCAGGCCGCCACGCTCGCGGTCAATGCGCCGCCCAAGCCCGCCCCTGCCTCCTCCGTGCAGGACGCAGCGCTGCCCTACGAGTCCCGCACCATTGCCGGCGGCATCAAGGCGGTGAAGGGCGATTCGGTGCGCATGGGCCTGTTCGACGGCGCCGGCGAGGACAGCCACGTCGGCATCGCCGACGTCGTCACCAGCGCCGACGGCAGCTCGATGGCCGCCGGCTTCATGAGCTGGAACCGCTGCTTCTTCCCATGGACGCTGAACTACGACGAAGTCGACCTGGTGCTCGAAGGCGAACTGCACATCCGCTGCAACGGCCAGACCGTGGTCGGCAAGCCCGGCGACGTGATCTTCATTCCCAAGGGCTCGGCGATCGAGTTCGGCACGCCCACCGAGGTGCGCTTCCTGTACGTCGCCCATCCGGCCAACTGGGCCGACTGCTGAAGCGGAGCACGACGGGTAGTCATCATGGCAACCTACATCACCGAAACCTGGCTGCGCGAGCGCAACACCCTGGCCGACGGCACCGAGCTGCATCTGCCGGCCGGCGCCTGCCTGACGCCGGCGGCGCAATCGCTCGTCAGCGAGCGCCATCTGCGGGTGAAGTACGTCGATGCTTCCGGCCAGGTCTTCGTCAATGATCCCGCGGCGGCCCGCGGCAAAGGCAGCACCGACGAGCGCAGGCGGGTGCATCCGCTGACCGGCAGCGACCATGCCCACGCCATGCACTGCGTGCTGTGCCGGCAGGCAGTCGACAAGAAGCCCGATACGCTGACCCACCTGAACGCCGACACCCTGGTGTCGAAGAACGACCCGCGCATCCACCTGCGCGGCCAGATCGACGATGCGATCGCCTGCGCGGTCTGGATCCAGGCCGAGCTGGCCGACAGCGACAAGCCCTCGCGCCGCATCGCGCCCTGGCTGGCCGACGTCCGCTCCGGCCTCGGCAACGTGCTGCGCGCCGAAGCCACCGGCGATGCCCTGCACCCGGTGCACATGGGCGACTTCGACGCCGAAGCCATCCACCGCATGTCGCACGCGCCGCTCAAGCACCTCGGCTACGACCACATCGTGCCCGACGCCGAGCACGGCCTCACCGCCGCGCGCCTGAACATGCTGCGCACCGCGATCCGCAAGGTCGAACTGGTCGCCGCGCGCCTGTACATCGGCGGCGACTTCAGCATCGCCCGCCCGGACATCCTCGAAGGGCTGAACCGCCTCAGCAGCGCGGTGTACGTGCTGATGATCGTCGCCCTGATGCTCGATCGCGGCCTCGCGGTGAAGGAGGCGGCATGGAGCTGATGCGCCGCTGCGCGGAAACCGCCCGGCAACGGCCGCCGCGCGTCGTCTTCCCGGATGCGCTCGATGCACGTGCCATCGAAGCAGCCCGCCACCTGCAGGCGCGCGGCTGGGCCAGGCCGACGCTGCTCGCCAACCCCTTCGAGCTGCGCGCGCTGTGCCTGGAAAAAGGCCTCGGCCAGGGTTCGCTGGCGCTGCTCGATCCGGCGCGCGCCGGCATGCGCCACGCCTATGCCGAACTGCTGCAGGCGCGCATGCCCAAGGCCTCGCAGGAAGAAGTCGCCGCGCGCCTGTCGGAGCCGCTGTGGTTCGCCGCCGCGATGCTGGCGAGCGGCGATGCCGATCTGTGCATCGGCGGCAACCTGTCCTCCACCGCCAGCGTGCTGCGCGCCGCGATCCGCGTGCTCGGCCTGGCGCCGGGCAACGCCACGGTGTCGTCGATCTTCTTCATGATCCCGCCGGCCGAGGCCTGCGGCAGCGACAGCCGCATCCTCGGCTTTGCCGACTGCGGCGTGGTGCCGCAACCCGACCCCACACAACTGGCCGACATCGCCATCGCCTCGGCGGCGAGCTACGAGAACGTCACCGGCGAACGCGCCGCGGTCGCGATGCTGTCCTTCTCCAGCCACGGCAGCGCCCGCCATCCGGCGGTCGACGCGGTGCGCGAAGCCACCGCGCTGGTGCGCCGGCGCCAGCCCGGCCTGCTGATCGACGGCGACCTGCAGTTCGACGCCGCGATCGTGCCCGCGGTCGCGGCGCTGAAAGTGCCGGACAGCCCGCTGCGGGGCCGCGCCAACGTGCTGGTGTTCCCGTCGCTGGAGGCCGGCAACATCGGCTACAAGATCGCCCAGCGCCTGGGCGGCTACAGCGCGCTCGGGCCGATGCTGCAGGGCCTCGCCTGCCCCATGCACGACCTCTCGCGCGGCTGCAGCAGCGAGGACATCGTCGAAACCTGCCTGCTGGCCGCGATGATGGCCGGCGGCAATGCCGTACCGGCCGCGGCGCCATCGGCGCCGCGCGCCGTCACCGTCTCACCATGATTCCCCAGGAGGGGACTTTTTAAGGAGTAGTCAAAATGGAAGCCCTGGGACTGATCGAAACGAAAGGCCTGGTTGCCCTGATCGAAGCCTCCGACGCGATGGTCAAGGCCGCGCGCGTCAAGCTGGTCGGCGTCAAGCAGATCGGCGGCGGTTTCGTCACCGCGATGGTGCGCGGCGACGTCGCCGCCTGCAAGGCGGCGACCGATGCCGGCGCGGCCGCTGCGCAGCGCATCGGCGAGCTCGTCTCGGTGCACGTCATTCCGCGCCCGCACGGCGATCTGGAAGAAGTCTTCCCGATCAAGATGGAAAGCGGACTCGACTGAACGGCCGGACGGTTCGGCTCGACTCGACCGGACGGCCCGGCCGCTCCGCCCCACGGGGCTGGCGGCCGGCAGCCGATCCATTGCGGTACATGCGACGGCTGCGGCGCCACGGCACCCGCACGCCCGCGCAATGACGAAAACGGCCCCACGGGCCGGCGACGCTGAACAGACACGGCGGTGAACACATGGAACTGGCAATCGTACTCGGACAAGTGGTTTCGACGGTGAAGCACGCCGGCTTCGAACAGCAGCGCCTGCTGCTGGTGGACTTCATCGACCCCGAAGGCCAGCGCAAGGGCAGCCCCTGCGTCGCCACCGACAGCATCGGCGCCGGCGATGGCGAATGGGTGCTGGTGGTCCAGGGCAGTTCGGCGCGCAAGACGATTTCCAACGACGCGCCGACCGACCTGAGCGTGGTCGGCATCGTCGACGAAGTGGTGCTGGGCGGCAAGCTCACCTTCCACAAATAGGCAGGCCGGAACACGAACGAAGCCGCGCCGCCGGCATGGCGGCGCGGCATGGATGAAAACGGGAGCGCACGGTGGATATCAACCTGAAAGACGTGGAACAGATCGTTCGCACGGTACTGGCATCCATGCAGACACAGACCCAGGCGGCGCCGGCCGCCGCGCGCCGCGCCGCGCCGGGCGTGTTCGCCGAACTGGACGACGCGGTGGCCGAAGCCAGCCTGGCGCAGAAAGGCATCCGCACGCTGGCGGTGCGCACCCGGGTCATCGAGGCGATCCGCAAGGTCTGCGAGGAGCATGCGCGCGAGCTGGCCGAACTGGCGGTGGCCGAGACCGGCATGGGCCGGGTCGAGGACAAGACCGCCAAGAACATCTCCCAGGCGCGCCACACGCCGGGCGTCGAATGCCTGTCGCCGATGGTGCTGACCGGCGACCGCGGCCTGACCCTGATCGAGAATGCCGCCTGGGGCGTGATCGCCTCGGTGACGCCTTCGACCAACCCCGCGGCGACCGTCATCAACAACGCCATCAGCATGATCGCCGCCGGCAACGCGGTGGTGTTCGCCCCCCACCCGGCGGCGAAGAAAGTCTCGCAGCGCGCGGTGTCGCTGATCAACGAAGCCTCGGTCGCCGCCGGCGGCCCGGACAACATCGTCACCACCGTGCTCGAGCCCGACATCGCCACCGCGCAGCGGCTGTTCAGCTACCCCGGCATCAACCTGCTGACCGTGACCGGCGGCGAGGCGGTGGTCGAGGCCGCACGCAAGCACACCGACAAGCGCCTGATCGCCGCCGGCGCCGGCAACCCGCCGGTGGTGGTGGACGAAACCGCCGACATCGCCCGCGCCGCGCGCGACATCGTCTGGGGAGCGTCCTTCGACAACAACATCATCTGCGCCGACGAGAAGGAAATCATCGTCGTCGACCGCGTCTGCGACGCGCTGAAGACCGAGATGGCGCGCCACAAGGCGGTGGAGCTGACGCCCGACCAGGCCAGGCGCCTGGTGGACATCCTGCTCACCCAGGTCGGCGCGGACGGACGCGGCAGCGTCAGCCGCGACTGGGTGGGCCGCGACGCGGCGAAGATCGCCGCCGCCATCGGCCTGGAGGTGCCGGCCGACACCCGCCTGCTGTTCGTCGAGACCGAGGCCGACCACCCCTTCGCCGTCACCGAGCTGATGATGCCGGTGATTCCGGTCATCCGCGCGCCGGACGTGGATGCCGCGATCGAGCTCGCGGTGAAGCTCGAAGGCAACTGCCGCCACACCGCGGCGATGCACTCGCGCAACATCGACGCGCTCGACCACATGGCCAACGCCATCAACACCAGCATCTTCGTCAAGAACGGCCCCTGCCTGGCCGGCCTCGGCTTCGGCGGCGAAGGCTGGACGACGATGACGATCTCCACCCCGACCGGCGAAGGCGTGACCAGCGCCCGCACCTTCGTGCGCCTGCGCCGCTGCGTGATGGTGGACCACTTCCGCATCATCTGAGGCCCGCCATGCGCAGCATCGCCGACTGGCTCGAACCCCGCCTCGCCCGCGCCGCCGCACTGGCGGCCAGCGGCGCCGCGGCCGACGGCCTGGCGCCGGATGCGCCGCTGCAGCTCGGCATCGACCTCGGCACCAGTTGCGTGGTGACGATGGTGCTCGACGGCGAGGGCCGGCCCGTGGCCGTGCGGCTGGACTGGGCCGACGTGGTGCGCGACGGCGTGGTGTGGGACTTCTTCGGCGCGGTGCAGATCGTGCGCCGGCAGCTCGAATCGCTCGCCGCGCTGTTCGGCGACCGGCTGCCGAAGCAGGCCACCACCTCCTACCCCCCCGGCACCGACCCGCGGATTTCGGTCAACGTCATCGAAGCCGCCGGACTGGAAGTCTCGGGCGTCATCGACGAACCTTCTGCGGTCGCCGCGCTGCTGCGGCTCGACAAGGCCGCGGTGGTCGACATCGGCGGCGGCACCACCGGCGTCGCGGTGGTGCGGGACGGCCGCATCGTCAATTCCGGCGATGAGCCCACTGGCGGCCATCACGTCAGCCTGGCCCTGGCCGGCGCGCGTGGCCTGCCGCTGGCCGAGGCCGAAATGCTCAAGCGCGGCAAGGACAACGCCGCGCTGTGGCCCATCGTGCGCCCGGTGTTCGACAAGATGGCCCACATCGTCGAAAACCATCTGCGCAAATGGCAGGTGGATACTCAGTTGACCACACTCTACCTGTCGGGCGGCTCGTGCAGCATGCCCGGCGTGCGCGAGCTGTTCGCCCAGCGCTTCCCGCAGCTGGAGGTGATCCTGCCGCAGCCGCCGCTGTTTCTCACTCCGCTCGCCATCGCCGCCCACGGCCTGGCCGGCGCATGCGCCGAGGTCCAGGCATGAACCACGAAGACGTCAGCACCGTCGTCTACCAGGCCATCGACCTGATCAACGCCCGTTCGGTACGCGAATTCTCGGTGCCGCCGAGCACCTTCATCGGCCCCGGCAGCATCGCCCGCATCGGCCAGGCGATTGCCGCGCGCGGCATGGGCCGGGTCTTCATCGCCATCGACGAGAGCCTGGAAAGGCTCGGCCTCGCCGACGGCATGTACCGCTCGCTGCAGTCCTGCGGACTGGAACACATCGTCTATCGTCAGGCACCGCGCGAGCCGGACACCGCGCTGGTCGAGGCCATGGCCGCGGCGATGCGCGAGGCCCGCTTCGACGGCGTCATCGCCTTCGGCGGCGGCTCCATCCTCGACGCCGCCAAGGCCGCGGTGGTGCTGGCCGCCAACCCCGGCCTCAGCGTGCGCGCGATGGCCGACGAGCCGGCACGCATCGCCGTCCGCCGCGCGCCGCTGATCGCGGTGCCGACCACCGCCGGCACCGGCTCCGAGGCCACCAATGCCACCGTCGTCACCGATACGGACGGCGGCGAACACGTCAAGCACCTCATCATCCACCCGGACATGATTCCGGACCTGGCGGTGATCGACGCCTGCCTGACGCTGGGCACGCCGCCGCACTTCACCGCCGCCGTCGGCGTCGACGCCCTCACCCACGCCATCGAGGCCTATGTCGCCATCCACGCCACGCCGCTGACCAAGGCGCTCGCCTACCGCGCGATGACGCTGATCGGCGAGGCGCTGCCGATCGCCGTCGGCCAGGGCCGGAACGTCGAGGCACGCGAATCGATGATGCTGGCGTCCTACATGGCCGGCGTTTCCTTCTCCAATGCAGGCCTGGGGCTGTGCCATGCGATGGCGCACCAGATCGGCCCCGCCTACGGCATCCCGCACGGCATCGCCAACGCCATCCTGCTGCCGTCGGTGATGGGCTTCAACCAGTTGGTGTGCAAGCGCGACCTCGCCGAGATCGGCCACGCCCTGAGCGGCCGCCTGCTGGATGCGGCGCAGACCATCGAGCACGTGCAGCAACTGATCGTGGAGCTGGGGCTGCCGCTCAACCTGCACGAGGCCGGCGGCCGGGACGGGGACTACGAGCGTTTCGCCGACGCCGCGCTGCTCGACCCCAGCCTGGTCACCAATCCGCGCAGCGTGTCGCGCGCGCAGGTGGTGGAGGTCTATCGCCACGCCCACGGCCGCCAGTGCGCCACCGACTGGCGCACGAGCCAGCCGGCCGGCTGACGGAAAACGACAAACAGCGGAGCACCGGGCACGCGCTGGCGCGGTGGTTCGACGAGCATCTGGCGCAAGAGGAAACGAGCATCATGGACAAGATCAACGTCATCATCATGTGGATCATGATGAGCTTCATGGCGATCGCGGCACTGGACCGGATGATGGACCAGTTCGACGGCGCCGAGAAAGTGCTGGGCAAGATCGGCCTCGGCGGCCTGGGCCGTTCCATCAGCGGGTCGGGCAAGCAGTTCGAGGAAGGCTTCATGGCGATGGGCGCGCTCGGCCTGGCGATGGTCGGGGTGATGGCGCTGGCGCCGGTGCTGGCGCGCCTGCTCGGCCCGATCGTGATCCCGCTGTACGAGGCGCTCGGCGCCAATCCGGCGATGTTCGCCACCACGCTGCTGGCGCTGGACATGGGCGGCTTTCCGCTGGCGCGCGAACTGTCGGGCGGCGACACCGCGGCGTGGATGTATGCCGGCGTGATTCTCGGCTCGATGATGGGGCCGACCATCGTGTTCTCGATCCCGGTCGGGCTGGGGATCATCGACAAGGAGGACCGCCGCTTCCTCGCCATGGGCGTGCTCGCCGGCATGGTCGCCATTCCGGTCGGCTGCATCGCCGGCGGCCTGGTGGCGATGGCATCCAACGTGGTCATCGACGGCCAGCCGGTGGTCTTCACCTTCGGCACGATCCTGTCCAACCTGACGCCGGTGATCCTGTTCGCGGTGGCGGTGGCGCTGGGCCTGAAGTTCATCCCCGAGAAGATGATCGCCGGCTTCCAGGTCTTCGCCAAGATCCTGGTCGCGGTGATCACGCTGGGGCTGGCCGCCGCGGTGCTGCAGGACCAGATCGGCCTGCGCCTGATTCCGGGCATGGACCCGATCTTCATGGTGCCGGGCGACGTGCCGGGCGAGGAACTGCGCGGCATCGAGACCATCGGCAAGATCGCCGCGGTGCTGCTCGGCGCCTACCCGATGGTGTTCCTGCTGACGCGCTGGTTCGGCAGCTCGCTGGCCAAGGTGGGCGGCCTGCTGAAGATGAACGACACCGCCGCCGCCGGCATGGTCGCCACGCTGGCCAACAACATCCCGATGTTCGTGATGCTCAACAAGATGGACGACCGCGGCAAGGTGCTGAACATCGCCTTCGCGGTGTCGGCGGCCTTCGCCCTCGGCGACCACCTCGGCTTCGTCGCCGCCGTGGCCTCGCCGATGATCTTCCCGATGATCGTCGGCAAGCTGGTCGGCGGCGTCGCCGCGGTGTTCGTGGCGATGATGATCGCGCCCAAGCCGAGCGTCGCACCCGCCACCGCCGCCAAGGCGACTGCATGAAGCTTCCGTCTGCTTCTGTGCCCGCGACGCGCCCCCGCTCCCCAGCCCCCGGCCGGCCCTCCCTCCCGGGGAGCGGGGGCGCAAGCACAGGAGATCCGCGTCATGGCTGAATCCTGGCAGATCCACAGCGTCGGCATCGACATCGGCACGACCACGTCGCAGGTGATCTTCTCGCGCCTCGAAGTGGTCAACCGCGCCGCCGCCTCGCAGGTGCCGAACTACGAGTTCTCGCGCCGCGACATCCTCTACGTCAGCCCGGCGATCCCGACGCCGATCGACTTCGAAGGCCACGTGCATGAGGACGCGCTGCGCCGCTTCATCATGTCGCAGTACGCCGCCGCCGGGCTGGACACCGAGCTGGTCAAGTCCGGCGCCATCATCATCACCGGCGAAACCTCCAAGGCGCGCAACGCCCGCCAGGCGGTGATGGGACTGGCCGAACAGCTCGGCGACTTCATCGTCGCCACCGCCGGCCCGCACCTGGAATCGGTGATCGCCGGCCAGGGCTCGGGCGCGGCCGAACATTCGCGCACCAACACCTGCCGCGTGCTCAACATCGACATCGGCGGCGGCACCTCCAACTACGCGGTGTTCGAGGCCGGCCGCGTCGTCGACACCGCCTGCCTCAACGTCGGCGGCCACCTGCTCGAACTCGAAAGCGACGGCCGCCTGCGCCACCTGCACGCACCGGCCCGGCCGATCTGCACGGAACTGGGACTGTCGCCGCTTCCGGAACCCGGCCAACCGGTTGGCGACGGCACCGTCGCCCGCATCGCCGGCCGCATGGCCGGCCTGATCCATGAAATCTGCGTCGGCCAGCCCTCGCCGCTGGCGCAGCAACTGCTGATGACCGACTGCCTGCGCCCCGGCCATCGCTACGATGCGGTATACCTGTCCGGCGGCGTCGGCGCCTGCTACTACGACCCGCAGGGCATCGCTTCCGCCCGCGCCTTCGGCGACATCGGCCCAGCCCTCGCCGAGGCGCTGCACCGCCATGCCGGCATGCAGGCGCTGCCGCTGCGCGAACCGCGCCACACCCTGCGCGCCACCGTGATCGGCGCCGGCGCCTACAGCCTGTCGCTGTCGGGCAGCACCATCTGGGTGGACGAACAGCACCTGCCGGTGCGCAACCTGCCGGTGGTCCATGCCGCCCGCCCCTGGCCTGGCTGCACCGCGGTGCAACTGGCCGAGGACTGGGATACCGCGATGAAGCGCATGGACATCGACCCCGCCAAGGACGGCTATGCGCTGGGCCTGCCCGACGACCTGCCGGTGGCCTACGCCGACGTCGAGCGCGTCGTCGACGCCCTGGCACACTTCGCCGACGCCCATCCCGACCCCGCACGGGCGCTGTTCGTCGTCGCCCGCCAGGATCTCGGCAAGGTGCTCGGCATGCTGCTGCAACCCCGCCTGCACGGCCGCAAGCTCGCCGTCATCGACGAGATCCAGACCCGCCCCGGCGACTACATCGACGTCGGCAAGCCCTTCATGGGCGGCGACATCGTGCCGATCACGGTGAAATCGCTGGCGTTCCCGGGCTGAATCAGGAGGCAATTCGAGGCGCCCCGCCAACTTCCCCCTCAGCGGCAGCTCAAGGGCAGGAAATCGAGCCTGCAGTTCGCGCCGACATCGAGTCGTGGTCGAACGGACAAGGAGCCGCTCTTCCCCCCATTGCCCGCCTTGGTCCAATGCAGCGTCACCAGCTCCGGGGCCTGCGCGGGCCGCGTGGCGTGCGTTCGAAGACCGAGCGGGGTGCGATACAGGTATTGCAGCGAAGCACTGCTGAGATCCTGCAAAAGGACAAGCCGTGGTGGATTCGGCATCGAGCTGGTGGGCCCCTGACCCCGCTGCTCGAATGCCACCACGAACCCGCCTGCACTTGCCGGCTCGATCAGAACGCTTGCTCTCACCGTCCCCGCGTGGACCTGGCTGTCGGCCGGAATCGCGGCAAACTCGAAGGCCGACCCGGTGGCGACGATCCGATGTCGCTCATCGGTGTCGGAGGCAGGCGGAACGAGGTTCGATATTGCCGCTTTCACCACCGCAATCGCGCGCTGCTCCGCCATCATCTGCCCCGCCAGCTCCCTGGATTGCTCCACACCGCGCTGGACCAGCGACAACACTTCGGTGCTCATGTAGACAAGCACGCTGCCGATGAGCATGGCGATGAGCAGCTCCAGCAGCGTGAAGCCTCCAGCTGCGCCGCGCGTGCGCCGCGCGCTCAACGAATCACTCCGACACGGTAAGTTTCAAGCGATACCAAGGGCACATGCCCTTGAGCGAAGACGTCGACCTGCACCCGACGAAGCGCATGGGGCTTCACGGTATCGCCCGCACGGGCTGCCGTTCCAGCCTGTTCGACCGTCGCCCTCCATGACAGGGCGCCTTCACTGCCCTCGAAGCGTCCCTCCGTATCGGCGGCGATGACGACATGGGCCTCGATCTGATTGGCCGCGACCAGCAAGGCCTCAACCCTCAGGGCATCCGCTTCGATGCGTTCCAGGTTCGTCACGATCGGCGGCAGCAGCACGCCGAAGAAGAGCGCCACCACGGCAAGGGCGATCAGGGTTTCGAGCAGGCTGAATCCGTCTTGTTGCTGCACGGTGTCACTCGAAGGTCAAAGTGCCTGTCAGCGCATCGACACGGATCCGGGCACGCGACTTTCCGGTCATGAATCCGATCGTCTCCCCGCTGGAAGACCCATCGGGAAAGAAGGTGATGCCCCGCTCCCGTCCCGCCGCGCTCGTGCAGGACACCGTGAAGCCGGTATCACGGTCAGCCTTGGCGGCCTCCCCTCGCCTCGAACTTGCCATGGATTCGCATGGAACGAACACGGCGGCGCCGCTTCTCATCGCGCTCAACCTGGCCTTCCTGAGACGGTGCTCGACCCGTTCCGAGGCACTTTGCAGGCGCCGCTCATCGCCCGGGATGACCTGGGCGCCGATGGCGGACAGCAAGCCGAGCAGCACGATCACCACCAGCAGCTCGAGCAGCGTCACACCACGCTCATTGCCTGTCCCAATTGCCGATGTCGGTGTCTTCGCCACTGCCGCCTTCCTTGTCGTCCGCACCCAGCGAGAACACATCCACCGCTCCATGCTTGCCCGGCATCCGGTAGCGGTACGGGCGCCCCCACGGATCGGTCAGGTGCTGCTGCTTGCGCACATAGGGCCCACGCCACTTGGCCGCGCCCGGCGGGGCTTCCCACAGGGCGCGCAGCCCATGTTCCATCTCCGGATAAGTCCCCATGTCGACCCGGTAGTAGTTGAGTGCGGTGGTCAGCGTCTCCACCTGGAGCGCCGCCGTATCCGACTTTGCGCCGGAGAACATGTTCATCACCTGCGGCGTGACCACGGCGGTCAGCAAACCCATGATGACGAGCACGACCAGAAGTTCGAGCAGCGTGAAGCCCCTGCTTGTCCCGGTGTGCCGGCGTGCCGATCGACGAAAGTGTCCGGTCATGATCTCAATGCAAGTTGGTTGATGCTGAGTATTCCCAGCATGACGCCGCCGACCACGAGGCCGACGACGATACCCAGGAACGCGATCGCGAGCGGATTGACCAGCGCGAGCGTCCGCTCGAGTTGCTCGGACGCATCTCGCTCCAGCAACTGGGCGGCGCGCAGCGTTGCAGCACCGAGTGCGCCGGTATGTTCGCCCACTTCGATCAATGCGCAGGTCTCGTCGGGAATCGCGCCGATGGATTCGAGTGCCTCACCGATCGTGCTGCCCTCGCGAAGCTGTCGCGACGCACCTTCCAGCGCGATACGAAGACGCCGCGAGCCGGCAGCCTGTGCAGTCAGCAGCACGGCCTCCGAAGCTTCCACGCCACTCTGAAAGAGCATCCCGAGCACGCCGAGCATGCGCGAAACATTCAGTCTTTCCATGAGACGAACAGGCGGAAGCCGTCGTGCCGCTGCGCCGAACCAAGTGTCGAACCATGGAGAACGGCGATACAGCACGAACCCTGCCGCGACGAGCCCGAGGCTCCACAGCAGCGCTGCCAGTGCATGGTTCAGTACCACGTCCGACAGCCACAGCACGAAACGCGTCATGCCCGGCAAGCGATGCTCTTCGCCGGCGAAGATCGGTTCGAATCCCGGGATCACCACGGTCAGCACCACCACCAGCGCAAGCAGCACGGTCGCGAGCACGATGGCAGGATAGGTGAGCGCATTGCCGATCTCCGCCCGCGTGCCGGCCTGGCGCTGCAGGTGGCGTCCTGCAGCCTCCAGCCCGTCGGCCAGGTCCCCGCCGCTCTCCGCCGCCCGGATCATCGGCGGCAGATACTGCGGCATGCCGGGTTCGGCGCCCAAGGCGTCCGACAGGGGTGCCCCGGCCTGGATGCGAGGCAGCAGGCTGCGCGCAAAGCGCGCCGACGGACGCTTGCCCGCCTGGCGCGAGACCACGCGCAGCGCCTGTTCGACGGTCAGCCCGGAGGCGAGCATCGCACCGATCTGTTCGCAAAATAGCGCAACGTCGCGAAGCGGCATGCGCCGGTTCAGCGTCACCGGTCGGCTGAGCAGATCGCCAAGGCTGCCGTCCTGCTCCGTGATCCGGAGCGGCGTCAGGTTTTCGCCGATCAGCACAAGGGCAAGGCCCTCCGCATCCTTCGCCTCACGTATCAGGATGCGGGTTTCGCCATCGGCAGTCAGCGCACGCACGGTGAACCGCCTCACAGCCGCCCGTCCTCGATGACGCCCAGCACTTCGTCGAGCGTCGTCTCTCCCGCCAGCACCCTGCGCAATCCGATGGTCAGCAAGCTCGGGATGAGCTTTTCCCGGGCCAATCGCTGCAGCGCCTCTTCCGCATGCGCCTGCCGGATCGCCCCTCGCTCTTCCGTTCCGATGGCCAGCGCCTCGAAGAGCGGAATCCGCCCGCTGTAGCCGCGCCCCCGGCAGGCCGGGCAACCTGTTGCCATGGGCAGCCGGTAGGCGCCGGCATCGTCTCCCGCAACCACGGCCATCGCCGCGTGCTCCTCCGGCGTCGGTGAACGCGTCGTGACGCACGCCGGGCACAGTCGGCGAACCAGGCGCTGTGCGCCGGCAAACACCAGCGTCGATGCCAGCAGATAGTCCGCCACCCCCAGATCCAGCAGGCGCGTCACGGCACCTGCGGCGGTATTGGTGTGCAGCGTCGCAAGCACCAGGTGTCCGGTAAGTGCCGAGCGAATGGCGATATCGGCAGTCTCGCCGTCCCGGATCTCGCCAATCATGATCACGTCCGGATCGTTGCGGAGCACCGAGCGCAGCGCTGCGCCGTAAGTCAGGCCGATCTCGGGTTTCACCTGCAGCTGCGCCACGCCGGGCAAGGTGTACTCGATGGGATCCTCCACCGTGACGATCTTGAGTTCGGGGCTGCGGATCGCATTCAGCGCGGCGTAGAGGGTCGTCGTCTTGCCGCTGCCGGTCGGGCCGGTGATCAGCACGATGCCATGGGGCCGCCCGAGCGCTGTCCGAATTTCGCTCAGGCTGAAGGGGTCGAGCTCGAGCCGCTCCAGTTCAGGCGAAACCGAGTGCTGCCCGAGCAGACGCAGCAGCATCGACTCGCCATGCAACGTGGGAAAGGTCGCGACGCGCAGATCGAGGCTCACACCCCGCGTCGTGAAGCGGATGCGCCCATCCTGCGGCAGGCGTTTTTCGGCAATGTCGAGCCGCGCCATCAGCTTGAGCCGCGAAATCAGGGCTTGCGACCAGCGGCCGGACAATGTTTCGGCCTCCTGCAGGATCCCATCGATCCGGTAGCGCACCACCAACGCATCGGTCGAGGGTTCGAGATGGATGTCCGACGCATGCATGTCCATCGCCTGCGTCAGCAGACGGTGCGCCAGTCGTATGGCAGGCGCATCCGAATCATGGTCGGACAGCCGGTCGATATCGTCCCCGCTGCCCGCTGCTTCGCCCTGCCCCGCATGAGCATCCGAATGCGGACTGTCCTCGCGGGCGTTGGCCTGCAACTGTTCCTCGATGTCCGACTCCAGCGCCGCCAGCCGCTCCACCGGCTTGCCCAGCGCAAAACGCACGCCCTCGACCGCCACCTCGTCCAGCGGATTGGCCATCGCCAGCCGCAGTCCCGCCTTGGACTCGCCGATCGGGCACACACCGTGCCGACGGAGGAAGACGGGATTCAGTCCGGCCGGAATCGCCAGCGGACGCGGATAGTCGGATCGAGCAAGGACATCGATGCCGAGGAGTTCGCCGAACAGCCCCGCCATGTCCCGCTCGGACACGACCCCCAGACGCGTGGCCGCCCGGGAGAACGCCAGGCCGCGAGCGAGCGCCGCCGCACGCACCCGCTCGACACCCTCGACCGTAATGAGCTGATGATGCTGAAGCGCCTCAACGAGTCGGGCCTCGTCCGACATGCCCTCGGATTGGCTGGACAAACCCAGGATGGATGGCCTGCTCATCTTGGTCCACATCGCTCTGCCTGCATCTGAAACGCGTATTGCCATGTCGTTGCTCGAACCGTGAGCATAGCCGTTTACGGCTCGGCATGCATGCCATTCGTCTATGACGAGAAAAACCGCAGAACTTCAAATCCAATTGCACACCCAAGGTATCATGCGCACACTATGCGCACTGGAGGTAGCCATGAAACCCACAGGAGCCGCTGCACAGGCGACGAAACGCCCGGTCAACTTGACCTTGAGCGAAAGCACCGTCGAGCAAGCCCGCCGCTACACGAACAACCTGTCGGCCACGGTCGATGGCTTGCTGGCTGAATTTATTGCCAGGGAAGCTCAGGCTCGCGAAGAAAAGCGCCAACTCTACGCAAAAGTCTCTGAAGCCTGGAACCGGTTCGATGACCGCTATGGCACGTTCGGTTCGGAGCACTCCCCTTTATGAGCCAGTTCGACGTTCATCGGAACCCCGGCAAGAATGCCGCTGCAACCCCGTTCGTCGTCGTGGTACAGTCCGCGGCATTCGATGAGCGGAAAAACCGAATCGTCATTCCCCTGGCCAGAACCGAGAAAGCCTCTGCCAACGTGGGCATGGTGGCATCGCGAGTAAACCCGGTTTTCGAAATCGATGACGTCCAGGTGACATTACATACACTGCAAGTGGTGTCGGTACCAATCGATTCGCTGGATAAGAAGGTGGGGTCGTTGGCACACCAAGCAGACGCCATCATCGATGCCATGGACGAAGTTTTCTCCAAGGCCTATGGCTGACGCCTACTTTTTATACCCCGGCGAGTAGAACCGCGCCTCGTTCTTGCGCGAGGCCGCCACACCGATGAACACTGAGACGCTCTCGCCGCCGCAATGGAGCGGATTGTGGATCGTGCCCGGTACTACGAGAGCAGGTCGAGCGCGCCACAGTTCGATATCAAGCACTCGTGAGGCCGGCCGCAGTCCCAAACAGCAACGCCCCGCGAGGGGCGTTTTCAGGTGCGCCCAGCATGGGCGCCCTCCTGCGGGTGCAAGTCCCGCCGTAATTTGATCACAGCGAACTGGTCATCCTGCCAGCGCCCGCAGCACGTGTTCAGGATCGTTGTGGATAGCGCGCAGCAACGCCTTGGCCGGGCCGGTGGGTTCGCGGCGCCCCTGCTCCCAGTTGCGCAGGGTGCCTACCTGCACATCGATCACCTTGGCAAACCGAGCCTGCGAAAGCCCGGTTGCCATGCGGATTTCCTTGACCTGCAGTGCGTCGACCGCGAACTCACGGGACGGCTGACGCTCGCCGCGGCGGATTTCGTCCATCTGCTGCACGCTCTCCATCAGGTCATCGAAAAAGTTGCCCATGATGCTCACCCCCACGTTTCAATGATGCGCCGCAGCGCCTTGCGTTCATCGCTGGTCAGGTCGTCCTTTTCGTTCTTGGGGTAGATCAGCAGAAGCGCGATCTGCGCCGCCGAAACGAAATGGTAGTAGATGACCCGAGAGCCGCCACGCTTGCCGCGTCCGCTGCTGGCGACCCGTACTTTGCGGATTCCGCCCGTTCCTTCGATCACATCCCCGATATCCGGCCGTTCGGCCAGCAGGCGCTGAAAATCTGCGTAGCTGTCATCATCCAGCAGTTCGCACAGACGCCTCGTGAAGACCGGGGTTTCGATAAAGATCATGTTGGGCAATGTACGCCATTGGCGCATATCCTGCAACCGCTCTTGTTGGCCGCGTTGTAGGCAGTCGTCGTCACCACCGTGGCGCTGGCGTTGATCTTGCTGGTCTGCGAGGTCTGCAGGTAGAAGCTCGGGTAGCCGCTGGCCGTGTAGGCGGTGTAGCCGTAGGTGGTCTGCGGCTGCACGCCGGCCGCGTCGGCCGGGGCCGTGACCGTCAGCGGGTTGCCCTGCGCGGTGTAGGTGTAGGTGGTGACCTTGCCCAGCGCGTCGGTGGCGCTGGCCACCTTGTTGAAGGCACTCTCGTAGGTGAAGCTGCTGGTCAGCGTCGGCAGCCCTGTGCTCGGCACAGCGACCTGCTTGGCCTGTTTGACGTTGTGCGTGCAGCTATTGCTGGGCGCTGCGCATGGTGCATCGTCATAGACATACTCGAGCGCGTTGCCGCGGGGGAACTCCTTGCGCGTCAGCCGGCCCTGGCCGTCGTAGGTGTTGGTGGTGACGCGGCCGAGCGGATCGACCGACTTCAGCACCCGGCCGAAGGCATCCACATAGGACACCTTGCTGACCGCGCCCGGCCCGGCTTCTTCCGAGCGCGAACCGGCGAAGTGGTAGGTGTAGAGCTTGCCGGCGGCATTGGTCTGGGTCTGCACACGGCCCAGGCTGTCATAGACGTTGGTGGCAAAGGCGACCGACGGGTTGCTCGGGTAGAAGAACTTGGTCATCCGCCCCGGCTGGTCGTACTGGAAGGTGGTGGCCTTGGCGGTGGCGTCGGTGGAGCTGACGAGGTTGCCGCTGCTGTCATAGGCGTAGCCGATGCTGCGCGTGCCGTCGCTGACCCCGCTGATGCGCCCACCGGTGTAGCTGAAGTTGAGCACCCGGCCCAGGCTGTTGGCGACCTGGGTGAGATTGGCACCGCTATAGGTGAACTTGGCCTCCACGCCGCTCGGGTGCGTGTAGGTCGCCAGCTTGCCCGCGCTGTTGAAGACAAGCTTGGCGCGGTTGAGCGTTTCGTACTGGTAGGTACCGTCGCCCTGCTTCGTCAGCCGCGCCGCGTTGCCCGGCGGCGGGTTGTAGCCGCCGTCGGGCAGCTTGACGAACACTTCGCTGTTCAGACCCTGGGCCACGACCACGGTGTTGTCGATCAACTGGTCGGCGAACCAGCGCTGGCCCACCGTGGCGACGACCATCTTGTCCAGCGGCTTGGCCGCGTCGCTGAGCAGGTCGAGCGACACCAGCTTCTCGACCAGCGTCGGCACCGCGTCCAGCGCGGAGTCCTCGCCCATGCTCTGGAAGCCGTCCGAACCCATGCGGACGGTCGCCGCCAGACTGTGCGTCCAGCCCTTGCCCAGCGGGCCGTCCTGCGTGCGTGCGCCCGAGCTGTAGAGCTTCTGGACACCCAGGCTCAGCGGGAATTCGCCCACGCCGGTCTGGATGTCCTGGTGAGCATAGACGAAGTGGCCCTTCGTCATGTCGATGGGGTCGCCGAAGTAGGAGCCCGTCGTCTGGGTCGCAAGATTCTGCGACAGCGACAGCGACAGCGACAGCGTGTTGCTGACGAACTGGTTCTGCGCCTGCAGATTCGTCGAGAAGCCGCCTGCGAGCCCGCCGCCGATGATGGCGCCGATGCTCGTGCCGGTGCTGTTGATGGTGAAGTAGCCGGTCCCCGTCCAGCTACCCTCGGTCAGGTTGCAGCTGTCGGGCAGGATCAGCCGGTTGCCGGCCGTGATCTGGCCCTGGAAGGTCGTCAGCCACGATGCGCATCCCACCAGGTTCGGCTGCACCGCCGAGGCGTAGTTCGCCGAGGTGGCGTTGTAGATCTTCTTGTTGCCGGCCACGGCCATGTCGATCAGCTTGACCGTCGATACCGCGCTGACGTCTGCACAAAAATGAAACCAGCTCGGGACCAGTATCATGAAGGCATCGACACCATCGATGTAGCCGAGATGATCAGGCGCACTGCGGCCGCCGCATAGAACAACGCCCGTCCAAGGGGCGGGCGTTCTCGGGTTCGCGCACGGCTACTCGCGTGGCGAGTCCATCTTGTCAAGAAGCGCCCCCACCTCTTTCAGTAGAGCAGTTGCGCGCTCACGATTCGCACCGATCCGAGTCTCGAACTCGAACACCGCAATTCCATTGCAGACCTCGTTAAGCGCAGCGTTCACGATCAAAAGCTCATCCCGGCCAATTTCGACCTGGGCACGCTCTGCAGCTGTGTTGATGATTTCCATATCTCTACCTCAACCCCTCAAAGTATGCGCGGCCATTCGTGGGTTGGAACGCGGTGCCCCCATCAGCTGCGCGCGGGTTGCCGCCCTCGCCCGCCGGCAGGTTCTCGGTGACGCGGATCAGCCGGTCGAGGTCGTCGTAGGCGTAGTCGGTGACCGCCACCGGTGCAGCCGCCGTCGGGCACGTGGTGGCCGCGGTGGTGAGCGCCGGGCCCCAGGCCTTGAGCAGCTTGCCGGTGGTGGTGTAGCTGCTGCAACTGACCAGCCACTGGCTGCCGAGTTGGGCCGCGCTGCGGATCAGCCGGCCGTCGTTGTCATAGCCAAAGCGCGTCTGCTTGCCCAGCGCGTCGGTACTCTGCGTGACCCGGCGCTGCGCATCAAAGACATGCGTGGTGATCTCAACACAACATGCAAGACAAGCATAAAGTCCAAATGCATGCTGGGGTTGCGACGATTGATGGATTTCGGGCAGAGCCACCCTATGTTATGACATAAAGGTTGTTCCGCCCTACCCCCATAAAGCCCGGATTAATACTACGAAACTGAGATTGCAGCCATATTGAATTCACATTCAACTATCTTTCTATAGAAGCCGATCGAAGTCGATTTCGACAAAGCGTCACGATAGACCTCCACTCTTTTGACGAAAGCGCATTTTCATCCAAGTTGATAACTTGCTGATTTCTGTAAAAACAAAAGGCATACGTTTGACTTGACAACTCAGAAGAAAAAATATCGTCATAATCCCCGAATGCACCATCGCACATACATACAGCAGATAGACAAGGCCCGCTATCAAACATCCTAAAAAAAGCGGATGAAACAGCAGAAAGTACGGCCTCTTCTGTCTTAACAGTTACCTCATTAAGAATGATTCCATTTGGCCACTGATCGTCAAAGAGTTTATAGACTCTCGATTCCGAGTCTCTCTCAATAGACATCAGTGCGCAATATGCTGCATCAAGTTCATGAATTGGGAAAATTGCGTAACAGAGCACCCCGAAATCCGGGGCACCCTCAATAGATAGTGCTTTGAAGACTCGCATGCATCCCTCAATTAGCGAGACAAAATAAGACTCAACTGATTGGCATCTTGAATAAACGCAGAGATCACTTTACCTTGATAAGCCCCCCAGGGCTGCCGCAGCTACCCGCTTGTCGTTGACCACTCCAGAATGATGTTCACGATCAAGCACTTGCGACACCCCTGTTCACAAGCCCTTGTTTTGTGTAGCTTCCTGTCTTTTTGGGCGACCGATG
>NZ_BCUG01000047.1 GCF_001591165.1 Thauera butanivorans NBRC 103042
ACTCTGCCGGCGACATGGACTACTGGCCGTTCTTGTCTCAGTCGCAGTACGCTGCCGCACTCGGTGCGCCCGTGTATTTGTCCGAGGCGGGAGCTAAAAATTAATTCATTCAAGCCGGCGCGACCTCGCGACGCGACTTCATTCATTCGTTAGACGCCCCCAAATGCCACATCGAACCTTCCTTCTAAAATGTACATCCGACACTCGCTTCCAAACTACCTGGCTGCGGGCTATCGTATTATCCGGGAGAGAGAACTCAAGAATTCGATGCCGTTGCGGACATAGCGAGATCTTTATGAGGTCAAGGTGTGGCATCTGACTCCATCCTTAGGCAACAGAACAAATATGTCACTACTGATTCGAGAAGTTTCAACAACAGATGTGCCTATGGAACTGCTACTGCTTTCCGACCCTTCGGAAGACAAGGTTCGCTCCTACCTTCCAAGGTCGAGGTGCTTCATTGCTTCAAGTGGTGGGGTGCTTGTTGGCGCATGTGTGGTCCAGGAACTTGGTGCAGGCGCACATGAGCTGATGAGCATCGCCATACGACCAGCCCATCAGAAATCCGGCTACGGCACAGCGCTCCTAAAATGGGTCATTGACTTCTTTCGTGGATCTGGCGCAAGTCAAATGGAGGTGGGCACCGGTTCGTTTGGCTATCAACTTGCCTTCTACCAGAGGCATGGTTTCCGGGTTACCGCCATTGACCGTGACTTCTTCGTCAACAACTATCCTGAGCCGATATTCGATGGCGGCATCCAGCTCTTTGACATGTTGCGTCTCATGCTGAAGTATCCCGCCACTGTTGCCTGAAAATTCCCAAAAGACTTCCCGTCAACTGCTTTTTCTGCGGACTGCGGCCGTTGATCATGCATCCATCTTCTTCTCCCGCTGACCACATCCAGGCGTGACCGGTTCTCGGCTGCCGGCATCACGATGGGCAGGGACAGAACAAACTGGTGTCAGCCGATAGCAACACTTCACTTTATTAAATCCACTATGCCACACCTTACCCTTGAATACACCGACAGCCTTCCTCAGTTCAATGCTGGCGAAACATTAGCCGCGCTCAACAAGTCTCTTGTCGCATCAGGCCATTTCGATGAAATTGATATCAAGAGCCGTGCCATTCGACTCACCACCTACCTTGTCGGCACGTCCACCGATAGCCACGCATTTATTCATGCCAAGCTCGCTATCTTGAGTGGTCGATCAATTCAAATCAGGCAAGCACTTTCGGAAAGCTTGCTCCACGCGTTGCAGGCAAGCAGTTCAAAGTACACAGATACTCATCTTCAAATTTGCGTCGAAGTTCAAGAGATTGAGCGTGAAACTTACTCCAAGTCGACATCCCCCAATACAGCAAAGGAAGAAACATGACAGCATATGTCATTGGCCACATCACCGTGAAAGATGCGGATAAATGGGCCGAATACCGGAGCCAGGTGCCGGAAACGCTTGCTCCCTGGGGGGCCGAGCTGGTGCTCCGTGGAACACGGATGGCGGTACTGAGTGGGCGGCACAGCCACTCGGATACGGTCGTCATACGCTTTCCGGATTCGGAGTCCGTAGCCAAATGGTACAACTCGGCCGCTTATCAAAAACTCATTCCTTTGCGCACGCAGGCAGCGGACGTCGATCTGATCAGCTATGAGGGAGCGTGATAACTTGCTTGCCAATGTTGTCATGACGCTGTTTGCGCGCTACGACGGCGAGCTGATGAGATCACCTCCCGCAACCGAACCGGGCTCGAAGCGGCTTGGGCCGCTGGATGCGGCGCAGCAGCGTGCGTGGGCGGCCCTCGAATCCTGGTGCCGGGCCGGCGTGGGGGATGGACGGTCGCCTTTCTGGCGTCCTCGGCAGTTGCCCGATGTGCCGGAGCGCTTCAGCCTGGCAGCCATGGTGGGAGGAAACAGCGCTGGCAGATCACATCTGGCCGAAACCTTTGCGCTTCATCTCGACCGCAATGATGAACTCGCCGCGCTGTCTGCCGATTCAAGGCTGAAGGGCTGGTGCCTCAAACTGGCCGTGAAATGGCACGAGCTGTGGTGGTGGCGAAAACGACACCCGCGCCAGCCCTGGGACTGCGGCTATCTGCTGGAACATCCCGCGGCAATGGCCCGGCTGGCACACTTCAGGCCACGCCGGCCCACGCTGATCATCGCCGACGAGTTGCGCGACGGCAGCCTTGAACAGGTATTGCAGGCACTCGGTACAGCGAAAGCGGATTTCCGCCATCCTGTTCGCTTGCTCGTGATCGATGCCGCCTTGCCCGGCATGCTGGAACTGCGTTTCGACACCGATGCCCAACGATGGCATACGCCCGTGCATGATTTGGGCCAGGTGTCGGTGATCGCCCTTTCCGGCACACAGATGGCTGACAATGGCGAACGAAGTCCGCCCCCATAGCAGAACGTCAAGGAGATTGCCATGAAAGGTTCGTGCCTGTGCGGTTCCATCGAAGTCTCGGCGAGCGACCATGCTGAAGTCGGGCTTTGCCATTGCTCCATGTGCAGGCGCTGGTCGGGCGGCCCGATGTTCGCCGTCCACTGTGGAGCCGAGGTGCAGTTCAGCGGCGGCATGCCTTCCACCTATCGTTCATCCGATTGGGCCGAACGCGGCTTTTGCCCCACATGCGGTACGCACTTGTTCTACCATCTGCTGCCGAGCAACGAATACATCCTTCCAGCTGGGCTTTTCCAGGACGCGCAATTCCGGCTCACCAATGAAATCTTCATCGACGAGAAGCCACCGTTCTACGATTTCAGCAACGAAACGCACAAGCTCACCGGCCAGCAGGTATTCGAGCAGTTCATGCCAGATGACAAAGAAAGCTGAAGCAAACTTTGCAAGGCTCTTCCCGACGCACGGCACGCATGGCCATGCACCGTGTCGTTCCGTCTCATCACGCGCGAGATAGCGCAGGTTGCCGTCCGGCTGCGCATCGATGCGCGCCGCCAGCGCTTCCATGCAGGGCGAGAACAGCGCACCACCGATGCCTGTGAGGCAGGCGCCGAGCAGCATCATCGCCGCCGAATCGGCAGCGGCAAGGCACAGATGGCCCGCGATGCGCACCCGGAGCGCGCCCAGCGTGCAAAATGCTGGCTTGACTCCCTGACGAGACCCAGCGCCTTCGCCGTGACCAGCCTCATCGATTTCACCGATCCCCGCGACAGCAGCGCGCCGCGCCTGCGCCATGCCTTCGGCCAGCCTCGCACGGTGCTGGCCGCACACAGCCTTGACGAGGTGCGTCCGCTGCTCGATGCGGTCGAGGCCGCCGCCCGCGCAGGCGCCTGGGCGCTGGGTTATCTGCGCTACGAAGCCGCACCCGCGTTCGACGCGGCGATGACCGTGCATGCAGCGGACGGACCGCTGGCCTGGTTCGCCATCCACGACACCCCGCTGCCCTGGAACGGGGAACCGGGGGGCGGTGCAGCAGAGGTCGATTGGCACACCCTGCCCACGCGTGCCGCCTTCGATGCTGCCCATGCCCGCATCCAGCGGGCGATCGCCGACGGTGTGCTCTACCAGGTCAACCACACGGCACAGTTGCGTGGACGGCTGGCGGGCGACGACCGTGGCCTGTTCGCCGCGTTGCAGCGGGCACAGCCGGGCGGGTATGCAACACATCTCGACTGCGGCACCAACGACGGTAACGAGGATCGCGTACAGGTGCTGTCCGTCTCGCCCGAACTGTTCTTCGACTGGCGCGGGAACGAGATCCTGACGCGGCCGATGAAAGGCACGGCCCCGCGCGGTACCACACCCGACGAAGATGCCGCGCTGGCCGCTCGGCTGCGCGCCAGCCCCAAGGAGCGCGCCGAGAACGTCATGATCGTGGACCTGCTGCGCAACGACCTCTCGCGCATCGCCGAGCCGCACAGCGTGCGCGTGCCCGCGCTGTTCCACACCGAAGCCCTGCCCACTGTCTGGCAGATGACTTCCGACGTGGTGGCGCGCACCCGCGCCGGCACACGGCTCGCCGACGTGTTCGCCGCGCTGTTTCCCTGCGGTTCGGTCACCGGCGCCCCCAAGGTGGAAGCCATGCGCATGATCCGCGCCCTCGAAGGCGGGCCGCGCGGCATTTACTGCGGCGCTGTCGGCGTGGTTCGTCCCTACGTTTCGCCCGACGGCCAGCGCGGCATTGCCGCCACCTTCAACGTGCCGATCCGCAGCATCGAACTGAAAGGCAGCAATGCCCGCTGCGGCATCGGCAGCGGCATCGTCTGGGGCGCAAGCGCCAAGGACGAATGGGCCGAATGGGCCGCCAAGCGCGCCTTCGTCGAGCGCGCCAGTGCGCCATTCGACCTGCTGGAAACCCTGGGTCTGCACGGCGGCAAGCTGCGCCACCGCGACGAACACCTCGCCCGCATGCGCGCCGCCGCTGCGCACTTCGGCTACCCCTGGGATGAGTCACGCATCGAGGCCTGCCTCGATGATCTCGCCCGCACGCACGGCCAGGGCGCCTGGCGCGTGCGCCTGCTGCTGAATGCGCAGGGCCTGGCCCGCGCCGAAGCAGCCGCCTTCGCTCCCACGCCGGCGCCGGTACTGCTGGCACTGGCCGACCGCCCCTTTCTCCAGGCGCACAGCGAATTCAGCCGCCACAAGACCACCCGCCGCGCGCACTACGCGGCCTTCGCTCCCACAACGGGCTCGGACGTGTTCGACACCGTGCTTTACAACGAAGCCGGCGAAATCACTGAATCCACGTTCGGCAACCTAGCCATGCTGATCGATGGCCGCTGGGTCACGCCGCCCCTCGCCTGCGGCCTGCTGCCCGGCATCGGCCGCGCCGTCGCCCTGCGCGAAGGCCGCGTGGTGGAGGCCGTGGTGCGCGTGCAGGATCTGCCGCGCGTGCAGGGCTGGGCCTTCATCAACAGCCTGCGCGACTGGTTGGAGGCACGGCTGGCGCCATCCAACTGACGGCTGGCCAGCTCAGAAGTCGATGCCCGCCTGCGCCTTCACGCCCGCCTTGAAGGCGTGCTTGCGGTCGGCGATCTCGCTGACCGTATCGGCCAGCTCCGCCAGTTCCGGCTTGGCGGCACGGCCGGTGACGATGACGGTCTGGCGCGGCGGGCGGGCGCGGATCGCGGCGATCACCTGATCGGTGTCGAGGTAGTTGTACTTGAGCATGTAGGTCAGCTCGTCGAGCAGCACCAGGTCGAGCGCCGGGTCGGCCAGCATGCGGCTGGCCTGCGCCCAGGCTTCGTCGGCGGCGCGCTTGTCGGCGTCCCAGTTCTGCGTGTTCCAGGTGAAGCCGGTGGCCATGGCGTGGTACTGGACGGCAGTGTCCAGCCCCTGCTTCTGCAGGAAGATGACTTCGCCGGTGGCGTGCGTGCCCTTGATGAACTGCACCACGCCGGCGCGCTGGCCGTGGCCGAGCGCGCGATACAGGGTGCCGAAGGCGGAGGTGGTCTTGCCCTTGCCGTTGCCGGTGATCAGGATGACGATGCCGCGCTCCTCCTGCGCGCGCCCGATGGCGGCATCGACGACTTCCTTCTTGCGCTGCATGCGCGCGTTGTGGCTCTGCTTCTTGTCCTCTTCCATCGGTCCGTCCTCCTTGCCATCGCTGTCGGAACCGGAGGGGGAAGAATGACGATGGTGCATGCGCGGCAAAGCCGCAAAGGCGGCGTAGGCGAAGCGCAAGCGGGCTGTCAGGCCCGCGCGACCGATCGGCAGTCCGCCCGCACCCCGGGGCATTCACCTGTCTCGTCGAACGGGTCGGTCTTCTGGCTCGCCTTCATCCGGTTGCCGCCGCCTTCCCGAAGCGCAAGGCTTCAGTGGCCGAAATGGCGGCGCCGTCTGGCTTACAGCAGCGGGGGCTGCGCCGGAATGGCGGGAAAAATGGGCGGCACGCCCCCCCGCTTCACCGGACTTCCTGTTTCGCTCCGCGCGCGAATGCCCGCGAAAGCTCCCGATCGATGCGGGCCGCACTATACGCCCGCAGCGGTGCCGCGGGCAATGCGCGCGCCGGCGATTCAGTTGCCGAGCAGGCTCTCGACCGGGACACCGATGCGCACATTCCCCCAATGGCGGCTGCCGGCCATGATCGGCATGGCGATGTCGCACAGGATCTCGCCGGTATCGCGGAGGTAAGTCTGCAACAGCAGGGGCTCGGTATTGCGCGCGGCACGCAGTTCGGACGGGCTTTCGAACTTGCGGCAGGTACGGTTGCCCACCAGATCCTGCTCGTAGTTGCCGGTCAGCGGCTGGGAGAATTTGGCGTTGTGCGCCGGCAGGTAGCTGTCTGCATTGACCGCAACGGCGAATACGGCGCCCCGGGTCGAGGCCAGGCTGTCATCGAGCAAGGCCTGGCAGCGGCGGGTGAACTCCTCGCCCCATGCCACACGGAATTTGGGCGGATTGGTGCCGGGGATGGGCTGGTAGCGCCAGTCGAAGATGTCGATGCGGCTAGCGGCCATCTGCTGGAGCTGCTCCTGCACCTCGTCGCGGAAGCGGCGCGTCTGTTCGACGATCCGGTCGAAGGCCCCGCGCCCGGTCTTGAAGCGCGACACCAGTTCCTGCACGCCTTCGGTCGCCTTGGCAAGCTGTTCCGTACCCTGCTCGCTCTCATCCATCTGCCCGGCGACGGTGTGCGACAGGGCATTGATGGCGCTGACCTTCTCATGCACGCTGACGTTGGTGTCCGCCAGCGAGCCCATCGCCGCGGCGATCTGCTCGAGCTGCCTTCCGGTCGTCTCGAACTCGCCCACCATGTAACCGAACTGGGTCGCCGAGCGGTCGACGACTTCGCGCGTCTGCAGCACGTCGGCATTGATCACTTCGTTCTCGTTGCGCGTCTCCGACACCAGTTCGAGCATGCCGTTGATGTTGCCGACGATCTCGGCGGTCGCGTTGTTCACCCGCTCGGCCAGCTTGCGCACCTCGTCGGCGACCACGGCGAAGCCGCGCCCGGCCTCGCCCGCCCGCGCGGCCTCGATTGCCGCATTGAGCGCCAGCAGATTGGTCTGGTCGGCAATCTCGCGGATCAGCACGGCGATCTGCTTCACGCTCTCGGAGCGCTGCGACAGGTCGTCCACGGTGTGGTTGAACGCGGTCACCTTGTCGCTGACGGAATTGATCTTGCCGGCGATGTCCTGCATCTCGTGCAGCGAACCGCGTGCGATGCGCAGATTCTCGGCGGTGGACTCGGCGATCTGCCGTGCGCTCTGCGACACCTGCTCGATGGCGGCGGTGGATGCACTGCTGGCGTCGAACACCGCCGTGGTCATCTGCCCCTGCTCCCGCGCGTGCCTGGCAGCAGCCTCGACGCGCAGCTTGACCTGCACCGCCTCGCGCGCGATGCCGACGCTGGTGGTGCGCACTTCGCCGATGATGTGGCGCATCTTCTCGGCGAAGTGGTTGTAGCTGCTGGCGAGCTCGCGGAACTCGTCATGGGTGATGAGCGGGAGGTCGCGCGAGAAGTCGCCTTCGCCGCGGCCGATCTCCTCGAAGATGCCGATCATGCCGCGGATCGGGCGCACGATCAGGTGGCGCAGGTAGGCGATCTGGCCGAGGATGCAGGCCAGCGACACGGCGCTGATGATGATCATCACCCATTGCCCGACGCCGAGCGCACCCAGGATGCGCGCCGCAAACTCCGGCGCGATGCCGCCTTCGGCCAGCGCGCGGTCGATCTCCGAAGTCTGCCAGGCCTGCACGGCCAGATAGCCCAGGTTGAAGAAGAACAGCAGCAGGAAGCTGCACAGCTTCTTGGTCAGCGTGTTCCAGAAGGTCTTCTCGACAGTCTCGTACAGCTGTCTCAACGTGCTCATTTGGTGTGGTTCCCGAGCTAGAAATCCGTATTCATCAACTGCTTCCGCCCCCTCTATCGGCTCCGGCCGCCTGCACTTGAGAACAGACTTCGGTGCAGAGCGCAGTAGTTTTTGGCGGAATATTCCCTACATCGGGGAGCGAAACAAGGACATAAATCTCGTTTTTGGCAAATAAAGCAGCCGACGACGTGCGAGCGCCGCGTCACTGTCCGCCATTCCGGCCGCTCTTTCGCCGTTCCCCACCCCTTCCGGCCGCAGCCTCGCAATTGCCCTGCCTGCGCCGGCCTGCGACAATCACGCCTTTGTCGCCGGCGCCATGCCGGCGCCCACGCATCCTCATCTCCCGAACCGAAAACATGTCCGATCAGACGAATACCCCGCCGCAGGACGAAAACCACCTGATCGCCGAGCGCCGCGACAAGCTCGCCGCCTGGCGCAGCAGCGGCCGCGCCTTCCCCAACGACTTCTCGCGCGAGAACACCGCCGGCAAGCTCGCCGAGCTATACGGCGACAAGGAAGCCGAGGAACTGGAAGCACTGCCGGTCGAAGTCAAGGTGGCCGGCCGCATCATGCTCAAGCGGGTGATGGGCAAGGCGAGCTTCGTCACCATCCAGGACCTGTCGGGCCGCATCCAGCTCTACGTGCAGCGCGACGGCGTCGGCGAGGACGTCTACGCCCAGTTCAAGACCTGGGACATCGGCGACATCGTCGGCTGCGTCGGCACCGTGTTCAAGACCAAGACCGGCGAGCTGTCGGTCAAGGCCGACGAGATCCGCCTGCTGACCAAGAGCCTGCGCCCGCTGCCGGACAAGTTCCACGGCCTCACCGACGTCGAGCAGAAGTACCGCCAGCGCTACGTCGACCTGATCGTCAGCGAGCAGTCGCGCTTCACCTTCGCCGCGCGCAGCCGCATCGTGCAGTCGATCCGCAACTACATGACCGGCCACGGCTTCCTCGAAGTCGAAACGCCGATGATGCACCCCATTCCCGGCGGCGCCACGGCCAAGCCCTTCGTCACCCACCACAACGCGCTCGACATGGAACTGTTCCTGCGCATCGCGCCCGAGCTCTACCTGAAGCGCCTGGTGGTGGGCGGCTTCGAGAAGGTGTTCGAGGTCAACCGCAACTTCCGCAACGAAGGCCTCAGCCCGCGCCACAACCCCGAATTCACGATGATGGAGTTCTACGAGGCGTACGCGAACTACCGCACGCTGATGGACTTCACCGAAGGCCTGATCCGCCAGGCCGCACGCGAGGCACTGGGCGCCGAGAGCTTCGTCTACCAGGGACGCGAGCTGGACCTGTCCAAGCCCTTCCACCGCCTGACCATCGTCCAGGCCATCCGCAAGTACCACCCGGAATTCACCGAAGCACAGTTGGCCGACGCCGAATGGGTCAGACAGCAGATCGTCGCCTTCGGCGAGAAGGTCAAGCCGGGCGGCCTCGGCAGCCTGCAGTTGCAGCTGTTCGAAGCCTGCGCCGAAAGCCAGTTGTGGGAGCCGACCTTCATCATCGACTACCCGGTCGAAGTCTCGCCGCTGGCCCGCGCCTCGGACAGCGACCCCGAGATCACCGAGCGCTTCGAGCTCTTCATCGTCGGCCGCGAGATCGCCAACGGCTTCTCCGAGCTGAACGACCCCGAAGACCAGGCCGCGCGCTTCCGCGCCCAGGTCGAAGCCAAGGAGGCCGGCGACGAGGAAGCCATGTACTTCGACGCCGACTACATCCGCGCGCTCGAATACGGCCTGCCGCCGACCGGCGGCTGCGGCATCGGCATCGACCGCCTGGTGATGCTGCTGACCGACTCGCCGTCGATCCGCGACGTCATCCTGTTCCCGCAGATGCGGCCGGAATAAGGCCGCGAGGCAAGACCGCCATGGCCGGAACCAGCCTGTTCATGCTGCTGGACGACATCGCCAGCATGCTCGACGACGTCGCCACGATGACCAAGGTGGCGACCAAGAAAACCGCAGGCGTGCTCGGCGACGACCTCGCGCTGAACGCCCAGCAGGTCACCGGCGTGCGCGCCGACCGCGAACTGCCGGTGGTATGGGCGGTCGCCAAGGGCTCGCTACTGAACAAGGCCATCCTGGTGCCGGCGGCGCTGGCGATCAGCGCCTTCGTCCCGTGGCTGATCGCGCCGCTGCTGATGCTGGGCGGCGCCTTCCTGTGCTTCGAGGGCTTCGAAAAACTGGCGCACAAGTTCCTGCATGGCAAGGAAGAAGACGAACGCCACGCCGAAGCAGTCAGGGCACGGATCGACCCGGAGGTCGATCTCGTCGCCTTCGAGAAGGACAAGATCAAGGGCGCGATACGTACCGATTTCATCCTGTCGGCCGAAATCATCGTCATCGCCCTCGGCGTGGTCGGCGGCATGCCTTTCGGCACCCAGATCGCGGTGCTGATCAGCATCGCCATCATGATGACCATCGGCGTGTATGGCGTGGTCGCCGGCATCGTCAAGCTCGACGACGCCGGACTCTATCTCAGCCAGCGCGCCAATGCGCTGGTGAGTGCGGTGGGCAAGGCCATCCTGTGGGCCGCGCCCTGGCTGTTGCGTGCGCTGTCGGTGATCGGCACGGTGGCGATGTTTCTGGTCGGCGGCGGCATCCTCACTCATGGCCTGCCGCCGGTGCATCACCTCATCGAAACGCTCACCGCCGGCATCGGCGGAATCACCGGTGCGTTGCTGCCCAGCCTGCTCGACGGCGTGTTCGGCATCATCGTCGGCGCACTGGTCCTGGTCGTGGTCAGCATCGCCAGACGCATGCTGCCTGGTCAATCCGCTGCACACTGAACACCGATGCCCATCATCCCGGCACGTCTCGCCTTTGCCGACGACGGCACACCCCGCTCCGACACCTTCGACGACATCTACCACTCCAGCGACGGCGGCTTCGGCCAGGCCCGCCACGTCTTCCTGGCCGGCAACGACCTGCCGCAGCGCTGGCGGGGGCGGGACCGCTTCGTCGTGCTGGAGACCGGCTTCGGCCCAGGCCTGAACTTCCTCGCCACCTGGGCGGCCTGGCGGGCCGATCCGCAGCGCTGCGGACGGTTGCATTTCGTTTCCTGCGAGCTGCACCCCTTCAGCCGCGACGATCTCGCCACGCTGCATGCGCGATTGCAGTCGGGCCAGTCCACTGGCTGGCCCGAGGATTGGCCCACGCTCGCTGAACTCAGCGCCGAACTGCTGTCGCAATGGCCGGTGCTGGCAGCCGGTCTGCACCGGCTGCACCTGGACGGCGAGCGGGTAGCGCTGACGCTTTGTTTCGGCGACGCCCGCGACGGCCTGGCGCAGATTGCCGCGCGCGCCGACGCCTTCTATCTCGACGGCTTTTCGCCCGCCAGGAACCCGGAACTCTGGTCGCCGAAGATCTGCCACCTGCTCGCCCGCCTGGCCGCGCCGGGCGCGACGCTGGCCACCTGGTCGGTCGCCGGCACGGTGCGCGAGCATCTGCGCCACGCCGGCTTCGACGTCGAAAAGGCGCCGGGCTTCGGCGGCAAGCGGCAGATGCTGCGCGGCCGGCTGCGCGAACAGAAGCACGCAAGCACGGCTAGCAGCATGCCCTCCCCGGCCGCATGCCCTCCGCCCGCACGCCACGCGCTGGTGATCGGCGCCGGCCTGGCCGGCTGCGCGCTGGCCGAACGGCTCGCCGCACGCGGCTGGACCATCGAACTGGTCGATGCCGCCGCTGCTCCCGCGACCGGCGCTTCCGGCAACCTGGCAGGCGTGCTGCGGCCGCTGCCCAGCCTCGACGACAACCCGATGAGCCGGCTGACCCGCGCCGGCACGCTGTACGGCTGGCGCCACATCGCCCGGCTGCGGCGCGACGGCCAGGCAATCAAGGCCGAGGCCTGCGGCGTGCTGCATCTGGCGCGCGACGACGCCCAGGCGACGAAGATGAGCAAGGTCGTCGAACGGCTCGCGCTGCCTGCCGAACACCTGCGCTGCGTCGATACGACCGCGGCATCGGAACTGGCGGGCTGGCCGCTGCCGATCGGCGGCTGGCATTTCGGCGACAGCGGCTGGGTACAGCCACCCAGCCTGTGCGCCGCCAACCTGGCGCATCACGCCGATCACATCCATGGCCACTTCGGCCATGCCGTCGCCCGTCTGCAGCACGACGGAGAAACCTGGCAGGCCATCGACGCCGAGGGCGGCACGATCGCCCAAGCCCCTGTGATGGTGCTTGCCGCCGGCACCGGCGTGCGCGAGCTGCTGCCGCCCGGCCTGCTGCCGGTGGTCAGCGCGCGCGGACAGGTATCGATTCTGCCCGCCGCGGCCGACAGCCCGCCGCACCTGGTCGTCTGCCGCGGCGGCTACGTCAGCCCCGAAGTCGATGGCCTGCGCTGTGCCGGCGCCACTT
This sequence comes from Thauera butanivorans NBRC 103042, assembly GCF_001591165.1. GTDB lineage: Bacteria > Pseudomonadota > Gammaproteobacteria > Burkholderiales > Rhodocyclaceae > Thauera > Thauera butanivorans. Next base: position 12,143 of record NZ_BCUG01000047.1, read on the forward strand.
TCTCGGTGGACGACGAGGACACCGGTCTGCGCGATGACGACCACGCCGAGAACCTCGCCAAGCTCGACGGCATGCTGCCCGGCATCGCCGCCGGCCTGTCGCCCGGCGACGTGGCCGGCCGCGTCGGCTTCCGCCCTGCCTCGCCCGACCGCCTGCCGATGGTCGGCGCCCTGCCGATGCCGGGCCCGGTGGATCACGGCACGCCATTGCCGGCCATACCCCGCCAGCCCGGCGCCTGGGTGCTGTCGGGCTATGGCGCGCGCGGCCTGGTATGGTCGGCGCTCGCCGCCGAACTGCTGGCCAGCCAAATCGAAGGCGACCCCCTGCCACTCGAGCGCAATCTGTGCGACGCCATCGATCCGGCCCGCTTCCTGCTGCGGCCCCGGGCGTGAATATATCGAGGGACATCCGTGCATACCGTCGAGACCGTGTTGTTGGTGCTGATGCTTGGCGCGCTGACCGGCATCACCGCCCGCTATCTGAGTGCCATTCCGCTGCCGCTGATCCAGATCGGCCTCGGTACGCTGCTGGCCTGGCCCCAGCAAGGCCTGCACATCGCCTTCGACCCCGAGCTGTTCCTGCTGCTGTTCATCCCGCCGCTGCTGTTCGCCGACGGCTGGCGCATTCCGAAGCGTGAGTTCTTCTCGCTCTACAAGCCGATCCTGAAACTGGCCTTCGGCCTGGTGTTGTTCACCGTGCTCGGCCTGGGCTATCTCATCCACTGGCTGATTCCGGAGATGCCGCTGACCGTCGCCTTTGCGCTCGCCGCCGTGGTGTCGCCCACCGACGCGGTAGCCGTGTCGGCGATCACGCGCAACCTGGGCATGCCGCCGAAGACGATGCACGTGCTCGAAGGCGAATCGCTGCTGAACGACGCATCCGGCCTGGTCGCGCTCAAGTTCGCCATCGCCGCCACGCTCACCGGACTGTTCTCGTGGAACGAGGCGGCGAAAGAGTTTCTGTGGATGGCCGTGGGCGGGCTCGCCGCCGGCGCGCTGATCGGCTGGGGTTTCGCCGTGGCACGCGACACCGTGACCCGCAAGCTCGGCGACGTCGCCGCCACCCAGATGGTGCTGCTGCTCGTGCTGCTGCCCTTTGCCGCCTACATCGTCGGCGAGCGCATCGGCGTGTCGGGCATCCTGGCCGCGGTGGCCGCCGGCATCACGACCAATTTCGCCGACCTAAACCGCAGCGAATTCATCACCGAGCGGATGCAGACCGAAGGCACCTGGGCCTTGGTGGAATCCGCCTTCAACGGCGCCATCTTCCTTTTGCTCGGCCTGCAGCTTCCGTCCATCATCGGCACCGCGCTGGAGCAGGCGGGCGAGCATTGGTGGGTGCCGGTCGGACAGGTCGTGGCGATCTCGCTGGCCTTGCTGCTGATGCGCTGGCTCTGGCTCAGCACCGGCGTACACACCAGCCTGGACCGCGCGCACGCCGAAGGCAAGCTGGCCGAAAAGCCTTCGCGGCTACTGACCCTGGCGACCACGCTGGCCGGCATCCGCGGCGCGGTGACGCTGGCCGGCGCGCTGTCGGTACCGCTGCTGCTGAACGACGGCAGCCCCTTCCCCGGCCGCAATCAACTGGTCTTTCTCGCCACTGGCACCATCCTGCTCACGCTGCTGATCGGCAGCATCGGCCTGCCGCTGGTATTGCGGCGCCTGCCGCCAAGCGGCGAACCGGCATCGATGCAGGAAGAACGCCTGGCCCGGCTGGCCGCATGCCAGGCTGCAATCGCCAGCATGGTGCTGGACAAGACCCAGGCCGACACCGCCGATCCGCAATGGCTCGCGCAATACCAGGAATCCGCCGGCCGCCTGACCCAGGAATACCGCAAGCGCATCGACCTGCTCGACGACGACACCCCAGCGGCAACGCCCGAGGCACAGGCCGAGGCGCCCGACGCGATCCTCCAGCGCCGCCAGCGCTACGTCGTCGAACAGGAGCTGCGGCTGCAGGCACTGCACGCCGAACGCAACGCGCTCTACGCCGAACGGCACGCCCACCGGATCAACGACGAATCGCTGCGCAGCCTGGTCGCCGAACTCGATCTGACAGAGACCGCGCTGCGCAGGCGCCTCGACGTCGCCCGTCGTGCCGCCAGAATGGCGGCGAACGCAGTGGCATCCTCGATGCCGCCGCGGGAGACTGGCCCCCATTGACATGGCCCTTGAACAGGCTGCTGCCGACCAGCCCTTGCGTCCCTCGCCAGGTCGATGCCTGGGTGCTGTCCGGCTACGGCGCACGCGGCCTGGCATGGTCCACGCTCGCCGCCGAACTGCTGGCCAGCCTGATCGATGGCGAACCGCCGTCAGAACGAAACCTCTGCGACGCTGTCGACCCAGCACGCTTCCTGCTGCGCCCGCCACGCGCAGGGCGATGCACTGAAGAATAGGCGACCATGCCACAGTGGGCCGGACGTGCGTGGCCGGGGATCGATTCAGGCAATGGTATGCAGCAACCCGGCAAGGCTCGGCAACCGCAACATGCTACCGGCCCGGATGCCGGCAGGCAGCTTGCTTTCGAGTCGGGGAGATGATCATGGCTGCGCAGGACGCCCATCTCACTTCCGCCCTGGCGGACATCGAACGCCGCCTGGCAGCGACCCAGACACTTGCCCGCGTCGGCGACTGGACGCTGGAACGGGACACCGGACGCATGCGCTGGTCACCGGAGCTCTTCCGCCTGTTCGAGCGCCCCATCGAACAAGGCGTGCCCGACATCAACGAAGCCCTGGCCTACTTCAGCCCTGAATCGCTCGAACTCACCCGCACCGCCTTCTGGTACGCGATCGACAAGGGCGAGCGCTGCACGCTCGAGCAGACCGCGCAACTGCCCTCCGGCACGACCGCACACTACGTCACCGAAATCGTGCCGGTCGCCGACGGCGACGGCCGCGTGTTCATGCTCTACGGCACGGTGCAGGACATCACCGAGCGCAAGGCGCTGGAAGCCGAACGCCTGCGCCAGATCGCCCGCGTCGCCGAACTGTCGCGCCGCCTGCTCGAAGTCGGCGAGCGCGAACGCCGCCAGCTGGCTGCCGCCCTGCACGACCGGGCGAGCCCCAACCTCGCGGCGCTGAAGCTGATCTTCACCAACCTCCGCAATGCGTTGCCGGACACGATGTGCAGCGAACTGGAGCCTTTGCTCGACGACGCGGCCGCTCTGCTCGCCGACACCGATGCCGGCATCCGCGACACCTGTGCCACCCTGCATCCGGCCACGCTCGACTATGCCGGCCTTGCCGCCGCGATCCGTGAGTATGCCAACCTGGTCTCCCGCCACAGCGACATCCGAGTACTGCTCGAACTGGACGAGGACATGAGCGGCCTGCCTGCCGAATTGCAGGCCATGCTGTTCCGCATCGCGCAGGAAGCCCTGACCAACTGCGCCAAGCACGCATCCGCAAACCGGATCCGGATCGAGCTGCGCCGCCGCGGCAAGGACATCACCCTGCGCATTGCCGACGACGGCTGCGGCTTCGATCCGGAACTGCTCGGCCAGCACGGTAGCACACCCGGCCTGGGGCTCATCACCATGCGGGAGCGCGCCGAGCTGGCCGGCGGCCGCTTCACGCTGCGCTCCGCACCCGGCGCCGGCACCGAAATCGAGGTCGTGCTCGCACCCCATGCACATCGCTTCCCGAGAGGCAGGCCATGAAACCACTGAACATCGTGCTCGCGGACGACCACCAGATGTTCCGCCATGCCCTGCGTGCGCTGCTGGAAAAGGAACCCGGCCTGGCCGTGGTCGGCGAAGCCGCCGACGGCGAAGCCCTGCTCCGCCTGCTTGCCGAACAGCCGGTGGACATCGTCTGCATCGACATCGGCATGCCGGGCATGAACGGGATCGAGGCCACGCGCCGCCTGCTGGCGCTGTATCCCGGCATCCGGGTGATCGGGCTGTCGGCCTACTCCGACCAGCAGTTCGTCATCGACCTGCTCAATGCCGGCGCCCAGGGCTACGTGACGAAGGCCGCAGCCAGCGACGACCTGCTGCGCGCCATCGACAACGTCCGGCACGGCCGCACCTATCTCTGCCCCGAAGTGGCCGGTGCGGTGGCCAGCGCACTGCGCTCCGGCACCGAACCGCGTACCGGCGCGCCACAGCTGACCGCGCGCGAGCGCCAGGTGCTGCAGCTGATCGCCGAAGGCCACACATCGGTGCGCATCGCCGAGCGGCTTCACATTGCGCCATCGACCATCGAAGTGCACCGGCGCAACATCATGCGAAAGCTCGATCTGCACAGTGTCGCCGAGCTCACCCGCTATGCCATCCGCAACGGCATCTGCCAGGTGAGCGAATGATATCCGGGGTGTCCGGGATGTATTTACGCGACGTTACACGGCCTACCTGTTTACCGGTACATCCAAACACCCTGAACGGGGTATATCCCCCTCCTGCCTTTGACATTAGCATCGAGGACTTCAAGCAACCCAATACCCACACCTGCGAGGAAGCCAAGATGACTACCCACCCGTCCGTACAAAAGTTCGCAGCAACTGCCAACTCCAACCTGCAGACTTTCCAGTCGCTGGCCGACATCGTCCTCGATGCCTCGGAACAACTGCTTTCGCTCAACGTCGAGGCCGCCCGCTCGCTGTGCGCCTACGCTTCGACCCAGACCCTGCCGCTCGATGGCGAAGAACTTCGCAACCGTTTCGCCAACGGCATCAATGTGAACAACGAACACTTCGAGCAGGCCACCGAATACCTGCGCAACGTGAATGAAATCTGCCTGCGCGCGCAGTCGGAAATCGCCGAAATCAGCACCCGCCACATCAGCGAAGTCAGCAACTCGATGCAATCGCTGTTCGACGAAGTCTCCAAGCTGACGCCGGCTGCCACGCTGGAAACCTTCGTCACGCCGACGACGAATGCACGCAACACTGCCCGCAAGGCTGCCTGACCCAAGCCGAAGCGGTAAACGGCGAAGGCCCCGAAAAAACTTCGGGGCCTTCGCCGTTTACGCCCCCGCCGGGGGGCTGGCTTTCGCTCAGAGGTAGCGGTCGAGCCGCATCAGCACCCGCTCGCGCCCCAGCACCTCCAGCACCGCGTCGATCGACGGCGTCTGCGGCACACCCAGCACGACGACGCGCAGCGGAATCGCCACCTGCGGCATCTTCAGGCCGTGCTCGGCCATGGTGTCCTTGATCGCCTGCGACAGCGCCGCCTTGTTCCACCCCGCGCCGGCCAGACGCCCGCGCAGGCTGGCCAACGCGGCCTTCGCAGCATCGTTCAGGTGCTGGCCGATCACTTCCGGCGCCGGATGCACGTCGGCGACGAACAGCTCGACCGAATCAGCCAGCTCGTTCAGGTTGGAAACGCGATCCTTGTACAGTGCGACCACTGCTTCCAGCGAGACGCCGGTCTCGGGGTTCACGCCGCGCCGCGCCAACCGGTTGGCGACCTGCGCGGCCAGGAAGGCGTCGTCCGCCTTCTTGATGTACTGGGCATTGAGCCAGTTGAGCTTTTCGGTGTTGAACTGCGCTGCCGAAGGCGTGATGTGGTCGAGGTCGAACCACTCGACGAACTGCGCGCGGCTGAACACCTCGTCGTCGCCGTGGCTCCAGCCCAGGCGGGCCAGGTAGTTGATGACCGCATCCGGCAGGTAGCCGTCGTCGTCGTACTGCATCACGCTGACCGCGCCGTGGCGCTTTGACAGCTTGGTGCCGTCGTCGCCGAGGATCATCGACAGGTGGGCATACAGCGGCACCTCGGCACCCAGCGCCCGCAGCACGTTGATCTGGCGCGGCGTGTTGTTCACATGATCGTCGCCGCGGATGACATGGGTGATGCCCATGTCCCAGTCGTCCACCACCACGCAGAAGTTGTAGGTCGGCGTGCCGTCGGCGCGGGCGATGATGAAGTCGTCCAGCTCGGCGTTGGCGATCTCGATGCGGCCCTTGACCAGATCGTCCCAGGCCACGGCGCCATCCACCGGGTTGCGGAAGCGCACCACCGGCTGCACGCCTTCGGGCGGCTGCGGCAACAACTTGCCGGCCTCCGGCCGCCAGCGGCCGTCGTAGCGCGGCTTCTCGCCGCGGGCGCGCTGCTCCTCCCGGATGCGGTCGAGCTCTTCCGGCGACATGTAGCAATGGTAGGCTGTACCGGCAGCCAGCATCTGCCGGATCACCTCCTTGTACCGCTCCATGCGCTGCATCTGGTAGAACGGGCCTTCGTCATGCTCCAGGCCCAGCCACTGCATGCCGTCCAGGATGGCCTGCACCGCCGCGGGCGTGGAACGGGCAACATCGGTATCCTCGATACGCAGGATGAACTTGCCGCCATGGCGGCGGGCGAAGGCCCACGAGAACAGCGCCGTGCGCGCGCCGCCGATGTGGAGATAACCGGTGGGGCTGGGCGCGAAACGGGTGCGGACGGGGCGGGGAACGGAAGGCTGGGGCATGGCTGGAAGCTGTCGGATGCGCAGAAAAGCGAAGGGCGGATTCTAAGCCATTGGGCCGGGCTTGCGGCGTGGCCTCCCGCACAATCTTGACCATCTGTTCTTCAGTAAAACGGCTCTTGCGCATGACTTCCTCTCCTGCTTGGAAGCCATCCTCTCAAGTTTCAACTGGTCCGAAAAGACCGGAGCAGGTCACTTACCTCGAATGCCAGACGCGAAAATCACTTGTCACTCCGGGAGGCGTCCATATAAGCAATTCCCTAAGAAAAATCCATCTGCCAACCTCACCCAACCCCCTCCCTATTTTGAATAAATAATTTCACAAAAACATAACCAATCGCCAACCCCACTAACACTGAAACAGGCCCAATAAAAGCATAAATCAAAGCCATGAATGACGCCCCTCCATGCTTTGCAGAATCAGAGCAGGAAAAAAAATCATAAACAATGAAATTAAATACAGAAAAAATAAAGACAGAAAAATAAAAGCATCTACCATCTTTCATAAGCGCAGCGGCAATCAAAATAATGAATGGAATTGCATTTATGTAAGCTATTTTGTAAAAATCATCGCCCCTCAACCCAAGACATACTCCAGCCAATTTAAATGTAAAAATAGCCACAGCAATCAGCACCACCATCCGAACAACAGCGCTTTTTATTTTACTTTCTAGCATTCTCAAAAGCCTCTCCACCAAACCAATCAACGGCGAAATAATAATCTCTTGCAACGGCTTCGCAGTATTTTCTCATCAACCAATTTTCTTTAGAGCAAGCCTCATTCATATCCCGTTTAAAATTATCGTCACACTGTTTTTTAGATGGGCCATTTTTCTCACCATAGCAAATGTCGTGTTTGCGGCAGGCAGGAAAGAAATCGAAGCTTAGCGGACGGTCGGGAACAAAGTTGTCTGTTTTCGAGTCTCCGCATCCGTGTCCTAAAGGTTGGCCATCTTTTCGAGGAGCATCTCTTAGCCTCTCGAAGAGACCAGGTTGATCCGATCTCGGAATGCCTGCCACTCTGTCAGCCATAATCAAGCGACCATCAACATATTGCAATCCTAACGGATCAATTCCTTCCACTGGATTCACTGGATAGCGGAACCAATTCACTCCCCCTGAGAACCCAATCGGATCCTGATTGACATAAGCCCCAAGCGTTGCATCGTAGTACCGGTGTCGGTTGTAGTAGAGCCCGGTTTCAGGATCATGGTGCTGTCCCGGCAGCCGAATGGGCTGATATAGCCCCTTCGGATTGTGCTCCGCCAGCACATTGCCCCAGGCATCCAGGCTCGCCGCCCAATCGATCTGACCCGTTTCGCCAATCAGCGCTTGCGGCGTGCCCAGGTGATCGCACAGGTAGTGCCTCACTTCAATATGCTTGCCATTGCCCACTCGATGCGCCAGCGTCTGCTGCTGCAAGTCGTGAAGCTGCTCGCCCATGAGCGCCAGCGCATCGGCGGGCATACCGATCTGCCGTCCCTTGTCTTGCAGCAGGGCGAGGGTACCGGCCAGATCGGTCAGCATCGGCCGTAATGTGTCTTGCACGATGGTGTCAGGGATGCTTTCCAGCAATGCCTGCAACGGCTCCGCGCCGGATTTTTCCGTAGCACGCAGTTGAATCAACGGTGTGAAGCCACCAGGTTCATAGACGGTGTGGATGATCTCCGGCACGCGCCTTTCCGGGCAATGCCGCTCGGTGTGGATGAGCCGATCGCCATCCCAACCGAAGTAGGCTACCGCGCCCGTGCTGTCGTACTTCGCCAGCCGCCGGCCAAAGGCATCGTAACGGTAGCGCTGCGCGCGGCGCTCTTCGCCCGTTTCTCTGTGCACCTCGATCAGTTGCTTGCTCGCATCGTAATCCAGCACCATTCGCTGGCCGCTGACTTCGTCTTCACTCTCGCGCCGGTTGCCCCGGCTGTCGTAGCGGTAGCGCAGACTGGCGCCTTCGCTGCCCACGTCCCTGTCGCTGTGGTGGTGGCCCACCCGGTTGCCCGGCCAGTAGGTGATCTCCGCGCCGTTTTGCGCACCGGCTTTGCCTTGCAGCACGTTGTAGTGCGGCGCCATCCAGTCCGGCTTGAGCTCGTCCGCCTCTTGCATTGGACGTTCGCCGATTGGTAAACGATTACCTGCGGGGTCGAAGCGCCAGCGCTGCTCGCCTGCTTGCGGGCTCTGGGCGGCGGTCAGGCGCCCTGCGGCGTCGTAGCCGAACCGGCTCGGCCCCGCTGGGCTCTGGATACCGATCATCTGGCCCAGGCTGTCGTAGTGGTAGTGACGAGCCGTCAACGCCCCGACCAGAGCCGGTGGCGGGCGAACCGGATCGACTGCTGATGCGAAGACATCGGCCCTGTCGCCAGACAAGCCCGTCAATTGCATGGCTTGCAGCCGCCCGGCTGAATCCCAGCTCAGTCGACGCATGAGCGGCTGCGATGCAGCCGGATCACGCGCCATGCCCAACTGCCGCCGAATCTCCCGGTGCAAGGCATCCCGTTCGAAGTCCACAAGGCTTTCACCCTGCCACGTGACACCGTGCAGGTGGCCCGAGCCATACAGCAGGTAGCCAACCTCACCCAGCCCTTGCAACTGGCTCGCCGTGCGATTGCCCAGCGCGTCCAGCGTGTGGACGATGCGGTGTTCGAACTCGATTTGCGCTTCGGCGCTATCGATCTTGAACAGCCGCTGCACTTCCCCAATCAGTCGTCCTGCTCCGTCGCGCTCGATATCGACCTGGCTGTGCAGCTTCGGGCCCTTCGCTTCGTGCTGCCAGACACTGGCCTGCTCGAGATCGCCTGCTTTGTTCCAGCGGTAGCGATGGGTACTGGCCGGCGCGTGTTCGGTGGCAGGCAGATGACGCGCGACAAGCTGACCCGCCTCGTTCCACTCGTAAGTGCTGGTGTGGTTCGGCAGCCCTTGTTCGTCGGTCCAGCCGTCACTCGATTCGGTCAGTTGGCCTGCCGCGTCGTACCGGTAGCTCTGCACCCGTGCATCGAATCCGGTCTCGCGTATCAGCCGGTCCATCACGTCCCATTCGAAATGGCTGTGCTCCGCGTTCTCGTTGACCAGCTGTGTCAGGCGCCCGGCACGGTCGTAGGCAAAGCCCAGCGTATGGCCCGCATGGCTGCGCCGTACCAGCCGACCCCACAGGTCGTATTCCAGGCTGACGAGCGAGGCCGTGGTACTGGGCGGGATGCTCGCCTCCTCGTGACCAGCCTGTACCTGACTGATCTGCCCCTGGCCATCGTAGCGATAGCACTCGAAGCCGCCGTCCGGGTAGTGCACCGCCTGCAGCCGATCCCGGCTGTCATAGACATAGCGAATGCGCTTTCCCAGCGCATTGGTCACCACGGCGATCTGGCCCCAGCGGGTGTAGGTGTATCGGGTACTGTAGCCCGAGCAATCTGTGTAGCAGGCGAGCAGCCCCTCACGAGTGTATTCGAGTTTTTTGCGCCCGCCCTTGGCGTCGATGATGAGAATGGGTTTGTCGGCGTTGTACGGATCCTGCGACGGATCAGGGTAGGCATAGTTTTCGCTGCTACCGTCGGCCCCGGTGATGCGGATGAGCCGGTGATGAGCATCGTAATAGTAGCTGGTGGTGCGACCGGCTGCGTCGATGCGGCTTTGCAGCAGGCCGGTCGCTTCGTCGTAGCGCTGGCGGCTGGTGCTGCCGTCCGGGCCCTGGCTACCCAGTAACTGGCCCGCCGGACTGATTTGCAACTGCGTGGTACGGCCGAGCGGATCGGCGACCAACGTCAGTTGGCCATAAGCGTTGTAGCTGCGGCGCAGGGTGCTACCGTCTGCACGGCGGTGTTCGACCAAGCGTGCCAGTCCGGCCTCGCCCTGAAACACATAGGTTTCACTGCGGCCCAAGCTATCGGCAACCTCGCAGGCTTTGCGCGGTTGCTCCTGCACGCCGGGCAGTTCCGTATAGGTAAAGCGGTAATCCAGCCCTTGTTCGTTGCGCTGCTCGATCACCCGCCCACCCGGCTCGTCGCGGTCGTAGCGGTAGCGGTGCTCGGGGCCGGTGCGTTCCTGGTGCAGCACCATCAGGTGATTGCGCCAACCAAAGCGTCGAACCGGCTCGCCGTGGCGATCATGCACGGCGATGAGATCGCCTTCGCCGCTGTAGCGGTAACGCACCAGTGCGATGGGCTGGGCGCCGTCCTGGCCGGATCGAGGGTGAATGGGGTCGAACACCAGATCCACGCCCGCCAAGCGGACACCGCTGTCGGCCTGCCATCGATACCCCGAGGGGCAATGCCGTGCATCCCGTGCGGCGTGGGTGCGAGCATAGTGGAGGTGATAGTGACGTCCCACGCCGTCTTCGATGCCGGTGATGCGCGGCTGGCCCAGGATCTCTTCCCAGCGATAGCGCTGCGCGCGTCCGAGCCGGTCGAGTTTGCCGAACAGCACCCAATCCGCGCGGGGCTCGGGCACAGGCTTTGCATCCTTGCGTGCCGCGTCCATCGCCTGCCAGTTCGACGGCCCGAAGACCCACACGATATCGCCCGTGCCGTTGCTGGCAAAGATCAGATAGGCATTGCCTGCCAGCGCGGGGGCAATGTAACCGAAGCGGCCTTCGTGCCAGTCGGGCAGAGCGGCTGGCTGAGCCGTGGCCGCACCGGGGCCTGCGCCCCGCAGCAACCAAAGATCCTCGCTCGGGCTGTAGAGGTGCTCACCCGGCGCCAGTGCTTCGAAGGTAATGATCCGGCCTTGTGTGTCATGCAGCAGCACCGTGTCATCCCGTACGGTCAGCCTCAGCTCCAGCGGCATGGACCAGCCATAGCCCAGAACGCCGCAGTACCCGCCATGTTCGGCATTGACGTAGCTGCTGTACTGGCGCTGCCACACCAACGGCATTGCCCCAGGCAGCGCAAAGTCCAGATCCGCTGCCCCCGACAACACCTTCACACCCAGCGACGGATTGACCGGGCTGCCCACCGCCACCCCACCCGGACATTCCGAGCACGCCACGCCCCCCTGGCTGCCAATGAGCACTGTCGGCGCCCCCGTCACGATCACGCCATCCGAGACACCGTCCGTGATTCGTGCCGCTGGCTTGCCACTCATCTTCTACCCCTGTCCGTTTGCGTTGTTTTTGATCTGGTGGATACCCGCTTTTTTCGACAATCCGGAATGATTTCCGCGATCCTCGCTCACCATAGGCAAGCGGGTTGATTCAGTTGGCGTACGGCTCTCGCAAAAGGCTGAGCGTGAGTGCCTTTAACTATCGGGCTTTTGAAGGCGAGCACTCACTGCAGAGGCCAGAACCAGATTTCCTGTGCTTGAAAGTAACAACCCGAGTTGCAGACCTGGCCTGTCGTGGACGGTTCGATCAAATCAATATGACCACCACCGTACCCTGCGATCTTCCAGAACAGGATCACCCCCTTCTTGCCATTCAGCCTGGATGGCGCGCTTGCAGGAGGAAGAAGCTCAGGCCGGCCAAAAACCCCTGGCTTCGCCAGTTGGTCGGCAAGCAGCTTGGCGCCGGTTTCAATCAGCCTGCCTTCATACGGGCCTTTCCTGATCCTCAGGCGACCTGCAAAAGGCACGTTCGATTTCAATAGCGCCAGGCTGACTCTGGCAGCACAAGTATTGACATAAGCCGGGTTCTGCCTGATCAGATCGTCATGATCAATACCCATCTCGGCATAAAGATCGGCACCGCTTACGTAGTTGCCCTGAAGCTCATTTGATGAATAGTAGTTTGACTTCAATGTCGCAAACGTCGTTTTCATTGCTCCACCTTGCAGGGCAGAAGTTCCTTCAGCCTGGACTTGATGACTGCCGAAGCACGCTCTTTTGGTGACTCATCAAGCGCTTTTTTCAGCCCGGTATAAACCTGCTCCTGTATGGCATCCGGCGAGGCTATTTCAAAGCCGCACCAGGAATCCCCTTCCGAGCTGTCAATCACGCCAAGCACATACATTTCAGCCAGCCTTCTCTGCTCCAGATCCGTACTCATGTACGCTTTGAAGAAGGACTCGGCAGTCATGGACAGATTGCCGGCAATCAATCGCTGGCTTTCACTTTCCGGCAAGACTATCGAATTTCCGCTCGCAACCGAATTGAATGCCAGCATTGCCAACGCCGCCACACCTATTGTTTTTTTCATTTTTTCATCCTTGACATGAGGAAGAAATCAATTCGACGGCAGCGCAAATCAGCTGCGGCAAATACGTGCTCATCCGCTTGTCAGCTCAGCAGCAGCTTGTCGTCATCCAGCACTTCGCCTCGCACCTTCTCGAACATTTCGAGCAGGTGATGCACGTCCATCCCTTCGCGCTCCTTGCCCGACACGTCGAGCACGACCCGCCCCTGGTGCAGCATCACGGTGCGCTGGCCGACGTCGAGCGCCTGGCGCATGCTGTGGGTCACCATCATCGTCGTCAGCTTGTGCTCGGCGACGATGCGCACCGTCAGTTCGAGCACGAAGGCGGCAGTGCGCGGGTCGAGCGCGGCGGTGTGCTCGTCCAGCAGCAACAGGCGCGAGGGCTGCAGCGCCGCCATCAGCAGGCTGACGGCCTGGCGCTGGCCGCCGGAGAGCAGGCCGATGCGGTCGGACAGGCGGTTTTCCAGGCCGAGGCCGAGCGTCGCGAGCTGGGCGCGGAACTCCTCGCGCAGCGCCGGCTTGACGGCGAAGGACAGGCCGCGGCGGCGGCCGCGCATCTTCGCCAGCGCCATGTTCTCTTCGATGGTCAGGTCTTCGCAGGTGCCGGCCAGCGGGTCCTGGAACACGCGCGCGACGTGGCGCGCCCGCGCCCACACCGGCTGGCGGGTCATGTCGATGCCGTCGATCTCGATGCTGCCGCTGTCGACCTTCTGCTCGCCGGACACGGCATTCAGGAAGGTCGACTTGCCAGCGCCGTTCGAGCCGATCACGGTGACGAACTGCCCGGATGGGATCACGAGCGACATGCCGCGCAGGGCCTGGGTCTCGATCGGCGTGCCGGGATTGAAGGTCAGGTGCAGATCCTGGGCTTTGAGCATATTAGACTCCCGCCGGGCCGCCCCAAGGGAGGCTTACGCCCCCCGGGGGGGCAGCGAACAAAGTGAGCGTGGGGGTCGTCATCTCAGCCTCCCTTCTTTCCGGACCAGTGCTGGCGCAGCTTGGGCACCACCAGCGCCACCGTCACCAGCACGGCGGTGACGAGATTGAGATCCTGCGCCTGCAGGCCGATGAAGTCGGAATTGAGCGCCAGCGCGATGAAGAAGCGATAGACGATGGCACCGACGATCACCGCGATGGTCGCCAGGTAGAGCTTGCGCGAGGGCAGCAGGCTTTCGCCGACGATCACCGCCGCCAGGCCGATGACGATGGTGCCCACGCCCATCGAGATGTCCGCCCCGCCCTGCGTCTGCGCGAACAGCGCGCCGGCCAGCCCGACCAGCGCGTTCGACAGCGCCATGCCGGCCAGCACCGCCAGCCCGGTATTGACGCCCTGCGCCCGCGCCATGCGCGCGTTGGAGCCGGTGGCGCGGATCGCCAGGCCGCTCTGGGTGGCGAAGAAGCCGTCCAGCAGCAGCTTCACCGCCAGCACCACGAAGACCAGCAGCAGCGGCCGGAACACGTAGTCCACCAGGGCCTCGGGCTGCAGGATGTTGAACACCGTCGGCTCCATGATCAGCGGCACGTTGGGCTTGCCCATGATGCGCAGGTTGATCGAGTACAGCGCGATCATCATCAGGATGCTGGCGAGCAGGTCCATGATCTTCAGCCGCACGTTGAGCCAGCCGGTGATCAGGCCGGCCACCGCACCGGCAATCATCGCCGCGACGGTGGCGGCGAAGGGATCGGTGCCGCTCGCGATCAGCGTGGCCGCAACCGCGCCGCCGAGCGGAAAGCTGCCATCGACGGTCAGGTCGGGAAAGCGCAGCAGACGGAAGGAGATATAGACGCCGAGGGCGACGAGGCTGAAGATCAGCCCGATCTCCAGCGCCCCGAGCAGGGTGTAGAGAGACATGGGGAACGACCGTTGTCTGGAAGGCGGCAGCAGGCGCCGCCGGCTGCGCGCCGGCGGCATGCCCGCCGCGGGGCTTACTGGATGACCTTGGCGGCGGATTGCACCAGTTCGTCGGACAGCGTGATGCCCTGCCTGCGCGCCGCTTCCGGATTGACGTGGAGTTCCAGCTTGGTGCTCGTCTCGGAGGCGATGTCGCCCGGCTTCTCGCCGTTGAGGATGCGGGCGACGATCTTGCCGGTCTGCACGCCCAGCCCGCGGTAGTCCATGCCGTAGGCGGCCACCGCGCCGCGCGCGACGCTGTCGACGTCGGCCGCCACCAGCGGAATCTTGGCGTCCATGCCGACCTTGACCAGGGCCTCGTAGGCCGACACCACGTTGTTGTCGGTGCTGGTGTAGAACACGTCGGCCTTGCCGATCAGGCTGCGCGCGGCCGAACCGACGTCGACCGAGCGCGGCGCGGCGGCTTCGACCAGACTCATGCCATGCTTGGGCAGCGCTTCGCGCATCTGCTCGAGCACCACGATCGAATTCGCCTCGCCCGGATTGAAGACCATGCCGACACGCTTGGCATCGGGCGCAACACGCTTGATCAGGTCGATCTGCTTGTCCAGCTCGAGCGCGTCGGAAGCACCGGTGACGTTGGTGCCCGACGGCCCCATCGACGGCACCAGCTTGGCGGCGACCGGATCGGTCACGGCCGAATACACCAGCGGGATGTTCTTGGTCGCAGCGACGACGGCCTGCGCCGAAGGCGTGGCGATGGCGACGATGACATCGACGCGGTCGCCGACGAACTTGCGTGCGATCTGCGCCGCGGTGCCGGTGTTGCCCTGGGCGCTCTGATACTGCCACTTCAGGTTCTTGCCTTCCTCGAAGCCTTCCTCGGCCAGGCCTTGCTTGACCCCGTCACGCACCGCATCCAGCGCCGGGTGTTCGACGATCGCGGTGACGGCGACGGATTTCTGCTGGGCATGGGCCGGGGCCGCGATTGCGAAAGCCAGCGCCAGCGCACCGAACAGGACGTTGCGGGACTTGATGAAAGGCATTCAGGACTCCTCAGCGGCCGTCTCGGCCAGGAAAGTTGAGCAAGACTCGTCCCGCCGCAGCGGAACGAAACCCCCGGAGTCTACCGGGCATCGCTGCTTTAGGCGACTGCCGCAAGCCCTGAGCCGTGCAATCTCATGCGGACGGTGTGCCATTTTCTCCCGCTCCATCGCGGAAGACAGGCAACGGGATTGCGCTGTATGCTGTATTTTTTTACAGTCATTGCATGCTTCCCGACCATGCCGAACTCCACTGCCTCAGCAACTTCAGCTTCCAGCGCGGCGCCTCGCATCCCGAGGAACTCGTCGCCCAGGCGGCCGCCTTCGGCTATGCCGCGATCGCGATCACCGACGAATGTTCGCTGGCTGGCGTGGTGCGGGCCCACCGCGCGCTGCAGGCGCTGCCCGAACAAGGTCGGCCCGGGCTGATCATCGGCAGCGAACTGCAACTGGCCGACGGCCCCTGCATCGTGCTGCTGGCAAGCAAGCGCGCCGGCTACGGCCAGTTGTCGCGGCTCATCACCCGTGCCCGGCGCGGCGCCGGCAAGGGCGAATACCACCTTACGCGGGCGATGCTCGACGGCGCCTGCCCTGACTGCCTGGCCCTGCTGATCCCGGAGCCCGGCTTCCCGCCGCCGGATTTGCCCGCTCCGGCTTTTGCCGATCCGCCCTCCTTCAGCTCCTCGTCCGCCACCGCCGGACTGGAGGCCGATGCCGCCTGGCTCGCACGGCTTTTTCCCGGTCGCGCCTGGGTGGCGGTGACGGTACGGCTCGATGGCCGCGACCGGCAGCGCATCACCCGCCTGCGCCGCATCGCCCGGGACGCCGGCATCCCGGCCGTGGCCACCAGCGGCGCGCTGATGCACGATGCCGCCCGCCGTCCGCTGGCCGACGTGATGACCGCGCTGCGGCTGCACTGCAGCGTGGCCGAAGCCGGCCTGGCACTCGCCCCCAATGCCGAACGCCGGCTGCACGACCGTGCCACGCTCGCCAGCCGCTACCCGCCCGCCTTGCTCGCCGAAACCCTGGCTGTGGCCGCGCGCTGCAGTTTCAGCCTCGACGAGTTGCGCTACGAATACCCGGCCGAACTCGTGCCCGACGGCGAAACCCCCGCCACCTGGCTGCGCCGCCTGGTGGAAGGCGGCCTGAGCTGGCGCTATGACGGACAGCATGCGACCCGCTCCCGGCACAGCACCCCGAAAACCCGGCCCGCGCCGATGCAGGACGCGGCCGGACGCGAAGCGGCGCCCATCCGTGTCGCCGCGCCCGCACCCACGGCCGCCCCGCCCCTGCCCGCTGCCGACCCCGCGCCGCCCGCCGTGCGCAAGCAGATCGAATACGAACTGGCGCTGATCGCCGAGCTCGGCTACGAGCCCTACTTCCTCACCGTGCACGACATCGTCCGCTTCGCCCGCAGCGCCGGCATCCTGTGCCAGGGGCGGGGTTCCGCGGCCAACTCCGCGGTGTGCTGGGCGCTGGGCATCACCGAAGTCGATCCGGGGCTCGGCATCATGCTGGTCGAGCGCTTCATCTCGCGCGAACGCAAGGAACCGCCCGACATCGACGTCGACTTCGAGCACGACCGGCGCGAGGAGGTCATCCAGTACGTCTACCGCAAGTACGGCCGCGAACGCGCCGCGCTTGCCGCCACCGTCATCACCTACCGCGCCCGCAGCGCGCTGCGCGACGTCGGCCGCGCCCTCGGCCTGGGCGAGGCGCAGGTCGATCGCCTGACGCGCGAGCACCACTGGTTCGACGGCCGCCGCGTGCGGCGCGAACGCCTCGCCGCCGCCGGCCTCGATCCCGACAGCCCGATCAGCCGCCGGCTGGCCACGCTCACCGAGGAACTGATCGGCTTCCCGCGCCACCTGTCGCAGCACGTCGGCGGCTTCGTCATCGCCCGCGGCCGGCTCGACGAATTGGTGCCGGTGGAAAACGCCGCGATGCCCGAACGCACCGTCATCCAGTGGGACAAGGACGATCTCGACGCCGTCGGGCTGATGAAGATCGACGTGCTCGCGCTCGGCATGCTGTCGGCGCTGCGCCGCGGACTGGCGCTGGTGTCGGCCTGGCGCGGCCAGCCGCTGAGCCTGGCCAGCATCGAGCGCGAGCGGCCGGAAGTCTATGAAATGCTGTCGCGCGCAGATGCGGTCGGCGTGTTCCAGGTCGAGTCGCGCGCGCAGATGAGCATGCTGCCGCGCCTCAAGCCGCAGCGTTTCTACGACCTGGTGGTGCAGGTCGCCATCGTGCGCCCCGGCCCGATCCAGGGCGGCATGGTTCGTCCCTATCTGCACGCGCGCGAACGCGCCGCACGCGGCGAAAACCCGCTGGAAGAGGTGCGTGCCGAAATCCATGGCGCGCTGGCGCGCACGCTGGGCGTGCCGATCTTCCAGGAGCAGGTGATGCAGCTTGCCGTGGTCGCGGCCGGCTTCAGCGGCGGCGAAGCCGACCAGCTACGGCGTTCGATGGCGACCTGGCGGCGCAAGGGCGAACTCGAACGCTACCGGGAAAAGCTGCTGCAGGGCCTCGCCCGCAACGGCTACGACGCCGGCTTCGCCCAGCGCCTGAGCCAGCAGATCGAAGGCTTCGGCGAATACGGCTTCCCCGAATCCCACGCCGCCAGCTTCGCGCTGCTGGTCTATGCCTCGGCCTGGCTGAAGCGCTTCGAACCGGCCGCTTTCCTTGCCGCGCTGCTGGACAGCCAGCCGATGGGCTTCTACGCCCCTTCGCAACTGATCCAGGATGCCCGCCGCCACGGCGTCGAAGTACGCCCGGCCGACGTCACCGCCAGCACCTGGGAATGCACGCTCGAAGCAGCGGCGGCCGCCACCGCCGGCACGGCTCCGGCCGGGAACACCGCCACCCGCGACGGCAAACCGTCCCAGGAGGCGCAGCCCTTGTCCGTGCCTCCCCAGCCCGCCGTGCGCCTCGGCCTGCGCATGATCCACGGCCTGGGGCAGGACACCGCGCTGCGCATCGCCGCCGCCCGGCGCCAGCGCGCCTTTGCCGACACCCAGGATCTCGCCGTCCGCGCCGGGCTGGATGCCGGCGAACTGCGCGTGCTGGCCGCGGGCGGCGCGCTCGCCGTGCTGGCCGGCCACCGCCGCCAGGCGCTGTGGCAGGCCAGCGGCGCCGCGCCCCTGCCCGGCCTGCTGGCCACCGCGCCCGGCGGCGATGCCGGCGCCACGCTCGCCGCGCCGGCCGCCGGCGAAGATCTGCTCGCCGACTATGCCCGCCTCGGCTTCACGCTGGGCCGCCACCCCCTGTGTTTCGCGCGCGGCGAACTCGCCCGGCTGCGCTTCATCACCGCCGCCGGCATCGCCGCCGCCCCCGACCGCATGCTCGCCCGCGGCGCCGGCCTCGTCACCTGCCGCCAGCGCCCCGGCACGGCCAAGGGCACGCTGTTCATCACGCTGGAAGACGAAACCGGCCTGGTCAACGTCGTCGTCCGCCCCGAACTCCTCGAACGCCAGCGCCGCATCCTGCTCGGCGCCCACCTGCTCGGCGTCTATGGCCAGGTCAGCCGCCAGGGCCAGGTCGTGCATCTGGTGGCGAACCGGGTGGTGGACCACTCCGGCATGCTGCGGGGCCTGGCGGCAAGGAGCCGGGATTTTCACTGAAGCCTGGCAGCGGCCATTGCCGTTCTGCCCGCCGTGGTATGCCCACCGCCGTCCAGCCAGGGCAATCCAGGCTCACCCGCAAACGGCCGGCACCGGGTCAGCGCCCGGACGCACCGATCGCGCCGATCGCGCCGATCGCCCACTCGACCAGTTCGCCCGCCACCGTCGCCGACGCCTGGCCGAAGCTGTCCACCACCTGCGGTACTTCGGCATCCCCGGGACGGTGGCGCGCCTCGAACTGGCGCGATGCGAGGATGCGGCGGCCGTCGCGCTGCACCAGGCGGACATCCAGCCTGACCACCACTTCGGGCGCGCCGTCGCGGTATTCGGTCTGGAAGGCCAGCAGGTCGCTGGCGATCTCGTAGTCGGCCTGCAGCCGGACTTCGTCGCTGCTCAGCGCCGCGATGCGGCCGTCGGCGCGGAAGGCATCGATGATGCGCTCGCGCACCAGCACCGGCGCGGGATCACTCCAGGCCGCACCCTTGTAGACGCTGAGCCGGTCGCCCTCGGGCACGACCACGATGCGCTGCCCCGACAGGCTGGCGCCGGCCACCGGCCGTGCAATACGTAAAGATACCGGCAAGGACACCGGCAGCGCCGCCCGCTCTGCCGTGCGCCATTCGGCCGCCGGCAGCCGGTAGGTGTCGACCGGCTCCGGGCGCGGCAGCACGGAGCATGCGGACAGGGCCAGCAGCGCCGCGACGCCGCCGGCACGACCCACCGCGCCGCGCAGGGCGGGCATCTCGAACTTGGGCGATTTCATGGTGTGAACTCCTTGACCGGCTCGAGGCCGAGCAGATAATCGGTCGGCCGTTTTTCCAGCTGGCGCGTGATGGCGCGCACAGACGCCAGGGTGTCGCGCAGCTCGGCCAGCGCCGGGCCGAGCTCGGCCAGGCCGCGCACGCTGTTGTCGAGCGGGCCGCGGTTGTCGCTGACGAGCGCATCGACGGTGGCCATGGCGCGCTCGAAAGCGGCCATCGAGCGCTGCGCGCTCTGCAGCGTCTGCACGCCTTCCACGTCGACCAGGCGATTGGCGGTGCCGACCAGCTTCGAAGCCTCGTTCAGCGCCAGCGTGGCCTGCGCGCTGACCTGGGCAAGCTGGTGCACCGCCGCCGCGATGCCGTCGCGTTCGGCGGCGACCGCGCCGGTGGCCTGCTCCAGGTTCTTCAGCGTCTGCGCGATGTTGGCGACGTTTTCGGTCGAGAACAGCTCGCGCATCTGGAACAGCACGCCATTGAAGTTGAGCATCACGTCCTCGCCGCCGGCCATCAGCTTGGCCAGCGGCGATGGCGTGGCGATGATCACCGGTATTTCGTTGCCGGCCGGCAGCGGCGTGCTGGCCGGATCGTTGCCGCTGCTCAGGCGGATGATCGAGATGCCGGTGATGCCCGCCGGCACCAGCCGCGCCTGGGTATCGCTGCGCACCGGCGAGGCGCTGTCGACGCGGACGCGGGCGATCACCCGGTGCGGGTCCTGCGGATCGAGCCGCAGGCTGGAGACATCGCCGATCTTGATGCCGTTGAACTCCACCGTGCTGCCTTTCGACAGGCCGCTGACGGCCTCCTGGAAGACGATGTCGTAGGCCTGGAACTGGGTGTCGCTGTGGCTCTTGCCCAGCCACAGCGCGAACACCAGCGCCGCGCCGACCACCAGCAGGGTGAAGAAGCCGATCAGCACGTGATGGGCACGTGTTTCCATTTGGGGTTTACTCCGGTTTGAACGCTGTTTGCGGATCGCGCTGCAACGCCTGTGCCGCATCGGCAGCGGCGCGGCCGCGCGGGCCGTGGAAATACTCGCGGATCCAGGCATCGTCGGTCGCCGCCACGACTTCGAGCCTGTCATTGACCAGCACCCGCTTCTGCGCCAGCACCGCGATGCGGTCGGTGATGGTGTACAAGGTGTCGAGGTCGTGGGTGACGATGAACACGCTCAGGCCGAGGGCGTCGCGCAGCGTCAGGATGAGCTGGTCGAAGGCGGCCGCGCCAATGG
Organism: Thauera butanivorans NBRC 103042; assembly: GCF_001591165.1. Taxonomy (GTDB): domain Bacteria; phylum Pseudomonadota; class Gammaproteobacteria; order Burkholderiales; family Rhodocyclaceae; genus Thauera; species Thauera butanivorans. Next base: position 33,165 of record NZ_BCUG01000047.1, read on the forward strand.
GGTCGAGGCCGGCGGTCGGCTCGTCGAGGAACAGGATGTCGGGATCGAGCGCCAGCGCGCGCGCCAGCGCGGCGCGCTTGACCATGCCGCCCGACAGGTCGGACGGATACTTGCCGCCGGCGTTGGCCGGCAGGCCCGCCAGCGCGATCTTCAGCCGCGCCAGGTCCGCCGCCTCCGCCGCCTTCAGCCCGGCATGCTCGATCAGCGGCAGGGCCACGTTCTCGGCCACCGTCAGCGAGGAAAACAGCGCCCCTTGCTGGAACAGCACGCCGAAGCGCCGCTCGATCCGCGCGCGCCGCGCCTCCGGCAGGGTCAGCAAGTCCTCGCCGAACACCCTCACCGTGCCCGCCACCGGGCGGTTGAGGCCGACGATGGTGCGCAGCAGCACCGACTTGCCGGTGCCCGAGCCACCGACCACGCCCAATATCTCGCCGCGGCGCACGTCGAGGTCCAGCCCGTCGTGCACCACCTGGGTGCCGAACTGGTTGCGCACGCCGCGCACCTCGATGATGTTCTCCGGGCCGGGGGGCATCACCAGCCCATCTCCATGCAGAACAGCGCCGCCACCGCATCGACCACGATGACGATGAAGATCGACTGCACCACCGCCGACGTGGTGTGCTCGCCCACCGACTGCGCGCTGCCGCTGACACGGAAGCCTTCCAGGCAGCCGATCACACCGATCAGGAAGGCGAAGATCGGCGCCTTGGCCATGCCGACGACGAAGTGCTTGAGGCCGACGTTGTTCTCGACGACCGACAGGAACATCACCGGCGAGATGTCGAGCTTGGCCGCGCACACCAGCATGCCGCCGGCGATGCCCGAGACCATCGCCACGAAAGTCAGCATCGGCAACGCCAGCAGCAGCGCCGCCACCCGCGGCAGCACCAGCAGTTCGATCGGGTCGAGCCCCAGCACGCGGATCGCGTCGATCTCCTCGTTGGCGCGCATCGAGCCGATCTGCGCGGTGAAGGAACTGGCGGTGCGGCCGGCGACGATGATCGCCGTCAACAGCACGCCAAATTCGCGCAGGAAGGAAAAGGCGATCAGGTCCACGGTGAAGATGCTGGCGCCGAAGGCCGCCAGCACGGTCGCGCCCAGGAAGGCCACCACCGCGCCGACCAGAAAGGTCAGCAAGGCAACGATGGGCACGGCGTCGAGCGCCGTCCGCTCCAGGTTGGCGACCAGCGAGGTGATGCGCCAGCGCCGCGGATGCAGCATGACGGCAAGCGCCGTCTGCAGCGTGAGGCCGATGAAACCGGCGATGCCGAGCACGTGGTGCAAGAACGCCGTCATCGTCTCGCCGATGTGCGCGAGCACGTCGCCCAGCGCATGGGCCGGTCTGGCGGGCGGCGGCGCTTCGGCGGCAAGCGCGGCCGACACCGTTTCGAGCAGCGCCCGGCGCTCCGCGCCCAGCGGACTGCCCTCTCCCGCCAGCAGTTGGAAGCGCGCCGGCCCGAGCAAGCCGTGCAACAGCGCCGCGCCGGCGGTATCGAGCGCGCCGAGCCCGGCGGCATCGATCTGCGTACCCGCTTCGAGCCGGCCCTGCAATGCCGCCACGCGTCCCGTGATGGCACGATAGTGCGTCAGCGTCCAGTCGCCGCTCAGCACCAGACGGCTTTCACCGCCGGCGCGGGACAAACCCGCGAAACCACCCGTCGAATCACTCAAAACGTCCATGCTCCAATGTTGCCGCACCGGCAGCGGCAACCGCCCCGGCATACCGCCTTCATGCTCCGCTTTTCTTCCGCCCCCTGCATGCAAGCCGCACGCGGAGCTCATGACATCAGGGTCAGCACCGGGCCGCCGTGCGGACCGGGATGCGCGGCGATGATACTATTCGACCAATGACCGAATGCAAGCGCGCCATCGAAATGCGATGCCATCTTCCCGTCTGGCCACGCCGGCAAGGGCTCCTTCCGCGCAGGGCCGGCATGGCGGACCGATTTGCGCGCGCATGAACCGAACATCCGCTCCACCGCCCCGGAAACACCATGAAAACCACCAACAGCAAGGCCACCTGGATCATTGCCGCCATCGTCGCCATCTCTGCCGCTGCCGCCTGGCAGTTCCTGAAGCCGCAGGGCGATGACGGCAACTTCGTTTCCGGCAACGGCCGCATCGAAGCCACCGAAGTCGACGTCGCCGCCAAGGCCGCCGGCCGCGTGCAGGACATCCTGGTCAACGAAGGCGACTTCGTCGCCGCCGACCAGGTCATCGCCCGCATGGACATGAAGGCGGTCGAAGCCCAGCTCGCGCAGGCCCGGGCCGAAGCCGCCAATGCCCGCAGCGCACGCGAAACCGCGCTCGCCCAGGTCGCCCAGCGCAAGGCCGACGTCGCCATGGCCGAAGCAGTGCTGGTGCAGCGCCGTTCCGAACTCGACCTTGCGCGCAAGACCAACGCCCGCTCGCAGGCCTTGCGCGCCGACCGCGCCATCTCCGAGCAGGTCGCCGACGACAATCTCGCCCGCGTACACAACGCCGAAGCCAACATCAACGTCGCCCACGCCCAGATCGCCGCCACCCAGGCCGGCGTCAAGGCGGCCGAAGCCCAGGTCGAGCAGGCCGAAGCGGCGATCCAAGCCGCCCTCGCCGTCGTCACCCGGCTGGAGACCGAAATCGAGGACGGCGTGCTGAAAGCGCCGCGTAGCGGCCGCGTGCAGTACCGCATCGTGCAGCCGGGCGAAGTCGTCGGCAGCGGCGGCAAGATCGTCAGCCTGGTCGACATCGGCGACGTGTACATGACCTTCTTCCTGCCCGAAATGGCCGCCGGCCGCGTCGCCATCGGCACCGAGGCGCGCATCGTGCTCGACGCCGCCCAGCACTACGTGATTCCGGCGCACATTTCCTACGTCGCCAGCATCGCACAGTTTACCCCCAAGACGGTCGAAACCCAGAGCGAACGGCAGAAGATGGTGTTCCGCGTCAAGGCGCGCATCGATCCCGAACTGCTGGCCAAGTACCCCGAACACGTCAAGACCGGCCTGCCCGGCGTCGCGCACGTCCGCCTCGACGACGGCAAGCCCTGGCCCGACGAATTGCAGACGAGGCTGCCGTGAATCCAGCGACCGGACCGGCACCGGGCACCACGGCGCCGGTCGACCACCTGACAGCCGTTCGCCGACCCGCCGTTCGCCTCCTCGACGTCGAGCACCGCTACGGCGACACGCTCGCCGCCGACCATGTCACGCTCGACATTCCGGCCGGTTGCATGGTCGGCTTCATCGGCCCGGACGGCGTCGGCAAATCCACCTGGCTCGGGCTGATCGCCGGCGCGCGCCAGATTCAGCGAGGCAAGGTCGAAGTGCTCGGCGGCGACATGGCCAGCGCCGGCCACCGCCGCAACGTCTGCCCGCGCATCGCCTACATGCCGCAGGGCCTGGGCAAGAACCTCTACCCGACGCTGTCGGTGTTCGAGAACGTCGATTTCTTCGGCCGCCTGTTCGGCCAATCGCGTGCCGAACGCGAAGAACGCATCGCCGACCTGCTGGCTTCGACCGGCCTCGCCGAATTCGCCGACCGCCCGGCCAACAAGCTGTCCGGCGGCATGAAGCAGAAGCTCGGCCTGTGCTGCGCGCTGATCCACGACCCCGACCTGCTGATCCTCGACGAGCCCACCACCGGCGTCGATCCGCTGTCGCGCCGCCAGTTCTGGGAACTGATCGATCGCATCCGCGGCCGGCGGCCGGGCATGAGCGTGCTGGTCGCCACCGCCTACATGGAAGAAGCCGAACAGTACGACTGGCTGGTCGCGGTCGACACCGGCCGCGTGCTGGCGACCGGCAGTCCGGCCGAACTGCGCGAAAGAACCGGCACCGACACGCTGGAAAACGCCTTTCTCGCCCTGCTGCCGCCCGAACGCCTCGGCGACCACACACCGCTGACGATTCCGCCGCTCGACGCCGGCGAAATCGTCATCGAGGCGCGCGACCTGCAGATGCGCTTCGGCGACTTCGTCGCCGTCGACGACATCAACCTGCAGGTGCGGCGCGGCGAGATCTTCGGCTTTCTCGGCTCCAACGGCTGCGGCAAGTCGACGACGATGAAGATGCTCACCGGCCTGCTGCCACCCACCCGCGGCGAAGCGCGGCTGCTGGGCGAAGTTCTCGATGCCCGCAACATCGACACCCGGCGCCGGGTCGGCTACATGTCGCAGGCGTTCTCGCTGTACGGCGAACTGTCGGTGCGCCGCAACCTGCAACTGCACGCCGACCTGTTCAACCTGCCGCCGGCGGAAGCCGAAGCCCGCATCGCCGAGTTGGCCGGGCGCTTCGACCTGGCGCCGGTCATGGACGACATTCCGGAAGCGCTGCCGCTGGGCATCCGCCAGCGCCTGCAACTGGCGGTGGCGGTACTGCACCGGCCCGACGTGCTGATCCTCGACGAGCCCACCTCGGGCGTCGACCCGGTGGCCCGCGACCACTTCTGGGAACTGATCATCGACCTGTCGCGCAAGGACGGCGTGACGATCTTCATTACCACCCACTTCATGAACGAAGCACAGCGCTGCGACCGCATCTCGCTGATGCACGCCGGCCGCATCCTGGCCAGCGGCGCGCCTGACGAACTCGCCGCGCAGCGCGGCGCGAGTTCGCTGGAAGATGCGTTCGTGGGGTATCTGGCGGAGGCGAGCGGGGTCAAGCTGGGGAGCGATGGCCGAAGTGCTGAGCCGAGTGCCTCCGATCCCCGGACCCATCCCACCGGGGGAGAAGGCGAAGCAGCCGCCGGCGCCTCGCATTCGCGGCCGCCCCGCTTCAGCCTCGCCCGCCTGCTCAGCTTCAGCATGCGCGAAGCGATGGAACTGCGCCGTGACCCTTTCCGCCTGACGCTGGCGCTGCTCGGCACCGTGATCCTGATGCTGGTGATGGGCTACGGCATCAGCACCGACGTGGAAGACCTGAGCTACGCGGTGCTCGACCTCGACCGCAGCACCGCGAGCGAAAGCTACACCCTCAACATCGCCGGCTCGCGCTATTTCGAGGAGCGTCCGCCGCTCGAAAGCCACGCCGACATCGACCGCCGCATGCGTTCCGGCGAACTCGCCATGGCGCTGGAGATTCCGCCCAACTTCGGCCGCGACCTCGCCCGCGGCGCACGGCCGGAAATCGGCGTCTGGCTGGACGGCGCGATGCCGATGCGGGCCGAAGTCGCGCGCGGCTACGTCATGGGCGTGCACGCGCAGACGCTCACCGAAGCGGTCGCCGCCGCCACCGGCAGCGCGCCCGCCGCGCTCGCCGACATCGCCGTGCGCTACCGCTACAACCCGGAAATGCGCAGCCTGATCGCCATGGTGCCGGCCGTGATCCCGATGCTGCTGGTCTTCATCCCATCGATGCTGACCGCGCTGGGCGTGGTGCGCGAGAAGGAGCTGGGCTCCATCCTCAACGTCTACACCACGCCGGTGACCAAGCTCGAATTCCTGCTCGGCAAGCAACTGCCCTACATCGCGCTGTCGATGCTGAACTGCGTGCTGATGTTCGTGCTCGCGCTCGTCCTGTTCGGCGTGCCGTTCAAGGGCAGCCTGTCGACCTTCTTCATCGGCGCGCTGCTCTACGTCACCGCCACCACCGGCCTGGGCCTGCTGATGTCGACGCTGACCGACAGCCAGGTCGCGGCCATCGCCGGCACCTCCATCGGCACCCTGCTGCCGGCGATCCAGTTTTCCGGCATGCTCGACCCGGTGTCCTCGCTCGAAGGCGCCGGCGCGGTGCTGGGCGCGATCTACCCCACCACCCATTTCCTCGACATCAGCCGCGGCACCTTCGCCAAGGCGCTCGGCTTCGGCGACCTGGGCGGCGCCTTCATCCCGCTGCTGCTCGCCATCCCGGTGCTGACGCTGGCCTCCACGCTGCTGCTGAAGAAGCAGGCCCGCTGAACGGAAACACCATGACCACGCGCAACAGCACCCTGCACAACACCTGGCATCTGGGCATCAAGGAATTCCACAGCCTGCTCGGCGACTGGACGATGCTGTTCCTGATCGTGTTCATGTTCACGCTGTCCGTCTATGCCGACGCCCGTGCCAAACCCGAAAGCCTGCACCGCGCCTCGATCGCCGTCGTCGACGAAGACCAGTCGCAGTTGTCCACCCGCATCATCGCCGCGCTGCAGCCGCCGCAGTTCATCGTGCCCGAACGCATCGGCCTGTCCGACATCGACCGCAGCATGGACGCCGGCCTGCACACCTTCGTGCTCGACATCCCGCCCAACTTCCAGCGCGACGTGCTGGCCGGCCGCGCGCCCGCGCTGCAGCTCAACGTCGACGCCACCCGCCAGAGCCAGGCGCAGACCGGCACCGGCTACATCCAGAACATCGTCAACGACGAAATCCGCGCCTTCATGCAGCGCCACCGCAGCACTGCGGCACAGCCGGTGCAACTGGTCGAGCGCGCGATGTTCAACCCCAATCTCGATGCCGGCTGGTTCGGCGCGATCACCGCGATCATCAACAACATCACCATGCTGGGCATCCTGCTCACCGGCGCCGCGCTGATCCGCGAACGCGAGCACGGCACCATCGAGCACCTGCTGGTGATGCCGGTGACGCCGTTCGAGATCATGCTGTCCAAGGTGTGGTCGATGGGCGTGGTGGTGCTGGTGGCCTCGTCCCTGTCGCTGCAGTTCGTCGCCAAGGGCCTGCTCGGCGTCGTCGTGCCGGGCTCGGCGCTGCTGTTCGGCATGGCCACCCTGCTCTACCTGTTCGCCGCCGCGTCGATCGGCATCTTCATGGGCACGGTGGCGCGCAACATGCCGCAGTTCGGCCTGATGGCGATTCTCGTGCTGCTGCCGCTGCAGATCCTGTCGGGCGCGCTGACGCCGCTCGAAAGCATGCCGGACGTCGTCCGCTGGCTGATGTCGCTGACGCCCACCACCCACTTCGTCAGCCTCGCCCAGGCAATCCTGTTCCGCGGCGCCGGCATCGACGTGGTATGGCCCGCCTTCGCCATGGTCGCGCTGATCGGCAGCATCTTCTTCGCCCTCGCCCTCCACCGCCTGCGCAACACCATCGGCAAGATGCAGAGCTGAACCGGCCCCCTCCCTCATCGCACCCTCGCACGACCCCAAGGACCCGCTCCATGTCGGCACTGTTCCAGCCTTTCTCGCTCAAGGACGCCACCCTCCGCAACCGCATCGCCATCCCGCCGATGTGCCAGTACATGGCCGTCGACGGCGTCGCCAACGACTGGCACCGGGTGCATTACCCCGCCCTGGCGCGCGGCGGCGGCGGCCTGGTCATCGTCGAAGCCACCGCGGTCTCGCCGGAAGGCCGCATCACGCCCGCCTGCCTCGGCCTGTGGAACGATGCCCAGGCCGAGGCCCTCGCCCCCATCGCCGCTGCGATCAAGGCTGCCGGCGCGGTGCCCGGCATCCAGATCGGCCACGCCGGCCGCAAGGCCAGCGCCAACCTGCCGTGGCAGGGCGACGACCACATCGCCGACGGCGATCCGCGCGGCTGGCCGACGATTTCGCCCTCAGCCGTCGCCTTCGGCGCCAAGCTGCCGAAAGTCCCCAAGGCCATGACGCTGGACGACATCGCCCGCGTCCGCGCGGACTTCGCCGCCGCTGCCCGGCGTGCGCGCAACGCCGGTTTCGAATGGCTGGAGCTTCACTTCGCCCACGGCTACCTGGGCCAGAGCTTCTTCTCGGTGCATGCCAACCAGCGCGACGACGCCTACGGCGGCAGCGCCGAAAACCGCAGCCGCTTCCTGCTCGAGACCCTGGCTGCGGTGCGCGAAGTCTGGCCGGAAAACCGCCCCCTCACCGCCCGCTTCGGCGTCATCGAATACGACGGCCGCGACGAGGAAACCCTGGCCGAAGCCATCGGCCTCACCCGCAATCTCAAGCGTGGCGGGCTCGACCTGCTGAGCGTCAGCGTCGGCTTTTCCACGCCGAAGGCCGACATACCCTGGGGCCCCGCCTTCCTCGCTCCCATCGCCGCCCGCGTGCGCGAAGAAGCCGCCATCCCGGTCGCCTCGTCCTGGGGCATCGGCACGCCTGAACTCGCCGAAGCCACCGTCGCCAACGGCCAGCTCGACCTCGTCATGGTCGGCCGCTCCCACCTCGCCAACCCGCACTGGCCGATGCACGCCGCAAAGGTGCTGAAGGTCGAGCGTCCGACCTGGGTGCTGCCGGCGCCGTACGCGCATTGGCTGGAACGGTATCGGACCGAGTGAAGCTCGCGCGGGGCCGGAAGCCCGGCTCCACGGCCAGTCGGTGTGCGCTGTACAATTCGGGAACACCTGCATCCGGGGGTTGAAGAATGCTGCTCGACCAATTGCACGCCCAGAAAGATGCCATTGCCGCTCTGGGCAGGACATATGGCGCCCGGCGCATCCGTGTTTTCGGCTCAGTGGCCCGAGGTGAAGAACGTCCCGAAAGCGACGTGGATTTTCTCGTGGAATTCGATCCCGGCTACGATTTGTTTGCGCAGCGCCTGCCCTTGGCTCGACAACTGTCCGAATTGCTGGGACGCCCGGTCGATCTGGTTCCAGAACATGAACTGAACCGTCACCTGCGCGACAGCATCCTCGCGGAAGCCATCGAGCCATGAGCAAATCCTGGGCGTGACATCGCCGGCTTCCACAACATTCTGGTGCACAACTATCTGGGCAACATCGATCCATCCACCATTGCCACGGTAATCGATCAGCATTTTCCTGCGCTTCAGGCCTGTATGCAGACAATGCTGACAGACAAATGACGTTCAAGTTGTCGAGTGCGACTTCACCGCGTTGATTGCCGCCGCCAAGCGCCCGGCCGCTTCCACCGCCGCCTGATCCTCAAGGTTGCCGTAGCCCAGCACCAGCCGATTGCACACCTGGCGGCCGGGTGAATCCGGACAGCGCCCTCACTCATGTACAAGGATTTCCTGGTCGAGCGACGCAAGCTGATGGCTGCAACTATCCGTGATTACTACCAAGCGCTCTAAATTCAGCTCCCGAGGCAATGCACCGCTTGGCCGACCAACTTGTCCCGCTGAGCAAGCGGCGTCAATAGGCACACCGCGCGAACTGGCTCATGCCAGCCCATGAGCATTCGCCCACATCAGCCAATCGATGGATTCACTCGTCACGATTTCCAGCGTGGCGTCCGCACCCATCCGATCGGGGAACAGAATGAGGTTGTCGCAAGCCCACCTGGCCCCCGGTGCGATCAGGCCATCACAGCCCAGGAATTCGATGGCCGCACCGATCTCCTGAGTACGGGGCAAATTCATACCGGCATAGGTGTTTTCGGGCACACCCAGCACTGTCAGGGTCCGCTCTCACGAGCTTCAGGGTCCGATGAGCCACCACACGCAACGTATGCAGCATGACGGGCTTTGTCGGACGCGGGCTGAGTTGTCCCCAATGGAACGCAATCTCGGCCAGCGCTCCCTCGCGTGCAAGGCTGGTGTAGAGCACACCGGCGCCGTCACGCCGCATCCAACGCCCACCGCTGTACGAACTGGCCAACGGGCTCAGCCCCTGTCGTGTGCCCCGGAAGACCTCACCGACGAAGGTTTCCTTCGGAAAGGCATCCAGTCGGTCGAGCAGTTCAGGATCGTGGATCATCCCGGGGCTTTACAGATGAACACCATCGAGCAACTGATTGACGCAGGCCAGTACTTCGTCGACACGGCCCTGCTGAATGAGCTCGGCGGGCACTCGGTCGTCCAGCAGACGTTGGCGTGCGAAGAGCCACAGGCGGGCGTCGTGAGGTTCGTAGATGTCGGCGAGTTTGTCGATGACGAACTCCAGTTCGAGAAGTTGCTTCTCGGTACTGGCATGCGGCAGCGCCTTGCCCGTGTTCCATCGGGAAACCGTCTCGGGCCGTATGTTCAGGACGTTGGCGATGTCGGACGAGCGCATCGCCCCCTTGGTCTGGATCGCCTCCAGGCGGCGTGCAATCGCATTGCCCATGACATGGACCTCAATGGAAAGGAAGGTGAGCACGGCGAGTCTCCCGGCTTGCGCCCGGTCCAAATATAGCGCTTTATGTTGCGTAACAACAGGCGGTTTGAATTGACGTTTTCAATGCGCTTCGATGTCTCGAGATGTAGATCAACGCTCCCCGGTGCATGCTGCGCGATGCTGTGGCGGATTATCGCCAGAAAACGGGGTTGCAATTGCCTGTCATCCAACCGCCAAGCCCGTCCGCCAACCATCCACCGCCGCCACCAGCCGCCCGACCGCTTCGGCAACCGTACTCTCCTCCAGGTTGCCGTAACCGAGCACCAACCCATTGCACGCCAGCGGCGGCCGGGCGAATCCGGACAACGCCCGCACGCCCAACCCCAGCGCGGCGGCGCGGCGGGCCGCTTCGACATCCGGCACCGCATCCGGCAGCCACAGCACCAGATGCAGGCCGGCCTCGCCGCCTGACAGTTCCACCCGCTCGCCGAAGGCGGCGACCAGCGCGGTGCGCAGCGCCTCCTGCCGCGTGGCATAGCGGGCGCGCATGCGCCGCAGGTGGGCGGCGTAGTGGCCGCGCAGGATGAAGTCTGCCAGCGCGCGCTGCTCGACCCCCTGGCCGGCGCGCGTCGCCATCGCGGCGGCACGGGCGAAGTCGGCGGCGACGTGCCGTGGCAGCACGGCATAGCCCAGGCGCAGCCCCGGATAGAGCGTCTTGCTGAAGGTGCCGAGATAGACCACGGGCGCATCGGGCCGCAGGCCGAACAGCGCGGGCGGCGCCGGCCCGCCGCGGCGGAATTCGCTGTCGTAGTCGTCCTCGACGATCCAGGCGCCGGCCTGCTGCGCGCGCGCGATCAAGTCCAGACGCCGGGCCAGCGACATGACGCGGCCGGTGGGGTACTGGTGCGAAGGCGTGGCCATGACCAGGCGCGGGCGGTGCTCGTGCCAGTCGCGCTCGGTCGGCGCCAGCCCTTCGGCATCGACGGCAACGTCGTACACCCGCAGCCCGGCCAGGCCGAAGGCGGCGCGGGCGGCGATGTAACCGGGGTTCTCCACCCACACCGTTTCGCCCTGGTCGGCAAGAAGGCGGGCGCAAAGATCGAGCGCGGCCTGCGCGCCGCTGGTGACGACGACCTGCCCGGCATCGACAGGCAGGCCGCGCACGCTGGTGAGGTGGCCGGCCAGGGCCTCGCGCAGCGCCGGATCGCCGCCGTCGCGGGCATAACCGAGCTGCCGCCAGTTCACCTCGCGCCAGGCGCGTTCCAGGCAGGCCCGCCAGGCACGGAAGGGAAAGGCGCCGTAATCATGCACGCCAAGGGAAAACGGCAGGGCCTCAGCCTCCCTCGCCGGCAGCGACCCCAGCATGTCCGCCGCACGGGCGGACAACTGCCGTGGCCCAAATGCCGCCGCATCGCCGAACAGCACGGCGGTGCGAACAGGCAGCCGTGCGACGCAGGTGCCCTGGCGGCCGGCATCGAGGCAACCTTCGGCCGCCAGTTGTTCGTAGGCAAAGAGCACGGTATTGCGCGCGATGCCCAGCGATGCGGCCAGGCTGCGGCTGGCCGGCAGGCGCGTGCCCGGCGGCAGGCGGCCGGACAGGATGGCTTCGCGCAGGCGCCGGTACAGCAGGCGCTGGCGGGGCACGGCATCGGGCAGCGGCGGGGCGAGCAGCCAGTCGAGTTCCATCGTGGCTCCATGAACAAGGGGATTCGTGGCCCTACAAAAGGTACCACGGCCGCCGTAGCCTGAAGCCCGTCGATGCTTGCGAGCTTCCCGCCTCCAGGCGCCCTCTTCCACCTCACCCGTTCAAAGGTCTGCCGCCATGCCCCCGGTTTCCGCCCCCTCCTCCCGCACCCGCGTCCGCCGCCTGCCGGACCGCGCGCACTACGACGCCGACACCGTCGCCGCCATCGTCGATGCCGCGATGCTATGCACCGTCGCCTTCCAGATCGACGGCATGGTGCATGCCATCCCCACCATCCATTGGCGCGAAGGCGGGCATCTGTACATCCACGGCGCCAAGGCGTCGCGCATGCTCAAGGCGCTGACGGCGGGCGAAGCCTGTGTAACGATCGCGTTGGCCGATGGCCTGGTGCTGGCACGTTCGGCGATGCACCACTCGATGAACTATCGCTCAGTCGTCATCTATGGCCGCTTCGAGCCGGTGACCGACCCCAGCTACAAGCTGAACAGCCTGCGCGCCTTCATCGAAGGCCTCTATCCCGGCCGCTGGGACACGCTGCGCCCCATCACCGACAAGGAACTGAACGCCACCGGCCTGCTGCGCATCGCGCTGTCCGAAGCCTCGGCCAAGATTCGCGCCCATGGCGTCAAGGACGACGAGGAAGACCTGAGCTGGCCGGTATGGGCAGGCGTGGTCCCGCTGCACACCGTCACTGGCGAGCCGGTGGCCGAGCGGGACAGTGTGCTGCAGGAAGTGCCGAAGACGCGCCTCGGCTGAGTGCCCTGCCTGGCGCGGCCATCGTCCATGTCCGTGCCCCCATACGGGCCGGGCACCCCGGCCCTGGCTCAAACCCGCCCGGCACTGCCTGCGGCCGTCTCGCGCCGGCGGCGCAGGCCCAGCCACAGCAGCGCCGCGCCGGTCAGCACCACCGGCACCAGCGAGCCCAGGTTAAGCAGCGCCCAGCCCTGCGTCGTCACCAGCGCGCCCGAGGCAAAGGACGTCAGCGCCATCGTCGCGAACACCGCGAAGTTGATCGCCGCCTGGGCCTTGTCCTTTTCTTCCGGGCGGTAAGCCTGCATCGCCAGCGTGGTGCTGCCGGTGAAAAGGAAATTCCAGCCCACCCCCAGCAGGAACAGCGAAACGAGGAACTGGTGCAGGTCCTGCCCCGACAGCGCGATCAGGATGCAGGCCAGGTTCAGCACCACGCCGGCCCCCATCACCGGCAGCACGCCGAAGCGCTTGATCAGGTGGCCGGTGAAGAAGCCCGGCGCGAACATGCCGATGACGTGCCACTCCAGCACCAGCGCGGCATCCGAGAACGGCATGCCGCACACGTCCATCGCCAGCGGCGTCGCCGCCATCAGCAGATTCATCACCCCATAGCCCAGCGCCGCGCCCAGGGTGGACACGATGAACACCGGCTGGCGCATGATTTCGCCCAGCGGCCGCCCGCCGGCCGCACCCGCGGCCTGCTTCGGCTCGGGCGGAAAGCGGATGCCCGCCATCACCGCCATCGACACCAGCGCCACCACCGACAGCGCCAAGTAGGAACCGAGAAAAGGCGCGGCCATCGCCTCGCGCGTGTGGTTCGCCAGGTTCGGCCCGATCACCGCGCCGATCAGCCCACCCGCCAGCACCAGCGACACCGCCTTCTCGCGGAACGACGGCGGCGCCAGTTCGGCGGCGGCAAAACGGTAGAGCTGGCCATTGGCGCTGTAGTAGCCGGCAATCACCGTCCCCGCCACCAACAGCCAGAAGCTGCGCAGATACAGCGCCAGCGCACACAGCAAGGCCGTCAGCAGCGCGACCAGCAAACCGAGCTGGAACGAGGTCTTGCGCCCCCAGCGCCGCTGGCTGCGCGCCACCAGCCCGGTCGACATCGCCCCGCCCACCACATAGCCCATCACCGGCAGCGTCGCCATCCACGCCACCGGCGCCAGCGCCAGCCCCACCAGACCGTTGATGGCGATGAACACCACGTTGTTGGTCAGGAACAAGCCCTGGGCGATGGCCAGCAGCCACAGATTCTTCTTCATAAGTAAATCGTTGTTTTTTGATGTTAGGCGTGAATGTACCGCGTTGCGCGGTGAGTGTGCGGTTGGTGTTGCTCGGGGTGTGGTGATGAGCTCCGCAACTGCTCGGCGCGGGGTTCAGACCTCTGGCATCAGCATGCCTGCATGACGCAGGTCACACAGACCATGTTGTATGGATGGCGGCTGCCGTGGGAAAGAATGTATCTTTTGACGCGAGCGATATTTTTTGGATACACAAGCGGCCCTACTCGTGGGGATGAACATCGGGCAAACGTGGCACAGGCGGCGGCGAGCTATTGAATATGCTATTCGAAATATGACAAAATATTTATGCATCAAATAAGGGAAATCAAGATGATGCAAGGGTTTCTTGCGAGTTTTTCGATGTCGGATAACATTTTTACGCCGACATTTGTCGTCTACTAATAGTTAGAGGAAAAGGACGGCTAAGTGGTTTCCGAAGAGTGGATTGCAAACCTAAACACAGAGTTCCGCGCCGCAGGCATAGACCAGCGGCGTCGACCTTGGGAGGCGATTCGTCGTTATTCCGAGGAGTTTAATACCTCAGTGGACATGTCCTCCGATGTCGCAAAAAAAATTTTCAAATGGTTTGAAGCGCATTCAAAACCAGGGGTGCATCAAGTCGGGAGTCTTTATGAAGCCGTCTATTTTTATGATTCCCAGTTTTGGGTTGTATCTATTCCAATCACGTATGGCACAGTCCAGCTGAATGCGCTCGATTGTCTTCATGAAATGCCTGAAGGCATTAAGCAGGAGATGATGGCCGATCATAGGCAAGCTTGGGACTATGCCATCTATTGGGCCGACTGTTTAGACTATGGAATGGGCATTGATGATTTGCGTAAAACGCAAGGCCTGAATGAATTTGGTGCCCAGCTTCTCATGTCTGCGGATCAAGAACTGAGGGCGGCTACATCCATACTTTCCCAGCATCGCCCTGATCCTCGTGCAATCCTTAATTGCAGAATGGCCCTCGAGATATTTTTCAAGTCTTACGTTTCTCTGAGAACGGGGCTTTCAGAAAATGAAGCAAAGGCCATCGGCCACAACCTTAACAAGGGTCTGGATAGGTTTATCGAGGCCTCAGGATTGAATGACTGGGAAAGAACAAGAGATCTTCTAAAAGTGTTTCCTGAAATACATCAGCGCTACAAAGAGCAAGACATCACGTTTCAAAGGCTTTGGGATGGCTACTCGTTTGCTCACTCTGTGGGCGCAGTGATTATCAGGGAGTTCACTGATAGAAATACGCTTGAACAAGTAATGACCTCTAACAAAGCAAATTAACTCGGACCGCGAAAACCGCTTCGCGGTTCTCGCGTCCGGTTATTTTCGTCTACAAGGGCTTCCCCATCTGTCAAGCAATAGCTTTCCCCGGCCCACAGAGTGGACGACGTTTCCCTTGCTGAACAACTTTCCCCCGAATGAGCTGCAAGCAATGCAATAACAACAAGGTGCGGACTGGCCAGACTACAAACGGTCACTCTTGCAGCACTTTGATGGCTGCGGACCCTGATGAAGGACGCACGCGGGGAACCCATTCGTTAGCCGGCGCTCGTGCTGCCGCCCTTGAGTTAATCGGTCACGCCCCGCGCAGGTCCAGACCTGTTGTCATCAACGTTTGCCGTCACGCGGCGGTCAAATCGGGTTTCTCTGATCGGTTGCAGGTTCGGGCTGGATCAGGTCGGCAGGACAAAGGCTTCACCTCGTCGCAGGACCGCCCAAGCCATGCGCGCATTCTTTGCGGCAATCGCCACCACCGCCTTCCAGTAGCCTCGCCGTTGCTGCAAAGCCATCGCCCAGCGACTCAATGTGTCGGTCTTGTTCTTCGCTGCCGCCAACACGGCACGAGCCCCCATGACCAGCAAACTGCGCAAGTAGGGATCGCCGGCCTTGGTGATGCGGCCCAGTCGGGCCTTGCCGCCCGAGCTGTATTGGCCGGGCACCAGGCCGAGCCAGGCGGCGAACTGCCGACCGCAGTCGAAGTCATGACCGTTGCCGATCATGGCGACCAGGCAGGTAGCGGTGGTTTCCCCCACACCGTTCAGGCGGGTCAGGCGTTGAGCGCGACTGTCCTGGCGGGCAATGTGTCGGATATGTTGGTCATATTGCGCAATCCGTTCATCGAGTCGGCCGATCTCGCTGAGCAGATCACCGATGACCGTATTGGCCCAGCCGGGCAACTCTTCCAGACATTCGCCCGCGCGTCGGCGCACGGTAGCTGCCTTGAGCGGCAAGACAATGCCGAACTCGGCCAACAAGCCTCGGATGCGATTGAGTGTAGCGGTGCGCTGTTCGACAAAGCCTTGGCGCGCACGATGCACCATCAGGTGCGATTGCTGATCGAGCGTCTTGATCGGCACGAAACGCATGTGGGGCCGCTGCACTGCCTCGCAGATCGCAGCGGCGTCGGCCGCATCGTTCTTGCTGCGTCGCCCGCTCATGCGGTAGGGCGTGACGAACTTCGGTGCGATCAGGCGAACGGTATGATCCGAAGCCTGAAACAGCCGTGCCCAGTGATGCGCACCCGAGCACGCTTCCATGCCGATCACGCATGGTGGCAGGCTTGCGATCAATTCATGCAGCTTCTCACGCGGCACTGCCGGGCGTACCAGCTCGGCGCGGCCGGCTTCGTTGACGCCATGCACGGCAAACACGTTCTTGGCGAGATCGATGCCAACGGTCACAATGCTCATGGACTTCCCCTTTCGGACGGATTGATGAGACTTCGCACTTCCCATCGTGGCACTCAGGTGCCGATCACCGCAATGCGGTCAGGCCGGGACGGGGAAGTCCCTTTCATTCGTTAGATTTCACTATGGATGCACAAACGTTAACCACACTCGGAACTTCGTTAATCGTTGCTTTGGCAACCGTAATTGGGTCAGCCATTACAGCGTATTTTGGATTTAAGAGCGTAAAAGCAACTGCCGATATGGCAAAGGCCAAGGAAGAAATGGCATCAGCAAAAAAAGAGCTGGTTGCCGCCTACCGACAAATTAGTGCCTACTATCAGCTTGAACAAGAGTTCATCGCGGTAATAAAAACTACAAACGGCGGAACAGAAAAATCTCTGAAGATAAGCCATCGAGACAAGGTTGTTGAAAAAGGTTTTGAAAGACCGTCAGTTACTCACAACCAAGCTGAGAAGCGTATCCGTGAACTTGAAATCTAACATTG